>NZ_KB893605.1 GCF_000374085.1 Spirosoma spitsbergense DSM 19989 | reverse complement strand
GCATGAGCAGTTGACCAATGCCGTTACCGAGGGACTCAATAATGTGATTCGGTATGTCAAACGGATCAGTTATGGGCTACCAAATTTCGCTCATCTTCGGCTCAGAGTACTAGCCCAAGCCATCTGACCACAAGAATTGTCAGAGTACCATTTCTTTAATAGATTGAAATTGTCGGGGTCTTCAAGTTCATATCAAGCCTTTTTTACGTACTGAGTACTATCAAAGTCATAATCTTTCTGCCGCTGGTAAATCCATATAAAGTCTTTATCAGCAATAACTAAAACCTTCGCTAATAAACGCTTTCCATATGACTTAACCTGTCGGAATGCATCATCCATGTCCCGCTTAGTGTTTATATGCTTTTTACTTTCAACCAACATGGAAACGTTCTCACCGTTTTTATCACCTTTCATTGGAAAAGCATAATCAGCAGATTTGCCTTCTCCTCTGCCCATACTGACACGACTTTCTTTTTTCCAATCGTTCGGAGTGTAACCAAGCTTGATGAATAAAGGCTCAACCAAATAAACATTCACTTCTTCCTCGCTATTCAGACTTTTATTCTTATCGAATTGATAACCATAAAGTTTTGGTAAATGAGCGACTTCTCCTCCATTGTTAACAATCATTTTTTGTAACTGTAAGTAAGCTTCCGAGGTAAGCGGATATCCGTTTACACCCTGTAAGTTCTTACGGACTAATGCATGTTGACTAAAGTAGTGGTCGCTCTTTAACTCGTTGAGCGTAATTGGTGTAATTTTCTGGCCTTCACCAATATAAACGCTACCATACCAATGAAAGAAGGGGTCGGTAATCCCATCGGTAGTAGCCCGCCAAATTGAATGAATGCAACTGTAAGGAGCCAGGCAATACATTACCAGTATATCGCCCTTCTTCGTATCTTCATTTCCTTGCCAGAAGTGAGTGTCATCATTAGAGAAGTTATCCAAAAATTCAAAATCTCCGCCCGCTTTGTTAGCACCAATCATCCAAACCTGGGTTGGCTCTGGCAGTACTTCCTGAATTACTGGATTGTTTTGTTTTATATCATTTGGAGCGAAATCGTAAAGAAAGCCACAAAACTCAGCCGCTGTCATGCCGTGTTTAGCCTGGAAATCTGAGAATGATTTACAAATGTCAGCGTAATACTTTAGTCTCTCTATTTTCTTGCTTTTTAGTGGAACAGATGGTAATTTAATATCAAACGATTCAGCAATTCGAGTTAGCAGATAAAACTGATTTTGGAAAAAGTAGGGTTTGTATAGATCAGGGTATGATAGATACAGCCAAGTTGAAATTACTGGAATTTCGAAAAGCATATCTGACGTATCTCTAATTTCTTCTTCTCTATCTTCAAAGGTCATTGTGATGCCCTCATCTGCGATCTTTCCAAAGAAATCTTCTGCCTGATCATCTGGCAGTTCTTCAGGTAGAATTGGCTTTGTGGTAAAATCAAGAAGATTATATACATACTCTGCGGCTTCAATTGCATCAAAAGCAGTAGGGTATTCTTCAAACAACTCTACTATAGTTTTTCCATCTCCTGCTTCTTCAAACAACTTGATAGCTGCTTTTCCCTCCTCTGACTGCTTCCATAGGTTCCAGTACTTTTTGTTAAGGGGCATAATCGTCGTTTTTTGGTGGATTCAATAGCTGATTTTTTTCGTAGACCTTTTGCCAATCTAAAGCCTCTTCTGGTCAATAACTTCCAATTTGTTTTACTCTACAATACCAGCCCCGGCATCCAGAAAACGCCGTCGCCCAGCCACCGGTACCGTTCATTTTTGAGGAAATAAGCGGGGTACCGCTGAATACCATACAGAGCAATGCTCATCAGGACCAGCACCAGTGCCGACCGTTGGGCAAACCGGTCTTTAGCCAGAAAGCAAAGGACCAGTCCAGCCGCCACAATCGTGAAGGTAAGCCAGCGCAGTATCGTATCGCAGCGTTCGCTACCCCACTGCGTAGCCAGCGAAAACATGGATTGATCGGGAGTTTCGAGTTGTTCCATCACCGCAAACAGGAGCAGGTTCTGAAAAGCAATGCCTACAAACATCCCGTATTCCGTCAGATCAACATAGGTGATAACCGGACGTTGCACCCATACACTACCCCATACGCCCGTTGCGTAGAGGGCCGCTACCAATGGCTCTTTCAGCAATAACGCCGGATGACGCGCCGGAAGCTGAAAAACGGCTCCTACGTAAGCGACACAGATACCGCCCAGTATAAGTCCGAATTTGATTACACTGGGTGGTAAAAAAAAGAGTAAGATCAACGCCAAAACAGCGGCTCCAGCCACCAGCCGCCATAGCAAAGGAGCGTATTGATAATGAAACCGATGCCGTGCTGTTAAGCGTTGTCTTGTACCATCAGCTGCGTATTTCCTGACATCCAGTAATCGGTCTATGGTATAGATGATAAACACAACCAGCGCCAGCATCAGTGATGTAGCCCAGTGAACAGGATCAACGCCGGATAGCCGGATAACCATTCGGTTCGATAGAATGGCCCCGATCACGACGGGAAAACTTAGGTAGTAAATAGTACGGATGTAAGTGAGCAAAGGCTGTGATAGGTAACTGTGTGTAAAATCTGCCTGGATATTCAATCGTGGGCTTGCCTAAAGAAAGTAGGTCAGTCAAACCGGTACGGGTGGTGCCAGCCAGGGCTCCTGACGGCTTTTTACCTCGATAGGTTGCCCAACGCGTAGTATGCCCAACGGGGTAGTACCCGATGTTTTGACCAGTGCATTCTGACCAAACAGAATTTTCGTTTTCCACTTTCGGTAGGTAGTCAGCGTTTTAAGCGGCTCCTTTCCCGACTCGCCCGTTTCCGGGTCGATGGTTGTCAGCACGCAGCGGGCGCAGGGTTTGACGCCGTAAAAATGCAGGTCGCCAATGGAGAACTCAGCCCAGGCATCTTCCTCGTTGGGTAAACCGCCCGCAACCACCACGTTTGGCCGGAACCGACGCATGGAAAACGGCTCAGGCAGACGTTGGTTAAGCGCATCGAGTGAAGCCTGACCAATAAACAGGTATGGATACCCATCGGCAAAGCTGACTGTATCATCCGCCCGTGCGTATTTCGGATCAACCGCCCGGTGGGTCGTTTCGGGCATGAAAACCAGGCGGCAAGATTTTCCCAGCGCGTTCGTGAACCATTGATCGGCTTCGGCACTAACGGACACCGCTGGTACATCTTTACTATCCCAGATACTAACCAGCATGGTTTCGGTTGATGAAACTGGCGCTACCGTCAGGGGTAGTTCCAGCACATCATCAGGACGATGCCGATGCCAGACGTGCAGTTTTTGACCCCGAATAGCGACGTCAAGTAAGGCCATCTGGTGATTGGTTCGCTGCGTCATGAACTCCCAGGGACCATCGTTCCGGGGGGGAGAAACGAGCATAAACCGTCGGTCGTGCCGGAAGCCTTTTTCTTCTACAATGGCCTCCGATACGGCCATACCGCTCAGCGACTTAATGGGATAGATGTATAATTCAGAAATGGTCATAGTAAGCGTCGTAGAAGTCGTAGAATCGGAAGTGGCTGACGTAAAGCAGTAGTAATTCAGTCATGTTTGACCGCATGGGCGGCCCCGTTATGACTAGTATAACTTATAACGTCTGCGATTCGGTTAAAAACTCATTCTGGGTAGTGGACTTATGGTTTGATCGGTAAAATCACCCTGTTCATATTTAAACTGAGCGGCCATCGCAATCATCGCGGCATTGTCGGTGCAATAGTCGAAGGAGGGAATATAGATGCTCCATCCCTGTGCGGCACCCAGTTGGGTCAATGCGGTTCGCAGGCCACTGTTGGCCGATACGCCCCCGGCAATCGCAATGTCGCGAATCCCCGTTTCGCGGGCGGCCCGCTTCAGTTTCGTCAACAACATCTGAATCAGGGTATGCTGAATGCTCGCGCAAATATCCGGCAGGTTCTGACTGACAAAATCAGGATTAATCTTTTTGTTATCGCGCAGGAAATAAAGAATGGCCGTTTTGATGCCGCTGAACGAAAAATCCAGGTTAGGCATTTCCCCCATCGGGAAACGGAATTTCAATGGATCACCCTCTTTTGCATACTTATCAATCAGCGGCCCGCCGGGGTAGGGCAGGCCCAGCAGTTTAGCCGATTTATCAAAGGCTTCGCCCACGGCGTCGTCCATCGTCTGACCAATAATGGTCATGGTCAACGGGCTATCGACGCGCACAAGCTGCGTATGGCCGCCACTCACGGTCAGGCATAAAAAGGGGAAAACGGGCTTTGGGTCTTCAATGAAATGGGCCAGTACATGCGCCTGCATGTGGTTCACCTCAATGAGCGGGATATTCAGCCCCAGGGCCAGTGCTTTCGCAAAAGAAGCCCCTACCAGCAGCGATCCCAGCAAACCGGGGCCTCGGGTAAAGGCAATGGCCGATAACGCATTTTTGGGTAAATTTGCGTCGGCTAACGCACGTTCAACTACGGGTAAAATATGTTGCTGATGGGCTCTCGAGGCTAATTCGGGCACAACTCCCCCGTACTGTTCGTGAATTAACTGGGTAGCAATTACGTTCGACAGCATATGGCCATTGGCCAAAACAGCCGCCGATGTTTCATCGCAGGACGATTCAATGGCTAGAATATTCACATCACAAAATTAATGGATAATGATTTCTCTGAGATTAAACAATGGAAGTTGCCGCTAAACCGTTCACTCAGTTAGTAGTCTAAGCGGTATTCTATTTCTATTATTCGTTGTACCTTAGGCATTTCCACCCCGGATGCGTCAGTTTTTTGCCATACTCCTTAAAACACTGCTCTACCTGTGCATCACGGTACTGACGTTGGCGTTGGCGATTTTATTGGGCCTCCAGATCCCGGCCGTACAAACACAACTGGCGAAAAAAGGAGCCGAGTGGCTTTCGGAAAAACTAAAATTCCCCGTTGACATTCAGGGCGTTTCGATCAAATGGTTCGACTCGCTCACCCTCAAACAACTTACGATTAAAGATTATCAGGGCCGGCCAATGATTACGGTCGGGCGGCTCGATGCCGATTATAACCTGCGTTATCTGATTGATTCGTCGGCGCATAATATTCATCTGGATGAGATTGTGCTCTACAAGCCCGATGTCAGGATGATTAAAAATCCTAAAAATGGCGACACCAACCTCGACGACTTTATTGCCCGCATTGAGGAACTGACAACGGACCCGCTCCATCCGGGCGTTCCGAATCAAAACGTTCCGTTTACCGTTGGCCGTATTCATCTGGTGGATGGGGCCTACACGCTCGAAGACCCCCGTGAGCCGTTTATGAACGACCGGGAAAGCTTCGATCATAACCACTTCACGCTCCAGCACCTAACGGCCGATGTGAGTGATTTTATGGTATTGGGCGATACCATTGCGTTCGATGCCAAAGGGCTATCGGGCATTGATCGCGATTCCCGAATAAAAATCCGCAAACTGGACACGCGCTTTTTGTACTGCAACACCAAAATGGAACTGGGCGGACTTTACGCCCATATTGGCAACTCCATTATCCGGAATGAACTGACTTTTTATTACGATAAACCCTCGGCCTTTGGCGATTTCAACAGCCGGGTACGCATAAAAGCCCAGTTCCGAAACAGTAAAGTGCAGTCGTCCGACTTAGGCTATTTTTCGGAGTACCTGCGCGGGCTGCACGAAACCTGGCTGCTCACGAGTAATTTCAGCGGAACGGTCAATGATTTCCGGCTTCGGAGTACCGACCTTCGGTTCGGTGCCAATGGCCGCAGTCGGCTGGCGGGTGACATTGCCTGGAAGGGGTTGCCCGATATGGATAAGACGACGGTCAATTTTGCGTTTACGCCTTCGGTTGTCAACATGGCCGATATTCGGCAGTACTATCCCGATTCATCCTTCAACGGAACCATCCAGAAACTAGGTACTGCTGCTTTTGCCGCCACCTTTGTGGGTTCGTTCGATGATTTTAAAACAAAAGGAACGGTTCAAACGGCCATCGGCACCGTAACCGGCGACCTGAGGTTGAACCTATCGGATAAGGCGGATCAGACCACGTATGCGGCCAATCTGAAAGCCGATAATCTGGACCTGGGCCAGCTACTAAATCAACCCGAACAATTCGGTAAGCTGAATGGCGAAGGGAAAATAACCGGAAAAGGTACCAGTCTGGAGAAGGCTGTCATCGACTTCGACGGTACGTTTAACCGATTTGGCTGGCAGCACTATAGTTACCGAAATGTGGCGGCACGCGGCAATCTGCAAAAAGCCGTTTTTCAGGGGCAACTCCACATCAACGACCCGAATCTGGCCTTTGACCTCGATGGGGAATTTAACCTGAGCGGCCCTAAAAAACGCTACGACCTGAGCGGAATCCTGAAACACGCCGACCTGCGGGCGTTGGGCTATATGCCTGATTCACTAACGGTTAAAACAAATTTAGACGTTCAGCTGGAGGGTAGTGCGCTGGATGATATTGTGGGGAGTGCCGCCTTTAGCAACGCCACCCTGAGCCTGAACGGCAGGGACCTGCCTATAGACAGGCTTACTCTAACCTCATCCGTCGAGAGACAGGCTCGGCAACAGGTCGATTCTATCGCCACGCAGCGATACTTCTACCTCGATTCCGACTTTCTGACTACCCGCCTGCAAGGCAATTTTGAACCCAAACGCACCATCGATGACCTGACTCAGCTAGCGCATGAGTACCAGCTTTATTTCATGGGTGATGCGGCTGGCATGAAAGCTTACTATGCGCAGAAACAGCGCTGGCTGGATTACGGAGCCGGAAAAGTTGCCCAGCCGCTGCGCTACGGTATCGATTACCAGATCATTACCAAGAATAGTATTCCGTTGATGGATTTCCTGGGAGCCTCGGCCTATGTAGCGCCTGCCACCCGGCTCGAAGGTCGTTTCACGGAAAGCAACACGGCCTTTCTGACGGCTACCGTTAAAACAGATTCGGTAAAATTTGGCACCATCGGCTTTGGTCCCAGTGATCTTGACCTGACGACCTCTAAGTTTACTACCACCAAAGATGTACTCGCTTCGGCTGTTATTTCCTCGAAGCGGCAGCTGTTCAGTGCCTTACTACCCACCCGGAATCTTCAGGTAGAAGCGTCGTGGGCGGTGGATCATATTGATTTTACGAGTGACGTTGATCAGGCTGATAGTAGCGGTCTGTACACGAATCACGCCGAACTGAACGGCGAACTACAGTTTAAAGGAGATGCTATCGACCTTACCTTCCGAAAATCGAACGTACGGGTGCTGGACGGCGACTGGACGCTCAGCCCCGAAAGTCTGATCCGGAAAGTGGGCAACACGTATACGATTCGCAATCTGTCGTTGCTGAACGAAAATCAACTCATTCAGGCGTCGGGTATTATCTCGCCGGACTCGGTAGAACGCCTTGCGGTAGAATCGCATAATTTCCTGCTATCGTCGCTTAATTCGGTACTGAATACCAATCTGGGTGGTACCTTAAACGGTTCACTGACGGTTAGAAACCTGTATGATACCCCCATCGTAGAAAGTTCGATAACGGTTAATGCGCTATCGTATGAGAAGATACTACTCGGGGACGTTAGCGGACAGGGTGTCTGGGATCAGCAAACCCAGCGACTCAATGTGAACGCCCTTGTTAATCAGAAAGGTACCGATGTGGTTACCCTTGCGGGTACGTACACGCCCCAGTTAAAAGCGAATCCCCTGGCCGTGAAAGCCAGTGTAAATAATGCCGACCTGAGTTTACTGGAACCCTTTACGACCGGGCTTTTTTCTAACCTGGGTGGTACCGCCAACGGTGTAATCGACATAACGGGTAAACCGGCGGCTCCGGTGCTGAAAGGCGAAATAGCCATTCAGGGTGGCCGTGGTCAGTTCGACTACCTGAAGGCAGATTTTGCTTTTGACGATAAAATTTATTTCGGTGAAAACGAGATAATTACCCGGCAGCTAACGCTGCGTGATCCGCAGGGCAATACCGCCCAGCTCAGAGGGGGCGTATTCCACAATGGATTCCGCGATGTCAACCTGGCTTTCGATGCTGATTTCAAGAACTTCAGAATCATGAATACGGCGGCTAAAGACAACGACGCATTCTATGGTCAGGCCGTTATAACGGGAAAAGCAGAATTGAATGGCCCAACGGATAATCTGACAATCCGCGCTAATGTATCCAGCAATAAAGGCACCCGAATTTATATTCCACTGGACGGGGCCACTACGGTAGCCGACGATGAGCAGATTCGGTTTGTCAACCTGAGCCGTGCCGCAACGGATGGCGTGACTAGTCAAACGGCCAGCAAATCGGGTACGTCTGCGGGGGACATCGACCTGTCGCGGATTCAGATGGACTTCAACTTCGATATTACGCCCGATGCCTACTGCGAAATTCAACTGGACCGACAGACGGGCGATATCATCAAAGCGTACGGGCAGGGGCTTATTGCCATGAAAGTGGATACCCGGGGCGATTTTTCCATGACGGGTAATTACGAAATCCAG
This sequence comes from Spirosoma spitsbergense DSM 19989, assembly GCF_000374085.1. Taxonomy (GTDB): domain Bacteria; phylum Bacteroidota; class Bacteroidia; order Cytophagales; family Spirosomataceae; genus Spirosoma; species Spirosoma spitsbergense. The sequence goes on along the minus strand of NZ_KB893605.1, from coordinate 20,839 downwards.
AAGGGAGATTACACCTTTACGTTTCAGAATATTATCAACAAGCGCTTTCAGATTCGGCCCAACAGCCGTATTACCTGGACCGGCGACCCATACGGAGCCTTGCTGGACGTAACGGCTGCTTATACGCAATACACGTCGCTGGCTCCCCTATTGATTAACCAGAAAGCCACTGCCGATCAAACGCGCCGGTATCCCGTCGATCTGGTTATCAAACTGACCGGGGATCTGAGCACGCCTACCATCAACTATAATCTGGATATTAAAGATTATCCGTCTACATCCGATTTCCGGCAGGCGGTAACCGCGTTTGCTTCGCGCATTCAGAGTAACGATCAGGAACTTACCCGGCAGGTGAGTAGTGTCCTGTTGTTCAACCAGTTGCTATCGGAAGGTAGCAGCCTGTTCGACCAGGGGCAGGTGAACACCGGAGTGGCCAATAGCGTTAGCGAACTTATCTCTAACCAGATTAGCCGCCTGGCATCCAACCTGAACGAGAATCTGGACGTCGGCGTGTCCTTCGGTGGGTTTACCAGTGGTACGCAAAATGAAAACCTGCTCAACAACCTACAGTTGCGGTTTTCGTACCGACTACTGAATGACCGGCTGCGTATCAGCCGCGACGGCGGATTCACCTATGGGCAAAGCCAGTATAATGCTGCCAGTTTACTCGGTGAGTGGACCTTGGAATATTTCCTGACGCCCGATGGCCGTTTGCGGGCCAAGGTGTACAACCGTAACCAGCAAAGTATTTTAAGTCAGTATAACCTGACCAGCACCATTACCACCGGCGGTGGGGTTAGTTTACTGTATACGCGCTCTTTCAATCATATTTTCAGTACCAAACGCCCAGTGCCGGGTGTGGCTCCCAAACCAGAGGACGCGAACCCAACGCCCGGTTCGGAACCGGTATCGACTGCCAGCAGTTCGGCACGCGGAGCGTTCTGACACGTTAATTCCCCACTTTCTGTCTCAGAAATAAAACGGGCAAAGGGTAAAAATTACTTTTTTATTCTTTGTTCGATGTACCCTTTTTCACCCCCTATGCAACAAGTACGGTGTCTGTCTGTGCTGGTTTTACTGCTTCTGGCCGGTCCTGTAGTGTTTGCGCAACGCACATTTACAAACCCCGTCAAAAACTCCGGTCCCGACCCCTGGGTATTTCAGAAAGACGGCTGGTATTATTACATGAACACCACCGGCCGGAACCTGACCCTCTGGAAAACCCGGAACATGGCTGACCTGGCCAACGCCGAAAGCAAAGTCATCTATACGCCCCCTCCCGGCCAGCCTTATTCCAAAGAATTATGGGCACCCGAAATTCACAACTTTAATAATCGCTGGTACATCTACTTCTCTGCCGATTCGCTTAATAACCTGTCGCACCGGGTTTGGGTCATCGAAAACCCATCGCCCGATCCGATGCAGGACGAGTGGGCCATGAAAGGAAAGGTTGGCGACAAAGACGATCACTGGGAAATTGATATGTCGGTCATTGAGTACAAGGGCCAGTTGTATGCTACCTGGTCGGGTTGGGAGGGTAAAACCAACGGTCGGCAGGATATTTACATCGCCCGGCTTAAAAACCCCTGGACTCTGGACGGTGAGCGGGTCAAAATTTCACAGCCCAACCAACCCTGGGAACTGCATGGCGATGTGCCGCAGGCGTGGCAGAAGAATGGTGAAGTACCTAAAATCTATGTCAACGAAGGACCGGAGTTCCTGGCCCATAACGATAACCTGTTCATTGTGTATTCGGCCAATGCCTGCTGGCTCGACTACAGTATGGGCTTGCTGACGTATACCGGAAAAGGTGACTTGCTCGATGCAAAAAACTGGATCAAGCACAATGGCCCCGTGTTTAGTCAGTCACCAGAAAACGAGGTGTGGGCACCCGGTCATGGTGGATTCTTTCGGGACAGAGCTGGGCAGGACTGGATGATCTACCACGCTAATCCATCCGCCACGGATGGCTGCGGCAACAAACGGGCACCCTATATTCAGCCCTTTACGTGGCATGCCGACGGTTCACCCAATTTCGGTAAACCAGCCCCCAAAAAGCCCATGCCCGTACCCGTAGGAGAGTAACAATGCTACCTGAATACAACCGAATCCTTTTCACATAACTCGCTGCAATCGCTTACTTATGAACCGATTCTTTTTTTTCGTACTCCTTTTTATCTCCACCCTGACGCTGGCGCAGCAACAGGATGCGCCCGGCCGCTGGTCGGCGACTAAAGCCAACGCCTGGTATGCCAAAGAGCCGTTTCTGGTGGGTGCCAATTACGCTCCTGCCAATGCCATCAATGAACTGGAAATGTTTCAGGCCGCCACGTTCGATCCCGCTATTATCGATAAAGAACTGGCCATGGCCGAAAGCATCGGTATGAATACCATGCGCGTATTTCTGCACGACTTGCTCTGGCAGGACCCGGCCGGTTTCACCAGGCGGATGGACCAGTTCCTGACCATCTGCGCCAAACATAAAATCCGGCCCATGCTGGTGTTGTTCGATTCGTGCTGGGACCCGATGCCCAGACTCGGTACGCAGCACGAACCCGTACCGGGCTACCATAACTCTGGCTGGCTGCAAAGCCCCGGTGCCGAAGCCCTGTCGGATGTGTCGCAGTACCCCCGGCTGGAAACGTACGTGAAGGGCGTGGTTAACGCGTTCAAAAACGACAACCGTATTTTGTGCTGGGATGTCTGGAACGAACCCGACAATGCCAACGACAACAGCTATGGTCAGAATCACACCATCAAAACAGAATTACCCAAAGCCCGGAAAATAGCCATTATTACCAACCTGCTGCCCTACGTTTTTCAGTGGGCACGGGCAGCGGGGGCCTCTCAGCCGCTGACATCGGGGGTGTGGATTTACCGCACGCCGGAGGATTGGAAAAATCCGGCCAAGTGGAGTGCCATGGAAACCGTGCAGTTCAATAATTCGGATATTATCACCTTTCACCAGTACTCAACGGCCGATGCGCTGACCAGCGTGATACCCGCCCTGAAATCCTTCGGGCGGCCCGTTATCTGCACGGAGTACATGGCGCGGGGCGTGGATAGTAAGTTTCAGACGCACCTGCCCATTGCCAAAGCCGCGAAAGTGGGTATGATCAACTGGGGTTTCGTGGCGGGAAAAACCCAGACGTTTCTGCCCTGGGATAGCTGGCAGAAACCCTACGTCAACGGACGCGAACCGGCCATCTGGTTTCACGAAGTATTCAAGCAGGACGGCACCCCCGTCGACCCGGCCGAAGTAGCCGCTATCAAGCAGGCCACCGGGAAATAAGTAGCGGGGTATCCACTGATTTTGGTTTCGATTTGGCTGCCAGCGAATCGTTTGGCAATTTTACTGCCATTATCCAACTCAGTGTATGTCTGAACAGTCGCGAAGAACGTTCATCAAAACCAGCGTAGCAGTCGGACTAAGTGCCAGCCTGCCCGCTTTTACCAATGCCCCCAAAACTATGTTCGTACACCACGTTTTCTTTTACCTGAAAAATGCCGACAGTGCGGCCGATAAAGCCAAATTGCTGGAAGGCCTGAATAGGCTGGCCAAATGCCCAACCATCAAACTGGTTCACATTGGCGAACCGGCCAGTACTAACCGCGCCGTTATCGAGCGTACGTACGCCTATTCCTGGCTATGTTTCTTCGACAGCCCCGCAGATGAAGAGGCTTACCAGAAAGATCCCATCCACGACGATTTCCGGAATAATTACGCCACGCTGTGGGAGAAAGTAGTTATCTATGACTCCATCGGCCCAAAACGGTAAAAGCCTTCCGGGTTAGTCGAAAGAGCCTGCGTCTACTCAGATGCAGGCTTTTTGGGGCTTTACTTTGCTACTTAATCCGCTGATTGTATGAAATACCTGCTTATACTGCTGACCCTAACGTATACCTCCTTCGCGCAAGTCTACACACCTCAGCCCGTTACCGGACTGCTGGGCGCGTTTGCTGCGGAGGTTTCGCTGGTAAAACAATCGCTGGAAGACCCCAAAACGGTACTGATTGAGGGCATTCCGTTTACAACGGGGCTTATTGGTAACCAGCGCGTAGTGGTTGCCGAAACAGGTATTGGCAAAGTAAACGCGGCCATGACAACTGCCCTGCTGCTCAGTCATTTTCATCCCCGGCAGGTATTGTTTACCGGTATTGCCGGTGGTACCAATCCCGCCCTTCAGCCGGGCGATATTGTCATAGCCCGCCAGACGGTTCATCATGACTACCAATACATTACCTTTGAGAAGCAGCCATCCATTGAGACGCGCAACGCGGTAACGGGCGAAAAAAACCCAGCCTATTTTAAAGCCGACTCCGTTATGTTGGCCCGAGCTCAGGCCGTAGCCCGCTCGGTTATGTTCGATCCTATTCCCGGCACGTCTCGCCCACCGTCTGTCCTAACGGGTACAGTCGTTACGGGGGATCAGTTTATCTCGTCGGCCCAAAAAGTGGCGGAGTTACGACAAACGTTCAATGCCGACGCTACCGAGATGGAGGGAGCCGCTGTGGCACAGGTTTGCTACCAGATGCAAGTACCTCACCTTGTCATTAGAAGTCTGAGTGACCGGGCCGACGCCAATGCCCGAACTGACATGCTGTCGTTTTACCAGACGGCCGCCCGCAACTCGGCCAGGTTAGTACTGGCTTTGGTAAAAGGCCTGTAAGCTACGGTACCCACTGATTTTTTTAGACCCACCCGTTAGCGTGGTGGTTTTGACAACCGGGGCCCTTGTTTAACCTGAACAGAATCCGCTGCGGATGCACTGATTTTACCTCTCGTGAACGAAATGACCGCCCCAATCAGCACCAGACCGGCCATCACCAGATACGCATAGTGCATACCGAGCAGTTGGGCCGGTGCGGCTTCGGGCGTTACGCCGTTGGCTAGCGCGTACCGGTTGCGGGTGCTGTACCAGACGGCCGCAGCCAGGGCAATACCCGTCACCAGGCCCAGGTTTCGCATGAACGCAATGATGCTGCTGGCAATGCCGCGCTGCGCCAATGGTGCCGCGTTGAGAGCCGTGCTGCTGTTGGGCGATTGGAACAGGCCGAAGCCTAAACTAATCAGCGCACTGCGCCAGACAACCTCTTTCCAGTCCCAGGTGCTGTTCAGAAACGAAAACGCGAAGTAGCCACAGGCCGTAATCAGCAGACCCGTAGTGGAGAGCCAGCGGGTCTCGATTTTATCGGACAGGTAACCGCCTATGGGCGCAACGACACTCAGCGTAAGCGGCCCGGCCAGCAGGACTAATCCCGCCGTTTCGGGCGGGAGACCAAGCAATTGCTGCAGAAAAAAGGGAATCACGAACAGGTTGGCGCCCGAAGCAATGAACCCGCAAAAGGCGGCAAGAATGGCCGACGTATATGGCTTGACCCGAAACAGGCTCAACTGGAGCATCGGCTCCCGAACGCGCTTCTCCCAAATCAGGAAGAATAGCAGCAGTAAGGCCCCGACAGTCAACAGGCTGATAACAACCGTACTGTCCCAGCCGTAGCGGGGTTCGGACCCGAAATCCAGCCCCGTCAACAGCGAGACCACACCCAGCAGGAATAACCCGGCTCCCAACAGGTCGAAGCGTTTTTGTTCTACTCTCGTGCTTTTGGGCAATACGAGCCATGCCCGCCAGATGGCGAGTAGTCCGATGGGTACATTGACAAAAAAAATGCTCGTCCAGCCAAACTTCCCCAGTAACAATCCGCCCACAACGGGGCCGGTGCTGGCTCCGGCGGCTACTACTGTCCCCATCAATCCCAGCGCCTTTCCACGCTCTCTTGGGGCAAAAGCATCACTGATAATGGCTGGGCCAATGGCGAAAATCATGGAAGCGCCCAGCCCCTGCACCACCCGAAACGCAACCAGCGACCAAAGGCTCCAGGCCAGTCCGCACAGCAGCGAACCCAGTACAAACACCCCGAAACCCGTGATGTATAGTCGTCGGCGACCAACCCAGTCCGATAATTTCCCCATGATAAGGAGCGTACTGGTGGTAGTAAGGAGGTAACAAAGCACAATCCATTCTACCCGGTCACCGGCGTTCAGTTCGCGCCGGATGGTGGGCAGGGCAATGTTGACGATACTGCTATCGAGGGTAGACATGAAGGTGCCAAACATGACAGTAGCCAGCACCATCCATTTGTTGGGTAGCGACGTAGTCTCGGCAGGAGGGGATATAGACACAGGCAGGAAGCATTGCTTTTGAAGGTAACCGGTAAAAGGTACCCCTTGTTCCGGTGATGAGAGCCGAAAAAGGATAACAATCGCACTGTTGATACCCGTCGTTTCGGAGCCAGGCTGTGTCACTCCCTGGCGTTGTCATGCGCACGGGTGCCGGAAGCGTTGTATGGTAAGAACGACAAAATTCCGTACCTTGATGTTTCTTTATCAAGCTGACTTTCCTAAACCAGAACCGATGAAATACTACTTGATTGTTGTGATTACGACCCTGTCTGTTAGCCTAGGCTGGTCGCAAACCGACGTGCAGAAACGCTATCAGACCCAGCTCATCATGGTTGATGATGGTGGAACCGTTACGCTGGACCAGGGTACTTTTACGTTTTCCGGGAGTTTGTCTTTGCAGGATAAAAAGAAAATTACTATCCGGGGAAAAGGCATTGATAAAACGATTCTCAGTTTTAAAGGACAAACTGATGGAGCCGAAGGACTACGGGTATCCAATGCCGAGAATATTATCATTGAAGACCTGACTATTCAGGATAGCAAAGGGGACGGTATCAAGACGATGAACGTGAAAGGCATCACGTTTCGCAACGTAAAAGTAGAATGGACCGGGCCGCCAAAGGCCGAAAATGGCGGCTATGGACTCTATCCCGTCCAGTGCGACAACGTGGTTATCGACAACTGCATCGCCATCGGGGCGTCCGACGCGGGTATTTACGTAGGGCAGTCGCGGGGGATTGTCGTTAAAAACAGCAAAGCCTACCACAACGTGGCGGGCATCGAAATTGAGAACTCCCGCAACGCCGAGGTGTTCGATAACGAAGCCTACGAGAATACGGGGGGGATTCTGGTATTTGACCTGCCCGACCTGGTGCAGAAACAGGGCGGTAATGTCAGGGTGTACAACAACTACGTTCACGATAATAACCTGCCCAACTTTGCACCGGAAGGCAACATCGTGGCGGGCGTATCGGATGGCACCGGACTGCTGATTCTGGCGGCCAGCAATGTAGAGGTGTTCAACAACCGGTTCATTAACAACCAGAGCGTAGGAACAGGAATCATCAGCTACCTGCTCACCGAACGCCCCATCACCGATAAGGGCTATTATCCTTTCTCGACCGGCATTTCCATTCACGACAACGTGTACGAACGCAAGGCCGGGCCACCCACCACGCGGGGACGTTTCGGCAAAATGTTTCACTCGGTGCTGAAGTTCAATCAGGATATTCCGCACATTCTGTACGATGGTATTGCCGACCCGGCCACGCTGGATAAGAACGGGAATATGCCAGCCGATAAACGTATTTGTATCCGTAACAACAAAAATCAAAGTATCGCCAACCTCGATGCCGCGCAGGGTTTCAAAAATGTTTCGCGCGATGCCGCCCCCTTTGATTGTCAATTAGAACCCGTAAAAATAACCGTTGGTAATGGCCGGTAAGATAGGTATGCGTAAGGCTGTCTTTTATGGTTTGATGGCTACTGTCGTCTGGCTTACGTTAGCCAGTTGGCGGACGGATGCCGTGCCCAATAAACTCTCGGACTATGGTTTTTTTGCCGGTAATCCCGCTCTGCAGAAACCCGTGGCCGGGGTAGTGCCCTATGCGCTGAATACGCCCCTATTTTCGGATTATGCCGAAAAACTTCGCTTTGTCAAACTGCCCGATGGGCAACCCGTTGCCTACAACGATTCGGCGGTACTGGATTTCCCGGTGGGTACTACGCTCATCAAAACGTTCTACTTCCCCAACGATTTTCGCGACCCGGCCAAAGGGCGACGGTTGGTGGAAACCCGGTTGCTGCTCCATCAGCCGGCAGGCTGGAAAGCCTTCGACTACGTCTGGAATGACGAACAGACCGATGCGATGCTGGAAGTAGCGGGCGATACCAAGCCGGTTCAATTCGTTGATAACAAAGGGCAAATTCATCAGCAGAATTACGTTATCCCGAATCTGAATCAGTGCAAAGGATGCCATAACCGCAATGAAGTGATGACACCCATCGGTCCCTCGGTACGGCAACTGAACGGCAACCTTACCTACGGCGGGACGGCGAAAGCTACGCCCGAAAATCAGCTAACGTACTGGAAACAGGAGCGTATGCTAGCCGGTATGCCCCCGTTAGCCGACTGCCCCAAAGCACCCGTCTGGAACAATCCCGAAACGGGTTCACTCAACGACCGGGCGCGCATCTGGCTCGACATCAACTGCGCCCACTGCCACAATCCAAAAGGCCCCGCCATGACCTCAGGGCTGAACCTCCGTGCTTCCGAAACGGACCTCACTGCGCTGGGCATTCTAAAAACGCCCGTGGCCGCCGGACGCGGTTCGGGCGGACATTCGTTCGATGTTGTACCCGGCAAACCCGACGAATCCATTCTGATTTATCGGCTGCAGTCGACGGACCCCGGCGAAATGATGCCTGAACTGGGCCGGAAAACGGTGCAAACGGAAAGTCTGGCGTTGTTACAGGAGTGGATTAAGGCGATGAAGTAACGTTCCGCCCCACCCCAACCCCTCCCTACCGGGGAGGGGTTGAGGTGAATTATAAATTACTTTTGCTGAACCTATGACAAACGACAATCCCGCATTTCATAAACTATCCCGCCGTACGTTCTCCACCGGTCTGTTTGCGGCAACTGTGCTCAGCCATGACGTTGTAAAAGCCGCCGGTTCGCTCCTGAATCCAGCCGCTACGCGGACGGATAAGCTCGTTATCTATCAGGTTTTTACGCGTCTGTTCGGGAATCAGAACAGCACCAATAAATCCTGGGGTACCCGCGACGAAAATGGCGTCGGGAAGTTTAACGATATTACGGACAAAGCCTTACTGGCGTTAAAGAAGTTCGGGATTTCGCACGTCTGGTACACGGGCATTCTGGAACATGCCCTCATGACCGATTACTCGGCCAACGGCATCCGAAAAGATAATCCGATGGTGGTGAAGGGCCGGGCCGGGTCGCCGTACGCCATCAAGGATTATTACGATGTCGACCCGGACCTGGCTGTTGATGTCAACAACCGGATGCAGGAATTTGACGCCCTGCTGAAACGTACCCACGCCAATGGGCTGAAGGTCATCATTGATTTTATCCCGAACCACCTTGCCCGCGAGTATCATTCCGATGCCAAACCCGCCGGGGTGGTCGATATGGGACAGCATGACGATAAGACCACAACCTTCAATCCGCAAAACAACTTTTACTATCTTCCGAACGAGCCATTTCAGGTGCCCGACGGTGTTTCGCTGCCTCCTGATGTACCGATAGAGCCCTACGTCGAGAACCCGGCCAAAGCGACTGGGAACGACGTATTCAAGGCCCAGCCAAGTGTTGATGACTGGTACGAAACGGTGAAACTCAACTACGGGATCGATTACCAGAACAACCGGCGGCAGTACTTCGATCCCATTCCGTCTACCTGGCGGAGAATGCGGGATATCCTGCTGTTCTGGGCCAAAAAAGGGGTGGACGGTTTCCGCTGCGACATGGCCGAGATGGTACCGGTGGAATTTTGGGAATGGGCCATTCCGCAGGTGAAAGAAGCAAAACCATCGGTGATATTCATTGCCGAAATTTATAATCCGAAACAGTACAAAGCCTATATCCAGACCGGCAAATTCGATTACCTCTACGACAAGGTAGGGCTGTACGACGCCCTCCGGCGACTCATGGAAGGGAAAGGGACAACCGCCGATATTACAAATGTCTGGAAAAACGAGTCCGGCGACATTTCGGAACACATGCTGCGATTTCTGGAAAATCATGACGAGCAGCGCATTGCCTCCCGATTCTTCGCCAACGACCCCTGGGTGGCAGTACCGGCCATGACGCTGGCTGCAACGCTGCATACGGGGCCGATGATGCTGTACTTTGGTCAGGAGCTGGGCGTGAACCCTACGAAGGCCGAGGGCTTTCAGGGGAACGATGGGCGTACCACCATTTTTGATTACTGGGGTGTACCCGAATACCAGGCCTGGATAAATCAGGGACGATTCGATGGGGGGAAACTGACCGATAATCAGAAAAAAATACGGCAGTTTTATCAACAGCTTAACCAACTCGTTGGCTCTAGCGATGCCATCCGAACGGGCGGCTTTTATGATTTGCAGGAGGCCAATACAGCCAGTAAAGACTACAATCAGACGCGGGTATTCAGTTACCTGCGTTACTCGGATAAGCAAAAACTATTGATTGTCTGCAATTTTGATAAGCAGAAGTCTGTCAGGACATCGGTGAAAATATCCGACGAAGCCTGGCAGAAAATGAAACTGTCAGCTACTAAAACCTATTCGTTTACGGATATTTTTCGCACGAAAACTAAACGGACTGGTAACCGTATTGTACCCGTCGAATTGCCGCCATTGGGTGTGCTGGTGCTGGAGATTACGTAAATCTTTTTTGTCATTCCGCCGACAGGAGGAATCTCAAGTTGGTGGAATTGAGATTCCTCCTGTCGGCGGAATGACAAACATTGAAAGACAAAACCCGCATTATATTTTGAAGAATTTCAAACAGCTTTGCGCTTTCTAACAACCTGAAACCATGAAGTACACTTACCTCTCTCTTTTTCTTTTGGTAGCGTCATCGGCCTGTGCCCAAACGTCAGCCGTTCGTACCGTGCCGCACGTAACAAATTACCAGCCTCCCGTTTTTACGGATGCCGACCGGCTGAAAAAACTGGAAGCTGCTTTTCCTATCGTTGAGAAACTGTATCGGGAACGGGCCGAAAAATACCATTATCCCGGTACGGCCTTTGGTATCGTGGTGGACGGGAAACTGGTGTACTCGGGCGGGTTTGGGTACACTGATGTGGCTAAAAAGACTCCTGCTACTGCGAAGTCCCTGTTTCGGATTGCGTCCATGTCGAAAAGCATCACGGCGATGGCGATTCTGAAACTCCGGGATGCGGGCAAACTACGGCTCAATGACCCTGCCGAAACCTACATTCCCGAACTGAAATCGCATAAATACCTCGCGGCAGATGCGCCCCGAATCACTGTGCGTAACCTGATGACGCACTCCGCTGGCTTTCCCGAAGACAACCCCTGGGGCGACCGGCAACTGGCCGATTCGGATGCTGATTTAATCAACCTCATCAAGGGTGGTATTTCAAACGCCAATGTTCCCTCGTTCGCCTACGAATACAGCAATCTCGCTTTTGCCATGCTCGGTCATATCATCACGGTGGTGTCGGGCAAACCGTATCAGCAGTACATTACCGAAACCATCCTGAAACCGCTGGGTATGAACGATACGAAGTGGGAATATACGCAGGTGCCGTTGGAGAAACTGGCTCTCGGCTACCGCTGGCTGGATGATACCTGGGTAGAAGAACCGCTGCTGCACGATGGATCTTACGGGGCAATGGGCGGCCTGATTACGTCCATTGAGGATTTCAGTAAGTATGTCGCGCTGCACGAAGCGGCCTGGCCCCCGCGAGATGACGCGGATAACGGGCCCATCAAACGAAGCTCCATTCGTGAAATGGCGCAGCCCTGGACGTTTTCGGGTTTGTTTGCCCAGTCGAAAAACCCGGCAGGGCAGATTTGCCCGACGGCCAGCGGCTACGGCTACGGACTGGGCTGGAGTCAGAATTGTGCTGGTATCGTTAGCGTAGGGCATAGTGGCGGTTTACCCGGTTTCGGGAGTCAATGGCGGATTTTACCCGAGTACGGTATTGGTGTTATTTCTTATGCCAACCTGACCTACGCCGGGATGGGGTCGGTGAACTCGGCGGTGCTGGATACACTGGTGGCCATTGGGAAACTCCAGCCCCGTCAATTGCCGGTATCACCCATACTGGCCCAGCGAAAAGCGGAACTCCTGAAACTACTGCCCGACTGGAAAAACGCGGAACAAAGCGGTATTTTCGCGGAGAATTTCTTTCCTGATAAATCCCTCGACTTTCGCCGGAAAGCGGTTCAGGCGTTGTACGCTAAAGCCGGAACTATCCGGAAAGTCGGCGAACTTATCCCGGAAAATCAGTTGCGGGGGCATTTTCTGATGGAAGGAGAGAAGGCTAACATCGATGTTTTTTTTACCCTGACCCCCGAAAACCCAGCACTCATTCAGCAACTGGATTTTCGGGAGGTAAGCAAATAAGTACATGAGCACAGTCATTTCAATCGCTTCTGAAGCGGACATCCCAGCACTAGGCGCCCTGGTAAATGGAGCTTACCGGGGCGAAAGCTCCCGAAAAGGCTGGACCACCGAAGCCGACTTGCTGGATGGTATCCGAACCGATGAGACCGGACTGAAGGCTATGCTGCAAAACCCCACCGAAACGATTCTGAAATATGAGGATGCGGGCCATTTAGTGGGTTGCGTTGCGCTGGAAAAGAAAGGAACGGAATTATACCTCGGTATGCTCACCGTGTTGCCCGAAGCGCAGACCGCAGGCATTGGGAAAAAGTTATTGACAGCCGCCGAAAAACTGGCGCAGGAGCAACAATGCCAGACCATTACGATTACCGTTATTACGGCCCGGCACGAACTGATTGCCTGGTATGAACGACGTGGATTTAGGGCCACCGGCGAAAAAAAACCGTTTCCTGACGACCCCCGTTTTGGATTGCCTAAACAGAAGCTGGAGTTTATCGTTATGAAAAGAGAATTGAACGAACAGGCAGATGGCAGGAGATAAGTGCTTTTTTAAACACACTTATTTTCACCTTTCCTGGTAATCTATCCCTAAACACGGGTGAAAAGGGACTATATTACGCCAGTGAAGGTTTATCCCGTTTTGCGTTTGCCAATTTAACGCTTTAATTTCACCACCTTAAATTGCAACTGATACCACTAGTTATATGACATCCTTCAAACGAGTCTTGATTGCCGAAGATAGCTCCGTTATCCAGAATCTGGCCCGCAAAATTCTTGAGTTTCAGAATTATGAGATTACCGCCGTCAAAAATGGCGAACAAGTCTTGCAAATTCTTGAAAAAGAAGACTTTAACATTCTGTTGTTAGATATCAACATGCCGTTGATGGATGGCATGGAGTGCGTTCGACGCGTTCGGGCTTTGTCAGATGCCGAGAAAGCCAACGTACCCATTGTGGCCATTACCGGCAACGCCAAGAATTACACCGAAGAAGAGTTTAAAACCGCCGGTTTTAACGATGTACTCGTAAAGCCACTCAATTTTGACCGCCTGGTTGAAGTTGTTAACCAGTTGACCGATAATTAAAGTAGTTAGGAGTTAGGAGCGAGTACGCAGGAGTTGCTGGCGCATCGCTCTTACGTACTCGCTCCTAACTCCTAACTACTACCACTTCATGCTTATCACTCTCCTGGGTACAGGTACATCGTCTGGTGTGCCGCTGATCGGGTGTACCTGCGAGGTATGCCAGTCCGTTGATTTTCGGGATAAGCGACTTCGGACATCGGCTCATATTGCCGTAGATGGCAGGAGTTTTATCATCGATACCGGCCCTGACTTTCGGCAGCAGGTACTCCGGCTCAACCTTCGGCAACTCGATGCCGTCTTTTTTACCCACGAACATAAAGATCACACGGCGGGGCTTGATGAAGTAAGAGCCTACAATTTCCTGTCGGGAAGGGACATGCCTGTATACGGGCGGCCAACGGTTCTGGCTCAGTTGAAGCGTGAATTTGCCTATATTTTTGCTGACCAGAAGTATCCGGGCATCCCCAACATACAGGTACACGAAATCAATAACGAACCAGTTGATGTACTGGGTGTTCGGGTAATACCCATTGAGGTAATGCACCATAAACTCCCCGTTTATGGCTACCGGATTGGTAATTTCACGTACCTCACTGACCTCAATTATATTTCCGACGAAGAACTGGAAAAAGTACAGGGTACCGAAGTTCTGGTGCTGGATGCGCTGCAACGGAATGATCATCCGTCCCACTTCACCCTCGACCAGGCCATAGCACTCGCTAATCGGGTGGGTGCCCGCCAAACATATTTCATTCACATCAGCCACAAGCTCGGGTTGCACCGCGATGTTGAAAAAGAATTACCGGCCCACATCCGGCTGGGCTACGATGGGTTGCAAATTCGGCTATAAGGGCTGATTGCCGGGTAAACCAATCGTTTCAACGCATCGTTATCAGGTACAACTCCAACCGTTCGATGCCCGTCTTAGTCAAACCTACTCGTCTATTTTCAGATACCCTCCTGGAATCGTATCGCCAGCAGGGCGATGCACCCGCCGACGCCGTCATTACGGCGGTCGTTGATGCCGATGGCCCCACCGGATTACGCTTGCTGATGCGCTGGCTGGCCGATACGGCTGATTTTAAGGCCGCAGAACAGCACCCGGCCGTGCAGGATTTTTTTGTTCAATACGCCAGTATGCCAGCCTGGGCCGAAGCCGACAGGATGCAGCGGGGGATGGAATTTTTCAAAAAGAACGCTCAGAAAATTGGTCTGACGCTGGGTTTGTTCTCCCTGCCTTATACGTATCTGGGCGCCAACGGAGCGCAGGTACTGTGGATAACCGAACGTATCAAAAATGACACGGCCCGCCGGTTACAGGAAACGGGCGAGTGGGTGTTTGCCGTTCATAATCCCAAAGAGTGGCGTACCGGCACGGGTACCGCCATCGCGCGAACCCTGAAAATCAGGCTGATTCACGCCGGTGCGCGTTGGTTTTCCCTGCATTCGGGTAGATGGAATGATGCATGGGGTCACCCCGTCAATCAGGAAGATATGGCCGGAACGAACATCGCCTTCTCCTACATTGTGCTGCTGGGGCTTCGGAAAGCGGACGTATCGCTGACGGAAAAAGAGGAAGAGGATTACCTGCACCTTACGGGTGTAATCAACTCGCTGATTGGCGTGGCCGATGCGTTGCTCCCCCAGAATATGCGGGAAGCGTACACGTTGAACAAGGCCATTGCCCGGCGTCAGTTTGCTACGTCCGAAGCGGGTATCGGACTAACGCGGTCGCTGCTGAATGCCATCGGCGACGTATCCGTACAGGCCGGGCGTGGTGTGGCCATACCCGAAACAGCCCGGAACCTCGCGGCTGGTGAAATGCGTTTCTTCCTGGGCGACGAATACGCCGATTGGCTGGGCATTCCTAAAGTGCCGGTCGAAAAGCGATTGGCGGGTCTGATCAGTCGGCTGCCTATTTTTCCTGGTTTTAATTGAGGTTCCTGCCGGGCCGATTACCACCCCCAACCCCCTCCTAAAACAGGAGGGGGCTCCCCAGCGGGGTTCCCTTTCTAAAGCCCCCTCCTGTTTTAGGAGGGGGTTGGGGGTGGTGGGTTCATCATTACTTCAACGTTTATTTCGTTCAAATCAGTAAATCTGGTCTTGCGGGGCTACCGCAAACTAAACACCAAAATTTTGCTTCATTCAGAACCCATTGCTGCATTAGCCACCGCACCGGGCATTGGTGCCATTGCCGTTATCCGCGTATCGGGCGACGGTGCTATCGACCGGACGCAGCGTTTTTTCAAAGGGAAAAATCTTACCCGTCAGGATAGCCACACGGCCCATTTTGGCACCCTTCGTAACCAGGATAACAGCATCATCGACGAAGTGCTGATCACGGTTTTTCGGGCACCGAAGTCGTTCACCAAAGAGGATGTTGTCGAAATTTCCTGCCACGGGTCGGAGTTTATTATCCAGCAGATTCTGCGCCGGTTGATGCAGGAGGGTGTGCGGCTGGCTCTGCCGGGCGAGTTCACGCAGCGGGCTTTCCTGAACGGCCAGTTCGATCTGGTACAAGCCGAAGCCGTTGCTGACCTGATTGCATCCGACTCAGACGCCAGCCATCGGGCGGCCCTGACTCAGTTGCGGGGTGGTTTCTCCCGGCAACTGAAAGAGCTTCGTCAGCAACTCATTGATTTTGTGGCGTTGGTTGAATTAGAACTTGATTTTGGGGAGGAAGACGTGGAGTTTGCCCACCGCGATCGGCTCCGGCAACTGATGCTTGATATTCGGCGGATACTGCATCCCCTAATCGACTCCTTCTCGACCGGCAACGCCATCAAAAACGGCGTTCCGACGGTGATTGTCGGTAAGCCCAACGCCGGTAAATCGACCCTGCTGAATGCCCTGCTGAATGAAGAAAAAGCCATCGTGTCCGATATTCCCGGCACCACCCGCGATGTGATTGAAGACGAACTGTTTCTGGACGGTATCCGCTTCCGGCTCATCGATACCGCCGGATTACGGGAGGCCACCGACCATATTGAGGCCATCGGCATCGAGCGAACGCAGCAGAAAATGCGCGATGCCTCCCTGGTCGTTTACCTGTTCGATGGCAAGAATGTCCAGCCCGATGAACTACAACTGGCTGTCGATGTGGTGCGCGCATCCGGTAAACCATATCTGCTGGTGGGTAATAAACTGGATGCAATTACCGACAACACCCGTCAGGCACTGGAGGACATACTGGGTGAAAAAGTTGTCTGGATTTCGGCGGCTAAGCAAACCCATCTGGAGGAATTGAAAACTGCGCTCTCGTCCCGCGTTCGTACCGATGCTGCCGTACAGACGGGTAGTGCCGTAGTGACCAATGCCCGCCATTACAACCACCTCACCGGTACTGATGAAGCCCTGGCCCGCGCCATCAACGGCCTCGACTCGGGCGTCACCCCCGACTGGCTGGCGATGGATTTACGGGTAGCGTTGCAGCATTTGGGTGAGTTGACGGGACAGATTACAACGGATGACTTGCTGGAGTCGATATTTAGTAAGTTCTGTATCGGAAAGTAAGGGGGCTTGTTATTACCACCCCCAACCCCCTCCTAAAACAGGAGGGGGCTAAAAGGAAGAGCCCGCTGGGTAGCCTCCTCCTGTTTTAGGAGGGGGTTGGGGGTGGTTTTCCAAGTACTCCCAGTACCACCCGAAACGTACGTTTCCAACCGACTGCTAACAACATTTTATCGTCCTCCGCCCGCCGGTTGCTCTCCTCTCCTTATATTGCTTTCCTTTTTTAAACCCGTATAATCTCATAAACGGGTCAGTTACTCATTGTCAGCTAACTACCCGTTTTTCACCCACGCTACCCCATGACCCAAAAACTCTCCCTCTCCAAACTCGAACAACTGCTGCTGAAAGCCTGCGATATTCTGCGGGGCAACATGGACGCGTCGGAGTTTAAAGAACATATTTTCGGGGTGCTCTTCCTGAAGCGGCTCAGTGATAAATTCCATTCCGACCGTACCCGGCTGGAACAGGAGTACCGTGCCAAAGGCTTGCCGGACGATCTGGTACAGATCCAGCTGGAAACGCCGTCCAAATACGATTTTTACGTGCCCGAACGCGCCCGCTGGGAGAACATCCGGCACCTGAAGAAGGACGTAGGGTCGATGCTGAACAAGGCGTTGGCCGAATTGGAAGAAGCTAACCCCAACACGCTGCAGGATGTACTGAAAAGCATCAACTACAACAAGAAGGTGGGGCAGAAAGCCCTCGAAGATGCTAAACTGGTGGAGTTTATCGAGCACTTTGAACACATTCCGCTACGCGATGAGGATTTTGAATTCCCGGACCTGATGGGGGCGGCTTATGAATACCTCATCAAGTACTTTGCCGATAGTGCCGGGAAGAAAGGGGGCGAGTTCTACACCCCCGCCGAAGTGGTAAACCTGCTCACCAACCTGATCGAACCGCAGGAGGGAATGGCCATCTACGACCCCACGGTGGGTTCGGGTGGTATGCTGATTCAGTCGCAGAGTTACGTGGCGCAGTCGGGTGGGAACACGCGGAATCTGGCCCTGTACGGGCAGGAGAGCAACGGTACGACCTGGTCCTTGTGCCGGATGAATATGCTGTTGCACGGCATCTATACCGCCGACATTCGGAATGAAGATACCATCAAGTCGCCGTTGCACCTGGGGGCGGATGGTGAACTGAAACGCTTCGACCGGGTGATTGCCAATCCGCCGTTTTCGCAGAACTACAGCACCAACGGCATGGAGCATAAGGACCGCTTTCAGGTGTTCATGCCCGAATCGGGGAAGAAGGGCGATTTCATGTTTGTGCAGCACATGATCAGCGTGCTGAAGTCGGACGGGAAGATGGCCGTGATTATGCCGCACGGGGTACTGTTTCGCGGGGGAGCCGAGAAGATGGCCCGCGAGTGGATGCTGAGTACCGGTAACTGCCTGCTCGAAGCCGTTATCGGCCTGCCTGCGGGGTTGTTTTACGGAACGGGTATTCCGGCCAGTGTGCTGGTGATCAACAAACAGGGCGCGGCTGACCGTACCGATGTGCTGTTTATCAACGCCGACCGCGAGTACCGGGAAGGGAAGAACCAGAACAAGCTGCGCCCGGAAGACATCGAGAAGATTGCCAACGTGTACCGCAACCAGCTCGAAGCGCCGAAGTATTCCCGCCGGGTGCCGCTCAGCGAACTGGCCGCTGAGGACTATAACCTCAACATCCGCCGGTACGTCGACAATGCCCCGGCGCCCGAACCGCAGGACGTGAAAGCGCACCTCAACGGGGGCATTCCCCTGCCAGAAGTGGAAGCACTACAGCCGTTTTTCAGCACCTACGCTGGTTGCCGGGAGCGGCTGTTTACGGACGACAAACCCGGTTATGGACAATTCACCGACCGGGTTGCCGCGAAGGAGCAGATCAAAGACCTGATCGAAACCAGCCCCGGTGTACTGCAAACCCACGCGGCCTATCACGCGGCCCTACAGGCGTGGTGGCAGCACCACCTGCCCGCCATCAAAGCCATCAACAGCCAACGGGCGGTGTTTGACCTGTACCGGCGCTTGCTGCCCGACATTACCGATACCCTGCAGCCCTTTGGTATGCTGGACTCGTTCAAGATCCGGGGGGCGTTTGCCGCGTTCTGGAACAACGAAACCATCCTGAGCGACCTGAAATCCGTAGCGGCCAGTGGTTGGGGTGCTGCCCTGATCCCCGACGAAGAAATCCTGCGCTCGCAGTTTGGCGACCTGCTCGACAAAAACGAACAGAATCAGGCTCGTATGGCGGAGTTGCAGGCGTTGTTTGAGGAAGCGGAAGGTGAGGACTACGACCCCGACGAAAGCGACAGCGGTGTTCTCTCTAAAGAAGCCCTGAAACAACTGAAAGCCGAAACCAAAACCGGCAAACGGGCCAAACAACCCACGACCTTATTTGACACCGACGACGATGTGCTGGTGATGGAACCCGCCCACCGCGTGGCGGCTGAGCGCGTTGCCCGTCATGATAAGCTGGTGAAGGAATTGAAAGACCTGAAGTTTGAAGCCAGGGCGATGGAGAAGCGCACTGCCGAACTGGTGGATGCCGCCCGGCTCAGTATTACCCCCGCCGAAGCCGAACAACTGATTCTGGCCCGCTGGGAACGTACCCTGTATGGCACCATCGACGGGTATCTGAAGCAGTACCGCCAGAGTTTTGTAGCCGCCGTGGAGAACCTGTACGGTAAATACAGCGTCACGCTGAAAAGCCTGTTGACCGAACGCGAAGCCGAAAATCAAGTGTTGAACCAGTTTTTGATGGAGTTGGGCTATGAGTGAGTGGAAAGTATATTCAATAGAACAGTTAGGGAGAGTTATTACAGGATATACGCCTGCTACAAATAATATGGATGGATGGGGAGGTCAAGTGCCATTTTATTCTCCTTCTGATTTTGGCGATAAAATTTATTGTAGTTCTACAGAAAGAACGGTTGCTCCCAAAAGTGTGGTCTTTAACAGGACAGTATTTCCTAATACAATCATGGTTACTTGTATAGGTAGTACTATTGGAAAAATGGCTATCGTGAAACATACGGGGATTACTAATCAGCAGATTAACGCTCTAATCTGTGACGAAGAGTTCAACTCGGTATTTACTTTCTACAACCTAAAATACAACATTCATAAGCTTTATGCTTTGCATGGAGCCACAGCCATTCCAATAGTTAATAAAAGTCAATTCAGCCGAATTTCTCTGCCATTTCCCCCTCTCCCCATCCAGCGCAAAATAGCCCGTATCCTCTCAACGATTGACGGGCAGATTGAAAAGACGGAGGCCATCATTGCCAAGTATCAGGCCGTGAAGCAGGGTATGTTGCAGGATCTATTCACCCGTGGCATCGATGTCAGCACCGGCCAGCTCCGCCCCCGCTACGAAGACGCCCCGGACTTGTATCAGGAGTCCCCGCTGGGCATGATTCCGAGGGAGTGGGAGGTAGTGAAATTGGGAGAATTAGCTACTATATCATCCGGCGTTACGCTGGGTAAAAAATATGAAGGGCCTGATACCGTTACACTGCCCTATTTGAGAGTAGCAAACGTACAAGATGGCTATTTAGACCTTTCTGAAATTACGTACATTACGATACCCAAAGGCCAAGTCGAAAAATGCTTATTAAGAGTCGGAGATGTGTTAATGAATGAAGGAGGAGACTTTGACAAACTTGGAAGAGGAACCATTTGGCGCGGAGAGATAACAGATTGAGACTGCTCGCTGAACTGTGTCAAGGCTGAGGGTGAATAGAAGGGAAAAAGAAAAATCCTTATTTTCACAATCATGACGGATACAACTAACGACTTCGATTTCGAGTCCTTCAAGCAGGCGGCCATCAAAGGCCTCTACGAAGGCAAACCCCTGACAGGCCAAAACGGCCTGTTCGCTCCCTTACTCAAGCACTTCCTGGAATCGGCCTTGGAAGGGGAAATGGATGGCCACCTGGTGCAGACCCGGCAGACCGAACAAAAC
>NZ_KB893604.1 GCF_000374085.1 Spirosoma spitsbergense DSM 19989 | reverse complement strand
TTTCTGATTGTCAGGCTCGTTCGGTCAACAAACTTGATTACCATTTTAATGCAGCCCTGAGCGCGGTTAACGTGGCTAAAGTTGAGCAGGGCGTTGGTCAACAACCCTTCTCGATGGCCACTATTAAGACGCTCTACCACAATCGTTTACTACTAGATCGTTTTTTTTCTATCTTACCCAAAGGCACTAAACTGGAGAAAAATGATCCTAGAGTGCGTCAACTTTATCACTTCGGCTGTATAGCCGCCTAAATATTGACTAACCATTGATACGTTATAATGAGGAAAATTATAAACCTGTTTTTAATCGGGATACTCCTGCTGGGCGTACACCAGAGTATTGCCCAAAAACAAGCAGCAGACTATTCAATTCGGGGGACCATTTCGGATTCGGCAAGCCATAATGCATTGACATTCATAACGGTTAGTCTGATGAAGGACTCAACTACCGTTCTGAAAGCAGATTATTCCAAAGAGGATGGTTCCTTTTCATTCGCGGAGTTGGATGCAGGCAGCTATTCGCTGGCAATAGTGGCGGTGGGCTACAGAAGTAAATGGATTTCGGTTGAGTTGTCGGATTCCGGTCAAAAAATAAGGGAATTAGGTAACGTTCCACTAAGCCCTGACATCGTGGGTTTAAAAGAAGTGGTCGTAACGGCCGCGAAACAGATTGTAAAGCAGGAAATAGACCGGATTACCTACGACACTCAGGCAGATCCTGAAAGTAAAGTAGTTAATGTATTGGAGATGATGCGAAAGGTACCGCTGCTTTCGCTGGATGCGGATAATAACATCCTGATGAAAGGGAACAGTGATTTTAAGATTCTCATCAATGGGAAACCCTCGAGTATGATGGAGCGAAACTATAAGGATATTCTGAGGAGTATGCCTGCTTCCTCCATCGAGCGCATCGAAGTCATTACGTCGCCCCCGGCCAAATACGATGCCGAAGGATTGGCGGGAATAATTAATATTATCACCACCAAAAAGCTGGACAATGGCTACAACGGTTCTGTCAATATCAGTGAACGGTTCCCTTCTGGTGGGCCGGGTTTGGGCGGGTCGATGTCGGCTAAGCTGGGCAAATTCGGTATCTCAGCCTTTGGCGGAGCCAATCGGCAAAATAATCTCCCCATCCGGGGTGGTGTTCAGCGAATGACTACAGGCGGGCAACCAACTACGCTTTTGCAGGAAGGCACCACAGGATCAACGAATCGAACGGCGTACCTGGGCTTTGAGCTGAGTTATGAAATCGATACGCTGAACCTGATCGCTGCCCAATTTAACCTGAATGGCAACAAGTTAACGGGCAACTCGCTACAAACTAGTACCCTGCTCAGTTCAGACGTTCGTTTGCAAGCGTATACGCTGGAAAACAATCGTAGAGGAAACGGAACGGGCGTCGATGCATCCGTCAATTACCAACACGGTTTTCGGGCGGATAAAAACCGGTTGCTGACCTTCTCGTATCGGTATCTATCGTATGGAAACCAGGAGAACAGTGCGTTGAGTATTACCAACCGGGTGAATTATACTCTACCCGACTATCGGCAGGTAAATGACCAGCGTTTTGCGGAACAGACCTTTCAGGTAGACTATGTTCATCCCATGAAGAAACACCAGTTCGAAGCGGGTTTAAAAGGAATTTTACGGGATAATCAAAGCGATTTCCAATATGCTCAAGCAGATTCCTTGACCCGCCAGTACGTGATTCAACCAACAATCAGTAACCGATTCATGAATACGCAGAATGTTTTTGGTGGGTATACGACCTATCAGTATTCGTTGAAAGGCTGGGGTATAAAAGCAGGACTACGTATAGAGAAAACCGTTATCAATGCCGACTTTATTTCGGTCGGCTCTAAAGTGAAACGGACGTACGTTAACCTGATCCCTTCGGTGTCGGTCAATCGAAAATTTAAGAATAACAGCGGTCTTACCCTGGGGTATACGCAACGGATTCAACGGCCGGGAATCTATCAGTTAAATCCCTTTGTAGACCGCTCCAATCCGAATTTCGAGCGAACCGGTAATCCTGACCTTCGGCCTGCTCTTGTCAATGACCTCCAGCTAAGCTTCAGCGGAGCCGGAAAAGCCCAACTAAATGTGGGCCTTGGATTTACATTTTTCCGTGACCTGGTTTTCCAAGTTTCAGTTTATGATTCCACTACCAACATTACGCGGACTTCCTATGGAAACACCGGCACAGCCAAGCTCCCCAGCGTGTACGTGAACTTAAATTATCCGGTTACCAAACAGTGGACTGTATCTGTAAACAGCCGGGCCTCTTATGGCATGGTGCAGGGTTTAGTGAATGGCGTGTTGATTAAGAATGAAGGGTTAATGCACAATGTGGCTGTATCTACTAATTACAGACTGCCAAAAGACTGGCGGCTGACGGCCAATCTGCAACTAAATGGCCGGGGTGTTAACTTACAGGGAAAGACAAATAGCCTGATCAGCTCTTCATTTAGCGTCAACAAAGACCTGATAAAGGACAAATTATCTATAGCGGCTTCGATCAACAACCCGTTCCGCACCTACAGAGAAAACCTTTCGACTACGTTCGGACCTGATTTCCAGCAGACAAATTTCCGTTGGGATTACTTCCGGTCATTCACTATTAGCCTGAACTACAAATTCGGTAAACTCAGGGAATCAATTAAAAAGAACAAACGTGGTATTCGTAATGATGATGTCCAAAACGGAAATTAGCGTGAGTAGAATGAGCTTCTGCCTATCTACCCCGAAACAATGGGAAGCCGCCAAGCCATTCGCTAAAAATGGCTAATTTTGAATATATTGGGCATGAAAAAGACAACAGGGTTGTGAACCCATACGGACGTAAAACCGCCAGTCTTTTACCCAATGGTTTAATCTACCCACAACATGGTCTTCTCCCGCCAATATGCTACTCATCCGGCCCTGCAATCGTTTGTGCGGTATTATCACATCATCCACATCCAGCTTGACCCCAGAACACCCCGTAAACAACTCCCGCAGAAACCCTACCCGCCCAGCACGGAGCAGTGCCTGTATTTCTACCCGTACGATCTTACCCACAGCGTTAAAGTAGGTAACGAGACTCCTGAGCGGGTAACGTCGGGTATTATAGTAGGCCAGCCCCTAACCCGGATGAATATAACCATCAACCCAAATTACCTGATGCTGAAAGTTAGTTTCCAGCCGGGTAGTCTGTTTCGACTGCTGGGCATACCCATGAATTTGCTGACCGATGGCTCTGCTGATCTGGAAGCGATAACGGGTAAAGAAGTAAAGGAGGTATATGAACGACTACCCGAAGCAACCGATTATGGGTCTATGATCCGACTTGTTGAGAATTTTTTGCTACGGAAGGCGGCTCAGTGTCGCCAGTCACTACAACCCATCGATAGGGTAGCCCAGCAGATGCTCTTGCCAGCATCCTATCATCAACTTGACCAGTTGGCCAGCGATGCCTGCCTGAGTGTACGGCAGTTTGAACGTAAGTTTCGCGAACGGGTAGGGGTTAGTCCCAAACTGTTCAGCCGGATTGCCCGTTTCCGGCGTGCCTACCAAATTCGTGAAACTGATCCTGTCCGGTCGTGGATCGACATAGCCTACGCCTGCAACTATTATGACCCCAACCACCTGGTAAAAGATTTTCAGCAGTTTGCGGGTACCAATCCCAGCCAGTTATTTGACGAAGAATTGGCGCATCGCGATTTCTTCGCCCGGTATCCGTACCGTTGATACGATTGCCGAAGTTGTCGTTTTTTTACTATGCCCCTACCCTGCGATTTGCTGAATTTTGCCTAAAAACGAGATACGTATGCATCCTTCGAGTACATACCTCCGCCGGGCGGCAGTGGGTTATCTGATTGCCGGTTTGGGCTTTCTGGCGTTTGGCTTTCCATTCTGGTTCTTAAACGCCATCGATACATCGCCGAAGGGCCAGTTTACCCCACCTTTCTTTTTCGTGGTCGATGATCCGGTGGCGGCTTTGGCCAATAACTGGATTCAGCTCGTATCGGCTATAGGGCTGGCCGCTGGCGCTTATTCGCTTTGGCAAGCCGGTGATCCAACGGGGTTTGGCAAAAAGCAATCGCTGTTGTTCGTGCCAATGGCGGGTGGAATCTCCTATATTCTGGCAACATGGGTTATACTACCATTTGCTCCATTGGGCGCATTTCTGAACGGACTGGGTATGATTCTGGTCGGCATCGCCAGTCTCAAAGCAAATGTCTGGACCGGCTGGAAACGCTACGTTCCGCTTAGTGTAGGGTTATTTCCGTTTGTGTTTATGTTTCCATTTGTCATACTGACCGGTGCCAGACCGGCGGCTATGATTGGTTTCTGGGGTGTAGCGTGGATTGCTTTAGGATTAGCGGCCTGGCAACG
Organism: Spirosoma spitsbergense DSM 19989; assembly: GCF_000374085.1. Taxonomy (GTDB): domain Bacteria; phylum Bacteroidota; class Bacteroidia; order Cytophagales; family Spirosomataceae; genus Spirosoma; species Spirosoma spitsbergense. The sequence continues at coordinate 25,541 of NZ_KB893604.1, read as the reverse complement.
GGCGCAGGAGAGTAGTACGGTTCAGCTCGTCTAACTACCAGTATGGCACAATTCATCAACCCTGTTGCTTTGCAGGAACGGGTGGAGCAATTACTTGATAAAAAGGAAACTGACGGCCTAAATGATCGTGAAGGCGAAGAACTGGCTCATTATTATATTCTCGAACACATTGTTCGGCTTGCCAAGTCCCGGACGCGGCTCCGTTTAGCGAAGCATCAGGCGTGAGCAGCAAATATATTCCCGAAAAACTGCGCCTTGACGTAGCCTAGCGAGCTGATTATCGTTGTGAATACTGTCGGCGCCCAGAGGGCGATTCATTTATCCGGTATCAGATTGACCACATTATTGGCCGCAAACACGGGGGCAGACCGTAAGCGAAAATCTGGCCTACTCCTGTGCGCTTTGTAATGGCAGTAAAGGGTCGGATATAGGTACCGTTTTAGAAGATGAAGACACGTTCGTTCGGCTTTTTCATCCACGAAAGCACCTGTGGCAGGAGCATTTTGGTGTTATCGAAGGAGCATTGGAACCTCGCTCCGACGTTGCGGTTGCCACAATCAAGGTATTAGACCTCAATAACATCAATCGAATTCTGGAACGCCTGAACTTAATTGAAGCCGGATTATTTCCGTAATTACGATCCGGCGTAGGCTACACCCACCCGAATCGCTCCAGCAGCCGGTCTTTTTGCTGGCGGGATACGGGAATGCTAACACCGTTGGTGAGCACGAGGTAGGTGCCTTCACCCCTGACCAGCCGTTTAATATGATCCAGATTGACGACATACTGCCGGTGAACGCGCAGGAAGTTTCGGACTTCCAGCATGTCCTGGACATCGCCCAACGTTTTGGAAACCAGGTATTTTTCGCCCGATTCCAGCACAAAACTAGTGTAGTTGCTGTCTGATTCAGCGTAGAGAATCTGGTTTATGTCTATAAAAGTGAGACCGTTAGCGTGGGGCAACGCTATTTTAGCGGGTAGTACAGCCGATGGTGCTCCACCCGGCGCGGTGGCCGGATACCAGGATTTTAAGACATCCAGTTGAGCCGTTCCTACCACCCCTGATGGGCTAAAGCTAACCGTTTCGGCCCGCCGGATGGTGTTCACCAAATCAATGGTGTCAACGGGTTTGAGCAGGTAGTCCAGCGCGGCAAACTGAAACGCCCGCACGGCATACTGGTTGTAGGCCGTTACGAACACCACCTGAAACGACACCTCACCGAGTTGTTCGAGCAACTGAAACCCGTTGAGCATGGGCATCTCGATGTCTAAAAAAATCAGCGAAGGCCGCTGCGTCCGTAGGGCCACCAACGCCGAGGGGCTATCGGTAAACTGTCCAATCACGGCCACCTGTGGGCAATGCCGAGCCAGTTGCAAAGCCAGCAAGGCCACATTATCCGGTTCGTCGTCAATGATGATAGCGGTCATCGGTTTCAATGAGTGAATAAATGAATTTTGAATGAGTGAATAGCTGGCGCAGGCATGCTGACGCGTCAGCTATTCACTCATTCAAAATTAAATAGGTATCTCCAGCACGACTTTCGTGCCGAGGGGGTCGCCGTTGGGGGCGACCAAATCAAAAATGCGGGCCTGGGTTTGGGTGTTGTATAGTTCGTTAATCATCCGAATCCGGTCGGCGGTGACCTGCATCCCGAAGGATTTGGTCTTGCCCGCCGACTTGCTTTTTAGTTCACCAGCTCGGGCGCGGCCAATGCCATCGTCGGTAATCTCGACGTGTAGCAGCGCATCGGTTGGCTGACTGACGGCAACGGTTACCGTACCGCCGTCTGGTTTGTGCATCAGTCCGTGCCAGATCGCGTTTTCGACGTAAGGCTGGAGCAATAACGGCGGCACCGAGATATCCTGCTGGTCAATATCGGGATCGACACGGATGCGGATGCTGACTTTCCGTTTAAACCGCATAGCTTCCAGATCGCTGTAAAGCTGGAGGGCTTCGAGTTCATTCTGGAGTGGAATACGGTCGGCGCGGGAGTTTTCGAGAACGAGTCGGATCAGTTGGGCAAACTTGGTGAGGTAATCGGCGGCCCGGTCGGTATCGTTCTGGAGGGTGTAGAGTTTAATGGAGTTCAGGCAGTTAAAAATGAAGTGCGGATTCATCTGGGCCCGCAGGGCGGTCATTTCCGTGTCCGCCAATTTTTGGTCAAACTCAGTTTGAAGCTGCTGAATGTGTTGTGCTTCTAACCGGCGGCTTTGTTGCTGAACTTCCTGAGTTCGCTGCGCTAACTGCGTTTCGAGGTCCTGGGCGTACTGTTGCTGAATCTGCTTTTTTTCTATTTCAATCAGGCGGGTTCGTCGGCCCAGGGCCAGCGAAAAACAAAACACTTCGAGTAATACACTAGACCCGAACAGCAACGACGGCATTTGAAGAAACAGACTATCAGGTGTTACACCTGGCACACGAATCCGGTTCAAAGCCAGCGTACCGGCGGCCCCGGCCATGAGCAATACCAGACCAATGAACGCGTAGGTCCAGAGCGCATGGCGGCCCCGCAGTGCCAGGCCAGCCAGCAGCAGCGAACTAACCAGCAATAGCATGATGGTTAGGTTAGCCCACTTGCCGCTATGGACACGAAGCAGTGCGCTGCTATTCCAGAACAGGACGCTACCGACTGTGACGACGAAAAAAAACGCCACAATCGCCAGCAGGTAACGGTAGCCCTGCCAAAGCCGGGGCTGATAGCGCGGCAGTTCCAGCAGGGTGCCAAAGAACAACAGGTAGAAAAACTGTATCGCTAACTCCGACAGGGGCAGTGAAGCCAGCCGCAGGAGAGGCTGATTGGGCAGCCACCAGTCGAGTTGAAAATAGAGTTCGGCAATCCGAAAAAAATACAGGCAGGTCGCCAGCACGTAGAGCGAGTACCAGGCATAGATGATGTCGCGGTTGGTCAGGTACTGAGCCAGTGAAAACATCCCCATGAACACCAGACAGGCAATCAGACCGGCATAAAACGTAAAAGCCGGGAGCTGTTCCCGGTGAAAATCGTTCAGAAAAGCCCGGTACGACAGGGGCGTATGAAGCGTTGTTTGTAGCGGGTCGCGACTTTGGAACGTGTTCACCCCAAGCAGATAGGTTTGCTGTTGCCGGGGCCTGAGCACAATGGGTACGGCCATTCGGTAGGGTGCGCTGGTGGGCAGCAGCCTGGCCAGTACATTACCGCCGGTAGTGGCCAGCAGCGAGGGTCGACTGAGCGCATCGAGTGCGTAGAGCCACATGACAGGATGCCGCCCCACGTGGAGCCAATACGCCAGGGAATGGGTAGGACTGCTATTTTGCAGCGTGAAGCGCAGCCATTTGACCACTACTTTTTGGGTAGGATAATTGTCGGTGGGTTGTTGCAAAAATGGACGAAATACTTTGGTCTGTATCGCTACCGGTAGCAGCGTATCACCGGAGCGGTCTTCGTAAAATACTGAGTAAGGCCCAATATCCATTTGTGGATTGGGCCGTATGCCGGGCAACAGCAGCACCTTCTGCTGCCCGAAAGCAACAGCCCAATTCAGTAGCAACATCAGGAACAGGAGCGGGCGCATGGCGGCAGTAAATAATAGACAAGGTACTGATAAACAGACGTACCCATGTGCTCTCCCGGCTAAAGCGCCTTTTCTTTTGAGTAAGTGGTCGTTTTTCTGAGGGAGCCCCTTCTTCGGTCTCTTTCTTACCGTTCGCTCACTCACCCGGCTATTCCGGTTGCTCACTCAAAAGTTGCCGCCCTTCACACAGCAGCGTTTGTGCGACCCTGTGTCTCGCGCTACGTTTGATGCCGATAACAAACATCCGTTCGCTCATTCAATAACCATTCACTCCCATGAAAACCCATTTTCTTACCCTTGCCCTCTTAGCCAGTGCGCTCATGGCAACCACCCAAACCACCCGCGCCCAATCCAGCGACGTGGCCCAGATTAAAGCCGTTGTGGAGCGGGAAACCACCGCATGGAACAACCGGGATGCTGCCAGCATGGCCGATTGCTGGGCCAATGTACCCGAAGCCGGTAACCTCATTAGCCTGTGGGATGGCAAAGGAACAGTTATTCATAGCAACAATCCGCAAACCAACATGGCAGAGGGTATCAAAACGATGATAGCCAGTATGGGCAAATCAACGGGAGAGACCTTCCAGAATACCGATTACCTCATCCGGGTGAACGGTAATGCCGCTTTCGCTCAGTTCGAGCAAACCGTAACAGCCCCCGACGGCAAGAAACAATACGCCCACGAAACGCGCTATCTGGAAAAAATGGGGCGGTCCGACGGGTCGGGCAAGTGGAAAATCGTCCATGTGGGCGGGGTATTCTACGAACCAGCTAAATGAACCGCTTTTTGTTCCTTCCGCTTTTTAACCAATTACGGATTATCCACACCTATTTCTTTGTATGAACCGATTTCTGACCATCCTGAAATGGACCGGCATTAGCCTTGTCGCCCTCATTCTCGTCATCCTTGCCGTTGTGTATGGTATCAGCGAGTACAAACTCACCCGGACGTATAATGATGTACCGTTAGTAGCTGTTGCCGTGCCGCACGATACGGCTTCGATAGCCGAGGGCAAACGATTAGTGGGTGTGTATCACTGCGGAAGTTGCCACGGCGAACGGTACGAGGGCAAAGAGTTTCTGAACGTGCCGAACGTAGCCCGGATTGTTTCGGCCAATCTGACCACTAAAATCCCGGCCTATTCGGATGCCGAACTGGCCCGGCTGGTGCGCCATGCCATAAAGCGCGACGGCCACAACGCCTGGATGTTTGCGTCCGGTATGTACACGCCCATGACCGACGTCGATATGGGTAAAATGATTAGCTACCTCCGCACCCTGAAACCCGTTCCCACTTCCGACACCCTCGGCGAAAACAGCTTTGGTCCCATTGGGCGGGGCATTATTGTAGCCGGGCAATTTCCGATTATGGCCGAAGCCATCGACCACCAGCACATTCCCGACTACGGGCAGGACACCACGCTCGTGGGCCGGGGCAAGTACCTGACCATGACCGTGTGCAGCGGTTGCCACGGCGGGCCTGAACTCAAAGGCAGCAACGACCACGGCATGAACGCCCCCGCGCTAATTATTGCCACAGCCTACAAACCCGAAGCATTCCGGCATTTTCTGCAAACGGGCGAGGGCGGGCTATCCAAGAAAGACTGTGGCGCAATGTCGGTGATGTGCCGGGAGTATTTCCATAACCTCACCGACCGCGAGAGCGATGCCATCTACGCGTACCTACAAACGCTGCCGACCCAGAAAACGGTAGCCAGTCAGTAGGTCAGGACAATCCAGTAAACCGCTGCTTATCATGGAAAAATCGTATCGAAATGTCAGCTATTTATTTTTGGGCGCGCTGCTCATCGTTTTTGTGGGTTTCTACAAAACCTATTTTAGCTTGTTCCCCCGTTTTATCGGTATAAAACCGCTACTTCATCTCCACGCCGTGCTTATACTTGCCTGGTTTGGGATGTTGATTGTACAGCCAATTCTGATTCGGAATAAGCAGTTCGCGCTTCACCGCAGACTGGGGAAAGCCTCCTACTGGCTCATGGGTTTACTGGTAGTTACAATTATACTGGTGGTTAGAAGTAGCCAGCTCCGCGAAAAAAATCTTGCCATTTTTGGATTTGCCTTTGCTGATGTCTCGTTTCTGATACTGGTTTACGGGCTGGCGATTTACTACCGCCACAAACCGGCGTTTCATGCCCGGTATATGGTGATTACCGTGTTGCCGTTCATTAACCCGGCTCTGGGGCGTTTACCCGATTCTCCGGTCCCCGGCCCAGCACTTGGCTTACTAATTCTGGTTGGTCTGCTCGTGTTTGAGTGGTTCAAAACGAAGGTGTTTCGGCCTTACCTGATTGGTATAGTATCGTTTGTAAGCATCTATGCCTTTTATGGGCTGATGACCCCAACACCAGCCTGGGATTATTTCTGGAGCCTGCTTTTTGACCATTGACGATGGGCAAACAAGTAAAGCCTGTACAAATCAACCCAATAAACGTTGCCGAACCAGAAAGTATCAACCAATCACTAAACAATTGTAATCATGGAGTCAACCTACACAGAATCAGCCTTGATGAAGGCCATCAGAGACTTTTCCTTCGTTGAACGCGATACCCGTTCCGACGCGCGAAAAGCCCTTGACGAAGCATTGAAAAATTTCCCCGCAACGCAGGCCGACCTGCCTGCATTATTTCGGGACATGACCGGCAGCGATAAAAACCCGCACACCTCGCCGTTGGATATAGCGGTGGAGTTGCAAACTCTTAAGAAAGCTTCTGTGCTTGATACGCTACTGAAGAACGGAGGACTGGTTCGGCGATGGCCAAAAGGTGTCTATGTGTATGGCGACTACCCCATAATGCCGCTTTTCCCACCACCCGAAAACCACTACGTAGCCGAACTACCGGGTTTACTGGATGCAACCAACGGGGAAAATCGAAATTCATACTCATCCAAACAAGCGGGCTACCTCCTATCGAGTGCCGGTTCCCAACTGCATATATTCCACGCGAAGGGAACCGTAAAATCGGGCTTGTTTATCCTGTATAAAGCTACGCCCGACGAGGTGGGCCAGTTCGGCAGTGTTACGTTCTCACCCAAAGTTGGCTGGAACACGACCAGCAGCTTTCGAAACCACGAGGCTTTCTTTTTCGGAACGCAAAATACGGCCACGTCTATCGAGTTGACCGTTGATGAATACAATCCGTCAACGAACACCTTTGAACCACTCGCCAATTATGAATCAAGGCATTTTCCAATAAACAGCTATGAAGGGTTTGCAGAAGTAAATCGCCAGTGGGAAGATACCGGTCTGTTCAGGACGGGCGAGCTGGCGCATAGCTTTCTGGCCCGAAGCGGGGTTAGTTACCGGCTCGGTGTTATTACCCGCGTTGACATCAGCCATACCGTGAGCGACAGAAACGGGAAACTGCCCGTAGAAGTCAATGCTAATTTCTACGGTATGATATCGGCCAATATACCCAGTATAACTCTGCAAACGCAGACAATACTTCCCTGACCATTCCATACAGTAAACGCTACTTGACTGACCAGGGGTTAATTAATAACGTCCAACATGATTTGTCGCTCTTTCGCCCCGCAACCGAATCTACTCGCATTTGTGCAGAAAGATTTGGTAATTTATCTCGTGTTCGATCCGGCCAAGCTCCTACTCCAGCAAGGGTTAGAGTTTCAACGGTAAAAATGAGATCAAACCATGTAACACGGGGGTTGGAAATATGGGGATAGATTCCGTCTTTCGCTGGAAACATAGCTAGTTAGCGATATGGAAACACCCCCCGATTCAATACCGCCCGACGACAGTGAGCCATCAGACGGGCAGCAACGATTAGATAGGGCCAACGACTTTCTGGATATCTGTGATCGCCTGTCTACCGGCTATGAAAGCGGCTTTTATTGGGAAGATGTTCAGCGGGCGTTGCGGATTGCAGCCGGCCTGGAAACCTGGCCATGATTTAGATTAGCCTTAATTAGTTGCTCAATAGCATCATCAATCAGCACCGATGGCCAATACAAATCAAAAAAGGGGCCGCTTGATTGCAGCCCCTTTTTTGTGGGATAGTCCGGTAAAAACGCCTTACTTACTCGCTGTTTCTTTAGGCATCTGATACGGAAAATCACCGTTGATGGGAGCACCGAAATAGTTGACTTTCAGGTAGTCCAGCCGCTTCTTGTGAGTTTCGAGCCGCGTTTTAAAATCATCAACATTCCGACTGGCCTGGGGTGTCCAGCCCGTTTCGGCTACGGCAATCAGGCGCGGGAACAGCATATACTCCGCGTATTCGGGCGTCAGGACGTATTCCGTCCAGAGGTTAGCCTGTACGCCCAGTACGTGTTTGGCCTGCGCGGTCGTCAGGCTATCAGTTACGGAGGGATCAAAGCTGTACACTTTTTCGAGCGGCAGATACCCGCCAATGGCAATAGGAACGGTCGGCTGCATTGATTTATCGACTTGGTAATAGTCGAGGTAGCAGTAGGTCGTGGGGGTCATGATTACGTCGTGGTCCTGCCGGGCAGCGGCAATACCACCCGCTACGCCACGCCAACTCATCACCGTGGCGTTGGGCGACAAACCACCCTCCAGAATCTCGTCCCAGCCGATGATGCGACGGCCTTTTGATGTCACGAACTTGTCGATGCGCTGGATGAAATAGCTTTGCAATTCGTGCTCGTCTTTCAGGCCTTTTTCCTTCATCAGGTTCTGGCAAAAGCGGCTTTGTTTCCACTGCGTTTTGGGGCATTCGTCGCCCCCAATGTGAATATACTGACTGGGAAATAAATCCATCACTTCGGTCAGCACGTCTTCCAGAAACGTAAACGTCTCCTCACGCGGGAACAGGACATCATCCATAACCCCCCATTTGGATACTACATCCACGATTTTATCGGGATTACTACCAAATTGCGGGTAGGCCGCCAACACACCCGCCGAATGGCCCGGCATCTCGATTTCGGGTATCACAGTTACGTATTTCGACTGGGCGTACTTAACGATGTCGCGTACTTCATCCTGCGTGTAGAAACCGCCGTAGGGCTTCCCATCGTATTTATTGTCGCCGTAGCGGCCCACCATCGACTGTTTCCGGATGGAGCCGATTTTGGTTAACAACGGGTATTTTTTGATCTCGATGCGCCAGCCCTGATCTTCGGTCAGGTGCCAGTGGAAGGTGTTCATCTTATGCAGGGCCAGCAGATCGATGAACTTCTTGATGAAATCGATGGGCATGTAGTGCCGGCCTACATCGAGCATCCCCCCACGGTACCCGTAGCGGGGCTGATCCTCGATGGTACAGGCCGGTACCTCCCAGGTCACACCCTCCACCCGGGCCGGGCTGAACACGGCCGGGGGCATTAGTTGCATCAGCGTCTGTACGCCGTAGAAAAACCCTTTGGGCTGCTCGGCGGTGATAACGATTTGCCGGGGCGAAACCGTCAGCTTGTACCCCTCATCGCCAAACTGAGCCCCTTTGGCACTAACGAACAGAATCCCTTTGCCCGACTTGCCCGCCGTAACGGACGGTTTATAGCCCGTGGCAATAGCCAGTTGATCAGCTAACAGTCTGGCAATCGGAAGCAGCTGCGCATTGGTCGACTGTATGATGATGTCCACGTCGCGGGGAATGATAAAACTCCCTTTCTGTTCGGTTAGCCTGGTTGGTTTAGGAATAAGCGCGTACCGGGACTGGGCGTGCAGTACCAACCCAGCTTGCAGCAGGAGTAAGCAACAGATAAGCAGCGATTTCTTCATAGTTAGGGGTTCTGATTAGTAAACAGGCAGTTTAAAAATGAGTGATTTACTGGATTGGTTAGTCCGTTGAGCAGGTAGGGGAACCCATAAAAAAGGAGACCAATGTCTATTTTTAAATTTTTTTATAAATATAAGACAAAGGGCGTATTTTAGGAAGAACCAATGGAAATCAGGCCCATTTTCTTCCTAAAATACGCCCATTTACGACTATCCTCTAGCCTGACTGGTCTAAAATACCCCGTTTCCAGCATGGCGCATCAGTCGATGGACACCCGGAAAGACTCCCATCTCAGTCGGCACTGCCAATTATTACACCACCTTAAACACCCAGACCGGTTGTCCGGCCAGTTGTTGCCGTATTTTTTCGGGAATCGTAACGGTCATACCGTTGGCCGTTTTTACGGCTTTCAGGGTTTGTTTCGCGCCCAGGATCGTGACAACGGCTTTTGATGCCTTACTCAGTACGGGCAGAATAACGCTGGCGGGTAGCTGTTTTTCCGAATCGGTGGGCAGGTAGGAAGCGTAGCTCGCTTTGCCACTGGTGGTAAAGGCCCACTGCCCCTGCCGATACGGAGCCAGGGGTTTGGTGTCGTAAATAGACTCACCATTCACGGCGATCCAGCTACCGATTTCCTGCAACCGACCGTAGGCTTCCTCGTGCCACTCGCCATCGGGACCGGGGGCGATGTTCAGCAGCAGGTTGCCGTTTTTCGCCACAATATCCACCAGTGTCTGCACCAGTTTGCGGGCGGGTTTGAAATTCTCCTCTGGAATGTACGACCAGCTATCGCCCATGGTCATGCACGATTCCCACGGAATGGGCAGGTAGTGGTCGGGAATCGACTGCTCCGGGGTCACGTAGTTCTCGAACTCACCCGCCACCGTGCGGTCCACCACCAGCAAACCGGGCTGATGCTGACGAGCCATCCCGGCGATACGGGCCATGTCGATATCCTGACTGTAGGGAATGGTGCGCTGCCAGCTGATGGTACTGTCGATGGTGCTGGCGGGCCGAACCCAGCCGCCGTCAAGCCACAGAATATCCACCTTGCCGTAGTCCGTCATCAGCTCCTGAATCTGGTTATAGGTGAAATCGCTAAACTGCTTCCACTTGTCGGGGTATTTTTTGGGGTCGTAATTCACGTTGCGGTCTTTGGGCGGGAAGTAGGGCCACCACTAGGAATCGACGTGCCAGTCGGGCTTTGAGAAATACGTACCCACCATGAATCCCTGATTCCGGAACGACGCCAGAATTTCTTTCGTCACGTTGCTGCGGGGATTGCTGGAGAATGGCGTTTTAGCATCCGTGATTTTATAATCGGTCTGCTTCGTGTCGAACATGCAGAAACCATCGTGGTGTTTGGTCGTGAACACCATGTATTTCATGCCCGCTTTTTTAGCTGCATCGGCCCAGCGTTCCGGGTTGAACTTAACGGGGTTGAACGTAGTCTGGAGGGCTTCATACCCCTTTTTATACTCGTACCAGTTGCTGGCTGTTGGCCCTTTGCGCTCACACCAGCCCTCATCTTCGGGGCAAAGCGACCACGACTCCACGATACCCCGTTCACTGTAGGTGCCCCAGTGCATGAGCAGCCCAAACTTGATGGTTTGCCAGGCAGCCAGTTTCTGTTTAACGGCTTCCTCCTTCGGTGCAATGTAGTTTTCGTGGTTCTGTTCGGAATGCTGCTGGGCCAGGGCTGGGAATAGCGCAACAAGCGCGACGGCGACGGTCGAAAAAAGCCTCTTCATGCATGAGTTATTTAAAAATTTTATTAAATCAGCCGCCAATCTACTTCACAAAGCTATAAAACTGGTAATCACCCATCAAATTTCGACTTTTTTTGCCCATCGCCCCTGCCTGATTCATTCTGTTGCTTTGGGGTTAGCGAAGCCTTCCTGGCATTTGGCGGTTTCCCACGTACCTGCTTTCTCAAAATTTCGCCCTAAATTTCCCGGAAACTACGTTCAGAAATGCCCGTTTGGCAGGCGTAGTTCCGTTCACGAGTAACCATCAACACCCAAAACTGTGTCGTCTGATTTCTCCTTACTCCGAACCGTTCAGGTAATTCGCTACGCGAAGCCCCTGCGCGAAGGGGGCTCCCTGCCCGCGCTGGTCGAAGCCGATGATGGGTTTCTGTACGTCCTCAAGTTTCGGGGAGCCGGTCAGGGCACCAAAGCCCTCATTGCCGAACTGATTGGGGGCGAGATAGCCCGTGCGCTGGGACTGCGGATACCGGAACTGGTATTCGCTACCCTCGATGAAGCTTTTGGCCGTACCGAACCCGACGAAGAAATTCAGGATTTGCTGCGGGCCAGCGAAGGGCTCAATCTTGGATTGCACTACCTGTCCGGCGCCATCACCTTCGACCCTATCGTAAACACGGTCGATGCACGACTGGCCTCACAGATTGTCTGGCTGGACGCGTTTATGATGAACGTTGATCGCACCGCCCGGAATACCAATATGCTGATGTGGCATAAGGAATTGTGGCTGATTGACCACGGCGCAGCGCTGTACGTGCATCATACCGGTGATAGTTGGCCAGCACAAAGTAGCCGACCCTTTCCCCAGATAAAGGACCACGTATTGCTGTCACAGGCTACTGAACTGGAAGCCGTTAGTGCGGAGTCCCGCCAAATACTGACGCCGGAACTCATACAATCCATCGTTTCGCTGATACCCGATGTGTGGCTTCGGCACAACGGAGCAATGGAGTCGGTTGAAGAGCAGCGTCAACTGTACGCCCGCTTTCTGGCAGACCGGCTGGACGCGTCAGAAATTTTTGTTCAAGCCGCTAACGACGCCCGCCATGCACTTATTTGAGTACGCCGTTATCCGGGTGGTGCCCCGCGTTGAACGGGAAGAGTTTATGAATGTCGGCGTTATTGTTTACTGCCGGGCGCAGGGTTTTCTACAGACGAAATACGCCTTACCCGAACACCGACTGCATGCTTTTTCGGCCGAGTTGGATATTACCGAACTGGCCGAACGACTGCTTGCCTTCGAGCGCATCTGCGCGGGCCGGGCCGCGGGTGGCCCTATTGGTAAGCTTTCACTGGCCGAGCGTTTCCGCTGGCTGACTTCTACCCGCAGCACCGTAATCCAGCCCTCACCGGTGCATCCGGGCTTGTGCGCAGACGCGGGCGAAACGCTGGCAGACCTGTTTACTAAGCTGGTTGCCTGAATCAACTAGTGGTACTATTACATACGCCTTACCAAAGAGGATTATTTTTTTACGGACTGCGTTGTAAAAGGGCAAGGGTTCGCTGGTCGGGTATACCGTTATAATAGCGTTCCAGCACAGCGGTAAAAACCGGATCGGCAGGCGCAACCCGGCTAAACAGGGTCATGCAGGAGTGTAACTTCAGATCGTCCGGACTGCCCAGAATCTGATTAGCTGTTTTGCCCTCGATGGCGAGCAGGGCCTGCGCAATCTCGATCAGTCGACTCCCCAGCACCGGGTGTTCCAGGTAGGCATGGGCTTCTTCCAGGTCGCGGAGTGCGTAAAATTTTGCCGTCTCACTATAACCCAGTCCTGCAATCTGCGGAAAGATATACCACATCCAGTGACTTTGTTTCTTTCCATTCCTAATTTCGCCCAGCGCTCGATTGTAGTCATCGGACTGGGCATCCAGAAATCGCTTTAACTCCGTGGCTGAACGCATCGCGATACGGTTTGTTGTTTAAACATAAAGATTTTCAGGGGGCTTTTGTTTGGTATCAATCGCTCATTTTCTAAAATTCTCACTACCGTCAGGGCGATGGAACTACGAACAAAAATTCTTGCGGGATTCCTTGCGCTTTCTAGCGCATCCACCTTTGGGCAGGCACGTACCGACGCTTTCCTGACGAAGCTATTTTCAGCCAATAAAAATCCTGTTTTTCAGGAAATCACCCAGCACCCGGACACCTACCGGCTCCAGGTAATTTATACGCAGATAAACCGGGATAAAGCCAATAATCCTTCTTTTACGAACTACTATTTCAACGTCGATAGTACGGTTTACTTCTATCCGGCCTCTACGGTGAAACTACCGCTGGCCCTGCTGTCGCTGGATAAAATCAATACCCTGAACAACCCCGCCATCACGAAATTCACGGCCATGCAGTTCGACAGTGCGTATAGTAAGCAGACCAGGGAATGGCAGGACGAAACGGCCGAAACGGGTTATCCATCCGTTGCCCATCTGATACGAAAAGCCTTACTGGTGAGTGAAAATGACCCGTACAGCCGGATGTATGAGTTTATGGGGCAGGGCGAAATCAACCGGTCACTGCACGCACGGGGTTACCTCGACACGCGGATTACGCACCGGTTCGTGCGCATGACTCCCGACGAAAACCGGCATACCAACCCTGTTCGTTTTATTGATAAAGCCGGCAAACTGATTTACGCCCAACCCGCCGTCTACAACGAAGTGCCTTTTGATTTCAGCCGGGTAGCCAAACTGGGAAAGGGCTATATGACCGGTAACGATAGCCTGGTAAACGCCCCATTCGACTTTACGGAACGCAACAAACTCCCGCTTGAAACGCTGCAGCAACTGCTTCAGTCCACGCTGTTTCCGCAATCGGTACTGGCAAAACAGCGGTTCAACCTGACCGATGATGATTACCGGTTCCTGTACCAGTACCTGTCGCAGTACCCCGGCGAAACCAACTACCCCAAATACGACCCGAAGCAGTATTACGACAGTTACGTGAAATTCTTTTTCATGGACAGCCTGCACCATCAGATGCCCGCCGGTGTGCGGGTGCTCAACAAGGTGGGCTGGGCCTACGGCTTTCTGACCGATACATCCTACGTGGTAGATTTCAGGAATAAAGTCGAGTACATGCTGACGGCCACGGTTTACGTGAACAGCGATGGCATTCTGAACGACGACAAGTACGACGAAGACGCCGTTGGGCATCCGTTTTTGTACCAGCTCGGCCAGACGATCTACCAGTACGAACTGGGCCGTAAACGGGCCCACAGCCCTGACCTGAGCCGGTTCAGGATCAACTACGAAAAACGAGCTGTCGATAGCAGGCCAACGGTTAAAGACGTTGCCAACTGAGCGAGTAGGACTAGAGGAGGATTTCTTTTTTGGCAGAAAACCTGGCCACAGCGTGTCGGGCAGATTAACTTGTGCGTCATTCGTTCCGTCGACAACCCTTTGCCGGTCCTCCCATGAAGTATTTCCCCTTTCTAGTTGCCTGCTGGCTACTGACGCTGCCCGGTTTCGCGCAGCTAAAATCACTACCCACCTACCAGCCCGCCCGGTTCGAAGGCGACTGGCTGCTGAAGCCCGTTTCGCAGAAAGCAGGAATTTACCAAACTAACGGGGGTAAAGACCTTATCCTGTCTAATGGTTTGGTAAGCCGTCGGTTTCGGGTAAGCCCGAATCTGGCCACGGTGGATTATCAGAACCTGGCCACCAGCGAGCAGTTTGTTCGCTCCGTCCGGCCCGAAGCCCTGCTGACGCTGAACGGAAAAGTATACCCGGTAGGCGGACTCTACGGGCAGCCGGAACACGCCTACCTGCGCGAAGAATGGCTCGACCGCTTCACCGCCCATCCGACCGATTTTCAGTTCAGGACCTTCACCATCTCCCCCATCACGCCCTACATAAGCTGGCAGTCGCGTACCTGGACACTGAACCGGAACCAGCCCACGGGTCAGGAACTAACGCTACAGTTTACGGCTACCCAACCCGAACTACAGGGCGTGGCGGTATCGGTTCACTACGCCCTATACGATGGTATTCCAGCGCTGTGCAAGTGGGTAACGATCCGGAACAATAGCCCAAAGGCCATCCACGTTGACCAGGTCGTCAACGAGATTCTGGCAACGCCGGAAGAAGAATCGGCGGTGGTAGGTAAGCCCGATCAGATGAAGAAACCGCAACGGATTTACGTCGAAAATAACTTTGCATTCAACAACGCCATGCGCTACGACCTGTCCGATCAGGCTACGCACTGGCAAACAGATTCCCTCTACACCTCGCAGGTCAATTACAACTACGAAACGCCCTGCCTGCTAACCGTCTATCCAACCCTGGGCGTCGGAATTGATCTGGAACCGGGCAACACCTACACGTCGATACGTACCCACGAACTGCTGCTGGATGGCTACGACCGGGAGCGCAACGGCCTGGCCCGCCGGCAGTTTTACCGAATCGTTGCCCCCTGGACGACCCAGAACCCGGTTTTCATGCACCTGGTGAGTACCGACCCCGCAACGGTCAGGAACGCCATCGACCAGTGCGTCGAAACGGGTTACGAACTGGTTATTCTGAGTTTTGGCAGTGGCCTGAACATGGAAGATACCAGTGCCGCCAACATCGGGACATTCAAAGCCCTGGCCGATTACGCGCACAGCAAAGGTATTTTACTGGGCGGCTACTCGCTGTTCAGCAGCCGGCGTATCGACGATGCGAACGACGTTATCGACCCCAAAACCGGCCTGCCCGATAAGGGCGCGTTCTTTGGCCACGCTCCCTGCCTGGCCAGTCAGTGGGGCATCAATTACCTGAACAGCCTGAAAAAATTCATCACAGAAACGGGATTTGATTTACTCGAACACGATGGCCCCTACCCCGGCGATGTATGTGCCTCCACCACCCATCCCGGTCATAAAGGCCTGGCCGATTCGCAGTGGGTGCAGATGGAGATGCAGAAAGGTTTTTACCGGTTCCTGAACGGGAAAGGTGTGTACATCAACGCGCCCGACTGGTATTTTATGGATGGCACCAACAAGATTGCGCTGGGTTACCGGGAAGTAAATTTTTCATTATCGCGGGAGCAGCAGAAACTGCTGAATCGGCAGAACATTTTTGATGGCACCTGGGAGAAAACACCCGCTATGGGCTGGGGATTTGTTCCCCTGACCAAATACCAGGGTGGTGGTCCCGAAGCCGTGCTGGAGCCGCTCAGCGAACACCTACCCGATTATGAGCAGCTGATGATGCAGTATTACGGAGCGGGCGTTCAGGCATGCTACCGGGGGCCAAGGCTCTACGATACCGAGGCCACTAAACAAACCGTCAGCCGGGTTATCAACTGGTACAAAAAGTACCGCTCCATCCTGAACGCCGACCTCATCCACCTGCGCCGACCCGACGGGCGCGACTGGGACGGGATCCTGCACGTGAATCCTGCCCTGAAGGAAAAAGGACTACTGATGCTGTTCAATCCCCTGAAAACAAAAATCACCCGCACCATCAGGCTGCCCCTGTACTATACGGGTCTGCGCGAAATGGCCATGATACGGCAGGGAGAAGGCAAAGGAAAGGCTTACCGGTTGAATCGACAGTATGAAGTGGAATTACCGGTCGAAATCGCCCCGGAGAGTTACGGCTGGTGGATCGTTGAATGAACGGGCATCCTGAACAGCACTACATACAAAAAAGAAAGCCTAAAGCATCCTTTTTCTTGCCAGCCCGACCAGACGACTCAGCACAAACTAAACAGAAAACGAACGCACAGCCCTAACCTGAGCCAGTTCAGGATCAACTACGAGAAACGGTTCGATCATGAAAGACCAGTAGTAAAAGAGGTTGTCAACTAATCCTCCATTCGCTACGTGTGGAAGCAATACTCTACTACCATAGGGGGTCAATAGATTAATTTAGGATTAAAACAGGAAAAAGTTTACTTTTCTACTTGTATCATATTTGGCATATATAGCTTTTGGTAAAATATTATCTATGCCAGATAAAAAAATATTAAAATAGTATTTGGAATTTACATCAAATGGCTACATTTGACCAACAAAAATTAATTAGTCATAAAGTATCCTTCACAGATTGATTACTCACTGGCCGCACTTGTGGAGTAGTCAATACAACTCAGTACCGACACAGCCTGTCAGTACAGGAGAGATGGGTTGTCGTGCGCCCCGGGCTATACGACACACCCATTGGTAGCATGCATTGTACGGTTGGCCCACCAGGGTCCGGCCGTCACAATCAATAGTCTTCAGTAACCAAATTCAATTCAGCATACCCACCCGGCCGCGAGGCTCAGGGGCAATTATGTTACGTCTGGTCAGTTCGGATAATCTTGAATCGGGCGGCTAGTATTCGGCATTGTCCGGGCAGCCAGGCGTACATAATCGCTACGAATCAGTAGCATTATTTGAATCAATAAACGTATTAACCTGAATGATCCATGCAAAAACGACTACTTATCTGGATTTTGCTTTGCTGTTGGGCCGGGCTAACGGCTCAGGCGCAAACCCGGCTGGTAACGGGAACGGTTAGTTCCGCGGAGGAAGGCCCATTACCCGGCGTTAACGTAATACTAAAAGGTACTAGCACCGGTACCACCACCGACTCGAACGGCAAGTTTTCTATTTCTGTACTCAACGATGCGGCCGTACTGACGTTCAGTTCAATCGGTTTCGCCACGGACGAACTGAAAGTAGGGAACCGGTCAACCCTCGATTTCACCCTTAAATCTGACACCCGGGCACTTTCCGAAGTGGTCGTAACGGCTTTCGGGGTAAAGAAAGAGGTAAAATCGCTGGGGTATGGCGTACAGGAAATAAAAGGCAGTCAACTCACCGAAGCGCGGGCCACGAACGTAGTCAATGGACTATCGGGCAAGGTAGCGGGTTTGCGGGTGAGCAGCAACGGCGGGCCGGGCAGCGGCTCCACCATTCAGATTCGCGGAGCCTCGTCCGTATCGGGCAATAATCAGCCCCTCGTCGTTATCGACGGTGTGCCGATTCAGCAAACCTTCGATAAGCAGTTCGGCTCCGGCCTGTCGGAGATTAACCCGGACAATATTCAGGAAATGACCGTATTGAAAGGCCCCAACGCAGCCGCGCTTTACGGCTCACGGGCCGCCAATGGGGTCATTCTGGTCACGACAAAAACGGGGGCCGGTACCAAAGGAATCGGCGTTGAAATCAACTCGAACACCACCTTCGAACGGCCCTGGATAAAGCCCAATTTCCAGAACACCTACGGCGGTGGCAACGGGTACCGGACCTGGTATAACGATGGCTGGAGCGGCTCCATCACCGACCCGCTCGAAATTAGTCAGTACCGGGGGGCGTATGGCCCCAATGCCCCGCTGAACGGCACCGAAGGCACCGACGAAAGCTGGGGTGCTCCCATGGACGGGCGGCTGATACGGCAGTGGTGGACGGGAAAAGAGGTAGCTCCCCTGACGCCCCAGCCCAATAATTACGATGAATACTGGCAAACGGGCAAGACGTTCACTAATAACATTGCCCTGTCGGGGGGGAACGATAAGGGTAATTTCCGGCTTAGCATCGGTCGGCTGGACCAGCAGGGAATCATGTACTACAATGATTTCCACCGGAATAATTTCAAGTTCAATTCGGGCTATAATTTCACCCCCAAACTGAACGTCACGCTGTCGGCGGAGTACATCAAATCAGGCTCTAAAAACCGGGGTTACACCGAAGGGCAGCAGTTTATCTGGTCGCACCGGCACGTTTCCTGGGACCAGCTGCGCGACTACGAAGCCTACCAGAACATCAGCATCAACCGGGCCGTAGTCGGAAAACCCGCCGATACCGACCCGCCCAACTGGCAGCACACGTACTTTACGAACCCGTACTTTACCCAGAAAAACCTGCCCTACGGCAACGACAAAGACCGGCTGGTCGGCAACATTGCGCTCAATTATAAAATCCTGCCTTCGCTGAGCCTGCTGCTCCGCTCCGGCACCGATGTCTGGACCGATACGCGCATCAACGTCCTCAATTTTGAGCGGGTCCGGAACGGCAACACCACGCCGGGTTCCTACTCCGAAGAGGTCCTGCGCCGGCAGGAATCGAACAGCGATTTCATTCTTACCTACAACAAAGCTATCACCAGCGATTTTACCGTCAATGTGCAGGCTGGCGGCATTAACCGAACCAACTATTACAAACGCAACTTCTTGAGAGTAGGCCAGCTGGTGGTGGATGGCGTGTACAACGCCGGGAACGCCAACCCCAGCCAGAACACGGCCGAGAGCGCCATCGAGAAATCGCAGGTAAACAGTGCCTTTGGGTCGGCAGAGTTTGGCTGGCGCAATTCACTGTTCCTGAACGCTACCGCCCGCAACGACTGGTCGAGTACGCTGCCCGCCGAAGCCCGTTCGTATTTCTACCCGTCGGTGTCAGTGAGTGGTGTCGTGTCGGAACTGCTCAATTTACAGAGCAACGTATTGTCCTTCGCCAAGGTGCGGGCTAGCTGGGCGCAGGTTGGTAATGACGCCGACCCCTATCAGCTGTTGCAAACGTTCCGGGCCAATGGGTCCTGGAATGGCTCGGTGCCGGAGTTTTACGAAAACAAAAAGATTGCCAATTCGGGCCTGAAGCCCGAAATAACGACCGGTACGGAGTTGGGTATCGACCTGCGCTTTCTGAAAGGACGCGTTGGTCTGGACCTGACGTATTATGATCAGGTATCCCGCAACCAGATTCTGGGTGTCGAAATATCGAAAGCCAGCGGCTACGACTCGCGCATCCTGAACGCCGGAAAAATCTCCAACACCGGTCTTGAGATTGTCCTGACCGGCTCTCCCGTCCGACTGGCGAATGGGTTCAACTGGGAAACCGCGCTGAACTTCTCGCGCAACCGCAACAAGGTGCTCGAACTGGCCGAGGGCCTGACCACGTACGTACTCTACAGCCGTCAGGGTCTCAACTCCGAAGCCCGCGTAGGGCAAGCCTATGGCACCCTGTTCGGGATTGGCTTTGACCATGCACCCGACGGGCAGCGGATTTACGGAGCCAACGGCTACCCAGTCGTATCGGCTACGCCACGTGTGCTGGGCAACATTCAACCCAACTGGACGGGCGGCTGGCAGAATACCTTCAGCTACAAAGGCATCGTTCTGTCGGCACTGATCGACGTACGATCGGGCGGGAGTCTGTTCGATGAAGGCACCGGCACCGGACGCTGGACCGGACAGTACGCCGAAACGGCCCTGGGCCGCGAAGAAGGGGTTATTGGTAAAGGGGTGGTGAACATCGGCACCGCCGAACAGCCCAACTTTGTGCCTAACACCACCATCGTTCCCGCCAACGCTTTGTACGGCTACAACAATCCGCGCCGGTACCACGAAGCGGCTATTTTCGATGCCAGTTACGTGAAACTGCGCGAGGTGACGATTGGCTACCAGATTCCGGCCGCGTTGCTGAGCCGCATCAAAATACGGTCGGCAAAAATCTCGCTGGTAGGTCGTAACGTGCTGATGCTGTTCAAAAACACGCCCCACATCGACCCCGAAGCAGATCGCTACGGGGCCAACTCGCAGGGATTTGCCTATGGTGAACTTCCCAGCAGCCGCAGTTTAGGCGCTAACCTCAATCTGTCGTTTTAATCCAGTTCGTCGTTTGGTGTTCTGGGGTACGTGCACCTCAAAATACCAAACGACGAACGACAAACCATATACCATGAAACGAATTGTCTTACTTCTCATAACCACGTTGCTCACGGTCGGCTCCTGCACCAGGGATTTCGACACGATGAACGTGGACCCCAACAACCCCACGGCCGTTGGCCCGCAGTACCTGCTGCCCTTTGCCCTCGAAGCCTCCATTGACCGGTACTGGGGCAGCAACATCCGGTTTGAACGGCTCAACCTGGATGGAGCCATGCTCTGGATGCAGTACCTGAGCCGGAACATCTACTCCAACGAGGGCGATAACTACGGCGTTTCGGTGGCGTTCTATAACAACAACTGGAAAGGTTTCTACAACGATGGGCTGGTTAATTTTCAGCGTATCGTTACGCTGTCGCAGCCGGGCGGCAAGTACGCCAACACCAACTACGAGGGCATTGGCATCGTGATGCGTACCTGGGTGTACTCCCTCCTGACGGACGTGTATGGGGCCGTACCCTATTCCGAAGCCATCAAAGGAACGGCCGAGGCACCTGTTTATACCCCCGGCTACGATGCCATGGAGCAGGTGTACGCCGGTATGCTCGCCGATCTCAAAACCGCCAACGAGAAGCTGAGTACGACTGGCCCCGCCGTTGCGGGTGATATTCTGTATAACGGTGATATCCTGAAGTGGAAAAAGTTTGCCAACTCCCTGCGGCTTCGGCTGGCGAACCGGCAGGCGGCTAAAAAACCGGCCGAGTCGAAAGCCATCATGGCCGAGATTCTGGGCGATGCCACCAAGTATCCCATCTTCACCAGCAATGCCGACAACGCAACCCTGAAACACACCGCTACGCGCCCCAGCAACAATGAGTGGAACGAGGTGATGGTGTTTGGCAGCCGCACCGACTGGAATATCAGCAAGACTCTGGCCGACAAGCTCAATACCCTGGGCGATGCCCGCATCACAGTGTACGCCCAACCCAACAAAGAAGGGAAATACGTAGGGCATGCCAACGGATTGCCGGATGCCATTGCCACTACCTACCTGGCTACCAGCTCTATGCTGGGGACGTACTTTACCCAAACCACGACGCCCAGTGTGCTCATGACCTTCGCGGAACTCAACCTGACGCTGGCCGAAGCCGCTTTCGATGGCGACATAGCGGGCGATGCCCAGGCGTATCTTACGAAAGGCATAACGGCTTCCTTCGACCAGTACGGCCTGAAAATTACGGATCCGTACCTCGCTACGGTGGGCAAAGCCACGAAGGCGAATATCATGGAGCAGAAGTGGATTGCGCTGTTCGGGCAGGGTATCGAAGCCTGGACCGAGTACCGCCGGACGGGCCTCCCCATGCTCCCGCCGAAAGACCCGCGTGCTATTTTCGAGAATGACGGAGTATTGCCCACCCGCATCAAATACCCCACCTCCGAGTACTCGCTCAACGAAGCGAATGTTCGGAAGGGCGTCACCGTCAACGGGGGCGATGACAGCATGAAAACCAAACTCTGGTGGGTTGAGAAATAAGTATATGGTCTACTTACCCCACCCCAACCCCTCCCCGGTAGGGAGGGACTTTACATCTGTTTTTTTTCAAGTCCCTCCCTACCGGGGAGGGGTTGGGGTGGGGTGAGCACTTACAAACCACAAACATCAAACGAAGTATGAAACATACCCTGATAATAAGCATTCTGCTGGGAGCCTCCAGTCTGGTAGGTTGCACCAAAGTAGACGATCCGTTTGTAGACCGTGTAGTGGCGCCGGTACTGGTCATCATCGACAACGCCACCGGCGACGGTGGCGGGTTGACGGGCGAGCCGGTGGTTTCGCAGAAAGTAAGCGGACCGGTTACGCTGGCCGTTCGGATTTATGAACTCGACAAGGCGGGCATTCTGAACAATAAGGTCGGTATCGACTCCCTGCCCGTAGCCTCGCTGGCCTTAAAACTAAGCACGCGGGCCGGTACGCCCCTCGGCGAGTTAAAAACGGATGCAACCGGCAAGGCAAGCATCGCCAAAACCTGGGCCGAACTGGGCATTGCCACCCCCGCAGCGGGCAGCAGTGTGCAACTGACCTGGACGGGCGAATACAAGGGACAGGCCTTCTCGCGCCTGTCGCGGGTGCAGGGGATTAATTAATGGATAATGTAGAATGAATAATGAACAATGGCTGACACGCGTCGGCTAGGTCAATATTCATTCTACAAATACTAAGCCTGTCAGGCAAAACGCTAATCAGCAGTTCATTATACATTTCCTATTGTACATTATTCATTTCTCACAGTACATTTTACATTAAAAAACCATGCAACTCAACCGTCGCAACTGGCTCAAGAACAGCCTGATGATGAGTGCCGGAGCCGTAGCGGCCCCTGCCCTTTTACCCGTAAATGCCTATTGCGAGCCCTGGCTCGACACGCCGGAAACCATGCCGGTGATGCCCCCCAAAGGCGGTGTCCTGAAAGCGCGTCTGTCGGCGAATGAGAATCCGTACGGCCCTTCGCCAAAGGCGCTGAAAGCCATTTCGGAAGCCGCTGCCGATGGGTATCTGTACCCGTTCAGCTACGGTGCGCAACTCCGCAAAATGATTGCCGAACAGGAAGGCGTGGCCGACGAGCAGATTCTGCTGGCTCCCGGTTCGGGTTCGCTGCTGGTGGCAGCTGCCATGTACTACAGCAACGCCAAACCGGGTGGTACGATCATATCCGCCGACCCAACCTACGAACAACTCATGCGGGCGGCTGTACAGCACGGTGCCAAGTGGGACAAAGTGCCCCTCACGGCCGGTGACTACGACCATAACCTGGCCGAAATGGAAAAGCGCGTGGGCGACAACACCAGTCTGATGTACGTTAACAACCCGAATAACCCAACCGGCGTAACCATCGACCCGGTCGCGTTGCGCGCCTTCGTCGATCGGGTTTCGGCCAAAAAGCCGGTCTTCGTGGATGAAGCCTACATCCACTACACCAGCGACCCGAAGAAGTTTTCGGTGATCGAAAATGTAAAAAAAGGGCAGGACGTACTGGTGGCCCGTACCTTCTCAAAAATCTACGGCATGGCAGGCCTGCGACTGGGCTACCTGGTTGGCCAACCCGACACGCTGGCGGCTATCAGCAAGTGGGGCGGTGGCCCCGGTGGACTCACCATGACGACCCTACGCGCGGCTTTGGCCTGCTACACCGATGAGGACTTTATCAAGTATTCGCTGGCTAAAGGACTGGAGTCCCGCGAGTTTCTGTACCAGACGCTAAAAACCAACGGCTACACTTACCTGGCCTCCGGCACTAACTTCGTGCTGTTCCCGATTCGGATGAAGGGCGAAGATTTCGTAACCCGGATGATGGATCAGGGCGTGAGTATCCGCCAGTGGAAATTCGATGGGCAGTACTGGTGCCGCGTGAGCCTGGGCACCATGCCCCAGATGCAGGCCTTCGCCGACAGCCTTAAAGTAATTTCGTAACAACGGGCATGTATCCGTTTAGTACCAAAGCCTGGGCAATTCTGTTCAGGCTTTGTTGCTTGCGGGGTATACGCACCAGCCGTTCCCTAAAACAACCATGACTACCGATACAGTCAATCCGGATTCTGCGTAGCTTCATCCTCCCATTTTAACAAAATGCTCTATGCCCCAACTTGACCCGCTCCTGCACGAAGTAGCCACGGCCCGGACGCGTTATATCGACGAAGTCAGTAAACTAACGGAAGAACAGGCCCACTGGAAACCCGCCCCCGATGTTTGGAGTGCCGTCGATAATACCGAACACCTGTACTGGGCCGAACACGGCGGCATCTGGGGCATGTGGCGGGCCTTTCATGCCAAACAGGCGGGGGCATCCCTCTGGGAAGGGGAACGGGTGCATCTGGGTCTACCCATTGAAACCATCATCGAGCGCACCTGGCAACCCAAAGAAATCGTTCCGGCTATTGCGGCTCCCCGCATGGGTGGGCCTTCCGCCTTCTGGCTATCAGCTTTCGCCAGTCTGCAACAGCCACTCAGTGCGTTAGCCACGGCACTGGCGGATGAAGACCTGGAAGCGATCATCCACCCGCACCCCCTGTCCGGCCCCCTGGATATCCGGCAACGATTCGAGTTTCTGCGCTTCCACATCGACCGGCACCGGAATCAGGTACTGGCGTTGGTCGAAGGGGCATTTTCGTACCAGTAAGCTATCTGGCAACCAGGCGTTTTTTGGCTTACTGGTCATCGTTTTCAACATTGTACGCGATCAAGCGCCCGACCCTCAGGGTGCGTCTCTTGCTCAAAAGCCAGTTGATTCATTGGCGATCAGCTACTAATATGGGGAGTGCCTGCGCAACAGCGGAGGGAGTTGTTTCAGGCTGAAAAACTTACTTTTCAGGGTGAATCCCAGCGTATAGCGTTTAACGGTTCGCGGGAGTGGTTTCACCTCGCCCCTACTGGTAAAGCGAAACAGGTGCCCTTTTTCGTCAAAGAAGTAGCTGGGATAGCCATGGTTCGGCGGTCCGATCAATATTCCACATCCGCTGTACCAGTACAGCAACAAACCGTTTACTCATTTCGACCAGCAATCATTTGGAACAATTAGTAGAAAAGCAGTTCTTTATTCAGGCAATCAATCTAATCTGCTTCTTATATTTATTGCGGAACTATAACTAGGGGTGCAATTCAAATTGTCGCAACCATGTCGTAGCTTAGGGCATGCCTGACGAACACTCCCTGCCCTTCACCGAAGAAGAATATGTGGCTTTGGCCCGCCAGAAATATAGCGAACTCAAAGCCCTCAGAAGTAAGCCTACCTTCTATGACTACGAGAAGTCATTTGAGGAGATTTGGCTCGACTTGGGGCGACAAGTCCTGGAAAAGAGTCTGAGTCAGGTACCGACTGATCGTCGTAAAAAAAAAGATGAAAACACGCTTTGGACCCATACAGATAGCTAATAGTGAGC
>NZ_KB893603.1 GCF_000374085.1 Spirosoma spitsbergense DSM 19989 | reverse complement strand
AGCGACTGATTCAGTTGGTTTTCAATGGGTTGGAGATACTGACGGACTTTTTGGGTGATGAAGTCGGCAGCGGTTGCATTTGCGGTTGCATTTTTTGCTGCGGTATGGTTATTTTGTTCTTGTGCTTGGCACATAATAAGGCCTCCTTTCTGGCTTTGGCGTTGTGGTGATGCTCAAAGCTAAGAAAGGAGGCCCCTTGTTGTCAACCCCCTAAAATTCGGGATGACTCATGTTTCAACAGGAAAAAGCCGACAACGAGCAGGGAACCCTAATTTAAACACCAGGCTCCCCTGCTCATTCATGGAAAGAACAAGTCAGTTTACACTACTCAAGTACGTCTTGTTTCCGTTTTTGTTGATATAATACTTGCCACCACGCGGGCCAGTCATAACAGTTTCCCCGTTGGGGCCCTTCTTCGAGCGGTCAACCGGGGCCTTATAATCAGCAGGCGTGGCTTTTTCTTCCTTCATGACAGGCTTTGATGCCTTTGTCACTTTGGTCGTTTTTTCCATCATTGCCGACTTACTCATCTTATCGTCTTTCATCCCGGCATTATCGGCCATCTTATCCGCTTTTTTGGTCGCCTTATCCATTTTGGTACTGGTCGTTGCTGCGCCTTTGTCTGCGGCATTGGCCCCATCCTTCTTAGCCGCTTTTACGGCACGGGCAGCCGCCATCCGGTCATTCATCGCTGCTTTTTTGGCGGCATCGGTAGATGCATCGGCACTGGCTTTCACGTCGGCTTTGGTTGCTTTGGTAGCGTCCTTTGCCGCCTTCGTTTCGGCTTTTGCGGCTGCTTTAGCCGAAGCATTCTCTACTTTCAATTCTTTTTTAGCCTTGCCAGACGATGGTTTGGTTTCCTGAGCAACACCATCAACAGCCATGAACAGGCTGAGGGCAAGGCAACATACTAAAAGGGGCTTTTTCATTGTAACTAGATTAGGGGTGAAACTTAATTTAAATTGTTAGGAATTTGAGACGGAAAGGTGAGCAAAAAATCACACATTCGTCACCAAAAATGACTTAAATTCTGCTTAAATTTGATATGCTGGTAAGTAGCGAAGCGGCCATCACTGGCAGCCATTTAACGTGTGTCATCCGCCGTTATTCTTATCGACGCATACATTCTTCCGAACAACCTTGATGCTTAGTACCCAATCGACCCAGACACCCGCCGACTACCTTAAACGTTACTATGGCTACGACCGCTTCCGGCCCATGCAGGAAGCCATTATCCAGTCGATTCTGAGTGGGCGCGATACGGTAGTACTCATGCCCACGGGAGGGGGAAAATCGGTGTGCTTTCAGATACCGGCCCTCATGCTGCCCGGCCTGACGGTGGTGGTATCACCCCTGATTGCGCTGATGAAAGATCAGGTCAATGCGCTCCACATGAACGGTATTCAGGCGGCTTTTTACAACAGCACCCAAACCAGCCGCGAACAGCGTAACATTGAGGACGATTGCCTCAGTGGAAAACTTAAACTACTGTACGTTTCGCCCGAAAAGCTCCTGACGGAGTCCTTCATGGACTTCCTCAGGCGAACCACTATTTCTTTGTTTGCCATTGACGAAGCACACTGTATTTCCTCATGGGGGCACGATTTCCGGCCGGAATACACACAACTACACATCCTGAAAGAGCAGTTTCCAGCCATACCAACCATTGCACTGACGGCCACAGCCGATAAACTTACCCGACACGATATTGCCACCCGGCTCGGCATGATTGACCCGGCTATCTTTCTGGACTCGTTCAACCGGAAAAACCTGAGTTTGCAGGTGCTGCCGGGTCAGAACCGGATTCAGCAGATTCTTCGGCTGCTTCAGCAAAAACCCGATACGTCGGGCATTATCTACTGTCTGAGCCGGAAATCGACCGAGTCGCTGGCGGCCAAATTACAGGAGAAAGGGTTTAGCGCGGCTTTCTACCACGCCAAGATGGACCCCACCGACCGGGCTAAAACGCAGGAAGCCTTCCTGCGCGATGATGTCCGGATTATGTGCGCTACTATCGCCTTTGGGATGGGTATTGACAAATCCAACGTACGGTGGGTGATTCATTATAATATGCCCAAAAACATCGAGAGTTTCTATCAGGAAATTGGGCGGGCGGGGCGTGATGGAGCAGCCGCGCAAACGGTTTTGTTTTACAGTTTCGCCGATGTAGCTACGTATAAAGAGATGCTGGCCGAAAACAGTCCGGCTAACCTCGGCCTTCAGTTGGCCAAACTGGAACGGATGCAGCAGTACGCCGATGCGCACACTTGTCGCCGTCAGATTCTGCTTTCTTATTTCTCGGAAGAGTTGCCCGAGCCCTGCGGCAACTGCGACGTTTGCCGTGACCCCCGCATCACATTCGATGGTACGGTGCTGGCTCAGAAAGCCCTGTCGGCCATTGTACGCACGGGCGAGCGGGTACCGATGAACTTACTCATCGACATCCTGCGGGGGTCGCGCAGCCAGCAGGTTATTCAGGGCGGTTATGACCAGGTAAAAACCTACGGAGCCGGGCGGGATTTACGCTTTGAGGACTGGCGAAGTTACTTACACCAGCTAATTAATATTGGCGTCATTGAAATTGCCTACGACCAGCACTACGCCCTGCGCCGGGGTATTCTGGCCGACCAAGTGCTGTTTGGCGGAAAGACCATCAGCCTTGTCCGGCCCGACGATGCCCCCAAGCCAGTAGTCGAGAAAAAAAGGGTCAAAACCGAAACCCAGCGCGACGATTTGTTCGAGCGGCTACGGGTACTTCGCAAACAGGTGGCCGACGAGCAGAACGTACCCGCCTACGTTGTCTTTACCGACACAACCCTGGAGGACATGGCCCGTCAGCGGCCCACTACCCCCGATGCCCTACGTAATGTGAGCGGAGTGGGCGAACGCAAACTTCAGCTATTTGGCAGGCAATTTCTGGACGTAATTCTGGACTACGTTCGGGAGCGGGTTCAGTCGGGCGAGAAGCCCAAAGGCTCTACGCAGTTAATTACCCTGGATTTGTATAATACCGGGATGAACATGGAGGAGATTGCCACCGAACGACAGCTCACTACCGGCTCCGTAGCGAGCCATTTAGTACAGCTTTCCAGGTCAGGCTACAACATAGATTTATCCTCTCTCATCCCCCCTGCCGAACGGCAGGAAATTGAGCAGGCCATAGCTGTTGCAGGGCTTGAAGAAGGTCGTTTAAAGCCCCTATTCGACTATTTCGAGGGTAAATACGATTATGGCAAACTGACCCTGGTAATGGGGCTTTTACAAACATAAAATCCTATTTCACCCGGCACCGTTGGATAATTTTTAGAAGTTCATTTGGTATATACCAATTAATCTACTTAACTTGTCTTATCAAACTTGGACAAACCCGTTACGATAGTGCGGGTTTGTCTATGTTTATACCAGACAAAAAGACAGGTTATTTTGATAAAAGAAGTTAAACTATGCCTGCTTATGGCCGCTGTTTCGTCGGCCTCCGCAGCACCTGCTTTCGAAGCAGATACGAGTCGAATTGCTACTTATGAGAACCAACTGGATACGCCTAAACTATTAGTCGTTGATTCGACAAAGCGTATATTCCCCATTTACTTTTGTGGAGAAGAGGTACCGGTTAACGAGCCACGGGTTTCGCGCCGGTGGGTGCAAACACTGCGCACGTACGGTGCTGAGCAGGAATTTTTGATTGATCTTCGATCCCGGGCATCCGCGTTCTTTCGGATAATCGACCCTATTCTTCGTAAACATAAGATTCCCCGCGACTTTCGCTTTATGCCCCTGGCAGAAAGTGCGCTGGACAGCCGGAGTGTATCCTACAAAGGGGCTGCGGGCTACTGGCAAATTATGCCCGGCACAGCCCGCGATCTGGGTCTTATCGTAAACGGCGAGGTAGATGAGCGTTTCGATTTGGAAAAATCAACCGTAGCGGTTTGCCATCACCTGCACCAGTTATATGGGGAGTTAGGTTCCTGGACGCTGGTAGCGGCTGCTTATAACGGGGGCATCACGCACGTTATGAATAAAATGCAGCAACAGGGCCAGAGAAATTACTTTAAGCTGCGGCTGCACCGCGAAACAAGCCACTACCTGTTTCGAATTCTGGCCTTTAAGGAATTGCTATCTAACCCCCGGCAGTATGCACTGTTGCTCAGTGGCTCAACGATTGCCGAATTAACCAAGCCACTTCCTACCTGGAACAAACCGCTGGCTTTGCCTAAAAAAATCAAGGATTCACCAACGGTTGAACTGATAGACGAGGACTACAGTGCTCCTACCTGGGGACCAAGACCCAATACGGCACTAACCAAAACGCTGTCGGACTCGGAGCAACTGATTGCTCATGCTACTGCCACCCAAAAGACGCCCAATGCGCCTGTTTCTGATTTGGAGCAACAGGGTACGCACCTGCCTATCAAAAAATTAATGATGGGCCTGATGGTTCTTCGCTTTCGCAGACCTCGAATATTGCCCTGGAAAAAAGGGCGGGGCATCCGACCGCTTCACTTCTGGGATTGGCTCTAATTTCCTCATAACCAGCTAACCAGAGCGCTTTTCCTACCGTACGTCATGCTGGCGGTAGGGTTATTCCGGTACCGTTACTGCTTTTTCCGTATACGCCGAACAGGCTACTCTCACCGAGTAGCCTGTTCTCGTTATCTAGCTACCACATAATAAATAATAGTAACCCTATCATGTTACCGGACATTGCGAAGGAAGTCTAAGAATTTGAACCCATAGATGTTTTACTCCTTTATTCATGCATATAATAGCCTCACTTTCACTGACGGCTGGATTAATTGTGGCTGTAATATCGGCACCAAACGATCTGTTGCCTGCTTTGGCAGACAGGCCACTTATACCTAAAGTTGCACCGATCCCTACTGTCGGGCCGGGTCTGACCCGTCTGCTTCCGCCAGTTTATTTCTGTGGTGAATCGGTCCCCCTGCATGAAGAAGCAGTAGCCCGCCGTTTGGTGACAGCATTGGTCAGAAATACCACTCAGAATCAGGCCCTGTACCTGATTCGGCAACGGGCGGCAGTGTTTTTTCCTGTCATTGAGCCTATTCTGGCCCGCCACCACATACCGATGGATTTCAAGTATCTGCCTCTGGTCGAAAGTGCCCTTACAGGTATGGCGGTATCGCCAAAGGGAGCCGTTGGCTACTGGCAGTTTATGCCCGCTACTGCCCGTGAACTGGGCTTATCCATAGAGCCGGGTAATGACGAACGAAAAAATTTGATTAAATCCACCAATGCCGCCTGTCGGTATCTGCGGTGGCTTCATACGCAACTAGGCTCCTGGACCCTGGCTGCAGCGGCTTACAACAACGGTATTGGCGCATTGCTCTCTAATATTCGCCGACAGCAGCAACGCGACTACTATTACTTGCACCTGAACGCCGAAACAGGGAAGTACCTGTACCGAATTCTGGCGTTTAAAGAACTTTTCTCTAATTCTGGTGCTTACCAGCATCTTATTCCAGAACAGATGATGGCGTATCTGAGCGAGCCGCTTAACCCGGATGCTGAACCTGATGAGGGGCAAATGTTACTGCCAGAAGTTATACTGGATGAGGCAACTCAGGTAGCGGTCAACACAACGGCTGATGAGGTACTGAATCCGGTACCCGGACGACCAGAGGATATTCCGCTTCCCAATGCTGCTGACGTTTTTCGGGAGGGCATCAAGGCCCGGCTAACGGCAGCGGGTGATGTGCAACGCGGAAAAATCTGGGTATTTCACCTCACCCGAAATGGTATGGCCGATGGCAGAGAGGTGGAAGAAGGTGATATCCTTTACGCCGTTGTGGAAGATATCGACGCCAAAACGGGCAAAGTATACCTGCGTGCCGACAAGTTATATTCGACCAGCGAGAAATACACATACAACCTGTCATTATCGGCTATTGATGCTTCTACCGGGCGTATTGGTATTAAACTACCCGATGTTAATCAGGTGAAAGAAGGGTGGATTCTGACCTGGAAAGCCTTATGACCGAACTAAACCATGAGACCGGTTCGTTGTCCAACCGTCTGACCATCAATCCTAGTTTTGACTTTATCTCCAACGAGCACATCCTCACTAACGCTGATTCTTCTGCTACTTTTTGTTTCAGCCAGTGCCCAGAAAATAACCTCCGGGAAAAACAAGCCATTTCACCAGGCAGCTTACCAGTCCCGCGTATCGGCCGGACTAAACAGGTTGCATTTTTGCGGAGAAACCGTACCCACTGAGCAGGGCGATGTTTCGGCTAAACTGGCTTTTGCCCTGGCCAGTAACGCGGGCTACGCCCGGCACATAAATAGCCTGAAAAATCGCTCAGCCCCTTATTTCGCTATTGTTGAGCCTATTCTTCAAAAGCATTCCATTCCCAGCGATTTCAAGTATTTACCCCTCATTGAGAGCGACTGGCATGCTAATGCTATATCGTCGGCGGGCGCGGTTGGCTATTGGCAGTTTATGGATGAAACGGCGCAGGATATGGGACTTTCCATCACACCCGGGCACGATGAGCGAACGGATTTACGAAAGTCGACCGAAGCGGCCTGTACCTACCTGAAGTTTCTGTACCGAAAGCTGGGTTCCTGGACGCTGGTGGCGGCCGCTTATAACGGTGGTGTTGGTATGATACAGCGAAAAATCACAAAATCAGGTCAGCGAGATTATTACACAATGGCCATGAATACAGAAACGGGTCACTACCTCTACCGGATTCTGGCTATGAAAGAGCTATTTACCAACCCATCCTACGGCATTGGTTCGGTGGGTATTATGCTGGCTTCAGCCGGAAATGCCTACGAGAAAGAACGGGAACAGGCCCGCCAGATGGGGTGGCTTCAGGAAGACGAACCCGAACCAGAGGGAATACCGGTTGAATCGTTCTATGGCAACCCTGTACGGAAAGAATCCGTTGTAGTGGATAGTCTGTTGACGGAATTGCTGAAAAGCAAGCCCCGCAAACCAATGGTTTATGTGGGTGACGTGGCCACAAAACTGGTCAAAGCAGGTCCCTTAAAAGTGGGTAAAAGCTGGGCGTTTACCCTAACGGAAGATGTGCAGATTGGTGAAGATGCGCTAAAAATTGGCGATATCCTGTACGCTGTGGTGGATGATGTAGATGCCCGGGGAAATCTGTTTCTGCGGGCTACCAAAGCAATTCCAGCCGAAACCAAAAAACCTATTTCACTTACACTGCTCGCCATGAATCCAAGTACGGGCATGGCCGGTCTGATACCTCCGAAAAAGATTGAGCCTGGTTGGATTGTACAGTGGAAACTGTAAGCAAATTAACGCCACTGTTCCTTAAACCGTCATTATTGTAAGCAAACCTGCTCCCGCATTAATTGATGCTTACAGGGGAAATATAGCAATACGTTCATCAGTCTGTTACGGAAGTGGTGGCAGGAAGCCATACTTTTTGTAAATCGACTGGGCTGTCGGGCTTTTTAAGAAAGCAATAAAGTCGGCGGCAGCCTGCGCGTGGGGGGCATTTTTTAGTGCTCCTCCCTGATAATCAGCGTAGACATTCTCCTTCTCCGGAATATGAATTAGCTCGACAGGGTTATGCAGCATCTGCTGATAATAAGCCTCGGTGTACCAAACCGGCCCGGCATCGGATTCATTATATAAAATCCGCATGGGTGTCTGTCGATGGTGAATCTGCGTTAGAAACGTGCTTTTATCGGCTACCTTCCGGTTCATAATAGCCGACTTTAACTCATCACCCCCGGCTTTCACAAAGGCCTCTTCAATTCGGCCCCCAATCCCTTCCCAGGCAGGATTAGGCATACTCACCCGCACATCCGGTTTACTTAAATCCTTCAATCCCTTTATCTGCTTCGGATTTCCTTTTTGAACCATGATGGCCAGCTTGTTACGGGCGTAAGTAATGACCTCAACGAGTCGGTCGCGGTTTTCCTCCACGCGTTTTTTACCCGCCAGATACACATCAGGCTGGTGGTCGATGCGCAGATTTCCGATGCTAATCGAACCGGTCTTCATTTGCTGGGCCAGAATCCCCGGTGGCAACGTCTCGACAAAAATACGGGTATAGGCAGGATACTGTTTTTTGAAAGCAACCAGCAACTCATCCAGCACCATGAACTGGTTACCACCCATAAAAACGACCAGTTGCGGATTGACAATGTCACCATAGAGGTCGGGCACATTGTCGACGCGCGGCACCGTGAAGGCAACACCCGCCTGTGGGGGCGTATTCCAGGGTGGGTCGAACGGGTACGGATTACGGGTCGACTGAGCCAGTAACAGCGGTACGTTCAGGAAGAGCAGAACGACAAGCCATAGAGTCAATTTCACAACGGCGTCAGTTTAGGGGTGAATGATGGTCCATCCCTCCTGCCCCCGAATAATCAACTCACCATTACCACTGGGCACATACGACAGAAAAGGAAACAGTTCCTCTTTGGTAATCTTACGCTCACGCATGGTATTCTCGCACATAGCCAGTATTACACCCCGGTCCTGTAACTTTTTCAGCATTTCTTCATTACCGCTTTCCTTGCGAAACGCGGCCACACCAGCCCCATGCACTACCAGTTCCAGCTCCAGTTTACCCTTTAGCCGGGGGTCGTCAAGGGCGTTCTGAATGTTACGTAATGTCCCCTTTATTTTATTTTCCTCGTCGGTATCAAGTTGGTAGGCAGCCCGATAGTGTGCTTTGGTGGCGCTGGCTCCATGAAAGCTGGCAGGGTCAATTTTCTGGGCCATGGCCGGCAGCGTTAGACCGATAAATACGGTCATGAGCAATGTTTGCAGTGGTTTCATATAATTGGTTTTCAAGGTAAACGTGATGGGTACAGCCATGAGAGGTCGGGTTAACGGTAATAATTCCCGTAAAACGAGTCTGGAAAGGTAACAAACAGTAAGTCGATTGGTTTAAACGCTGATAGAGTCAATTTATCGACTACCAGATATACGAAAGGCCATACGCTTTATTTTGCCAGGGCCTTTTTATAGGTGTCAATAGCCCGTTGTCGGGCCATCGTGTGTTCAACCATCGGTTCGGGATAATTAGCCTTTCCCAGTTCCGGTACCCACTCCTGCACGTACTTATCGTCTGGGTCAAACTTTTTCGCTTGCAAAGTAGGGTTGAAGACCCGGAAATAGGGGGCGGCATCAGTGCCCGACCCGGCTGCCCACTGCCAGCCACCATTATTGGCCGACAGGTCGTAATCCCGAAGTTTTTTGCCGAAGTAAGCCTCGCCCCACCGCCAGTCGATTAGCAGGTGTTTGCACAGGAAGCTAGCCGTAATCATCCGAACGCGGTTGTGCATCCAGCCTATTGTATTGAGCTGACGCATACCCGCATCGACAATAGGGTAACCCGTTTCGCCCCGACACCACTTGTCGAATTCATCTTCATTATTTCGCCATGCAATCTCGTCATACTGCCGCCGGAAGGAGTTTTTCTCTACGTGCGGAAAATGGTCGAGCACCTGAAAATAAAAGTCCCGCCAGCACAGTTCGTTCAGAAACGTTTTGTCCTTGGCTTCTTTTGCCTGTCGGGCCAAGTCACGAATGCTGATGGCACCAAAACGCAGGTGCATACTCAGCTCGCTCGTACTTTTCGGCAACGCCGGAAAATCGCGGGTTTTAGCATAGTTATCAAGCAATTTATCAGGAACCGTACGGGGCGGAAACGGCTCTCCCACCGGCTGAAAACTCATGTCCTTTAGTGTAGGAACCGGTGTCGGTTTCGTTTGCCAGAGCTGGCCGAAATAGTCGTTTGTCGGGTAGGATTTAAGATAAAACGAGTCCAGCTTATCGTGCCATTTGCGGCTGTACGGCGTGAAAACGGTATACGGCGTTTTTTTGCCGGTCAGGATTTCATCCCGGTCAAAGATTGTCTGGTCTTTACTGGACTGAAAACCAATACCGTATTCTTTCAACAAATCGCCAACGGCTTCATCGCGCTCTTTGGCGTACACTTCGTAGTCGTAATTGGCAAATACTTCCCCGACGGAATATTGCCCGATCAGTTCTTTCCAAACTTCCACCGGATAGCCATACCGTACGATAATGGTGGAACCCATTTTGGCCAGTTCGTCGTGCAGACGACTTATTTCCTGCACCAGAAACTCAACCCGCCGGTCAAGACGGTCATCAAGGTCATCGAGAATGGTACGGTCGAAAATAAAAACGGCCAGTACAGGCCGCCCACTTTTAAGGGCACAATACAAAGCGGCATTATCGTGCAGTCGTAAATCACGACGGAGCCACACAAGTGACAGGGGTTCCTTCATACAGATACTATTTTTTTTCTAACCAGCCATTAACAGGAAATGTTAAGCAAAACGGTATGCTCTATTTTCCAATAAAAAAGCGTGTAACTAACTCAATAAGTTAACTACACGCTAAAAAATCTACGTGGGCGCTGCTTATACCAGCTTATGCTTCATTAAGTATTCGGCAATTTGCACGGCGTTGGTAGCCGCTCCTTTGCGGAGGTTGTCGGCCACAATCCACATGTTCAGCGTTTTTGGCTGGCTTTCGTCGCGACGGATACGGCCTACAAAAACTTCGTCTTTACCATGAGCCGTTAGTGGCATCGGATAAATTTTATTGGCAGGGTCGTCCTGCACAATGACGCCTTCGGCTTTACTCAGCAAATCAACGATATCCGTTAACTCGAACTCGTTTTCAAACTCGATGTTAACGGCTTCCGAATGGCCGCCGATGGTGGGAATACGGACCGTAGTAGCCGTTACCTGAATCGAATCGTCGCCCATTATCTTCTTCGTTTCGTTCACCATCTTCATCTCCTCTTTCGTATAACCGTTATCAAGGAAAACATCGATGTGAGGCAGCACGTTGAGATCGATGGGGTGCGGATACACTTTTGGCACATCAGTTTTACCGGCACGTTCGGCAAAAAGCTGGTCGACAGCGGCCTTACCCGTTCCCGTAACCGACTGATACGTCGACACCACCACACGTTTGATCTTGTATTTGTCGTGCAGGGGTTTCAGAGCGACGACCATCTGAATGGTCGAGCAGTTGGGGTTGGCAATGATCTTGTCTTCGGGCGTCAGCGTGTTGGCATTGATTTCAGGAACAACCAGTTTTTTGGTTGGGTCCATCCGCCAGGCCGATGAGTTATCGACCACTGTGATGCCCGCTTCGGCGAACTTAGGGGCCAGTTCCAGTGAGGTACCTCCCCCGGCCGAAAAAATCGCAATAGCTGGTTTGGCAGCAATGGCATCCTCAAAGCTTACGACCGAGTACGACTTACCCTTGAACGCAACCTGTTTACCAACCGACCGTTCGGAAGCAACGGGGATGAGTTCGGACACGGGGAAGTTTCGTTCTTCCAGCACTTTCAGGATTTCACTACCGACCAGGCCGGTAGCCCCAACAACGGCAATTTTCATAATTTTTACGCACAATTGTTTTAGAAATTGCCCGCTCCGGCGGACCGGCGCAAAATTACGCCAAAAGTTTAACGTACAGCCAGCATGTTTTAAAAAAGTCAGGACCGGCCTACCAGACCAACACCCCAATGACCGATGACGGGGCAAGTCCGCCTTTACTCTCTCATCCCTATCAGATTCAGCATAAACGCGTATTCCAGGGCAATTTCCTTTAGGGCCTGAAAACGACCCGAAGCCCCACCGTGCCCCGCTTCCATGTTGGTGTGCAGCAGCAACTGCGTTTCCTCGCCGGGCTTAGTATTCGTTTTCATGACGCGGAGTTTAGCTACCCACTTGGCAGGTTCCCAATACTGTACCTGCGAATCGTGCAGGCCCGTGGTTACCAGCAGATTCGGGTAGGCTTGTTGCTTCACGTTGTCGTAGGGCGAGTACGATAGCATGTAATCGTAATACTCCTTGTTTTTTGGGTTCCCCCACTCCTCAAATTCGCCGGTAGTGAGCGGAATCGTTTCGTCGAGCATGGTCGTTACTACATCCACAAAGGGTACAGCCGCCACCACACCCCGGTATAGTTGCGGAGCCTGATTAATAACCGCGCCCATGAGCAGGCCACCCGCACTGCCGCCCATGGCGAACAGTTTGTCGGCACTCGTATACTTGTTTTTAATCAGGTATTCCGATACGTCAACGAAGTCATTGAAGGTGTTTTTCTTCTTTAGCATCTTCCCGTCTTCATACCACCGGCGGCCCATTTCCTGACCACCCCGGATGTGGGCGATGGCGAAGATAAAGCCCCGGTCGAGCAGACTCAGGCGGGTTGAACTGAAGCCGGGGTCCATGGAGTAGCCGTAGGAGCCATACGCGTATTGCAGCAACGGAGCCGCACCATCTTTTTTCGTACCTTTTCGATACACCAGTGAAACGGGTACCTGCACGCCATCACGCGCAGTAGCGTACACCCGCTCCGACACGTAATTATCTTTATCGAAGCCGCCCAGCACGTCCTGCTGTTTTTTCAGCGTTTTCTCCTTCGTGTCCATATTGTAGTCGAAGGTGGAGTTGGGCGTGGTGAGCGATGAATAACTATAACGCAGGATGTTGGTGTTGAAATCAGGATTGTAGGCAATACCAGCCACGTAGGCTGGTTCACCAAAATTGAGGTATTCATCGGCTTTCGTCTTCTGGTTGATAACCCGAATATTCGTCAGGCCCGCTTTGCGTTCGCCCAGAACCAGGTGGTTGACGAACACGTCCATATTAGCCAGATATACATCGGGGCGGTGTGCAATGACCTCTTTCCAGGCGGTTCGGTCGGTGGTTTTACCTTCGGGCACTTCCATGAGCCGGAAGTTTTCGGCTTTCCAGTTGGTGCGGACGTAAAACTTGTCTTTGTAATGGACAATATCATATTCGTGCCCCTTTTCACGGGGTAGGAACGTCACGAACGAACTCGTAGGTTTACTGGCTTCCAGCAGTTGATACTCGGTCGATACGCCGTTATGATCGGAGCTGATTTCGATGTATTTTTTTGATTTGGACCGGCTAAGGCCCATGTAAAACTGATTGTCTTTTTCTTCATACACCAGTACATCGGCTTTGGGGTCGGTACCCAGTACGTGCCGATAAACCTGATAACCCAACAGGGTTTGCGGGTCTTTTTTGACGTAAAAGAGCGTTTTATTATCCGTTGCCCAGGCAAAACTACCCGCTTCGGTATTGGGAATGATTTCGGGGTAAATTTTGCCGGTCTTCAGGTTTTTCACTCGCAGGGAGTACAACCGCCGACTAACGGTATCCTCCGCAAAAATGGCCAGCTCATCATTGTCTGATACTTCATAGCCGCCAAGCTGGTAATAATTATGTCCTTTCGCCAGTTTGTTCCCATCGAACATGATTTCTTCGGCACCTTGCAGCGAGCCTTTTTTGCGACAGTACAGCGGATATTCACCTCCGGTAACATAGCGAGTGTAATAAAAGTAGCCTCCTTCTTTGTACGGAACCGACTCGTCCTGCTGCTTGATACGCCCTTTCATTTCCTCAAACAATTTCGTTTGCAGGTCTTTGACGGGAGCCAGTACCTGTTCGAGGTACGCGTTTTCGGCGTTCAGGTAGCTGATTACCTCCGGGTTCTCGCGTTCGTTGAGGTAGTAGTAATTATCGATCCGTTTGCTGCCGTTGGTGATGAGTTCTTTAGCCTTGATAGCTGCTTTTGGTGCTGATGGAGTTTGTGCCTGAGTCATGCTGTAGAGCGTGAGCGTTGTGAGTATCGTTAAACAAATCAGTTTCATGATGAAGTCCGGCTCGTTTCTTTCCGAAAAATTTCTGTAAAAGTAACCCTTATTTACACGTATCGGTAGTGCAAAAAACGATAGAACTCTACGACCTTTGCCCTCACGCTACCTTGTTTCGTACTTAAAATCATGCCTGAACTCGTCGTTGCTCACTATACCGAAAACCTGAACTGGCTGGGAAACCTGCCCGCCGGATTAGCAATTACGGTTTACACTAAAGGGGTTGATGAACAACATGCTCATAAAACCACGCCCCTACCCAATATAGGCCGCGAAGCACATACGTATCTGCACCACATCATTGACCGGTACGATTCGCTGGCCGAATGGACCATCTTTTGCCAGGGAAAACCCTTCGACCACGCCTATGATTTCAAGAAAACTCTGCGCGAATTTGTGACTGATCCTGACACGATCAGCCCAACGGGTTTCCGCTGGCTCGGTCACTTGATCGATACCGATGATAAACAGGGAAATCGCCTTTTCCGGCCGTGGAGCAAGAACGAAGATGGCAGGGGGCTTGACTTGAACGGATTTCACCTGGCCCTTTTCGGAGCGGATGGACCTGATCAGTACACGTTTGTGCTGGGGGCTCAATTTGCAGTGCAGCGTAGCGTTATTTTACGACAGCCCGTTTCATTTTACGAACGGGCACTGGCAGTAGCTATTGCATTCCCTGACGCAGCCCATTGCTACGAGCGTAGTTGGGACCGGGTTTTCAACGTCGTCGGCATTGACCCGGACTGGCTCGCCGGTCGACAAACGGTTTACCTGAAACCAATGAAACATCAGCAAACCAGGTCGCTTATTTATGACCAGGCAAGGTGACTTAATGGTCCACTCAATCCAATTGACCGGATAGAGCGTAATTGAGTTATTACCGTTAAATAAATCCTGTTTGTATCGACGGATTAGGTTGTACTCTACTAATGTTATACCCCTGTTTGTTACATTCAAAAGGAGTGGCACAATTCCGGGGAAAAGAGTGGCCGAAGCGAACCCTTTTGAGAAATATGCGGTCTTACTGTCTGGTATTCAAAAACAAATACGCTTTTTCGTATCTTTAATCAATAACATCTACCATTACTTATTCATGGCCCGGAGATTCTACGTGCCCCCATTACGGCTCGTTCTGTTCTGTATTGGTACCGCTGGTACGCTAACCGTGCTGACTGGCTATTACCCCGAAAAAGACTCTTTTCGGAAGGTTTTTATCCGTATCGACAAGGAAGTAAGCGAACATAGCCGTGCGTACGAAACGCTGGCTGAAGCCTCAAATCAGGTAGGCCATCGATTAACAGGTAGTCCGAATGGGACTCGTGCCGAAACGTATGCCTTCGATTTATTATCCTCATATGGATATGGCTCTAAAGATGTTCGTTACCAGCCGTTTGAGGTAGAAGCATGGATGCGGGATACGGTTACGTTATCAATCGTACCGGAAAAGAGTGATAATTTCCGGGATGTACCGGTAGTAGCGCTGGCACACTCGCCAACAGAAGCCCACATTCGGGGCGAAATTCTGGATATTGGCAATGGGCTGGAAGGAGATTTTGCAGCCCTTCGGGATAAGATAAAAGGGAAAGTAGCCCTGGTCAATATTGGTTTGGCAGCTCCTACGAAAGG
The DNA here is from genome assembly GCF_000374085.1 of Spirosoma spitsbergense DSM 19989. Classification (GTDB taxonomy): domain Bacteria; phylum Bacteroidota; class Bacteroidia; order Cytophagales; family Spirosomataceae; genus Spirosoma; species Spirosoma spitsbergense. Next base: position 112,002 of record NZ_KB893603.1, on the reverse strand, counting down.
TGCCCGTAATCTGCACCGCTCCGAGAAAACGGCCCTGGCTATCCAATACGGTGCTTCGGGCGTGATTATGGTCAATCTGGTCCCAGGCAATGTGCTACTCACCGGAACGGCTTCGGTAACGGGTCAACTTATTCCTATTCCCTCCGTTTGTATTTCCCTCGAAAGTGGTGAGGCTCTCCGGTCGTGGATGCAGGAAGAACATGGCCGGTTACAGGCCATGATTGATATGACCAATACGAGCCGTAAAATACGCGCCCGTAATGTGATAGCCACCCTCAAAGGCTCTACCTATCCCAACGAAAAAATTATTGTCGGCGGCCATCTAGACTCCTGGGATTTAGCAACCGGAGCTATTGACAACGGCATCGGTTCCTTTGCCGTCATGGATATTGCCCGCACGTTTAAAGCCTTGAAACTGAAACCAAAGCGCACGGTTGAATTCGTTCTTTTCATGGGCGAAGAGCAGGGCCTGTTAGGCTCTAAGGCACTGGTCGACAAATTAAAAAAGACCGGGCAGATTGACCAGGTAAAGTACATGCTGAACCTGGACATGACCAATGACCCAACGGGTTTGAATGCTTTTGGGCATTCCGATATGCTGCCGTTTCTGAACGCCGTTGGCGAAACGATGAAGGCCGTTGAACCAGCCTTTGCCAACGAAATGCGCAATCAGGCTGGATTGCACTCCGACCATCAACCCTTTATGCTACAGGGGGTGCCCGTAGTGGGCATGAACGGTCACCTTGATAAAGAAGTACTCGATTGCTACCACGCCAATTGTGACCGGATAAACCTCGTCAATGCCGAGCAGCTAAAAAACACCGTTCGGTACTCTACCATGCTACTCTACGCCCTCGCCAGTGCTGATGCTATTCCGGCCAAACGGCAAACCGATACCCAGACCCGCGATTATCTGGTAACACAGGGACTCCGTACACCTTTGCAGATTGCCAATGAGTGGCGGTGGAAAGAGTAATTTTTTTTGTTAAAGTTTTACTTTAACAACCGCCGGGCAAAAGGATGTTTTTGTTACTTTGTAATCCTATCACATCCTGCCCCAACAATGGCTAAAAATACATTTCGGAAACCAGAGCGGGTCGTTCCAGAACGGGTTATTAAACGAAAGAGAGAACGCCGGCGATTACGCCTGGCTGCGTGGCTCAACGACCTTATTCCGCTCGATCGGCTTTTTGGTGAAGATAACGCCTGGCCTATTCATCACATCGACCGTATTTTATGGGTCACCTTCCTGCTCATCCTGTACATTGGCCTGAATCATAACGCAGAGCGGTTGTTTCGGCGCATTCTGCGCACCAAAGCGCAGGTTAGCGAACTTCGTTCGCAGGCCACTGTATTACAGGCAGATTTCGATAAAAGCGGCAAGCAATCCGAGATTAGCCGACGCGTAGCCCCGTTGGGCCTTTCTGATAGCCAGACCCCACCCTATAAAATTGTTGTCAAGTCCCATGAAGAGCAATAATAATAATATCAAGCAGGACATTATTCAGCGGGCCGACCACATATTCTATCTGGTAATTATCCTTGCTGTCAGCGTGATGATCCGGCTCGTTTATCTACAATATTTCCATAAGGATGTAAAGGGTAAATTCTGGCGGGAACGCGTCGCGGCTACCCTCATTCAGCGGGATACGATTCGGGCCATGCGGGGAAATATCTACGCCAATGACGGACGGTTGCTGGCTACATCGTTGCCGACCTACGTAGTGGGCATTGACCCCACCGTGGCCAAACCGGCTTACTTCAAAGATAAGGTAGACTCTCTCGCCCAAACGCTCGCCCGGATTTACCGGGACCGTTCCGCCCGGGATTACGCTGGTGTTATCAGGGATGCCCGCAATCACAAACGACGCTACGTTTTGCTAAACCACCGGCGAATCACGTTTCAGGAGCGAAAGATTTTACTCAAAGCCCCGTTCTTTCGGTCAACACCGAAGATAAATGCCCGGGGCGGGGTACTGCGCGCCTACTACGAGCGCTATCACCCGTTCAATCGAATGGCCGAACGCACCATCGGTAATCTCGATGCCAAGACAGGACGTGGTCTGATTGGCCTGGAAGCCTCTTTCCAGCCCGAGCTGGCGGGTAGAAACGCGGTTGGCCTGGTAGAAGTTCTGGCGGGGGGCGTTCGTAAACCTGTTAATGACGGCCCTGATATGAAGCCCGAACCAGGCATGGACCTGTACACAACGATTGATGTCAACTATCAGGATATAGCCGAATCGGCCCTGCACGAAACACTGGAGAAGTACAAGGCGGCCAAAGGCTCCGTTATCGTGATGGAAGTGGCAACCGGCGAAATCCGGGCGATGGCTAACCTCACCCGTACCAAGAGTGGAAACTACGTGGAAAATTTCAATCATGCTCTGGCCGGAAGCAATGACCCTGGCTCGACTTTTAAACTGGCTACGATGATGGCTTTGATGGAAGAGAAAGCTATTTCCCTGAATCAGATGGTTCAGACAGGCACCCACGCTGTTCGGTACAATGGCATTTGGATAACCGATTCCAACGGGGGCGGCTCAGGCTCACTCACCGCTCGTGAGGTCTTCGAGAAATCCTCGAACATAGGCACCCATTTACTGATGCGCAGCTATTTCTACAAACGGCCTGAATTATATTGTCAATACTTGAGCCGGTTTCATCTGACCCAGCCCACCGGTATTCACATGAAAGGTGAAGCAATACCCGTTGTCCGTAATCCCGATATGAAAGGATGGAGCCGGGCATCCATTACCTCCATGTCCTATGGCTACGAAATGCAGCTAACGCCCTTACAGATGCTCACGTTCTACAATGCCGTAGCGAATAACGGCTATTGGGTTCGCCCGTTGCTGGTGAAGCAAATCAAGCTGGCCGACGAACTGGTTGAGGAAAACAAACCGTACGTATCCCCCTCGCCTTTTTGCTCGAAAGAAACCATTCGGAAAGCCCACGAACTACTGAGAGGTGTGGTAGCCCACGGAACGGCTAAACACATCGACAACCCTTATTACGAGATTGCCGGAAAAACGGGTACAGCCCAGAAAATAATTAATGGTCTTTACCAGCCCGGTCGGTATTACACGTCCTTCATTGGGTATTTCCCAGCCAATAAGCCCAAATACAGCATGATTGTCGTTGTGGATAACCCTCATCAGGGAGAAAACGGGGGCAGCCTGTATGCCGGCGCCGTATCGGCCCCCGTATTCAAGGCAGTAGCCGACCGAATCGTGGCGTATGATTTTCGGATGCACGCCCCGATGAAAGCCAGCAATGCACAGCCACAGTCCACAACAAATATGGTAGCGGGCTATGCCGACGATCTGCACACTATTAGTTCAACCTTAAGTATCAAAAGCGAACCGGCTATTGAAGGATGGGTTGAAGCAACACCCGATGGACGCTGGAAGTCGCGCCCAACCCGGCCTGACCAGGTTCCCGATGTGCGGGGTCTCAGCCTGCGCGACGCCCTGTTTCTACTCGAAAATCGTGGCTTTCGGGTGCAGGTAGAAGGAAAGGGTAAAGTAAAGCAGCAATCCATAGATCCGGGAATCGAAATCGCTAAAACAATGGGAAAGCTGATTACGCTGCGGTTGGGGTAAACAGAGGCCGTAAAATTAGGTAGTCCGCTATTCTACCCGTTTTTTTGCAGATGACAAACGAACGGGTAGTTTGTTCCAACTGTATGCTGCTCAAAAATCTTCTTTATAAAATTCCACTGCTGGCTACTTCCGGCAACATGGATGCCGAGATAACCAGTATCACAATGGACTCGCGCCGGGTTGGCCCCGGCTGTTTGTTCATTGCCCTGCGTGGCACCGTTACGGATGGTCATACCTTCATCAGTACGGCGGTGAGCCAGGGCGCATCGGCCATCCTCTGCGAAGAACTACCAGCCAGTATGTTGCCCGGTGTGGCATATGTACGGGTGCAGGACGCTGCCCGAAGCATGGGTCTACTGGCTGATAATTTCTACGAACACCCATCCCGTAAACTCAAGCTGATTGGCATTACGGGCACCAATGGCAAAACATCCGTTGCTACGTTGCTCTTTCGTTTATTTCGGGCACTGGGCTACCGGTGCGGGTTGCTATCGACGGTTCAGAACCAGATTGATGATAAAGTTCTGCCTGCCACGCATACCACACCCGACTCTATTACCATCAATCAACTACTAACCCAAATGCTGGCGCATGGCTGTACGCACGTGTTTATGGAAGTTAGTTCCCATGCCATGGTGCAGGAACGGGTTGCGGGCTTAACGTTTACCGGAGGTATTTTCACGAACATCACCCACGATCATCTTGATTTTCACGGTACGTTCGATAATTACATCGGGGCAAAAAAAAGCTTCTTCGATCAACTCCCCAATACCGCTTTCGCGCTAACCAACGTAGACGATAAACGGGGACTGGTTATGCTCCAGAACACAAATGCCCGCAAGGAAACCTATTCACTCCAGACGCTGGCCAGCTTCAAAGGGAAAGTCCTGGCCGATAGTTTATTCGGCTTGCAGATGCTGGTAGATGACCGGGAAGTGTGGTTTAAATTGATTGGTCGTTTCAATGGGTATAACTTGCTGAGCGCATACGGTGCCGCCCTTTTGCTTGGCGAAGATCCAACCGACGTGTTAACGTTGCTTTCGGGCATTTCTCCCCCACAAGGCCGCTTTGAGCAAATTATATCATCCGATAAAATTGTGGGGATTGTGGACTATGCTCATACGCCTGACGCGCTGCAAAATGTGCTCGAAACAATCAACGAGTTACGGCAGGATAACGATCAGGGCCGCCTGCCGCAAATCATCACGATTGTAGGGTGCGGGGGGAATCGCGATGCAGCCAAACGGCCCATTATGGCTGAAATAGCCTGTCGCTACAGCAACCGCGTCATTCTAACCTCCGACAATCCACGTAACGAAAACCCAATGGCTATTCTGGAACAGATGCAGGCCGGCGTTCCACCCGTCGATGTCAAAAAAACCGTTACCATCGAAGACCGGTATGAAGCCATCCGGCAGGCCGTTTCGTTGGCCCATCCGCACGACATTATTCTGGTGGCTGGTAAAGGACACGAAACCTATCAGGAAATCAGCGGGGTAAAATACGCGTTCGATGACCGGCTTGTGTTACGGGATTCTTTCGCAGAACGCGGAAATCAATAACTTTGGCCCATGTATAATTGTGAATGGACGCATGAATGAATGCGCGAATAATTTTCATGGATTTATTCACTCATTCACGCATTTACTCATTAATAACCTATGCTCTATTACCTATTTCAGTTTCTCGACGAACAATACAACTTTCCCGGAGCCGGGGTTTTTCAATACATTTCGTTTCGGGCCCTGGGTGCCGTTATCACTTCTTTGCTGGTAGCAGCCATATTTGGCCGGCGCATCATTGATAAACTTCGTAACCTGCAAATTGGCGAGTCCATCCGCGACCTGGGGCTGGAAGGACAGATGCAGAAGCGCGGAACGCCCACTATGGGCGGTTTCATTATCCTGGCCTCATTGCTGATTCCGGCTTTACTCTTCGCAAAACTCTCCAATGTGTATGTCATTCTCGCCATTGTATCAACCATCTGGACGGGTTTGATTGGTTTTCTGGACGATTACATTAAGGTTTTCAAGAAGAATAAAGAAGGGTTACAAGGTAAGTTTAAAGTAGTGGGACAAGTTGGGCTGGGCCTGATTGTGGGCTTGACTTTGTATTTCAATGAGTCCGTCAAAATTCGGAAATACGCCCCCCGGATGTTTAGTACGTCAACCGTTCCCGATGTGTATCAGGATATAAAATCCACGCTAACGACGGTGCCATTCATAAAAAACAACGAATTCGATTATAGCTCGCTGTTATTCGGGTTTCTGCCTGACAACTATACATGGGTGGTTTATGTGGCAGTCTGCATTTTCATTATCACGGCAGTTTCCAACGGAGCAAACATTACCGATGGTATTGACGGACTGGCTGCTGGTACATCCGTTATTATTGGGTTGACCATTGGCGTACTGGCCTATCTGTCAGGAAATAAAGTTTTCTCGCAGTACCTCAACATCATGTACATACCGAATGCGGGCGAACTGGTAATTTTCTGTGCGGCTTTCGTCGGAGCCTGCGTCGGTTTTTTGTGGTACAATTCGTATCCGGCCCAGGTATTTATGGGCGACACGGGAAGTCTGATGCTGGGTGGCGTTATTGCCGTTTTATTCCTGGCAATCCGCAAGGAATTAATGATACCCGTTATTTGCGGCATTTTTCTGGCCGAACTGGTATCCGTTATAACACAGGTAAGCTATTTTAAGTATACAAAACGAAAATACGGGGAGGGCAGGCGAATCTTCCTCATGTCTCCCTTACACCACCACTTCCAGAAATTGGGTTACCACGAAGCCAAAATCGTGACCCGCCTATGGATTGTCGGTATCATTTTGGCGGTGCTGGCTCTGGCAACACTAAAGCTACGGTAATACTCACCCCAAGAAGACAGTTAAGACTAACTGCCCTCTTGGGGTGAAATACAGATTACGCTAGTTCCTCTTCTACGGCTGTTCTTGCTTTTTTGTAGGTATCCTTCACGGCATTGCTAACCGTTTCGAGCGTTTTCTTTGCTGATCTCTCAGCATCTTTTGCCTTATGCCAGTAACGGGCGCGGTCGTATGCGCTGCCCGGCTTTAGATCGAAACCATTACGGTTTTTTAAGAACAGCCAGAGACCACCAAGTACCAGGGCGCCCGTTAGCACGGCAATCGTTATCACATTCTTCTGATCCTCTTCGGACTGTTTGGGTGTCATATCCTTGCGTACGTTGGCAGCCAGCAACGGGTCAGGCAATACGTGGGCAATAGCAACGCGGGCTTTGTTCATCCAACCCGCTACTACGTGGTCCTTCCCCTGCATAAGTGCTTCGTATCCTTCTTTGGCCACATCTGCCGGACTTGCTGTTTTTTGTGGGTCGGCTCCTTTTACGTTCCCGGCACCGACGACTTTGAAGAAATTGGTATTGGTTGCGCCTGGCATCAGCACCGTAATGGTTACGTTCTTATCCTTAATCTCATTTCGAATCGCTTCGGAGAAGGATTTGATGAACGCCTTCGTGGCACCATACACCGCCATCATTGGGTTCGGAATCACCGACACTTCGGAACCAAGCATGAGAATTTTACCCTCATTACGACTTACCATGTCGTTCAGGTATAATTTTGTCAGGTCGGTAATGAGAGCGGTTTTTCCATTTTTACGTTCTTCCATTGTTGAGTGATTATTTTCGTTCCACGGAATTGATTGACCGCGCTAAGAGTGTCCAAAACTATACGCCCCCTTTGGTCAGGGTTTTAAAATCACTTTAGTACAATCGTCCTCCTTTTTCTTAAACATCTCATAACCCCGGATAATAGCAGATAGCGGCAGCACATGCGACACAATATCGTCAAGCACAACCTTGCCCTGCACGACCAGATTGAGCAGATAGTCGATGTTTTTATGAACCTGTGACTGGCCCATGCGCATGGTTACACCCTTGTCGAACATCCGACCGATTGGAAAGTTATCGGATGGCGATCCGTATACGCCAACTACCGATACGATCCCTCCGCGCCGAACCGCCTGAAAGCACAGTTCCAGCACCTTGGTTGTCCCTTTCTCCAGGTTGATAACGGCTTTCGCCTTATCCAGTATCGACCGTTCGGCTTCCATACCAACCGCATCAACGCAAAGGTCAGCCCCCCGCCCGTCGGTCATATTACGGATGGCTTCGACTACGTCAACATCATGTGGATTTATCGTTTCTACGTTATTGACCCGCCGGGCCCGTTCGAGTCGATAGGGCAGCGGATCGATAGCAATCACCCGTCCGGCCCCCTGTAGCCAGGCTGATTTCTGCGCCATCAGCCCCACGGGTCCGGAACCGAAAATGGCCACCGTTTCACCACCCCGCAATTCGCCCCATTCAATGGCACTCCAGCCCGTCGGAAAAATATCGGTCAAAAACAGGACCTGCTCATCTTTGAGGGTTTCGGGAACGTGGCGCAAACTATAATCGGCATACGGAACCCGGACGTACTCCGCCTGTCCACCATTGTAACCACCGTACAGATCAGAATAGCCGAACAGGCCTCCACCCTTTTCTGTCAGCAAGCCACCATCAGGGCCGTAATACTCCGGGTTCGAGTTTTCGCAATGCATTTGAAGATTATGTTCGCAGAAGAAGCAATGCCCGCAGGCAATGGTAAAGGGTACCACTACCCGATCTCCTTTCTTTAAATTGGTTACCTCCGAACCGACCTCTTCCACAATACCCATAAACTCGTGGCCCAGCACCTCATTCTGAAACTGGGCCAGAAACCCGTCGTAGATATGCAGATCGGATCCACATATTGCCGTTGACGTAACGCGTAAAATAACATCTCTTGACTATTCAATTGTGGGATCATCCGTTGCTTCGTAACGAATGTCACCCACTTTGTGAAAAACGGCTGCTTTCATAAATAGGTTGAGTTGGTTTTTACATCAGCCAACAGGCCGAACTAAGAGACTAACCATCCGGTTTAGCATTGGCTTTAAAAATCTACCTATAATACAGACTTTATTATCGAAAGGGTTTCTTCAATTGGTCAGCTATCACATACCTAATGGGTTGATCATTCAATAGCACTATTTCTGTTGGGAGATTCCATGAAAGGTTAATTTAGCCCTCTTTGACCCAACTCTCTTTTTAGAGCATAGAGATTGTTCCGTTGATTATCAGATTATTACGGCTTGAGCGACTGCTACTAAATGGGCGTTTACCATAACCCGCCCGGCATTAGCCAGTGTAACGGGGTGGCGAGTGGTTTCGTAACCAATGGCAGTAACCATCACCGTAACGGGACCAGGTTTCAGCATACAGGGAAGCGTATAATTCCCATCGGCATCGGTAGTGGTGCCGATTGCTGTGACGTAACGCCTGCCGGATAAGATATGGAGCAGGTTCTCAAACATGCTTCTCCCCGTTATTCAATGAGTACAAACGCGGCCCATACCGAAGGGGGGTATTTATGCCGCATTTGCTGCTGGGTTTTCTCGTAGGCCAACCGAATGGTTTTGTACCGTTTCCAGTTCTGGTAAAACTGGGCCATCAAATCGCTGGTAGTCTGGTCGGAAACGGGCCACAGGCTGGTGAGCAGATATCCGGATCCAGCCATTTTAAAGGCGCGCTGCAACCCAAACACTCCTTCGCTGCCCCGAATGTCGCCCAGGGCCGTTTCGCAGGCCGAGAGTACCACTAATTTCGTGTTCGACAGGTTCAGATTAGCCACTTCATAGGCAGTCAAAATACCGTCATCTTCGCCGGGTGCGGGTCTGCCGCCCAGCCAAGCCCGGTTAGCCCCGGCCATCAACAGACCCGTTCTGAACAGCGGGTTAGCAATCTGACGAAACGCAGCCCCGCCCTGGTCTGTCAGCGAATCAGTTCGGGAAACAAGCGGGTCAGGAAAGGCGAACCCGTGCGTAGCCACGTGCAGCACCGACGGCGATTTACCGGACTGGGTTTTAAAGTCAGCTTCAGTAGCGACTGAACCCGTTCGTTGCGCGGCTTTCGGACCAATTAACTGCCCAATCTGAGTGACTTCGTGCTGAGTGCCGGGCAAAAACGGCCAGGCACCGGGCGGGTTGGGCGCGGGTACAACACCCGCCGAATCATACTGAATGCCACCGTAGAGTGTGGCACTCGTTATGCTTCTATAGGTATCATCGGCAAGGGTTGGCGTGGTTACCTGCCGGGTGCTGCCTACCTGCCGCAACTGGTAGCGGTCGGCCAGGTACTGGCTTCCTTTACTGGCCGAATAGGGTAAGGCCGCAAACGCCACCTGATGTAACAGACCCGAGGGCGACAGATAAACCGTTTTTGCGTTGGTCAGCAACGTATCGAGGGGTTGCCAGATGAGTTGATAGAGCGAGTCGCCTTTCGTGAGTTGGTCGGTATCGAGTTCGGAGCCGCGCGTAGCGTATAAGGCAGCCCCAACCTGTACGCCTGATTTCCGGGCCAGTAACCGGCGTAGCGGAGTCTCATCCGCCAACAGCGGCACTACCTGCGGGGCGGTATCACCGGGGCGCAGTACGAGAGCCATGTACCGCACCGAATCGATTTGACGCAACCCGTTGTGGTACGGAAAACTGACAAACTCAACGGCGGCTTCGGTGGGTTTGAGATCATCGCGCACGTCCTGCCAGCGTGTCTGTAACGCCCGCTGTGCCGCCCGAAACGGGGCCGACTGCCGGGCAAGGTCTTTCTCCAGCGTTTCAGCACGGGCTTCGAGCGAATCGAGATTTTTGCGTTGGGCAACGGGGAGCGTGTATTGGGAGGCAATGCTGTTCTGGATTGTTCGTAGTGAATCGAACAGAGTTAGCAAGGCCTGATTTCCGGTAGCACGAACGGTCTGTTCTAAGCCGAGATGCTGCGTTAGCAACAGATTTTTTAACTGCAAACTTTGCTCGTAGAGAATGCCCGCAACGCCTGACTGTCCCGAAAAATCGGCCGCAACGGAAAGGTTTTCCCAACTGTCAGGCTGATGTTTAAGCAAGTACTTTTCGCGCTGACGGGTTGACCAGTACGGCAGTTGGCGGATCAATACGTCAGTGTTTAACTGGTTGGCTTCACTCAGTAATACTATAGCTTTTGTAGCCTTGTTTTGAAGCCGATAGCTCATTAACTGCCCGTTCAATACTGCACTGTAACCAAACGAATAGGTACCCAGCACCCGTTCGCTGAGTGATTTGAGAGCCTTATAAATCGAGTCTGCTTCCGTATATTTTTTGCTTCGTGCCAATAATTCCGCCAACTGAATGGAGCAGTCTACATACTGATCCGTCTCAACCCCGATACTCACCTGGCAGGCAGTAATGGCTTCCCGATACAGACTTTCGGCTTCGGGAAATCGCCCGGTCTGTTCGACAACCTCCGCCAGCCCACGCAGGTTGTCGCTGTATCGGATATGGTTTTTGCCGACTAACCCCTCAACGAGCGCCAAATTAACCCTGTAAGCCGAGTCGGCCCGCTGGTACTGCTTTGTGGAAACGTAATTTCCCGACAGCAACCCTAGCGTACTGACATATAGGCCGTCCTGTTGATCGGCTTTGTTCATTCGTGCCAGCAGGTCGTTGGCGAGGACAATAGACTGGTCGTAATCACCCATTCGACTTTTCAAGGCTATGAGGTTGTTGAGCGAGTACCAGTAGTGTACGTTGTCTTTCCCAACGGTTTTTTCGCGAATGCTGAGAGCGGTTTCGAGCAGGGGTTCGGCTTGGATATAATCGTCAATATCAATGTATATCGAAGCCAAATTACCGACGGCTTCAGCATAAGGCTCAGCTTCTTTTCCGTATATTCTCTCTCTGATTACCAATACTTTCTGCATTTCAGTAATGGCCTGTTCATATTGCCCGACTGCTAAGTGTGTCACGGCCAGTAAGGTCAGTGTCTCGGCATATTTCTGGCTCTCTTTTCCATTGAGCCGCTCCCGAATCCTCAGGGCTTTTTCGAGATACGAAAAGGATTCAGGCATTCGATTGAGAGCCGTGTACAATCCACCCAGAATGGTTACGGCATATGAATAATCGTCAATGTCGGGCGTGTTGCTGTGTTCGATGATATAAATGCCCTCTTTCATCAAAGATTCAGCCTGTTTATAGTCGCCCAGTTCCTGCAATAGTTGTCCCGTTGTACTCCGGCTAACCCCATAGTTGGCATGGGTTTTCCCAAATTCTCGTTCGGCTTGTTGCTGGCTCAACAGCGACAACTCATAAGCAGGTCGAATTTGGCCGGTAACGTATAGGGAGTCGATGCGGTCATAAAACTGCTTCCAGGTTTGAGCTAAAACAGAACCCGCGCTGGATAGAAGCGGTAATAAAAAAAACAATTTGGCAGCGTTTTTAAAGGTCATGATGCGGTTGGTTTCTAGTTAATTTTTCACCCAAAATACCACCTCGTCTGTTGCGCCCGTCTGTTCGGACAATGACAACGGCGCGGTCTGTGGCATGCCGCGGGTGGTATAGGTACGCTGGAAAAGTAACTCGTAAGGATGCTGGGCGGGGGCGTTTCCCCGGGTTTGCAGCACCGTTCGCAGGTCGATGGGGTCGGGGGTGAGCAGGATTTTGTAGACCTCAGCTCCGGTTGGTTCTTTCAGGCGAATGCGCCGTTGCAGCGATTGCCCCGGTAGCAGCCGGTAGGCCGTTGCGGGTTCACCGTCGCCGGGTAGGAGTACGTGCAGTGTACCATCGGGCAGGAGGTCAATAACGGTCAGGTACGCGGTTTTCGGGCCAGTATTAGTCAGCGTGAGCAGGGCGCGTTCGTTGGGCGCGGTGCTGAAAACGGGCAAACCCGTTGCGGTCAGGTTTGGCAGCGAGTCGGTTACGACGGTATGGCCCTGTTTAGTTTGCACGGCTACGCGCTGCATGGTGACCCGCACCCCAAAATCAGGGGTAGTTTGGTGGAGTTGCAGCAGCACCGTCCGGGCAAAATACTGGCGGATTCGCTCGGCGCAGTCGGCAAACGACAGGTTCTGCGCCAACGGGTTTGTCTGTTGTGTCGCTGACCAGAGTTGATACCCCCGGTTTCGGCGGTCGATGCGGAGGTCGGGGTGCGTTGCGGCTATCTGCACAAAGGGTAGGTCGGACAATCGCTTCGTCAGGTCGGCATCATTACGCGGCCATGCTACGCGGAGCCGCTCGCCGGTGGTGCTGTACAGCCATGTACTGGCGGCTTTCACCGACCCACAACCGGGCGCAGGAAGGTCTGCATTACCCTCCAGACCGGGGCGTTGATAGGGCGCGAACCGGGCCATGGCTGCGGCCACACGGGTAAACAGGTCCCGGTATGTTACCCTGCTTTCATTGTCCCAAACCTCGCCCACCGCCCGCGTCAGTGGCCCCAGGGATTGCCCCGATGCATCGGTCGTTTCAAAATTTGGGCCACCGTCGGTTGTAGCAGCAAACAATACATACGGAGCCAGCGAGCCAGTCGCGGAGGGCGTTTCGTACCAGTCGGAGCCGGACGCAGCCGCCCGTCTTATTGACCGTCGGGCTGGCTCACCCAGTGGCTCAACTCCCCCCCGAACATGCGATGTCATTTGTTTAATACTGGATTGCATCCCGGCTGGATTGCCCCCGCCGTGCCGACGTTCGACTGGATTGCCCCGGTTCAGGGTCTGCGAATGGCAGGCATCGAACAGCAGCCAAAGCGACCCTGTCGGGCCAAGCGTGGCCCGGATTTGGGTGAAGTGCCGGTTCAGTTCGTCGTCGCGGAGGTAGCCGTCGGGCTGGTTTTGACTGACCGGCGGGGCATCATACGGAACTAGTGCTTCGTCGTACCCATCGGTTTCGTCGCCGTTATCATCGGGTAGTTGGCGGGCATGACCGGCATACAGTACGATCAACTGATTGCCTTGTTGCAGAGTATCGGCCAGGGTTTTTAACGCCCGTTCAATACCCGCTTTGGTAGCCTGCTGGTCGGTGAGGGTATGGATATTTCCGCGTTTTACGCCATGTTTCAGAAGGGTAGCCGTCATCAGGGCTACGTCGTTTTGGGCATTGAGTACTTCCCAGCCGCTGGCTGCGTTATACTGACTGATGCCGATGAGCAGTGCCACTACCTTCGCACACGGCCCCGAATCGGCGGGTAAAACAGACGGACTGTGCTCTGCCCACAGCAGCTGTACTACATCGTTCCCACCCTGAACGCCCGAACCTGGCCGAACGGAACAGGCCAGAAACTGGCTCAGCAGCAATACGAGGAGTAAACATGCTTTAGCGGACATGGTCCAGTTCGGCTAAGCCGCGTTTGGCTTCCTGCTGAAATGGATTATCCGACTGCCGGGCAATAGACTGGAGATGCGGGCGGGCCTCGTCGGGGCGGTTGGCTTTCAGGTATGCTAAGGCCAGATACCACTCGCTCTTCTGAAACGTCAGGTCAGGAATGGCGGGTTTTTGAGCAACGGCCCGTTCCAGCATTCCAATGGCAAGCGGTGCGTTGCCCAACGCCAATTGGGTCAGCCCCCGGTAGTAGTATGTACAAGGGCTTTCTGCGGAAAATTTGTCGAAAGCAGTCGCTGCCTGCGCGTAGTTTCCAGCCCGGTATGCCCGAATGCCAGTCGTTAGTTCGGGACCACAGGATGTAGCATCCCGCGCCGTGGGTTCAGGCTGGTAAAGGGATATAAAGGTTTGTTCGGCCGGAGTGGACGGTTTGGGCAATGAAACCCAATACAGGCCAATACCGGCCAGCAGTAATACGGTTAGTGCGGTGGCTACCCACAAAGACCGCACTCGGCGGATAGGGGGCACTATGGGGGGGCGGTGAGTAAGCAACCCCTGCCGGTCAAGCCGGGTGTGGACCTGCTCCAACTGCTGTTTAAGCGTTACTGACTCGATACCGAACCGGAATTGCCGGTAGTCATCGAGTTCGGCCCGAAGGCTGGTATCGGTGGCCAGCTGCTGTTCCAGCATCATTCGCTGGTCGGTGGGCAGGGCATTATCGATGTAGGCTTCAAACAGGTCAAATTGTTCATAGTTCATGGTTAATGTGTGGTTAGTCGGCCCAATTGGTCAGGCCCATTAGCTGGCGAAGTTTTTTCAGGCAGCGGTACTTCTCTTTCTTAGCTACGTTTTCGTTGGCCCAGCCCAGCAACGAAGCTATTTCGCTCATGGTTTTTTTCTGGATGTAATACAGATTAATCGACTGTCGGCACTTATCGCCCAATTGAGCCAGGCCTTGGCTGACGTTCAGTCTGCGCTGTTCAAAATCCTGTTCCTCCATGTCGGTCTGTTGCGGGTCATCAGAAATGGGGATTGGGGTGTCAGCATCCAGTGCCACATACCGGTTTTTGCTTCGGCGCATCTCGCTCCATTTATTACGGGCGATACCGGTTACGTAGGTCAGTAGCTGAGTTTCCTCACGCCATTCGTAGTGCCCATACCGGAGGTTAAACACCAGTGCAATAATGGCTTCGTGGACTACGATTTTTATATCCTCTCTATTGCCACCCGACGTATACACAAACCCACCTACCCGATGATGCAGGGCTTTGTAAAGGTATTCAAACGCTGAATCGTGTCCAGCCAGTAAGGATTGGTACAAGCCCTGCTGATCAGTTATGTACTGATGTGTTGCCATGACGATAGAAGCTGAATAGCCGAAAAGTAACGCATACCGTGCACATAATCAATTAGTTTTTAATCATACATGATAGAATCAGGTTGGTGGCTTTCGCTCGTTGGCACAAATAGCGGCTTTATAAGGAAGAAGGTGCTTTTAGTTGATTTTAAGCCTCCTCTGAAATCACAAAGACTATCGGGGCTGAATCACGGCATTTTCTATGGGCGTAGCAACGCTGGTTATCTCGTTAAAAAATAAATCAAAAAAAAGCCTGAAAACATGGTTACGTCTGCCCACCTGATTCATAAACCCATTGACTACTGCTTTCTTTCCGCTTATATCCATGCCTGTTTTACTACCCGATTCGGTGTTTGTCGTTACCACGAATCAGCGGTAGCAGAAGATTGCAAAAAACGACATGCTGTACGTACAGGCTGAGAAGTTGGGTGGGCATTCATACGGTTGACAAAACCTGCCGATTGTCCACCAACCTCAGAATAACATAACGTTTCAACCAATTTCAATCACCATAAAACCAGTCCACAATATGAATCACCTTTTTAAGTCTACACCGTTTCATTTCAATTCACTTTTCATGAAAACACGCCACACTAATTCAGTCCGCACGTTGCTGGTAGTATTCACATTCATCCTGCTGGCTTCATCCTGTAGTAAGAAATCCGATCCCGACCCGCTCGATCAGTATGTGGGGACCTGGAACGAGACCATGGTCAATGGCAAAGCCAGCACGGGTGATAAAGTTGCCATCAGTAAATCAGGATCCGTTTTAACGCTAAGCGGTTTTACCGCCAATGATTTTACGGCTACGGTAAGCGGTTCAGGGTTTCAGGCCGACAACAGGAATATCCCCAGTGGCGTACCATTCACATTCAATGACAATAGCCAGGGGCAAATTTATTTGCGGAACCTGACCGGGAGCTTAACGGGTGATAAACTGACACTCACGTTTACGGTCTACGTCGCATCTTCTACTCAGCAGGTAACGGCTGATTTTACGGAAGTTTTTACAAAAAAGTAAACAATTAGTCAGGATGAAGGAGCAAGCGTTTCTACATCCTGACTAACTAAAAACACATCTATTCACCCTGGAAACTATCCCCCATTATCATGCGTAAACACATACTCTTCATTTTGTCAATCAGCTTGCTGACTGCCTTCTCAACCACAGCTCATGCTCAAACTCGTCCACGCCAAACAACCACAAAGCCAGCTCCTAAGCCCCCTACGCCTAAGCCTGACCTGTTAGTTCGGCAAGATGGTACGCAACTGGAAGTGCTGGTCACCGAAATCACGGATAGAGAGATTGTTTACAAACGATTCAACAATCCCAGCGGTCCCCTTTTTCGATCCCAGAAAGCCGATTTTAGTTTTCTCAAGTACGGGAGTAATGATGAAATAGAGCAGTTTACAAAAGTGGTCCAACCCACACCCCCACAACCAGGCCCCGCACCCGTACAGCCTACACAAACTCGCTCCACTTCATATGCTCCTGCCCCTGTCTACCAACCGCGACAATCATCCTCATCAAAGAAGACACGTTTTGGGCTTTTGGCAGGTGGGCAGAGTGCTATAATTAGTTTTGATGGATCGACTGAAGGCACTAAAAGCATTTTTGGTTTTCGGGGGGGCTTACTATTTGACAGATCCTTTAGTAGTGCTGTAAGTCTTCGTACCCAGTTCTTGTATTCATCTAAAGGTGCTAGCTCTATCTCTAGCAATAGAAGCTTAAATGTTAACTATCTCGAAATACCGTTTGATTTTTTATACAAAATTGAAACATCTGGCGCGCAGTTTTTGCTGGGCGGTGGTGGCTATT
This sequence comes from Spirosoma spitsbergense DSM 19989, assembly GCF_000374085.1. Classification (GTDB taxonomy): domain Bacteria; phylum Bacteroidota; class Bacteroidia; order Cytophagales; family Spirosomataceae; genus Spirosoma; species Spirosoma spitsbergense. The sequence goes on along the minus strand of NZ_KB893603.1, from coordinate 95,039 downwards.
TTGGTACTCTTTTAAATGCAAAATTTGGGCCCAACGATGCCGCAAAACTTTTCACCAAACAAGATGCCGGGGTACGTGTTTCAGGCTGGGTTGATTTTTCTTCGGGTCTTACATTGAATGCGTTCTACAACGTAGGTTTACTCGATATCAATTCAGGACTAAGCTCAAGGGAGAGATGGAAAAATCAGACGTTCGGCGTTGGGATAGGCTATTTTCTATCCAGAAAGTAGCCTATCCCAACAGGGCAAAATTATTTTTCTATCGCTGTTACCTTGGCTGGCTCGGTGAGCATAAAGATACAGCGGAAGCAGACTACCATTATCAGTACGCGCTCCTGACAAATGTTAGTTGGATTTTTAGCTCCACGTCCGGCTTAAACTGACTACCTGGAATTGTACAGCTTCATTTTTTTATAATCATGAAAAAATCGCTAGCACTACTCCTCATCTTTGGGTTGGTGATTGCCTGCCAGCGAGTACCGATGACGGGCAGAAAGCAGCTTATAATAATCGGCAGCGATCAGATGCTGCCCCTAAGTGCGGGTCAATATAAGGAAGTACTGAATACAAGCCAGGTAGTTCGTAGCGGTCCTGATTACGAGATGATTTCGCGGGTGGGCAATCGGCTGCGAGTGGCGGTGGAAAACTATTTAAACAGCAACAATTATGGCGAGCGCATCAAAGGATATCAGTGGGAATTTAACCTGATTCAAAGCCCACAGCAAAACGCGTGGTGTATGGCGGGTGGTAAAGTGGCATTTTACACGGGCATTCTACCCTATACCCGAAACGAAGCGGGCGTGGCAACGGTAATGGGCCACGAAATCGCACACGCTATTGCTGCTCATAATGAGGAACGCATGAGCGAAACGCTACTTGCCAATGGGCTTTTACAGAGCGGTCAGATACTCATCAATGATTTGTCGCCCCCACAGAAGCGGCAGGCTAACCTGCTGTTATTAGAGGCCGCCGGAATAACATACCAGTTAGGACGGGCACTGCCCCATAGTCGGGCGCAGGAGTCTGAAGCTGACCACCTCGGCCTGATTTTCATGGCACTGGCGGGCTACGATCCACAGCAGGCTGTTGTTTTCTGGCAACGTTTTTCTATGGCAGGTAACGGCCAAAAACCTCCTGAACTTTTGTCCACTCATCCGTCCGATGAACGTAGGATTCGGGATTTGCAAAATCAAATGCCCGAAGCCATGAAGTACTACACTGTTCCGAAAAGTATACCCATTGCTTTGCACCCGGTGAATCGACCGGGGTTTGAAGAACTTGCAGAAACTAATGCGATAGAAAAGAGAGTACAAAACTCAAAAGTCAAGGCTCAAAAGCAATCAATAAATTCTAAAACTTCGGCTAAGAATCAAACGAGGAAGGGTTCATCTCAAGCTACTAATAAAAAAACTACAGCAGCAAAAAATGCACAGTACAAGTCAAATACATCAAAAAGAAAATGATAAAAACTCAAACATACGAAACCATACCCAATAGGGATGTTGTACTGGTCCAGCGCACAAGAGACCTGCTTATTTCTGTCAATTTAATTGACAGATTATTAGTAAACGTATAAAAACTCAAACTACGGATAAACAGTCAACAGCAGTAACTACACTTTTTACGAGAAAGCTCTAGCGGTACGGTTGCGGGCCTTCGCCAAGCTTTCCAATGATATCTACTACTATGAAACCTATCAACACCATGAAGCACATGACCGTTAAGTATCTCCGGGCAACTCAGAGACCAATGCTTCTCTTGCTTTGGCTTACCCTCTCAAGTCTTGCCTTGCTGAGCTGCAAGAAAACTACGGACCCGGACCCGGTACCAATCGTGATTACCGTACCCAGCACGATGGTGAGCGGAACGGTAAACGCCAAAACAATATTGAACGCTTCGGCCACAGGCGGACAAGGTGCACTGACCTATGCCTGGTCCATCAAGGCAGCACCGGCTGGCAGTAACGCCACAATAGTCAACTCCAATACAGTAAACGCCGAACTGACCCCCGATAAGCCCGGTACGTATGGTATTGTCCTGACGGTTACGGATGCGAGTGGTCAGAAAGCAGTCACCGAAATAACGCTTACCGCATCTTTGCCTGGAAAACCACCCGTTATCAGCGTGGTGACGGCTCTGACGGTAGAAACAGGGCAGCAAACCTCCATTGATGCCAGCAAATCCAGTGATCCTGATGGGGATAAACTGACGTATGCCTGGGCAGTTAAAACCAAACCCACAGGTAGTACCGCCGTACTGACCAACGCGCAGACAGCCACTGCCGGGTTTACTGCCGACATTGCCGGTGCCTATGTCCTGAGCCTGACCATTTCTGATGCCGTCTGGCCTGACGTGTCCCAGGATGTAACGGTTACGGCTACCACACCGGCCGTTCGAGTCATCACCGGAAGCTGGACAGCCGCTGACGGTACCAGTGGGGGTACTGATTTTACGCCCCGTAATAAGTTTTATTCATTTGACGTGGCCACGAACAATCAGCCGGTTTCGCTGACACTAACCTCCCCTGATGTCAATGTTGGGTTTAGCCTGTACGACCCGCTGGGCAGTCGGCTTGTTACTCGGGGGACGGGTCGCTCGGTTGTTCTGGACCAGACCGTCAATGCGGGTAAATACAGCGTTATGGTCTCTACGGTTCAACGCTATGATGTTGGCACATTCCGGCTGGTCGGGCGCGGCATGGCCTCTGAGTTTACCCTGCGGCCCGCCGACCGTGTTCAGGCAGCCAACGTTGGCTTTGGCTCAGAAGGTGGGGGCGGAGGCATCGGCAATAGACTTCCCATTTCGCCCAGAAACCACTATTATACCTTTGACGTGACCGAAGACAATACCATCACGGACATCAATGTAGCTTCTCCGGGCCTCAGCACATGGTTGAATTTACGCACTCCCGCTGGTGCTGAGGCTGATTATACCTTTGGCCTATTGCCCGTTGGTACGCCCCGCTATTTTGTGAAGACCCTTAACAAAGGCACTTACGGGCTATATGTTGGCACGGGTACCCGCGACGCCATTGGCACGTATACGCTGGAGATTTCCGGGAAGGTGCAAAACCTGAAGCAGACCACCTATAATTCGGCCATCCAGCCAGACAGTTACATTGGCAAAAACGGGGTTATTACTTATACCCTGACGGTGACGGAAGATAATTCGGCCCTCGACATCAGCCTGCGCTCGCCGGATATTATAGGCAGCGCAGTCCTCATCGATCCGAATGGCACCCAGAAGGACAAATTTACGGTTCCAACCAATTACGACTATCTGCTAAACGTAGTCAATAAAGGTGTTTACAAAATAACGGTTACGCCCGGTTCTGCTACAAGCGGCATTGGAAAGTACACCCTGTCGGTGTATGGCAAGTTCAGCGATTTGAAAAAGCAGTGACGGGTTCTCAGGGATAAGCTAACCACTTCGGGAATATTGCCCGGAATCATAAGGTTCTGCCAATTTACCCTTCCAAACGACTATACAGAAGGCGAAAAAAAACGCGTCCCCGCAACAGTCCGTGCGAGCTATTCATCAGGTTTTACCTCACCACAACCTGTCTTGAGAACCTAACCGGCTTCCGCCGGTTAGGTTCTGGTTTTATAACCTACCTGCAATACAGACTCTATTATCGAAGGGGCTTATTCAATTAATTAGTTTCTCCTCACGTAATGGGTTGATCGTTCAGTAGTTATATTCCTGCTCTACCCTTGCTTTTAAGGGGTACAACGCCTATATTTGCACTCCCGTTTCGAAACGGGCTTATCTTTTTGATAAGTAATCTATTGAAAATAAACCAATTAGTCTCCATAAAGTGAATACGCTCAGTTACAAAACCATCTCGGCCAACAAAGAAACGGCGCAGAAGGAATGGGTTGTGGTTGACGCTCAGGGTGAAGTGCTCGGTCGGCTGGCCAGCCAAATTGCTCACCTGATCCGCGGCAAACACAAGACCAACTTCACCCCGCATGTTGATTGCGGAGATAACGTGATTGTCATCAACGCCGATAAGGTGCGCCTGACGGGTGCCAAGATGACCGACAAAGTTTACGTTCGCCACACGGGTTATCCCGGCGGTCAACGGTTTGCATCGCCCCGGTTGCTGCTCGAGAAACATCCCGAGCGCATCATTGAACATGCAGTGAAAGGTATGTTGCCGAAAAATCGGCTTGGTCGGCGTTTATACACCAACCTGTACGTATATGTCGGTGAGCAACACCCGCACGAGGCACAGCAACCCACCGCAGTTAAATTCAATATATAATGGATCGTATTAATACCATTGGCCGCCGTAAAACTGCTATCTCCCGCATTTATATGTCGGCAGGCAGTGGAGCCATCTCGGTAAACGGGAAAGATTACAAACAATACTTCCCCACCGAAGTTCTGCAAATTATCCTGAACCAGCCCTTTGCTACGGTCAACGGCGTTGGTGGTTACGACGTAAAAGTTAACGTTCGTGGTGGTGGTGTAGCCGGTCAGGCAGAAGCCACCCGCATGGCCATTGCCCGCGCACTGGTCGAGATGAACGCGGAGTTTCGTCCGGCCCTTAAAAAAGAGGGATTCCTGACTCGGGATTCGCGCATGGTAGAACGGAAAAAGCCAGGTCGTAAAAAAGCCCGTCGTCGCTTCCAGTTCAGCAAGCGTTAATCAGTTTGTCGTTTATGTTTTTGTGGTTCGAAAGAACGGACAGGAACAACTTTCGAATTCAAAACTGAATTGTCCAGACTACGCTTAGATGATGCCGATGCGTGGTGCTGCATATTTTTTATTTACTCATTTTATATCGTTCATTTTCAGAAATGGCACAAATCGAATATAAAGACCTATTAGACGCTGGTGTGCACTTTGGCCACCTTACGCGCAAGTGGGATCCCCGGATGGCTCCATATATCTTTATGGAGAAAAACGGTATCCATATTATTGACCTCAACAAAACGGTAGCCGCGCTCGACGAAGCCTGCAATGCACTGAAAGGTATTGTTCGCTCGGGACGGAAGATTATGTTTGTTGCCACCAAAAAGCAGGCGCAGGAAATTGTTTCGGAAGAAGCCCGTCGCCTGAAAATGCCATACGTTACCGACCGGTGGCAGGGTGGTATGCTCACGAACTTCGCTACTATTCGGAAGTCGCTGAAGAAAATGCAAACGCTGGACAAAATGCTGAAAGACGAGGAGACCGTCAAGAGTATTGCCAAGCGGGAGCGTTTGACCCGCAGCCGTGACAAAGAGAAACTGGAGCGTGTACTGGGCGGTATTGCCGATCTTACCCGTTTGCCAGCCGCTTTGTTCATTGTTGACGTGAAGCGTGAACACATTGCGGTATCCGAAGCGCACCGGTTAGGTATCCCTGTATTTGCCATGTGTGATACAAACTCGAATCCAGAGGACGTTGAGTTTGCTATTCCGGCCAATGATGATGCTTACAAGTCTATTTCACTGATTACGCTTGCTATCGGCAAGGCCATCGAAGAAGGCCTTATGGAGCGGAAGCAGGATAAAGATGATCAGCGGATTCAGGAAGAAGAGGAAGCGAAGCGCAAGCAGGATTTAGCACAGGCTAGTGCCGAAGGCGAAACCCAACCATCTTCCGCTCCAGCTCCTACCGCAGTAGTGGAAGATGAGCAGGAAGGATAAAAACAGTCGGTAGATTTGTCAGCTGATTAGCCGACGAGTTGTGGTTGTAGTAACCAGTTCACCGATTGAATACTTGTTGAAATAGCCCGTAGCCAGCCGCTATGGGCTATTCCATTTCAATAAAAGCAATTTAATACTTACTTTTTATTTGGCGTTTAATTCAATAAACACCCTTTTATTATGGCAATTACTGCTGCTGACGTAAACAAACTTCGGCAAGAAACCGGAGCCGGTATGATGGACTGTAAAAAAGCCCTCACCGAAGCGGATGGCGATTTCGAAAAAGCAAAGGAGATTCTGCGGAAGCAGGGTCAGAAAATAGCCAACAAACGGGCTGACAACGCAACGGCCGAAGGTATTGTACTGACACACGTTAGTCAGGATGGCAAAACAGGTAAAGTAATAGCACTAGCCTGCGAAACAGAACCGGTGTCGAAGGTCGCCGATTTCCAGAATCTGGCAATGAACGTAATGAGTACGGCTGTTGCAACGGATGCTACCAGTAAAGAAGGCCTGCTGGCCACACCCCAGGCGGATGGTCGTTCTTTACAGGACCATATTACTGACCTAATGGGTAAGATTGGCGAGAAAGTAGATGTGGCTTCGTTTGAAACCGTTTCGGCCGATAAGGTTGTCTCTTACATCCACTCGAACGGTAAGCTTGGCGTACTGGTAGGTTTGACCAATACCAACGGAACCGACGTTGCAGAAGTTGGTAAAGACATAGCTATGCAGATTGCCGCTATGAAACCCATCGCATTGGATAAAGATGGAGTTGATGCAACGACCGTAGAACGTGAAATCGAGATCGGGAAAGAGCAGGCTCGTCAGGAAGGCAAACCTGAAGCCATGCTGGAGCGGATCGCGATGGGAAAACTTAATAAGTTTTACAAAGACAACACGTTGCTCAACCAGGAGTTTGTGAAAGATACTTCCCTAACAATTTCCCAATTGCTGGAAAAAACCAGCAAAGGACTGACGGTATCGGCTTTTAAGCGGGTAGCTATTGGCTAATTATTCCAACTCAGTAAGCAAACGAAAAAGCCCGGCCAGAAGCCGGGCTTTTTCGTTTGGTAGTTTTTATTCCTGTTTGTATGAACAGGAAATTTCTCTTTCATAATGGATGTAATCACTAAATACCTCTCCCCTGGATCAGGCGAAGGATAACAGCGATTACTGCAATAACCAGCAAAATGTGGATTAGACCGCTACTAGCTATACCAGCACCCAGTACACCCAAGAAGCCCAGTAACCAGATGATGATTAGAATTACTGCGATTGTATACAAAAGATTACCCATTGTTTTGTTTTGTTATAAAGTGAGACTAAGGATTTCTCCAGTATAACTAGTGCTTTTACTAAATGTTTTGGAAGTCGATTGTACGCCTGTAGATTCACAAATAGTATAAAAATACCCGACCAGCCCTTCCAATCACCCCCCTACGATGTAAAGTCCCTTTTTAAACATCATAACTCAATACCGGGCTGAGCCACTTTTCAATTTCTTCCAGCGGCATGTCTTTCCGCTGGGCATAATTCAGTACCTGATCCTTATTAATTTTTCCGACCGGGAAATACCGGGATTCGGGGTGGGAGAAATAGAAACCACTTACCGACGAGGCTGGGTACATCGCGTAACTTTCGGTTAGTTCAATCCCGATTTTAGTAGCGTCCAGTAAATCGAACAAGGTACCCTTCTCGGTATGGTCGGGGCAGGCGGGGTAGCCTGGCGCAGGCCGGATACCCTGGTAATCTTCTTTAATAAGTTGTTCGTTTGTCAGTGTTTCGCTCGTAGCATAGGGCCAGAACTCAGTGCGAACGCGCTCATGCATACGCTCGGCAAAGGCCTCGGCCAGGCGGTCGGCCAGCGCTTTCACCATAATACTGTTGTAGTCATCGTGGTCGCGTTCGTATTTATCCAGTAGCGCTTCGATGCCAATCCCCGCTGTTACGGCAAACCCACCAATATAATCTTCACGACCGCTTTCCAGCGGGGCAATGAAATCCGACAAACAATAGTTAGGCAGGCCAGCCGCTTTTTGGTTCTGCTGCCGCAAGAAGTGTAGCACCGTTTTTGTGTCGTAGATTAGCTCCCCTGCCGAAGCAGCCGCCCGTTGTGACTCTGCCCGGCTAACTTTATATTCAATGTGCTGGTGCGATCCATGCCGTTCGCAGGAGATCGTCTGAACCTGTTCTTCAAACTCATGTAGCAGTACGTCATCGTCGGCGGAGTTGGCCGGGAAAAATCCCACAACTGCCTTGGCTTGTAAGAGTTTATTATCGATAATTTCCTTTAGCAGTTTGTTGGCATCATCAAACAACTGCTGTGCCTCTTTACCCACTACGGCATCGTTGAAAATAGCCGGGTATTTACCGTGCAACTGCCAGGTCTGGAAGAAGGGTGTCCAGTCGATATATTTCGCTAATTCAGCTATATCGTAATCATAGAAATAGCGGTTACCCAGGAATGTCGGTTTTGTTGGTTCAAAAGAACTCCAGTCGATAGGCGCACGATTAGCCCGGGCTTTTTCAATACCGAGGGTATTTTTTTCCTTCTGCCGCTTCGCGTGGTCTTCCCGCATTTTGGCGTACTCCACTTTAATTTCGGTAAAAATCAGGTCACGGGTATCTTCCGATTCGCTCACTAAACGACCAGCCACGGGTACGCTTCGGCTGGCATCCAGTACGTGAATAACAGGCCCTGAATAGTGCGGGTCAATTTTTACGGCGGTATGCACCCGCGAGGTAGTTGCCCCCCCAATCAACAAGGGTATCTTGAACCCCTGGCGTTCCATTTCTTTGGCAACACCCACCATCTCATCGAGCGAAGGGGTAATAAGGCCGCTCAGACCGATGATATCTACGTTGAGCCTGCGGGCTTCGTCCAGAATTTTCTGGGTCGGCACCATCACGCCAAGATCAATAATTTCGTAATTATTGCAACCCAGCACTACGCCCACAATATTTTTACCAATATCGTGTACATCACCCTTAACAGTTGCCAGTAGGATTGTGCCGGCATTGGTGGATGTGTCTCCACCAATGAGTTTTTCTGCTTCAATAAACGGTGTTAGATAGGCAACCGCTTTTTTCATAACCCGAGCCGACTTCACCACCTGCGGCAGGAACATCTTACCCGCGCCAAATAAATCACCGACTACGTTCATACCGTCCATCAACGGACCTTCAATGACGTGCAAAGGCCGCTCAACCTGCTGGCGAATTTCTTCTACATCCTGATCAATATAGTCGGTGATACCCTTTATAAGTGCGTGTTTGAGCCGTTCATGTACGGGCTCGAGCCGCCAGCTTTCATCCTGAACGATAACTTTCCCCTTTGCTTTCACCGTTTCGGCAAAGTCGACCAGACGTTCGGTCGCATCGTCACGCCGGTTTAACAGCACGTCTTCGCAACGCTCCAGTAAATCTTTCGGAATACTATCGTACACTTCCAGCTGACCGGCGTTCACGATACCCATATCCATACCCGCCCGAATGGCGTGGTACAAAAAGGACGAGTGCATCGCTTCCCGTACCACATCATTTCCCCGGAAGCTAAACGATATATTGGATACGCCCCCGCTTACTTTGGCCAGCGGCAGGTTTTGCTTAATCCAGCGCGTAGCATTGATGAAGTCGACGGCGTAGTTATTATGCTCTTCGATACCCGTGGCAACCGTCAGAATATTGGGGTCGAAAATAATATCCTGTGGGGCGAAGTCGACCTTATCGACCAGAATGCGGTAGGCCCGCTCGCAGATTTCAATGCGCCGTTGGTAAGAGTCGGCCTGACCGGTTTCGTCAAACGCCATCACCACCGCAGCAGCTCCATACCGTTTAACCAGTTTCGCACGCTCGATAAACGCTTCTTCACCTTCTTTCAGCGAAATGGAGTTCACGATAGCTTTACCCTGTACGCACTTCAAACCGGCTTCAATAATCTCCCACTTAGAGGAATCGACCATGATTGGAACGCGGGCTATATCAGGTTCAGCCGCAATTAGGTTCAGGAAGGTCGTCATGGCTTCTACCGAATCCAGCATACCTTCATCCATGTTTATATCGATCACCTGCGCCCCGCCTTCTACCTGCCCACGGGCAATGCTGAGGGCTTCGTCGTAATTACCTTCTTTGATAAGGCGGGCAAACTTCTTGGAACCCGTTACGTTAGTTCGTTCGCCTACGTTCAGGAAGTTGGTTTGCTCGGTAATCTTCAACGGTTCCAGCCCGCTCAGTTTCTGATACGGTTCAGGCTCAGGCAGTTGCCGGGGTGGGTATTTGGCGGCTGCCTGCGCAATGGCCCGGATATGGTCGGGCGTAGATCCGCAACAACCACCCACGATATTGACAAAACTGCTCTTGACGAAATCCTCAATTTGCAGGGCCATCATCTCCGGCGTTTCATCGTATTCACCAAACTCATTGGGCAAACCGGCGTTTGGATAAGCCGACGTAAAGAACGGCGACTCTTTAGCCAAGGTCTGAATATAAGGGCGCATCAGTTCGGCCCCTAGCGCACAGTTCAGCCCAATACTCAACAGCGGCAGGTGCGAAACAGAATACAGGAATGCTTCCGTTGTCTGCCCAGACAGGGTCCGGCCACTGGCATCCGTAATGGTACCCGAAATCATGATGGGCCGAACCACCTGCTGCGGATTAAGGTTAAAATACTTGTCGATGGCGAACATGGCCGCCTTGGCGTTGAGCGTATCAAAGATGGTTTCGACCAGCAACAGGTCAGCGCCACCTTCTACCAGACCGCTGACCTGCTCATAATATGCATTGACCAGTTCATCGAATGTGACGGCCCGGTAGGCTGGGTTGTTGACATCAGGCGAAAGGGAGGCTGTCCGGTTCGTTGGCCCCATGGCACCCGCCACGAAACGGGGTTTATCGGGATTGACGCGGGAAACGTCTACGGCCACTTCTTTAGCGATCCGGGCCGATTCATAATTCAATTCGTAGGCCAACGCTTCCATGTGGTAGTCCGCCATAGCAATGGTGGTTCCACTGAAGGTATTGGTTTCGATAATATCGGCTCCCGCTTCGAGGTACTGCCGATGGATAGCCTGAATGATATCCGGTTTGGTAAGCGACAGCAAGTCGTTATTCCCTTTCAAGTCGTGTTCCCAGTCGCGGAAACGCTCACCCCGGTAGTCGTCTTCAGTCAGGTTGTACCGTTGAATCATGGTACCCATCGCCCCATCGAGGACGAGGATGCGTTCGTTCAGAAGTTCGTATATCGTTTTCAAAAGCGAGTGCTGTAAGGCGTGTTTGTTAGAGTGCTTAACAAACAGTATCCTTAAAAAAGTCCAAAATAGAAACGACTTATCAGCAGAAAGCCCCGTGGCGGAAGGCTACCTTATCTGTCCCGCCAATTGGCAGGAGGAAATTGGCACCATTTCCCGGAATGGGTTGGTTGCCAAGACATCGTCGGGTCCGTTCCCTCCGTCTTTCTGGATAAGTATCTGCAAAAATACGCAAAAAAAAGGTACGTCAGGTAGCAGTGTACCCCACTAAATACAATTCCGATGCTACCTTATCACCAGGGAACGCATGCTACCTGATAGCCCTAAAGTCTCTTTTGATATACAGGCGGTTACGTTCGGTATAAAACGATTGCTCATTGGTCTGTTTGAGAGCCAGCAACTTTCGGGCCGTTAGCATGTGGGGCTTCCGGTGACAAAAAACAGTATCTTTGGCCGTTTTTCACTACCCTAACGTATTATCTTATTGTGAAACTGGCAGCTATTGATATCGGTTCGAATGCAGCCCGACTGCAAATTTCGACGGTCCTTCACAACGACAGTCTGGTGAGTTTTAAGCGGGTCGAATACGTACGATTTCCGCTCAGGCTAGGCCACGATGTATTCAACTTCGGTACACTGACACCAGAGAGCGAAGCCCGAACGACCAAATTGATGCAGGTGTACAAGCTGCTCATGGAGTTGCATGAGGTGGAAGATTATATGGCCTGTGCCACCTCGGCCATACGTGAATCTTCAAACGGTCATGAAGTTGCCAAACGGATAGAAGCGCTGACAGGTATTAAAATTAATATTATCGATGGTCGTAAAGAAGCCGAACTCATCAATGATGTAGTGGTTCATGCGCTGGACGATAAGCAGTATTTGCATATCGATGTGGGGGGCGGCAGCACCGAACTGAATCTGTATGAAAACCGGCAGAAAATAAATTCCAAGTCTTTCAAGATTGGGTCAGTGCGTCTTCTGGAAGGAAAAGAGACAAAGGGAGCCTGGAAAAAAATAGAAGACTGGGTGGAGGAAAACGTCGATTCGTCCCGCGAAATTACGGCTGTTGGCACGGGCGGCAACATTAGTAAACTGTTTAATCTGGCCTCCAAAACAGCCGATTCAGAAACGACCCAAACCGAGATTGAACGCATCCGGAATTATATAGCGGGATTCAGTCTGGATGAACGAATCAATAGACTTCGCCTGAATGCCGACCGTGCCGATGTCATTGTTCCGGCAGCAGATATCTACATATCCGTCATGAAATGGGCAGGAGCTGAAAAAATAATCGTACCGGACCTTGGCCTAAAAGATGGCATCATTCAATTGGTATACAGTCAGTTAGGCCGGAGAAAACCCCATTAAAACAGGTTACTACAGGTCGTCGGACTTGCAGTTTTATTTCCTGGATACTATTCTCTGAATAACAAAAGGAATGCATAATCCAGGCACGCAGGAGCAGGACGAGTTCATTAGCATCACCACTTTTTCTACATAACAGCCGGAAGAGTTGTATACCCGGACTCCATACGTGGTGACCGTGCCCGTTCGACTCTGGTTTCTAACGATCAAACCATCATCAGGTATTGGGTAGCTTGTACCGGAAAATATACCATTGTTTGCCAGTTCATACGTATCCTTCGGTTTAAAACCAACTACTGCCACCGAACCGTCGGCAGCAGATACGGTTCCGGTACACGTTGCTTCCACAGCCTTTACGGTAGCCGTTGGGTTGGGTTTAACAGTAACCGTCAGTAACGCAGATGGGCGACAGAAAGCCTCGGCCGGAGTGGGTTTCAGATACCCGTACACGTAGTAGGTTTTACTGGTTGTTCCCGTATTGGGCGGAAAAGAAATCGTTCGCATAGTAGCGATGCCGTTGGATGAGATCAACTCTCCAAGATACACGCCGTTATCTCCCTCATATGGATTGGACTGGGGCGTGTCGAATCGAATCATGCCTATTTTGGTCGGGTAAAAAGCCGTTGTCCTAACCTGTAAACTATCCACTACGTAACCCGTGCAAACCGTTACCGATGTTTGACCCGTATTCGTAATAGCTGGACAACCAGTCTGTGCGTATAAGCTGGTCGACAGGAACTGACAGCAAGCGACCAGGAAACTTGCTTTAAGCAGGATTCGATTTTTTGCGTATCCGGTCTGCGATGGACTTATCATTTCCGTACGTTTTCTGAAAGAAAGAAGGCGTTAGTTTTTGCCAACTACTCATGCCCAATAAGGTTTGATACTGTTTAGCTATGTGTTGACTTGCTGGGCTGTATTCTGACTATAAAGTTACCTTCTCGTTACTTTTCCGTGGGCATCACCATCAATAGTAACAATACCGTTATTGTATGCACCAGTATGAAATGCGACTACAGCATGAACCGTCCAGTGCCCTTATTCCCCCATTCAGTGAGGTCGGTTTTCTGTTTAATACGTATGAACATCTTCAACACCAGCAAAAAGAAGGCGTGTATATACTGTCGGCAGTGAACGCAGTAACTCGGCTCGCCGATGCCCGCTGTGCTTTTTTCGTTCAGTCAGGTAAAGCGGTTAGTCCCGTTGCCGCACCCTTCGGCTCTGTTGAATGCGCATCTGTTTTTCCTGAAGAAACGCTCGGCCTGTTTATCCAAACGCTCATTCAGGCAGTCCGTTCGGCGGGGGCGGCTACACTGCGTCTGGTCAACTGCCCCCTACGGTATGCCCCCGAATTAGCAGAGCGGCTGACTAAACAACTACTCACGCATGGGTTTGTTATCGTCGAAACCCACCAAACTTATTATTTACCCGTTTCCAGTACGCCTTTCGACGTAAATCTTGTTCCGGCAGAACGGCGACGACTTGCCAGGTGCCTTGAAGCGGGCTTCCACGTCGAACAGTGGCAGTCTCCCGATAGAACCGGGGTGATAAATTTTCTGATGAAAATGCGCCGTCAGAAAGGGTATATACTGACCATTTCTCCCGAACGACTGGCGGATTTGTTTCAAACGTTTCCAAATCAGTGTGCTGTTTTTACCGTGATGGATGGGGATGTAATAGCCGCACTAACCGTTGCCGTTCGGGTTCGTCACGATATTCTTTACAATTTCCAGCCTGCATCTAATCCCGATTACGACGCGTTCAGCCCAATGGTGCTATTGACGAAAGGGGTATATGCCTATTGTCAGCAACACCATATCAGGTTACTTGACCTTGGCCTGTCATTGGATGAAAACCGGCAGACTAAACCAGGACTTGCGCGTTTCAAACGAAATCTTGGTGCTCAGGAATCACCCCGGCTGGTTTTCGAGCGGGACTTGTCAGTGCTGTAATCCAGACTAGTCTGATCTGCTATTTTCTTCGTTATTTTGTAGCAGAAAGGCTCTTTGTCAGGAGCTGTTTGCATGATAGAAACTGGTTTTAATTCGGTTAGTCAATTTCTGAGTGAGCTGTTTGCCTCACTACTCTCACTATTAAAAGTGGTGATTCGTGGGCGGTACGCTACCCGACTGCCCGCCCGACAGCAACCCGTTTGCTCCGTTTTAGGTAATGGTCCATCCCTGAAAGAGTCACTGGCAGAGCAGTTAGAATTCATTCGTCAGACGGAAATTGTTTGCGTCAATAACTTTGCTCATGCCGCCGTTTTTGCGCAGCTACGTCCGCAGAACTACATCATCTCTGACCCCAACTATTTTCTTTTTACGGAACAAACCACCGACCGCGATGACATCAGGCAGACGCTGACTATCTTTTTGACGCGTGTCGACTGGCCCATGTTCCTCTATGTGCCCCATTTTGCCAAAGGCTCGTATTTACTCCGAAAAATTGAGCAGGGTAATCCGACCATCAACGTAATTTATTTCAATTACACCGTAGTTCGTGGCTTCCGGTGGCTGGTTTACTGGTTATATGCCAAAGGTCTGGGAATGCCACAGGCACAGACGGTTATCATTGCCGCTCTCACGTTGATGATAAACCGGAAATTTGAGCAGATTTATCTATTCGGGGCGGATACGTCATGGCATGAAGAGATCCGACTGAACGACCAGAATCAATTGCTTATCAAGCAGATACACTTTTACGATAAACCAAAAGACATCACGCATCAGCCCGTGTATTCTGATACACAGCGGCAACGCACATTCTCGATGGCCTCACAGTTTTTATCCCTGCACAAAGTATTTCGGGGCTACGAGGTTCTTCGTGAGTATGCCGACCACCGGGGCGTGAAAATCCTGAATGCCAGCGCGAAGAGTTACATCGATGCTTTTGAACGAACAACCAATACGGCAATACCAAGTGGGCGGTTATAAGTGCGCCTGCCATACAGTGCGTACGGAACCCTTACGATACACGAATTTTATCCTGATTTTATGCTTGACTTAACCAATAAATCCATTCTGATTACGGGCGGTACCGGCTCCTTCGGTAAGAAGTTTGTCGAGATGGTGTACCAGCGCCACCCGAACCTGAAACGCCTGGTTATTTACTCCCGCGACGAATTGAAGCAGTTCGACATGGCTCAGTATTACCCGCAATCAGAATACAAATCCATCCGATTTTTCATTGGCGATGTGCGCGATGCGGAACGGCTCAAGCGGGCGTGCGAGGGCATAGACATCATTATTCATGCAGCCGCGTTGAAGCAGGTACCGGCGGCAGAGTACAACCCGATGGAATGTATCAAAACCAATGTGTTCGGGGCAGAAAACGTAATAAACGCGGCTCTGGATAACGGCGTACAGCGCGTAGTAGCGCTCTCGACCGATAAAGCGGCCGCGCCAATCAACCTGTACGGAGCCACCAAGTTATGTTCCGATAAGCTGTTTGTGGCCGCCAACAACATGAAAGGCCGTCGTGATTTGCGTTTTTCGGTGGTTCGCTATGGGAATGTAATAGGCTCGCGGGGATCGGTTGTACCGTTCTTTCTGGAGAAACGAAAAGAGGGCGTACTACCCATCACGCATGCCGACATGACCCGGTTCAATATATCGCTGGAAGACGGTGTCGAGATGGTGTTCCACGCGCTCGAACACGCCTGGGGGGGTGAAATTTTCGTTCCTAAAATACCCTCCTACCGCATTACCGACGTGGCCGAAGCCATCGGCCCCAACTGCGAGCAGAAAATAGTAGGTATTCGTCCGGGCGAGAAACTACACGAGGAAATGATCACGGAAACCGACTCGCTCAATACCGTTGAGACGGCTAAATATTATGTGATTACCCCCTCAACGCCCACCTGGAGCGTGGATGATTATATGAAAGCATTCGACGGAAAGCCCGTGGAAATGGGCTTCAAATACAATTCCGGCACGAATTCCGACTGGCTCAACGTGGCCCAGCTACGCGATCAGATTCGGGAACATGTCGATGCTGATTTTAGTGTATAAAAAAGCCAGCCTGTCCGTTCTATACTTATGAACCAACCCATTCCCTACGGTCGTCAACACATTACAGACGACGATATTGCGGCTGTGGCAGAGGTACTGCGTGGTCCGTTCCTGACGCAGGGGCCACACATCGGCGCGTTCGAAACGGCGTTTGCCCGATACATCGGCAGCCCCTACGCGGTAGCCGTAGCCAATGGCACGGCGGCTCTGCACCTGTGTTGTATAGCGTTGGGCGTGAAACCGGGTACGCGGGTCATCACGACGCCCATTACCTTTTCCGCATCAGCCAATTGTGTTCGTTACTGCGGGGGCGAAGTCTTCTTTGCGGACATTGACCCCAATACGGCCCTGCTCGATATAAACATGGTGCGGGAGTTACTGGAACAGCATCCCCGGGGTTATTTTTCGGGGATTATCCCCGTTGATTACGCCGGTTACCCGGTCGATTTGACTGCGTTTCGGGCATTGGCCGATGAATATGGACTTTGGCTGCTGGAAGATAGCTGCCACTCGCCGGGTGGCTCATTTCATGGTGGAGATGAGCAGGAACACCGCTGTGGCGATGGCTCATTAGCCGATTTGGCCATTTTCAGTTTTCATCCGGTTAAGCACATCGCAGCTGGCGAAGGCGGTATGATTACAACCAGCAACGAAGCCCTGTATAACCACTTACTCCGGCTCCGCACGCATGGTATCACCAATAAGCCCGGCGATTTGACCGAACTGTATCCGGGCGAACCGGAACGTGGGGGCTGGTACATGGAGCTGCAGGAATTAGGCTATAACTACCGCCTGACCGATATGCAGGCGGCTTTAGGCACAAGTCAATTGAACCGCGCCGATGTTATGCTGGCCCGTCGGCAGGAAATTGCCCAACGCTACGACGAAGCCTTTGCCGGAACCAATGTTATCACCATCATTCCACCCGACAGCGTCAATCATGCGTATCACCTGTATGTGATTCAGGTGGACGACCGAAAAGGGCTGTATGATTTCCTGCGGACGAAAAACATCATGGCGCAGGTGCATTACGTTCCGGTCCATCTGATGCCTTACTACCGGCAATTCGGCTGGAAACCGGGCGATTTCCCCAATGCCGAACGCTACTATGCCCATTGCCTGAGTTTGCCCATGTATCCAACGCTTACGGATGAAGAACAGGACTATGTGATTGAGTCGGTCAGGGAGTGGGCGGCACTCCGCCTAGTGAACGCATGAGCAACGTAGCCATCATACCGGCTCGGGGGGGCAGCAAACGCATTCCCCGCAAAAACAGTCGTCCTTTTCTAGGCAAACCTATTATGGGCTACGCCATCGAAGCCGCGCTGGAATGTGGCCTGTTCAGCGAAGTGATGGTATCGACGGATGATAACGGGATTGCCAACATCGCGCGTACCTATGGAGCATCGGTCCCGTTCATGCGCCAACCTGAAACTGCGGATGATTTCGCGACTACAGCGGATGTGCTCCTTGAAGTGTTAAAGAAATACGAAGCGCAGAAACAGGTTTTCGAGTATGCCTGCTGTCTGTATCCAACGGCCCCGTTCGTTACGCCCGATTTATTGAAACGTGCCTTCACAACGCTGGCGGAGAAACAGTTCGATACCGTATATCCTGTCCAGCCATTCAGTTTCCCTATTCAGAGGGCCGTGCGTTTGCAGGATTCAACGGTGCAGTGGTTCCAGCCTGAGCACGCCCTAACGCGTTCGCAGGATTTGGAGCCAGCCTACCACGATGCCGGACAGTTTTACTTTTTCCGGGTAGATAACTTTCTGAAAAGCGGTGTACTCATCCCCAAAAATTCGGGTGGCATCATCATCTCCGAACTGGCAGCCCATGATATTGACACTGAAGTTGACTGGCAACTGGCGGAGATGAAATTTAAGATGCAAAATGTTTAATCGTCCTTATCGACTATTTACCTTATCCGCCGAATCGAGCTTTAACTAGGTACGGTGAGCTATGACATCTGTCACTTGATTTGCATTTTATCGGTTCAGCTCTCGTTGATATACAGCTCCCCGAAAAAAAATGGATTCACTTTACAACTAAACCCTACAGAAAAGGGTCTACACTGATAACTAAAATGTACTGTTACATGCTACGTATTCTACTTTTCGTCGGATTATTGTTTTTTAGCTTGAGTTGTCATCAAGCAGAATCAGTAGAGCCGGAAGAGAAAGCGGCTATCGTGGCTGTTCAGGATTTTACTACGTGTGCTGGTTGTGGTGGCTGGGTAGTAAAAGTCGATAATACGAGTTTTCGCGCCGACCTCCCGGCTGAATTTACTAAGCCTGATACACCCGTCTGGATTCGGTATCGAATAAAAAGTGAAGTAGCACTTAACTGGATTGATATACTGACAATTCGCGGACGATAAAATTTTTGGTAACCAGATTTACCCGTTTCTGGGTTTAGCCCTTCTATAGACAAACACTTACGTTATTTGGGATACCCCTAGATTAGACTAAATGTAGAGCTGGGAAGCGTCAAATTCTGTTCAGTGCCGATGGCAGATATCAGGAATTGATACCCGTCTGATTTTCTATTAGCGTATCTTCCCTATGAACAAATTTCTTTTCCGCGCCGACGGTAACGCACAGATTGGCCTCGGGCACGTAATGCGTTGTCTGGCTCTGGCCGATATGTTGCAGGGTGATTTTTCGATGCAATTTGCGCTAACGGAACCATCATCCGATGTCAGGGCATTGGTTGAAAAGTCGGGCATAGACGTTGTCGAACTGCCTGAAGTAGACGCTAAAACAGTTTTTTTAGATTGTATTCAGCAAGACACTATTGTGGTGCTGGATGGTTACGCATTCGATGAAGCCTTTCAGCGGGCTGTTCGGGATCGGGCGAAAAAACTGGTTTTTATCGATGACCTGGCAGAGGGGTATCAGGTTGCCGATGTAGTGATCAATCACGCAGGTGGCGTAACGAAAACTAATTACGATGCGGAACCCTATACACAGTTTTATCTCGGCCCGCATTACGCCCTGCTCCGACCTGAATTTCTTCAATCCGGCGGCTTTGGCGAACCACCAATCAATGGCCCTATCTTCGTCAGCTTCGGTGGTGCCGATACAGGCAATGTATCACTAACGGCGCTGCAAGCCATTCAGCAGGTAGATGCGGACGTACCAGTCCACCTCATTTTAGGGCCTTTTCACCCCGGTCGGGCGGCTATCGATGCGTTCCAAAACCAGTTGCCCAATCTGACAGTCCGGCAAAATTTAACGGCGACACAAATGGTGGACGAGTTAGGCCAATGTAGCCTGGCTATTACGGCCTGTAGCACCATCGCCTACGAAGTGTGTGCTATCAATCGCCCGTTGATTACGGTGGTAACGGCTGATAACCAGGCACGGCTGGCGCAGTTTCTGTCGGAAGAAAAGCTGGCACTTTCGGTTAATTTCCCAACCCTGTTAACTCGATTGACGCCCATAATTAGCCTGGAGAACATGCTGAAACTGGCGATTCAGGGGTTCCAGTTTTCGCCTGATACGGTAGCAGAGTCGTTATCCAATCAACGACAATTTTTCGATAGTCGCTCGCCTGAGCGACTTCGGGCCTTGTTTGTCGGCTTGCTGGCTTGAGCCAGTGAGTTACGAAAGGACCAAGTCCCTCTAACCTGTTTCCTGGCAACTTACAAATCCTCATCGTTTCTTCAGCCAATACCCAACGGAAATCCCAAGCGCTGAGTTATGAGTTGCCACAACTCCCGACGACGCTGCCGATGGGTTATTGATGTCCGTAAAACCGGGGGCATAGTAAGTGCCAATAGTAAGACCAGATGCCAATTCGTAATCAATGGAAAGTCGTCCTCCTATGTCGTTTCGCTGAAACTGGTCTGCTGCCGGGCCAAAATCGTCGGTAAACGTTCTAGATTGGCCCTTGCTGGTGATGACAGCTTTGCTGCTCAGGCCATAGGCTATGTATACACCCGCACCAAAACTCAGGTGCCCGGTTCCGGATTCGACCGTATAGACCAGTTGTATCGGTACTTCAATGTAGTTAAGCGATAAAGCCGCATCGAACGTACCCAGCACATTCCTCTTGACACCTTTAGCCGAATAAAGCAGTTGCGGGCGCAGCGATACGCCGGAACTTAAAGGAATTTCTAACATAGCCCCCGCCATAAAACCCGCCTTCGATTTGTTTTGCGTACCTACATCCTCGGGTGTGTGGATAGCCAGCTGAAAACCGGCCGTTGCGCCCACGCGTACCTGCCCGAAGGACGTCATTATCGTGATGAAAACGAGTAGGAATGATTGATAGATTTTGTGCATACGAGTTGGTAGTTAGGCATAAAGGGTAAAGAAAACGGATGCGAAATGAATCGGCAACTAGCAGGCGAACCGATATACCTGCGCAGGTGTAATGCAGGCATCCAGCTGTACATCAGTGGCCTCAATATCGTTGATTGAATCAACCGGCCCGAAAAGCGACAAGCCAATTTTTCGGCTATGGGGTACATCCTCGGCCAGAAACCGGTCGTAATAACCGCCCCCATACCCGACTCGATGCCCCTGTAAATCGAACGCCAGCAGCGGAACGATCACTACCTTCACAAAACGAAGGTCGGTTTGTGGCCTTTCCGGAATAACCGGTTCAGGAATGCCCAGTTTATTTTCAACTAATGGCGTTTCGGGGAAGATTGTGTAGTGAGCCATTTGGCGGGTACCAATGTCCATAACCGGAACACTAATAGTAAGATGGGTAAATTTTGCCCAGAAGCAGGTGATAATGGGCCACGTATCTACCTCATTGTGTCGGCCAATAGATAAGAAGGAATGAACGACCGCTGGCTCATCGGCAAGGGCTTCGTTTTCAAGGTAGTTAAAAAAATGCCCGGTAATCAATTGGCTTCTCCGCTTAACGTCAGCCGGTGTTAACGCCCGGCGCTGAGCCAGAAATTTCTTACGCAACGCTGTTTTTGTCATACCTCAACGGCTGAAAAGTTTACGCCAGACAAAGCTGCATTCGGTAATCAAATGGATCAAAAGCGGCTAGTATTTCCTGTAGAAACGCTAGGTTGTTCAGGTAAAACGTCAGAAAATTCTCGCTTCGCTCCTGCGGTCCTCCGCTGGGGAAGAGTTCGCTTTTCACAGCCATCAACTGCCGGATGCCCACTTCCTGATTTCGTTCTTCGGCACGTCGCATTTTCTTTTCCAGCCGGGCCACGGCATTGGCAAACCGCTTTGTTTCAGCCAGAACGGCCTTTTCCAGCGTGGGGTCAACCATTTGTGCTTTGTGCAGTATAGCGTCCAGTGCCTTATTTACCGTTTTATTCTCATTGTCGAATTTAAGTGAATGCCGGGTGTGGTGTTCTACATATTCGCGTTTGAGGGTACTAATATCCTGGAAAAGCTCTTCGGGAGTAAGCCCCAGTTTCGTAATGCGTTTAGCCGAAACAGATGGCACGTACAGGGCAAAATTGCGAGGCATCAGAATAGGAAACACCGTTTGATAATGGTCAAATACTGGCTTTAACTGTAACCAGTAAGGCACTTCAGACGGGCCACCGATGTAGGCTAAATTGGGCAGAATCGTTTCCTGATACAAAGGGCGTAATACCACGTTCGGGCTGAACCGCTCCGGGTGTTCGTCCAGTACCGTTAGCAATTCATCTTCCGTGAATGTCAACGACGTGTGTAGCACCCGGTACGTACCATTTTCTTTGCGTTCGATACGTTCACGAACCTGGTCATCCAGGTAAAACAGGTTAATGTCACGCGGGGCAATGACGGTCTTGTAGCCTAATTTTTCTAATTTTTCAGTTTGGCTCTGCACCAGCTCACCCGATTTCTGCTGCGTCAGTTCATCCTGCATTACCGGAGAGAAAATTCGTTTTAGGGACGCATCATCGGCATCCAGACAAACTAACCCTTCGGCCCCAAACAGTTCATTGACGTAATAGCGGGTGGCATCAGCCAACGTACTCTGTTTCAGATAAGCTTCCTCAAACAGGAATAATTTTTCGGGAATCTGTTGGAAAAGTGTTTTCAACTCTTGTGGATTCATACGACCAACCGCCCCGCGTTGCTCGGTTTGCCAGGCATACTTGTTGCCAAACAGGGAGAAATGGTTGATTTCGGCGAAGTCATGGTCTTCCGTAGCCATCCAGTAAACGGGTACGAAAGTATAGTCCGGGTAGGTTTCTTTCAGCTTCCGGGCCAGCTTAATGGTCGTAATCAGTTTGTAAATAACGTAGAGTGGACCCGAGAAAATGTTTAGCTGGTGGCCCGTCGTTACCGTAAACGTATTTGGCTGAAGCAGTACCGAAAAATCGGGCTTAGTCTCGATAGCCTGATATTGCCGCTCCAATGCATCCACCAGAACCTGCCGTTTCGATTCGTCAAACTTTTTGTCGGCCAACTGTCCATCGAAAGCGGACACGTCGGGGAAACGGTTGTAAAAAGGCGTTAATTTTTCTTGTTTGTTGATGTAATCGAGAAAAAGAGAGGAAAACTGGCCGGTTTGGGCAAGCGGCAGGTACTGACAGTTCATGCGGTAGGCGGGGGTTTCGTTTACCGGATTCTAACAATGAAAGAACTCGCAAGGTTCGGGTTTGGAACGGTACTTGTTAGTTGACTCGCTATCTTGCAGGACCAATTCAAGCAAATGACGGTTCTATCAGTTCAATTGAGGGTCAGACGCGTTTTACTAAAAACAAACGAGTGCGGATCAGGGTGTCTGACCGCTAATTAATGTCGACAGATAAGTCAACCGAGTGGCCGGAGCTACCGTTTCTTTTTCGTTAGAGACACGTGGTTATCCATACGGGAGATGGATTATGGCAAACGACTGTAGCGTAAAGAGCTTCCAGCTTATTTACACGTTAACCTATGCTTATTTGCACACTAATGGATTTTTTAACTTTTGGCGGTCCTACTACAATTGTATTCGGTCTACTACTAAAAAATAAGCCGAAATGAATCGACCAACTAATAAGCATTATTACCAATCAACGAATATATCCAGAAAAGAATGGTTGATAATTGGCTTACTTTACCTGGTTGCTACAGCCATAAATATCGATAAAGCCTATCACATCGATGATACGTTTCATCTGGAGGCCATCAATTGGATAAAAAATCATCCATTCCGACCCATGTCCGGCTTAATTAACTGGAATGAAAGTAAACAACCGATGTATGCGGAAAATCAACCGCCTTTATACTTTTATTTACTAGCGCCCGTTAGTGCATTTTTTGGGAATGGGGAGATTATCCTGCACCTTTTCCAATCCATTTTTACCTTTTTTTCATTAGTTGGTTTCTATAAAATAACGCAGCTGTTAAAGCTAAAAAAAGGTTTACTGCTAACTGCTTTTTTCGCATTTTGTCCGGCTTTTCTGATAAATCAGAATTTAATGCTCGATGTCCCTTTACTATGCTTTAACCTTTGGTTCCTATATTATTTGCTGAAACAGCCGGTTCAATCCGAAACAAAACGCTACTGGACAGTTGGCCTGATTCTTGGCTTCAGCCTGTTAATTAAATACAGCAGTATCCCTTTACTGGTCGTTTTACTAATTACGTTACTTTGGCGCAAACAATACCATTTGTTGTACGTACTGATTATACCAATTGGTATGTTGGGACTTTGGTCGTGGTGGAATTACGTTGAATTTTCGGACATCCATTTACTGAACAGGCCGCGCAGAGCGTTCAGTTTCTCGGTATTCAGCAGCAACTTAATCGCTTATATTACGTGTCTGGGTGCCATTTCTACTTTCTCACTGGCCCTTGTTGCCGGTTATTTTTCGAGGTACAGACTCATTACGCTGCTAACACCTTCAGCGGCCTTCTTCTTTGCCCTTTTAACAGTGGCAACTGCCAGAAAGAGATTATATCTGTTGACCGCCAATGATATTTTAGCCGTATTCTTTCTACTAAACGGTTTAATTATTATTGGCCTGGTGCTAACGAGTATATGGAAGAAAAGTACCGTGTTGAGTCAGATTACCGATACAGATTTGATACTGTTGACGTGGATAGTGGCAATGAGTGGCTTTATTATTTTTCTGGCCCCCTTCGTTGCCAGCCGGCACGTCTTATTAATCATCCCTCCGGTATTGTTTTTAGGCGGCCGCTGGCTGGCTCCTATATCCACCCTCAACGCATCGCAAGCCCTCCTGGTAGCCATTGTTGTTTGCCTGACTCTGGCAGTATCTGACTGGCGATTTGCCAATTTCTACCGTCAGAAAGCAACCGAAGCAGCCACGATGCTGTCAGGGCAAAAACGAGTCTGGACAGTCGGCCACTGGGGCTGGCAGTGGTACGCGAAGCAGCAGGGGTTCCGGGAAGTTCAGGCTGACTCCGTCAAACTTCAGCAGGGCGATTACCTGCTAAAACCCACCGGCATTGCCAGTCAGAAAATTCCCGCCGATATTTTGCTCAAGCCCGTTCATTACCTGACGGAACCGTTTAGCTGGCTAACTTTTTTGTCAACGAATTATTATAACAGCTTTTACGGGCGGGGTATCAGTTGGGCGTACTCCCTTTTCCCAACCGACACCATAAAAGTGTACCGGGTTATGAATGTATCCATAGCCGATAGCCTATCGGCTAAAACCAGACCTTGACACTGCTGACGGGTGGATACGATGCTACCTCCCGGCAAATTCCGGTGATTTACAATTCCGGCGACTACCTTACACAACCTCTCCGTATAAATCGAACTCCTCGGCCCGGTCGATGCGAACATGGGCAAAATCGCCAATGCGTACATAGGTTGACGCCGGAACTAACACCTCATTATCAACTTCGGGAGAGTCACCCTCGGTACGACCGATGAAGTAGCCGCCTTCTTTCCGGTCGAACAGGACTTTGTAGGTTTTACCCACCTTCTGCTGGTTCAACTCCTGCGAAATACCCTGCTGCAACTCCATCAGTACATCAGCGCGTTCCTGTTTAGTATCAGCATCGATGTTGTCAGGCATCGAGAAGGAATGCGTATTATCTTCATGCGAGTAGGTAAAAGCTCCCATCCGGTCGAAGCGCATCCGCTCTACGAAATCATACGTTTCCTGAAACATTGCCTCGGTTTCGCCGGGATGGCCTACAATGAGCGTCGTACGGAGTGTGATGTCCGGTATTTTTTCCCGTATTGTCTCAATCAGGCTTTCGGTCTTCTCGCGGGTTATACCCCGACGCATAAGTTTCAATAACTCCGTCGAACCGGTTTGCAGGGGCATGTCCAGGTACTTGCAAACATTGGGGCGGTCGCACATCACATCCAGCACGTCTAGTGGAAAACCCGACGGATACGCGTACTGTAACCGAATCCAGTCAATACCTTCTACATCAGCCAGGCGGTTGATGAGTTCAGACAAGTTCCGTTTTTTGTACAGGTCCAACCCGTAATAGGTCAGGTCCTGAGCAATCAAAATCAGCTCTTTCGTGCCACGCCGGGCCAGTGATTTGGCTTCCATCACCAGCTCATCCATCGACCTCGATACGTGTCCTCCGCGCATCAGTGGAATGGCACAGAACGAGCAGGGGCGGTCGCAGCCTTCGGCAATTTTAAGGTAAGCAAAATGGGAAGGCGTGGTGAGTAACCGTTCACCTACGAGTTCGTGCTTATAGTCGGCGCGGAGGGTTTTAAGCAACCGGGGTAGTTCGTTGGTACCAAACCAGGCATCGACCGTTGGCATCTCCACCTCCAGTTCGTCCTTGTACCGGTGCGACAGGCAACCCGTTACGTACACTTTATCGACCACACCCGCATCTTTGGCGTCTACATAACGTAGAATGGTATTGATAGACTCTTCCTTCGCGTTGTCGATGAAGCCGCAGGTGTTAATCACGACGATATTGGCATCATCCTTTTTCGATTCATGCGTTACGGCCATGCCATTGCCCTTGAGTTGCGTAAACAGCACCTCCGAATCGACCAGATTCTTCGAGCATCCCAGCGTAACGATATTGATTTTATTAGTACGTACTCCTTTGGTTTTCAAAACAGATATAAGTTTCAGCGCATTAGTAATAGCTAACGCATGTTTTACGCATCAAAGTTCGGGGAGGGCCTGCGTTTAGGACAGGTTCATCTTTTTAACCCAGGGAATTTCCTGCCGAACCAAGGTAATTGGTACTGCCGGAAAGTATTTTTCCAGAAACTCGTAATGGCTGAAGTTACTGAACAAAATGGCGTTCAGCAGCGTAACCTGGCCATCTGCTTCGTAAAAAAGAAAGTAGCTATAGCCAGCAAATAAACGACTACCATTAGCCACGTACTGCTCTACACGCACTAATGTGTCAGGGGTTAAAATGCGGTGCCAAGTCGGCGCATCAATGCTAATACCTGGATTCTCTGGACAAAAAGTCACCCGTACCCCTCGGGTAATATGCCAGTATTGCCAGTCTAAATAGATACAAAAACCAAACATACCAGCAGAAACCAGAAAAAAGGGGGCAAAAACAACGACTACAGGCTCTTGCTGAATGCCCACCCGAATCATCAGAATAGTAAGCCCTAACATCATTACCGTCAGTAGACCATTCATAATCCTTGAGAACGTACCAAAGTATTCCTTCACCGTCACCTCATACGTACGTTCAACCATTAAAGGTGATTCTTCGCCAACGGTTTCCTTCGTGAAGCGCAGCATACGAACGATAAACCAGACGAAAGGTACGCCTACACTAACCAGCAGTATAAAGAACGTTTCCACAGCCTTAGAACACCGCCTGGTGTGTTATTTCTACGGAGACAGTTTCCTGCTTGCCTTTTTTGACGGTTACCGGAAAAATATTGTTCTGCGCGTCGAACAGGTTCGCGTATA
This sequence comes from Spirosoma spitsbergense DSM 19989, assembly GCF_000374085.1. Taxonomy (GTDB): domain Bacteria; phylum Bacteroidota; class Bacteroidia; order Cytophagales; family Spirosomataceae; genus Spirosoma; species Spirosoma spitsbergense. Next base: position 67,982 of record NZ_KB893603.1, on the reverse strand, counting down.
AACCCTTTGGCTCCCGCACTACGATGGAGTATCGACCGGCAGGCAGGCTTACGCAAAATTTACCCGCCTTATCGGATTTAACCGTTTCCACCGGTTTTGCCTCTCTAACGGATTTAATAAAACCATTATCCCCGGCCTCTATCTGGCTCATGTTCAGAAGTGGGAAGATGAGTATTTCGCGCTCAACGGGATGGCCTTTCGACGGGGGCGAATCGGGACTGGGCATGTGGTTTCCCCGCTTCTCCAGCACCGTGCCACAAATACCCTGTGTGTTGCCGGAACGGGAGGTTTTCTGAGCGCAGGCGGTTGTAGACAGCGCCAAAATCAACAGCAAAATAACAGAAGAATTACGCATCACTTCTTGAAAAACGAATCCACAAACTCCATCTTGTTGAACGTTTGCAGGTCGTCAATCTTTTCGCCAACACCGATGTACTTAACCGGAATCTTGAATTGGTCCGAAATACCAATCACGACCCCCCCTTTGGCAGTTCCGTCCAGTTTTGTGATGGCCAATGCCGTCACTTCGGTAGCTTTCGTAAACTCCGTTGCCTGAATAAACGCGTTCTGCCCGGTTGAGCCATCCAGCACCAGTAAGACTTCATGGGGCGCATCGGGCGTAAACTTCTGCATTACCCGTTTTATCTTGGTCAGCTCATTCATCAGGTTGACTTTGGTATGCAGTCGGCCTGCGGTATCAATAATGACAACATCGGCCCCAATTTCAGTTGCTTTCTTTACGGCATCAAAAGCAACAGCCGATGGGTCAGTATTCATCCCGTGCGAAATAACCGGTACCCCTACCCGATTACCCCACAAAATAAGCTGATCAACGGCAGCGGCCCGGAAGGTATCACCTGCTCCCAGTACCACTTTTTTACCCCGCTTGTGAAATTGGGCAGCCAGTTTGCCAATGGTTGTAGTCTTACCTACACCGTTGACCCCCACAACCATAATAACGTACGGTTTTTTACCGGCAGGAAGGTCGAAGTCATCCCGATCCGGCTGGTTTCCCTCCGTATTCGTTTCAGAGAGCAGACCCGCAATTTCCTCCCGTAGAATCCGATCCAGTTCGTCGGTGCTCACATACTTGTCGCGGGCAACGCGCTCTTCAACCCGACGGATGATTTTGACCGTTGTTTCTACCCCTACATCCGATGAAATCAAGATATTTTCGACTTCATCGAGTACGTCTTCATCAACAGTCGATTTGCCTACTACGGCCCGGCCCAGCTTAGAGAAAAAACTATCTTTTGTCCTCTCCAGCCCTTTATCGAGGGTTTCTTTCTTTTCTTTTGAGAATAAGCCGAATAAAGCCATGTGAATAGGTAATGAGTTAGTGAGTTAATCAGTCAGACAGTCGGTGAGTGAATTGGTCGGTCAGAAAGTCGGTTCAACAGACGAATAGCGAAAACTGTCTGACTAACACATTAACTAACGGACTGACCAACTATCTGTCTGCACTAACTGCTTTTCAACAAAAAAAGTCCCACAAAAGAATGTGGGACAAACGTCTTTATGCATGAAACCAGCCGTCAAAACACGGCTCGCTGGTACAATTGATTTTGAAAAGACTAGCTTTTCAGTGCGGCCTGAACCTCATCAACTGGCACCATTTCTTCTTTGAACGTATAAGCGCCAGTTTTAGGCGACTTAACGGCTTTAATGATTTTGGCGAATGCCTTGCCGTTGTCCTTTGTTTTCAGGGTCGCAACTACCTTTTTTGCCATGATTTTGTCGGTTTATGGTATTCGTTTTACCGTATTCGGTTCACGTTGCCGTAGCATTACCCGTAAACCAGTATACTGAAAAACCGAAAACCTATTTAATTTCTTTATGCAGCGTTACTTTCTTAAGGAACGGATTGTATTTTTTCCGTTCGATACGAGCCGGCGTGTTTTTCCGGTTTTTTGTCGTGATATACCGGGACATGCCGGGAACACCGCTGTTTTTCTGTTCGGTGCATTCCAGAATAACCTGGATTCTATTGGCGCCTTTCTTTGCCATCGTTACAGTCTGTTTTCTCGATAAGGACCGCAAAGGTACAAAATACGGTTGGATTAGCCAATAGCTTTATCAGAAAAACTAATGATTCGTAGTAGATTAGGCGACAAAACCATTGCAATTTTGCATTCGGATTGGCTTTTTCGACATTTGACCCAGCAATGACTACGCAAAAAATTCAATACGAATACGCTCCCGGCCATTTTCGTGCTTCGGAACCGGGTATTTATAGCCCTGGCGACCTGGGCGAGGGTGAGATGATCCTGAATATGGGACCGCAACATCCGTCCACCCACGGTGTACTACGTTTCGAGGTGGTTACCGATGGCGAAATCATTGTTGATGTAGTGCCACACCTGGGCTACCTGCACCGTTGTTTCGAGAAGCACGCTCAGTCACTCCCCTTTAATCAAACGATCCCTTTTGTTGACCGGCTCGACTATCTGGCTGCTATGAATGGCGAACACGCCTATGTCATGGGGGTAGAACGGATGCTGGGCATCGAAAACGATATCCCGAAGCGAACCGAATATATCCGGGTATTAGTGGCAGAACTCAACCGGATTGCCGCCCACTTTTTGGGGATTGGCACGTACGCACTCGACATTGGAGCCTATACCCCTTTTTTATGGCTCATGCGCGACCGGGAGCATATACAGCGACTATTGGAGTGGGTAAGTGGTGCCCGGATGCTCTACAATTATATCTGGGTTGGCGGATTATTTTATGACCTTCCGGTAGGTTTTGAGGCACGGTGCCTCGAATTCATCCAGTATCTAAAACCCAAGATGACTGAGTTACAGCAACTGGTCATTGAAAATGATATATTCATAAAACGCACGGCAAATGTGGGGGTGCTGCCCTTGTCCGTTGCTATCAATTACGGTTGTACCGGTCCCATGCTACGCGGCTCTGGTCTGCGATACGACTTACGCCGGGTTGACCACTACTCTGTTTACCCCGAAATTGACTTCGACATTCCTATTGGTGAAGGACAGATGGGAACCGTTGGTGATTGCTGGGACCGGAACAACGTGCGCGTTCAGGAGTGCCACCAATCCATACGAATCGTTGAACAGTGTCTTGATCAGCTGTTGGGTAATTACCGACGTACACCGGACTATGACCCTCAGGCAACTGTTCCGAAGAAGATACGGCCCAAAGCCATGGATTTTTACGCCCGTGCCGAAAGTGCTAAGGGTGAACTCGGATTTTTCTTCCGTACCGACGGCAAATCGGATGTACCAGTGCGGTGTAAGGCACGGTCCTGCTCTTTCCACAACCTGTCGGTCATCAGCGAAATTAGCCGGGGAGCCATGCTGGCCGATCTAGTGGCGATTATCGGATCAATTGATGTGGTAATGGGTGAGGTGGATCGCTGAGCAGCCTGTGTTTCATTCAATGAATCTGATCGCTTTATGATTCTAGTACGAGAATATCTTTGATGTTTCTTCCCAAACCATCATAGTCAAGACCATAGCCCAGCACAAAACGATTTTCAATTTCAAACCCTACGTAGGGCAAATCAAGCGGTTTTTTCAGTGCTTCTGGCTTAAATAACAAGGTAGTTATAGCCAGAGAAGTAGGTTTCTGAGCCTGAAGCTGACTGCATACTTCACTAATTGTAAGCCCCGTATCAACGATATCTTCAACCACAATCAGGTCTCGGCCGGTAATCGTATCGTTCAGGCCCAGAATCTGTTTGATCTGGCCGCTCGACTCGGTAGCGGCATAGGAAGCCACCCGGATAAACGTAATCTCGCACGGAATAGTCAGGTGTTTGACTAATTCTGCGGCAAATATGAATGCGCCGTTCAGTACAACAACAATTAACGGCTGCTTATGGGCATAATCCTCGTTGATCTGAATAGCCAGTTCCTGAATACGGGCCTGAATGACCTCAGCACTAATAAACGGGACAAACGTTTTATCTTTAATGGTTACCATAACGATGTTGGCAGAATCTCAAAGGTACGCTGATGCGCTGGAACCGGGAAAAAAATTGCCGGAAAAATAAATGTCGGTAAACGGACTGCCCTTCGTTTACGTTGATATACTGATAAAGCTATTTTAACGAATGAACAAAATATTGTTGACGGTATGCCTGTTGGGAATGGCTGTTTTAGCCAAAGCCCAGCTCTATGACCCGTCGGCTTTCGATAAGAAATATGATGGCCTGCTCAAGCACCCCGGCGTTCAGATTGAGTCGGCAGAGGCCATCAATCAGATGTATAATTATAAGTTTTACGAAGCCGACAAAGAATTTCGGTGGTTGCGGCTGCGCTATCCGAACCATCCCATGCCCTACTTTTTAATGGGCCTGGCAGAATGGTGGAAAATTGTTCCGAATACGGACGTAACTGATTACGACGACCGGTGCATTGCACTCATGGATACGACCATTACGCTGGCCGAAAAACTGTATGATGAGAGCGAAAATAAATTGGAGCCTTCCTTTTTTCTGGCAGCCGCCTATGCATTCAAAGGACGGTTGTACTCCGAACGGAAGAAATGGACAAAGGCAACCTTTGCCGGAAAAAACGCCCTCAAATATTTTCAGAAATGTAAAGGCAATTCTGAATTTAACCCTGAGTTACTTTTTGGCGATGGCATGTATAATTACTACGCCCAGTGGATTCCCGAGAATTACCCTTTGCTGAAGCCCATTTTGATGCTTTTTCCGAAAGGAAATAAGGCTACGGGTATCAAGGAACTGGAAAAAACGGCAAATACAGCTTTCTATACCCGTGTGGAGGCCCGCTACTTTCTGGTTCAGATTTACAGTATGGAGAATCAGTATGACAAAGCATACGAGATGTCTAAGTACATGACGGAGCAATATCCAGATAATCCTTTTTTTGAGCGCTACTATGCCCGGTCTGCATTCGTAACGGGTCGTTTACCCGAAGCAGAACGCATCTCCAAAGATATTCTGGATAAGATTGAGCGTGGACAAACTGGCTATGAAGGGGTCAGTGGCCGAACGGCAGCCTATATTCTGGCTTATACGAACCAGCTGTTTTACAAGAACCGGGTAGAAGCAAAAACCTATTATCAAAAAGCGATAGACTTTGCCAAACAGACGAACTCCATGAATACGGGTTATTATTTATCGTCCGTACTGGGACTGGCAAAGATAGCGACGGAAGAAAAAAATTACGACCTGGCCCAAACCTACTTCAACGAAGTAATTGATAAGGGCGAGCGAAAGTCCAGCCAGTATAAGGAAGCAAAAAAAGCGATTGACGACGCGAAGAAGGCGCGACGAGAGGAGCGAAGAAAACGGGTATAATCAGTTATCAGTTAGTTAGTAACAAACCAACTGATAACCAATAACCCACCAACCGATCAGGGAATGGGTAATACTTTGCTTTCCTTGAAGGTAGACATGATAACCATCGTCTGCGTACTGGCCACCTCGTCAATTTCATTGATAACATCCAGCATCAGCGCTTGATACGAAGAGATGTCTTTTGCAATCACTTTCAGCAAAAAATCCCCGGAACCAGTGATATGGTGGCACTCAATAATTTCCGGGATTTCATGGACTTTCTCCACGAAAGACATGGTTGTGTCTTTCTTATGACCAACTAGCGTAACCATTACAAAGGTTGTAACTCCCAGCCCGATTTTATCCCGGCTAAGCTGCGCATGGTAGCTTTGAATAATACCCGACGTTTCCAGTTTTTTAACCCGTTCTAGTGTGGGGGCGGGCGAAAGGCCTATTTCCTTAGAAAGTTGTGCATTGGTAATTTTAGCGTTGGCTTGCAGAATTTCTAAAACATTGCGATCTATCTGATCTAATTTTTGACTCGACATAAAACAGTCAGTTGAAACATAGTTACAAAACGGCACAAATCTACCATCTTTTCTAATAGAAAATTCTTAAAATATATTGATTTTTTACAAAAACCCAAAGAAATCCGATCAAAAACCTTTTAAATCGGCACAAAATTAAGCAAAACCAACCATATGCCAAATACGCTTCATATTACCAAATATTGTGCCTATTAATTCCTGTTTCAACTATATCGGTAAAATTGTCAGACAGAGGTAACGGTTATCCGCTTACATTACCGCCTGAAATAGGGCCTTTTAAGCCATTATTTCCGATATAAAACCATTGGATAAATTATCAGTTCGGTAGCCAAAAAATCAAAAAACGCCGGACACATCTCTGTTCCGGCGTTTATGCACTCTTATCTTAACTTAAACGCGTTAGGGCGTCTAAATAAGGACGTGTTTACCAGAGTAATGTTGCAGTATAATATCACTCTTATATGAGAGGTGAAATATGTTGACAAGCGGTCAAGGCACTCACTAGTAGCTATGTACAAAGCTTTCTACAGCCCTTTCAGGAAAGCTTTGACATACATCCATGAAAAAATTGAACAATTTCATTATTTTTGTTGCATACGTCAATAGTCTAAAAAAACAGCCAGCACCTTGTAGTTTTTGGTACTATATAGCGACCAAAGTGCAGCGTTCCCTGCTCTTAAATGAATAACATCCATATGAATACAGAATCAGCCCTAAATACATATCCCTGGCGACGGTTTTACCCGAAGGGAGTTCCTTACGAGATCAACCCGGACGCTTATTCATCGCTGGCTGCTTTACTGGAAGAGGGTTGCCGTCGATTTACTGACTGCCCCGCCTATGCATGCATGGGTAAGCAGATTACGTTCGGAGAATTAGACAAATTGTCGGCACAGTTTGCTTCTTTTCTGCAAAACGATCTGGGCCTTCGAAAAGGGGACCGACTAGCTATCCAGATGCCTAATACGTTGCAATATCCGGTAGCCATGTTTGGGGCTTTGCGGGCGGGACTGGCTGTGGTCAATACGAATCCACTGTACACGCCCCGCGAAATGCAGCATCAGTTTAAAGACTCCGGTGCCAAAGCCATTGTGATTCTGGCCAATTTTGCCAGTCATCTGGAAAAAATTATTGATCGTACCGACATCCAGCATGTGGTAGTTACCGAACTGGGTGATTTGCTGGGATTTCCGAAGAAGCAGCTGGTCAATGTAGTTGTCAGATATGTAAAAAAACTGGTTCCTGCTTACAAAATCCCCGATGCCATTTCGTTCACTGACGCCTTAAGGCGGGGAAGTACCCAACCGTTCAGGTCGGTAGAGATTAGCAATACCGATCTTGCTTTTGTGCAGTATACGGGTGGCACAACGGGCGTTTCGAAGGGAGCCATGCTGACTCACCGGAACATTATAGCCAATGTAGAAGGACAGGATTGTTGGATGAAACCCAGTGGTATTCCCAATGGTGAAGGCATCATTGTAGCAGCACTTCCTCTCTACCATGTGTATGCCCTGACGACGAATGCGCTGGCGGCCCTGAAAAGTGGCACGATGAACCTGCTCATCACTAACCCGCGCGATCTGAACACATTTATAGACGACCTGAAAAAATACAAAATTACGGCCTTTACCGGTGTCAATACGCTTTATAATGGTCTGCTCAATCACCCACGAATCGGCGAGGTAGATTTCAGCCATCTAAAAGTAACATCGGCCGGTGGTATGGCATTGCAAACATCAGTGGCCGAACGATGGACTAAATTAACCGGCAATACTCCCTGCGAAGGATACGGGCTTACCGAAACGTCGCCTGTTCTGTGTTCCAATCCCATCGACGGGGGCGTGCGGGTAGGTACGATTGGTATTCCCTGGCCCAGCACCGACATGAAAATTATTCGGGATGATGGAACCGATGCGGCTGTTGGCGAAGCCGGTGAAATTGTAGCGCGGGGACCACAGGTATTTAAAGGGTATTACAATCGTCCCGAAGAAACCGCCAATTCAATGATGGGCGACTGGATTAAAACCGGTGATATTGGCGTGATGAGTGAAGACGGTTTTTTTAAGATTGTCGACCGAAAAAAGGATATGATTCTGGTATCCGGCTTCAACGTCTATCCGAACGAAGTGGAAGATGTTGTGGCACAATGCCCCGGCGTGCTAGAAGTGGCCTGTATTGGCATCCCTAACGAAAAATCGACCGAGGTAGTCAAGATTTTTGTGGTCCGCAAAGACCCCGCCCTCACGGCTGAAACAATCAAGGAGTTTTGCCGCGAAAATCTAACAGCCTATAAAGTGCCGCGCGAAATCGAATTTCGCGACGAATTGCCAAAATCAAACGTGGGTAAAATCCTGCGTCGACCTCTGCGGGATGAGGAGCTGGCAAAATTGAAAAAATAGCTTTTTGTTAATTACCGGTTCCTGATATACACCAGGAACCGGTAAAGATTCAGGCCACAACCTGACTGGAGGCAAAAGGGTTCGCACTAAGGAGGAGCAACTCCTCCTGAAATCCGCGAACTTGTTTCATAAATAAACTAACCTTCCGGCGCGACACCTCAACCCGGTCTCCATTAACCAGACTCACACTCAGTTGCTGATTTTCTGGGTGGAGAGCCTCCAGATAGAGCAGGTTGATGATGTTTTTTTTGTGCGGCCGCACGAACACTTTATCAGACAAGCGTTCTTCCAGTTTTTTCAATGTGAGGGATACCATCAAATGGCTGCCATCAGAAAAGTGGAATAAGGTGTAATTCCCTTCTCCTTCCAATCGTACAATACGGTGCATGGGCATTTTACGGCGGCTCCCTAAAAAAGGAAGGGTCATATCGGGAAGGGCAAATTGACCGGCGAGCTGCTCAACATGGACGGGCGTGAGCGATTGGGTAAGCAGGACTGCTCTCATGGTATGCTTGAATTAAAGGTGTGAATTAAACAGTAGGTATGTTGCTATACCTTTCTGTGTCAGCAAGTTTACGCAAAATTTCGCATCTGACAACTTGCTACCGCAAAAAAAATTAATCGTACTGTGATAAGGGCCCCAGGCTCCTGGTAACCCCGTATTCAGGAAGCTGATTTTGTTTAGAAAAAGGGGGCTGGCGAACTTATTTGGCGGCTTTAACCTTGACAATCCAACAACAAGTCTCCAATAAATCAGCATGGCAACCCTGCTCGATTTAGTCGGTAATACACCCCTGGTTGAATTGAACCGGCTAAATCCCAATCCAAACGTAACGCTGTACGGTAAGCTCGAAGGAAACAATCCTGGTGGTAGTGTAAAAGACCGGGCCGCAGCCAGTATGATTCAGGGCGCCCTGGCAAGGGGTGAACTGAAACCCGGCATGAAACTGATTGAAGCAACCAGCGGTAACACAGGCATTGCGCTGGCGATGATTGCCCGGTTATACGACATTGCCATTGAATTGGTGCTGCCCGAAAACTCAACCCATGAGCGCGTTCTGACGATGGAAGCCTTCGGGGCTAAAGTTACCCTGACAGAAACCATCGAAAAAGCCCGTGATTATGCGGATGAGCAGGTAGAAAAAGGTGGTTTTCTGATGCTAAACCAGTTTGCCAACCCGGATAACTACCTGGCTCACTACCGAACAACAGGCCCCGAAATATGGCGCGATACAGCTGGCCAAGTAACCCACTTTGTATCGTCGATGGGTACTACGGGGACCATCATGGGCACTTCAAGGTATTTGAAGGAACAAAATCCCAACGTTCAGATTGTGGGCTGCCAACCAACCGATGGTTCTTCTATTCCGGGCATTAGAAAGTGGCCTGTTGAGTACCTGCCAAAGATTTATGAGCCTCAGCGCGTCGACCGGGTTATGGAAGTATCTGCCGAGGAGGCAACCATGATGACCCGTAAGCTGGCCAGTGTTGAAGGGGTTTTTGCCGGTATGAGTAGCGGAGGATCCGTACACGCGGCAGTTCAGTTAGCGCAGGAACTAACCGAACCCGCTGTTATTGTCTGTATCATCTGCGACCGGGGCGACCGGTATTTATCCTCTGACCTGTTCGGTTAGGCTTTTCTCTACCGTACAAAGTCGATAGAACACGCAAGACTTGCGTACTTTTGCCCGTATGTACAAGCGCATTGTTCTGCCCATTTTGTTTCGTTTTGATGCGGAAACCATTCACCATACGGTTACGACAGTACTCAAACTGGCCCTCTCCATTCCGGGCGTTTCTACCCTTTGCCAAAAACTCTATGTTGTAAACGACCCACGACTGGCCCGAACCGTGTTCGGTCTTACGTTTCCCAATCCAGTTGGCATGGCGGCAGGGTTCGATAAAAACGCTGAACTTGTCAGTGAGTTGAGCGATTTAGGGTTTGGGTTTGTCGAAATTGGTACCGTTACGCCACGCCCGCAACCCGGCAATCCACGTCCAAGGCTGTTTCGGCTCAAAGCCGATGGCGGTCTTATCAACCGAATGGGGTTTAACAACAAGGGGGTTAGCGTGGCCACGGCAAAGCTTCGGCATTTTGGCGAAAACAAGGGGAAACGACGTGTTATTGTAGGGGGGAATATTGGAAAAAATAAGGATACCCCTAACGAAGACGCGCTGACTGATTACCTGATCAGTTTCCGCGAATTGTTTACTACTGTCGATTATTTTGTGGTCAATGTTAGTTCACCTAATACGCCCGGTCTGCGCGATTTGCAGGAACGGGAACCACTCACAAAAATCCTGACGGCGCTACAGCAGGAAAATCGTCAGCAATCTCCACCCAAACCGATACTGCTGAAAATTGCACCTGATCTGACCAACGGACAGTTGGACGATATTGTGGGCATTGTGACCGAAACCGGGATTGCGGGTGTGGTGGCCACAAACACAACCATTAGCCGCGACCAACTCCTGACCGATTCGGATACAGTATCTCAACTGGGAGCGGGTGGCGTAAGCGGTCGCCCGTTACGTGATCGGTCAACCGAAGTGATCCGCTATTTACATCAACAATCCGGGGGCGCATTCCCCATTATTGGCGTGGGCGGCATTTCCTCACCCGAAGATGCTCAGGAGAAGTTACGTGCCGGGGCTAGTTTGGTGCAGGTATACACGAGCTTCATCTACGAGGGACCTGGATTGGCCAAACGCATCAATCAGGCACTACTCCGGGATTTGTAAAACTAAGCCTCTTTCTGTGTGTTGTACTGTCACTAAAAAGCAGTGTGTAAAATTCCCGTTGGGTAAAAAGGCGCAATATTTTTCAATTCATCACGCTTATTCATCAAAAAGTGGGAAATTTACCTACCGCTATAGCCTATAACCCTACGCATGGCCCAACCAACCACTTCTCCGCGACAAAATACACTCCGACGTCCGGCTGACCGTAATGAGCCTCGCCCCCGCGTATCGAATGGCAAAACTGCCAGCCCTCCCCGCAGGGATTCGTATAATTGGGGGGCGGCACTCGACCGCTGGTTTACCGACCAACGCTCAACGCTTACATTTGGCGTTTTGCTAATGGGCCTTGCCATAGGGCTACTAGTCGCTTTTGTATCCTACCTGCTCAATGGCTCCGCCGACCAAAGTGTAGTAGGTGCCGCTTTTTCGGCACCATTAGTTGAATCAGCCAGCGAAACCCGTAACTGGGTTGGTCTGGTTGGTGCCTACATTGCCCACGCGTTTGTGTTTCGCTGGTTTGGGGTAGGTGCCCTCGCGTTACCCTTTATTGTTTTTCTGGCTGGTTATAAATTAACCTTCGGAGTCGAGTTGCTACCCCTCAGCCGCACTACCACAGCGTTGTTGTTTATGGCTGTTTGGCTAAGCCTGTTTCTGGGATATATAGTGCTGGTTACCGATTCTGCCGCCACTGCCAGTGTATGGTGCGGGGGTATTGGCTATGAAATCAATGTGACGTTATATAGCCTGTTTGGCTGGGGTAATTTAGCGTTCATTACTTTTTTGCTTTTCTTCTTCATCGTTTACTTTTTCAATATACGGCAGATAAAAATGCCGGACTTATCGCTCCCTACTCGTCCACGGCCCCGCAGTTACAGTGGCAATCCGCTTCAAACGTACGAAGAAAGCGAACTTGAGCCGGATGAGGATAGCGATGAAGATTTGCAGGAGACATCGCCGGAAGCTCATAGCCACGCAGTCGCCAGAACGGCTCCACCTTATCCCGACGATACCATTCCGCCTGATGCGGTGGAGCAGGAGTCCCGGCAGCCTGAAGCAGCAATCAAACCTACTGGCGTTACGCTAACCATCAAAAACAGAGACGCCGTAGCGGATGACCCAATCGATACCGACGAACTTAGTGCCGTACCAGCCCCTACCTTCGAGCCTGACCCATTTGAGGACGACGACCTGGTTTCGGTTCATGGCTTGTACGACCCTACGCTCGACTTACCGCAGTACCAATACCCAACCAATGAGCTGCTGACCGAGTACCAGAACAGCCGTAAGGCGCAGGTGTCTGACGATGAGCTGACAGTCAATAAAGAGCGTATAGAAAGTACACTTCGTAATTTCGGTATTGAAATAGATTCCATTCAGGCATCTATCGGCCCCACAGTTACTCTATATGAGATTGTTCCGGCAAAGGGAGTCCGGATTTCCAAAATAAAGAGCCTGGAAGACGATATTGCCTTAAGTCTGTCGGCCCTTGGTATCCGCATTATTGCCCCCATGCCGGGTATGGGAACCATTGGTATCGAAGTGCCGAATAAGAATCGGGAAATGGTTTCTATGCGGTCAATGATTACGAGCGACATTTTCAGCAACAGCAAATTTGATCTGCCTATTGTACTGGGCAAGACTATCTCGAACGAAATTTACGTAGCCGACCTGGCCAAAATGCCCCACCTGCTTATGGCGGGTGCCACGGGACAGGGTAAATCTGTTGGGTTGAATGTGCTGCTTACTTCGTTGATTTATAAAAAGCACCCTTCGCAACTAAAACTGGTCCTGGTTGACCCGAAAAAGGTTGAATTGACCCTGTTCAATAAACTGGAACGCCATTTTCTGGCTAAACTTCCTGATTCCGAAGAACCGATTATTACGGATACCAAGAAAGTGGTCAATACGCTCAATTCGCTTTGCATTGAGATGGATAACCGCTACAACCTGCTCAAGGACGGGGGATGCCGCAACCTGAAAGAATACAATGCGAAGTTCGTAAAACGCCGGCTCAACCCTGAAAAAGGCCACCGGTTCCTGCCCTACATCGTTCTCATTATCGACGAATTGGCCGACCTGATGATGACGGCCGGAAAGGAAGTAGAACAGCCCATTGCCCGGTTAGCTCAGTTGGCACGAGCTATTGGCATTCATCTGGTTGTGGCTACACAGCGACCTTCGGTAAACGTTATCACCGGTCTGATCAAAGCCAACTTCCCGGCCCGTCTGTCGTTTAAAGTGACATCCAAGATTGACTCACGTACCATCCTTGATACGGGTGGGGCTGAGCAACTAGTGGGCATGGGCGATATGCTGCTGTCCTCAAACTCCGACATCATCCGGCTGCAATGTCCGTTTGTCGATACGAATGAAATCGAAGACCTGTGCGAATTTGTCGGTAACCAGCGCGGATACGACGATGCCTACGCGCTGCCCGAGTTTGTTGGCGATGACGGTGGTCAGAGCGACGACAAAGATGTGGACCTGGACAACCGCGATCCTATGTTTGACGAAGCCGCCCGGCTCATTGTTATTCACCAACAGGGTAGCACTTCGCTTATTCAGCGTAAACTCAAACTCGGTTACAATCGTGCCGGGCGACTAATCGACCAGTTGGAAGCGGCTAAAATCGTCGGTCCGTTTGAAGGGAGTAAAGCCCGGGAAGTACTAGTCCAGGATTTACAGCATCTGGAAGAAATCCTGAAACGATTGAAGGGCGAGTAACCTCTAAGATTCATATCAACCAAAACAATTCAGGCCCGAAACGGATTAAACGTTTCGGGCCTGAATGCTGTCTAATACATATACAAGAGCCTACATTGATCAGTAAAAAAGACAAGAAATGAGAAAATTAGCATGGATACTGGGCCTGACTTTATTTGCTGTACTACCAGCCATGGCGCAAAAAGACAAACGGGCGCAGAATATTTTGGATGCGATGAGCAGTCGCTATAAATCGCTCAACTCCTATCAGGCTGCCTTTACGTACACCAGCGGAGGAGTCGGTGCGAAGGAGTCTTACAAAGGTGATTTAACCGTAAAGGGACAGAAATTTCGGTTAGCAGTAGGTGGTCAGGAAGTATTTACGGACGGCAAGACAACGTCGACCTACCTGAAAGAATCGAACGAGGTCAATATTCAGGATTATGATGCCAGCAGTAACGATGAATTAAATCCTACGCAGATCTACAATATCTACAAGCGTGGCTTCAACTATCGCTTCCTCAAAGAACAGAAACAGGGAGGGCGAACGCTGGAAGTGATTGAATTAACGCCTACTCAAGCGAAAAACTCCATTTCCAAGGTACAGATTTCAGTTGACAAAGCTGACAAATCTATTCGCAACTGGCTGATAACAAATAAGGATGGCAAGAAAACGTCGTACACCATCACCAAATTTACGCCGAATGTAACCATCCCAGATTCTTACTTCGTTTTTGATAATTCGAAGCATCCGGGCGTTGAAGTCGTGGACTTACGCTAGACTTATAGATAGCATACAAAATGGGTCGGCCTTTCCAGTGGTGGAAAGGCCGACCCATTTTGTATGCTATCTGTCTGTGAGGAATCAGTGATTACTCCCGAATCACTTTCAGGGTGAGCGACTGCTGACCCGTGCTCACCCGCAACAGGTACAGGCCACGACCCGGCTGACTGAACCGAACCGACTCCTGCTGATCATCACTGCTCACATCGACCGACCGATTCAACACCGAATGACCACTCACATCACTCAACTCCAGACGAACGGCCTGTCCCTGTGCACCCTCAAGGCGAATCCGGAACTCCTCCGACACCGGGTTGGGAAGTATCGTAGCCTTCAGTTTACTCGTCAACTCCGAACCAGCACCCACCCGCGCACTCGGGCTACAGGCGGCCAGCCAGCCGTAAGAGAAGCTGGTAGACACCCCACTCTGCACCGCCCGCAGCGTAATGACCGGATTGTCGGTGTACAGATCCAGACTGTAGGGACCCGGAGCAGTCGTGGGTAACAACTCATTGACCACCGAGAAACTCACCGGACTACCGTTCAGACCCGCGTACTGAGGGGTGAAACTTACCCGGCGCTGACCCGCCGACAGTACCTGACAACTAATCGTGGTCACACCCGTGATGCTGAACGTACCCGTTGGTGGAGTACCCCCCGCCGGACTGACGGTGATGTTGAAGCTGGTGCTGGCCGACAGACTGCCCGGATCGGTGGCCACCACCGTTACACTGCTCACCCCACTCAGCGAAGGCGTGCCCGAGATGGTCGAAGGAGCCGAGAAACTCAGCCCTGCTGGTAGACCCGAAACCGATAGCGTCAACTGGTTGGGCGTCTCGGCATCGGTGAACACGTTAGCCAGAGACAGCGTGTAGGCCACCCCCACCGTAGCCGACTGGGGCGACACCGGATTGGCCACCGTAGGGGGCGTGTTGGCCGTCGTGCTGCTGCAAACCGCCAGCCAGTTGTAGGCAAAGCTGCTCGAAATCCCACTCTGCACCGCCTGAAGCGTGATGACCGGGTTGTCGGTGTACAGATTCAGACTGTAAGGGCCCGGAGCAGTCGTGGGTAACAACTCACTGACCACCGAGAAGCTCACCGGGGCTCCGTTCAGACCCGCGTACTGCGGAGTGAACGTCAGTCTGCGCTGACCCACCGAAAGCACTTCGCAATTGATGGTCTGCACGCTGGTGATACTAAACGTACCCGTTGGGGGCGGGGGCGTACCGGCCGCCGGACTCACCGTGATATTGAAACTGGTGCTGGCCGACAGACTGCCCGGATCAGTCGCCGTGACGGTCACATTACTTACTCCACTCATCGACGGGGTACCCGAGATGGTCGATGGTGCCACGAAGTTCAGGCCCGCAGGCAGACCCGAGACTGACAGGGACAGACTACTGGGCGTCTCGGCATCGGTAAATACATTAGCCAACGAGAGCGTGTAGCCCAGGCCCACCGTGGCCGACTGAGGAGAAACCGGGTTAGCCACCGTAGGGGGCGTGTTGGCCGTCGTGCTGCTGCAAACCGCCAGCCAGTTGTAGGCAAAGCTGCTGGGTGCCCCACTCTGCACCGCCTGCAGGGTAATGACCGGGTTGTCGGTGTACAGATTCAGGGTATAAGGACCCGGACTAGTGGTGGGTAGCATCTCACTGACCACCGAGAAGCTGATCGGTGCTCCGTTCACACCCGCGTACTGCGGAGTGAAACTTACCCGGCGCTGACCCGCCGAGAGCACCTGGCAACTGATCGTGGTCACGCTGGTGATGCTGAAGACACCAGTCGGCGGTGGCGTACCCCCCGCCGGACTCACCGTCAGGGTGAAGCTGGTGCTGGCACTCAGACTACCCGGGTCGGTGGCCACCACCGTTACACTGCTCACCCCACTCAGCGAAGGCGTACCCGAGATGGTCGAAGGAGCCGTAAAACTCAGTCCCGCGGGCAGGCCCGAAACCGACAGCGTCAGACTGGAGGGCGTCTCGGCATCGGTGAAGACGTTAGCTAAGGAAAGCGTGTAGGCCACGCCGACCGTAGCTGACTGGGGCGAGACCGGGTTGGCCACCGTCGGAGCAGTGTTGACAGGTGGGGCCATATTCACCGTCACGCTGACCGTTCCTGAAATGCTCTGGCTGGTGGGCGAGGTGGCATCCCGGGCCAGCACCGTGAAGGACTGCACCCCGGCCGGCAGGTTGGACACGCTGGCCGGGGTGCCCGAGGGGGTGATGGTGCCCGGTCCCGAGAAGGTATAGCTGTAGGGGGTAGTACCGCCCGATACCGTTGCCGACAGGGTGGTCGTACCACTGGTCAGAATTGTAGTCGGATTAGCCGAAACAACCAGGGACAGCGAGGTGACTACCACTGGCGCCGGACTCACCGTGATGTTGAAGCTAGTACTGGCACTCAGACTACCCGGATCGGTGGCCTTCACCGTCACACTGCTCACCCCACTCAGCGACGGCGTACCCGAGATAGTAGCAGGGGGGCTGAAGCTGAGGCCCGCGGGCAGACCCATTACCGACAGCGTCAAACTAGAGGGCGTCTCGGCATCGGTGAACACACTGGCCAAAGACAGCGTGTAGGCCACACCCACAGTAGCCGACTGGGGCGAAACCGGGTTAGCCACCGTCGGAGCAGTGTTGACAGGGGCCGCTACGGTAGCGTTGAATGTTTTGGTAAATTGGATCGGGTAGCTTTGACCTGCATCTACCGTAAATCGAATAACAACATTTGACGCACTGGCAGTAGCTATCAGGTTAGCAACATTACCTGATCCACTGCTTACGGAAAAAGAAGCAGCATTTGCCCCGACAATGGACCAGGATGTTATGGACGATGTACCTGTATTGAGCGAAAATGAACCCGTGTTAGTAAAAGCTGCTGGTCCACTAACGGTTGGAACGGCCAGATTAGTTGTATTGCCGCTGATACCCGTTGGATCAAGCCAGTTGCTGAGTCGGTTATTATTTGCCCCTCCCCCCGTCCAGGAAGTGAAAAACCGGCCATATTGGTCAGGGGCAGTTGGCGATGAACAGAATGACGATCCGCCTAGTAGTTGACCAATAACCCGACGCGATGTTCCGTCGAATAGGGCGGAACCAGATGATCCCCCTTCCGTTACGCCATTATTCCAGCTCAATTGTAGAAAAGAAGTACCTGAAACAACATTGTAGTTTCCGCCTGGTAAATAAGATACCCCAACCGTTGAAGTCGCTCCTCCAAATGAAATCTTCTTCAAAGAACCATTGGGGTGGTGAATTCCAAACACAGTGCTGGCCAGATTACTACTGCGATCCCAGCCCACAAAGGAAATACTTTCACTTTGTGGTGCTTGGGCGTTCAATTCGATCAGCGTAAAATCAGAAGCCGCACTACCCGCCCGGTACGTAGCTCCGTTCAGCGTTACATACGTATTGTTGTCTGTAGTGGGAGTACAGGTAGCGCTCTGATATTTAAAATAAAAAGTCCACCCAGCCGTTGAGCTGGCCTCATTGGGGTCATTGATCTGGTTTTCATTAAAGTCAGTACAATGGAAGGCCGTCAGGAAAAAAGAGCGAAAACTCTGCCGGGCATCGTTAACGGTGGTACCGGTGCAAAGATAAAGGCCTCCAGCCCCATCGTTGACCAGAATAAGCGCTACGCCATCCGCTTCTGACTGATAGGTCGGGAAACAAACCTGGTTGTTTTCGCAACTACCAGCGGGGCGTAGCCCCCCGAAAGGGCCTCTGGGTTCGTAAAAGTTAGCCACACCCAATAAGTGTAACTGGCTTTGCCCGACCACACTCAGAGGTTCCTGCAACTCAATAATAAGCCGGTCGCCGGTGACGTGACCGCTAGTAAAAGGGGCGTTCGTCGTATTCTGTTGACTGGTAATCGGCCCAATTAGCACGGTTTGCTCGGCATTGTACAGAAAAACACGGGCATTTTCGGCTAGTTGTAAGCGGTCGAAGATAGCACTTAAGCCGCCCGCTTCCGGAGCCAGTACTTCATACTGGTAAATCCGGTAGCCATTACGTTCCATAGTGGTACCCGCCTTTAAAATATCCAGGCTGATGTTTTGCTGAACCGCTACCCGCAACGGACGACCGGTTTTTCGGTATTGCTCATCTTCAGCTCTTAATTGAGCGACATCCAGCCGTGGCAGTTCCGACCGGGAAATACTAGGCCCCTGGGGGCCATATGCACCAAACTGGTTCAAACCTGCATTACCGCCCGATAATATCCGGGTTGTTACCTGCGCCTGCACCGCAAATGACACTATTAATAATGCCAGTACAACTAGTACCCCGGTACTACACCTTCGTAAATGTTTCATCATGTAGACAGTTATGAGTTATAAAATGAATAGGTGAATAATAAGCGTAACCCTAAACAAAAGTCCCTGATATTCAGGAAAAGCTATACAGATTACCCCGGTAAATATCAATTAAAAAAGAGAGGGTGTAACTATTTCCTGCACTTATTTGTCAGGCTTTTTATTAAGCGTAGTAAATACAGGTAATCTGTCATCTGCCAGGGACTTTTTTATTGTGTCATTCCAAGAACTACACATTCTATACGCTGGCAAACTAGTTCCTGATGGCTTTTACTTTTCCAGCGTTTACTCCTGTTTCAGCTATCTGTTACGTTTAATTTTTGTGGTAGATTACATTAAACGAGGTCGGCCTTTCCATCACTGGAAAGGCCGACCCATTTTGTATGCTATCTGTCTGTGAGGAATCAGTGATTACTCCCGAATCACTTTCAGGGTGAGCGACTGCTGACCCGTGCTCACCCGCAACAGGTACAGGCCACGACCCGGTTGACTGAACCGAACCGATTCCTGATGATCATCACTGCTCACATCGACCGACCGATTCACCAGCGAATGACCACTCACATCGCTCAACTCCAGACGCACTGCCTGTCCCTGTGCACCCTCAAGGCGAATCCGGAACTCCTCCGACACCGGGTTGGGAAGTATCGTAGCCCTTAGTTTACTGGTCAACTCCGAACCAACACCCACCCGCGCACTCGGGCTACAGGCGGCCAGCCAGCCGTAAGAGAAGCTGGTAGACACCCCACTCTGCACCGCCCGCAGCGTAATGACCGGATTGTCGGTGTACAGATCCAGACTGTAGGGACCCGGAGCAGTCGTGGGTAACAACTCATTGACCACCGAGAAACTCACCGGACTGCCGTCCACACCCGCGTACTGAGGAGTGAAACTTACCCGACGCTGACCCGCCGAAAGGACCTGGCAACTGACCGTCGTCACACCCGTGATGCTGAAGGTACCCGTAGGTGTACCCCCCGCCGGACTCACCGTCAGGGTGAAGCTGGTGCTGGCCGACAGACTGCCCGGGTCGGTGGCCGTCACCGTCACACTGCTCACCCCACTCAGCGAAGGCGTGCCCGAAATAGTTGCAGGTGGGCTAAAGCTGAGGCCCGCGGGCAAGCCCATTACCGACAGCGTCAACTGGTTGGGCGTCTCGGCATCGGTGAACACGTTAGCCAGAGAGAGCGTGTAGGCCACACCCACCGTGGCCGACTGGGGCGCCACCGGATTGGCCACCGTAGGGGGCGTGTTGGCCGTCGTGCTGCTGCAAACCGCCAGCCAGTTGTAGGCAAAGCTGCTGCCAATCCCACTCTGCACCGCCTGAAGCGTGATGACCGGATTATCCGTGTACAGATTCAGACTGTAAGGGCCCGGAGCAGTCGTGGGTAACAACTCACTGACCACCGAGAAGCTCACCGGGGCTCCGTTCAGACCCGCATACTGCGGAGTGAACGTCAGCCGGCGCTGACCCACCGAAAGCACTTCGCAGCTGATGGTCTGCACGCTGGTGATACTAAACGTACCCGTTGGGGGCGGGGGCGTACCGGCCGCCGGACTCACCGTGATGCTGAAACTGGTGCTGGCCGACAGACTGCCCGGATCAGTCGCCGTGACGGTCACATTACTTACGCCACTCATCGACGGGGTACCCGAGATGGTCGAAGGAGCCACGAAGTTCAGGCCCGCAGGCAGACCCGAGACTGACAGGGACAGACTGCTGGGCGTCTCGGCATCGGTGAACACATTAGCCAAAGACAGCGTGTAGCCCAGGCCCACCGTGGCCGACTGAGGAGAAACCGGGTTAGCCACCGTAGGGGGCGTGTTGCCCGTCGAGGAGCTACAGGCCGTCAGCCAGTTGTAGGCAAAGCTGCTGGGTGCCCCGCTCTGCACCGCCTGCAGGGTAATGACCGGGTTGTCGGTGTACAGATCCAGACTGTAAGGGCCAGGACTGGTGGTGGGTAACAGCTCACTGACCACCGAGAAGCTCACCGGGCTGCCATCCAGACCGGCGTACTGCGGAGTGAAACTTACCCGGCGCTGACCCGCCGAGAGCACCTGGCAACTGATCGTGGTCACGCTGGTGATGCTGAAGACACCCGTCGGCGGTGGCGTACCGGCCGCCGGACTCACCGTCAGGGTGAAGCTGGTGCTGGCACTCAGACTACCCGGGTCGGTGGCGACCACCGTCACACTGCTCACCCCCGACATAGAAGGCGTACCCGAGATGGTCGAAGGAGCCGTAAAACTCAGTCCCGCGGGCAGGCCCGAAACCGACAGTGTCAGACTGGAGGGCGTCTCGGCATCGGTGAAGACGTTAGCCAAAGACAGCGTGTAGGCCACGCCGACCGTAGCCGACTGGGGCGAGACCGGGTTGGCCACCGTGGGGGGCGTGTTGGCGGGTGGGGCGGGGCTGACGGTGATGGTGAAGCTGGTGCTGGCACTCAGACTACCCGGATCGGTGGCTACCACCGTTATACTGCTCACCCCCGACATCGAAGGCGTACCCGAGATAGTGGAAGGAGCCGAGAAACTCAGTCCCGCTGGTAGACCCGAAACCGACAGCGTCAGACTGGAGGGCGTCTCGGCATCGGTGAAGACGTTAGCTAAGGAAAGCGTGTAGGCCACACCCACCGTAGCCGACTGGGGCGAGACCGGGTTAGCCACCGTGGGGGGCGTGTTGGCGGGTGGGGCCATGTTCACCGTCACGCTGACCGTACCCGAAATACTCTGGCTGGTGGGCGAAGTGGCATCCCGGGCCAGCACCGTGAAAGATTGTACCCCGGCCGGCAGGTTGGACACACTGGCCGTGTTACCCGAGGGCGTAATGGTACCCGGTCCCGAAAAGGTATAGCTGTAGGGGGTAGTGCCGCCCGATACCGTGGCCGACAGGGTGGTGGTGCCCGTCGTCAGAATCGTAGTCGGATTGGCTGAAACAACCAGGGACAGCGAGGTAGGCGAAATGGCCAGTAAGGCGCGGTCGGCCTGAATGAAGCCGAAGCCGGTGCCAAAGTCAAAGCCCGTATCGAAACCCACCGTGGACGGATCATCCATGTCCAGGGCTGTCGACTGTAGTGTCGATAAAATGGTGTTGCGGGTAATAGCCGGTACTTTTTGCTTCATCAGAGCCGCCACTGCCGCGGCATGGGGTGCAGCAGCTGACGTACCAAAAAAGTTTGGTTTACCATTTGGTTCGTAATCGCTCCCAAAAAACGTGTTATCACCACCATCAACGGAGGTAATTTCTGGCTTTTGGCGCACTGTACCAATAATGCCATTGATACGCGTACCATTGGTGTTGAACAGGATGGGCGTACCACCCGCCGACGAAAAACCCTCGATAGTGGCAGTAGCTGCGCTATTGAAAACAGGCGTATCGAAGTACGCGGATGCTCCCACGCCAATGGCCCCAGCTGCGTTAGCATGGCCAAACGAGGTGCTGCTCTTGGTATCGTACTCGGGGACGATGGTACGGCTACCGTAGTTCACCCATTTAACCAGGCCCGGATCAGGTCCTGCATACTTGACAATAACAACATTAACATTAAGCGGAGCACCGGTTGTATTGGTGTAGGTACCCGTAATTTCCCACGGATCACCGCCAGCACTTTGATCTCTGGCACTAGAGGCAAGTATTGTCGTGTTTGTACTATTAAGAATCAGGATATCCAGGTCGGTGGTTGCTCCTGTTCCACCACTGACTGATTGATAGGGGTTATCCCATTGAAAAGCAAGGCGAATCCTACCACCTGCCGGAATCGTTATTTGCTGGTAACTATCACCCGTCCCAAAATCATGAGTGGGATAGGTACCGGGATCATAGGCAGGGATGTTGATTGATGCTCCGCTTTTGTAAGCCGCCTGATAAGAAGACCTTGCCTGATTGGCAGCTGCCGAAAAATAAGTTACGCCATTATTGTTTACTACCTGATTAACAGCCTGCGCAACAAGCCCATCCTGAAACATCGGCGCATTCAGGTACCCTACATCATCAACAATAATCTGACAGCCAGCCGTCGTGGCCAGGTTGATAATACCCTGCGCAAATCCGGCTTCCCCGGTAAAAGCCGTGTTGAAAGCCAAAGCGGCTCCAGGGGCTACGTCATAAACAATTTCGGCCATCGCCCGCCCTTCATCAGTTGGCCCGGTACCTGTGTATTCCTCTAATACCTGCACACCGGCAGCGGGTAGGTCATTCGTAGTAATCCCGGCAGCTTGTCCACCCAGACGATTATACGAATCAGAGAGAATACCTACTTTAACGCCGGCTCCCGTAACCCCATAGGTGGTGCGGGCTATGTCAGCTTTCAGCGCTGCATCGCCCTGCGACGTTACCGAACCCGTGTTTGTTTCGGGTTTATAAAAGGAATCGGCGAAACTCAGGGACGATACATTTTTTAGTTCCCCCAGTTTATCGATAGGCAGGTAACCAAATATCTTCCTCTTGTAGGCTACCCCATCAGTTAAACCCAATGCTTTTAGCTGGTTGAGCAGCCCCTCCCCGTCATCATTATTAGCAACGGCCTCGATAGCTATCTTGTCACCAACAAAAACCTGGTTTGTCTCCACCGTCCCTCCGTTAGTCGATACGATCGGCAGTGGCCCGTTGTTCTGCATCACCCGATACAGGTCAGGTGATATTTTGGCCGCTTTAGCCGCCTGCTTGACTGAGACAGGGTTTTGGGCCTGCACCACAAATGAGGACATGAGTAATGTCAATACAAAGACAGCATAGACACCACAACTTCGTAGATTTTTCATCATGACGCGTTAAATGGGTTGGTTAAAAATTTAAGAAATTAAGTGGACCGGGTTCGCTCATAGGCTATCCTTTGCAGGAAACGCCATAAGTAATGGAGCACCAAATGTGTGGCTAAAGCACTAGATTACAGGCAATATACTTAGTACCCGATTGGGGTTTTTATTTAACGGTATGCTTAACTGTACCGACATTAATACGGATCCTGTTCGAAAGCCTTGCTTGAGTTTGATGGCACTGTGCACCCCTTGCGCCTGTGGGCAACAAAAAAGGTTCTTTCTTGGTAGAAAGAACCTTTTTTGTTGCCCATCAAATACTTGCTTCGGTTTACTCCCGAATCACTTTCAGGGTGACCGCCTGCTGACCCGTACTCACCCGCAACAGGTACAGGCCACGACCCGGCTGACTGAACCGAACCGACTCCTGATGATCATCACTGCTCACTTCGACCGACCGATTCAACAGCGAATGACCACTCACATCGCTCAACTCCAGACGCACTGCCTGTCCCTGTGCACCCTCAAGGCGAATCCGGAACTCCTCCGACACCGGATTGGGCAGTATCGTAGCCTTCAGTTTGCTGGTTAACTCCGAACCAGCGCCTACCCGCGCGCTGCCAGGAGTGCCACCATTACAAGCCACCAGCCAGTTGTAGGAGAAGCTCGCTTCACCAGCGGTTCCACTTTGGATAGCTTTCAGGGTAATAACCGGATTGTCGGTATAGACCCGCAGAGAATACGGACCTGGTGCAGTTGTAGGCAGCATTTCGTTAGCCACCGAGAAACTTACCGGCTGACCACTCAGCCCGCTATATTGGGGATTGAATGTTAGTATCCGTGCCCCAGCCGATGCTGCGGGACAGTTCACCGTGGTGACCCCCGTGATAGAAAATGCGCCCGAAGGTGGTGGTGGAGGTGGGGGCGTACTACCGCCACAGGCCACCAGCCAGTTGTAGGAGAAGCTCGCTTCGTCAGCGGTTCCAGTCTGGATAGCTTTCAGGGTAATAACCGGATTATCGGTGTAGACCCGCAACGAGTAAGGACCGGGAGCGGTAGTAGGCGTCAATTCATTCAATACTGAGAAACTTACTGGTTGCCCATTCAGACCGCCATACTGTGGAGTAAACGAAATCATTCTAGATCCAGCCGAAAGCGTCATGCAACTCACCGTAGTAACGCCCGTAATACTAAAAGTGCTCGTAATAGTTTGTAGCGCCTGCAAAGCCCGGTCGGCCTGAATGAAGCCGTAGCCGGTGCCAAAATCAAAGCCCGTGTCGAAGCCCGTAGTAGACGGATCATCCATATCCAGTGCCGTGTTTTCCAGCGTTGACAAAATGGCTGCGGACGTGATGTTTGGTACTTTCTGTTTCATCAAAGCAGCCACAGCCGCAGCGTGAGGAGCGGCTGCCGATGTGCCGAAAAAGTTCGGGAAGGAATCGGTATCCCTATTGGAATCTGACCCAAAGAATGTTGTATTTCCACCGTCAACGCTGGTGATCTCAGGTTTCTGACGCGTAACAGGTGAGCCAAGACGTGCGCCCGAGGTGGTGAAGTAGATAGGCGTACCACCGGCCGACGAAAAACCCTCAACCGTAGCCGTAGAAGCACCATTATAGGCGGGTGTGTTGTAGAACGCAGCCGCTCCTACACTAATACAACGGGTTGAATTGGTATGCCCTACTGCCGTTGAGCTTTTCGTGTCGTATTCGATGGTCGTTGTGACACCATTACCGAAATAGACCCACTTCAACAGACTCGGATTAGGCCCGGCATATTTTGCCAGTACCAGCTCAATTGTAACGTCCGCACCATTGTTCCTTATGCCGATAATTTCTAAAGGATCCCCTCCCAGGTTATCGGAAGCTCCCGAAAGGCTACCATAAAAAGTTCCTCCAATATAGACCAGTATATCCATATCGGTTTGAGCACCAGCCCCACCACTAACGGAGAAGAACGGATCATCCCACTGGAACGAAATAATTGATGTGCGACCACCGCCACGAAGTAAAAAGGATTGACGGATATCGCCACCGCCAAAGTCATGCGCCGATACATAGCCTGTCGGAAGCGTAAGCGGGGCTACCGGGGTTGTTGTCGGGTTATACGCCTTTTGGTATGATGTTCGGGCGTTATTTCCAGCCGATGAGAAGTAAGTAACTCCGCTGTTATTCACCACATCATCAATGGCCTGGGCAACAGGACCATCCTGAAAAAATGGCTCGGCAAAATAACTCACATCATCAGTAATAATCTTGCAACCAGCCGTTGCCAGTGCCCGAATACCCGCAGCAAAATCGAGTTGACTAACAAACGCCGTATAAAAGGCTAATGGAGAACCAGGGGCTACGTCGTGAATTAATTCAGCCATACCGCGTCCCTCATCACTACCGCCACTCGCTGCATCTTTCAGAACCTGCACACCCGCCGGTAAATCGCCCGAAGCAACACCCGCAGCGGCACCGCCCAGGTTATTGTATGAATCCGACAGGATACCTACTTTAACGCCAGTTCCGTCTACACCATACGTTGTACGAGCGACGTATGAACGCAGCGACGTATCACCTTGCGATGTGACTGCACCCACATTGTGAATCGGCTGGTATGACGGACGGGCAAACTTCAGCGTTGATACGTTCTTCAAATCGTCGAGTTTGTCGATGGGCAGATACCCGGATACCCGTTGCTGGGATGCAATTCCCTGACTGAGGCCCAGTGCCTGTAAGGCTTGCAACAGGGCCGTCCCTTCTCCTTCCGAGTTGGCAAACGCATCAATAGCAATTGCATCACCGGAAGTCATGAACAGATTTACCCGTTCCAGTCCGGCGACAGGGGCTTGCTGTCCGACACCACCATTAGTGATAACTGTCAACAGATCGCTGGAAACTTTGGCTTCCCTTGCCCTTTGCTTCACGGCGTCTACGGTTTGCGCCTTGATCGCAAACGGTGCTACCAGTAGAGCCAGCGCAAGCATTGAACCAACTCTAAACCTTCGTAAATTTTTCATCATGGAAATTGAAATGGATTAGTTTGTGATAAAATAAAGAAATATAGTGGCTTCCTTTGTATACAAAAACAATAATGAAAGATTGCTATGCCGTATATCATGTTACCAGTTATGGCGTAAAAGAAAGAAAAATTCAGTATTCTACTAAATAGCCTACTGAATTTCTCACTGAATAACCAATTTTATTTTGCTAACTTATTGATAACCTTACATCTTATTTTGTTTATACCCGTCAAATTTTTTCACCGAAGGCCAGATCCCCCGAATCGCCCAGGCCGGGAACGATGTAAAAATGCTCATTGAGGTAATCATCAATAGCACCCAGCCAAAGATGGCATTGCGGTAGTTGTTGCTGCACATGCCGGATACCTTCCGGGCTGGCAATGATAGCGGCAATATACGTTTGGGACGGAATACCATACCGGAGCAGGGCATGATACACTTTTTCGAGGGAACGGCCCGTTGCCAGCATGGGATCGCAGAGGATTAGCGTTTTACCACTCAAATCAGGGCAGGTTATGTAGTCCATCGCAATTTCGAACTCCTCACTCCCGGCCGCCGATTGTCCGCGATAAGCACCAGCGAAAGCACTCTCCGCTTGGTCGAAGTAATTGGCAAATCCCTGATGAAACGGCAATCCGGCACGCAATATAGTGGCCAGCACCGGCTGCTGACGAATCACCTGCGAACGGCATACCCCAAGCGGAGTTTGTATGTCAATGGAATGATACGGTAATACTTTCGAGATTTCATATGCCATCAGTTCGCCCAGTCGCTCCAGGTTTCGGCGAAACCGGAGCCTATCCTGCTGGATCGATACATTTCGCAGTTCGGCGATGAACTGATTGGCCAGTGAGGGCTGTTGCGAGAAAACAAACATAGTTTGTAGGGGTCTTTCGCCGTAAATTAGCCGCAAGGTTGGCGTATATCCAAACCAAATAACTAATTTGAGCAGTCAATAGCGACTCAACCGCTATAAATAAGCTCAACAGCCAGTAAGTTACATGCGTAGGACCGTTTACGTTCTCTATTTTTTTTTACTCTCGTTATGCGTCCAGGCCCAAAGCCCATTCGTGCCACTCAACGCTGATTATTACCACCTCATCGACCGGCTCGAAATCCGGCAAAATCACTGGGCCGCAGGATTTCATAGTTCCGTGAAGCCCTATAATCGGGAAAGTATTATTCAGTTAGTTGACAGTATAGAGGCCAATCCTGGCCGTAACCTTTCTGACTCCGACTATTTCAATTTCGATTATCTCCGCAACGACAGTTGGGAGTGGGTACCCAACTACGATTCGTTACAGAAAAACCCATTTACCCGTCGTTCAGAAACCCCCTTATCTATCTGGGATAGTGGGAAGCCAATTCTAAAACATTTCTATCAAAAGAAAGCGGATTTCTATAGTTTACAAACTCCGGATTTGGATTTGCACGTTAATCCGGCTGTCTATTTTGGCGTCGGAGCCGACAATACATCTGGTTCGTCGAATGCATTGACCAGTGATCGTCAGCTTTTGTTTGTGAATAGCCGGGGATTGGAGGTCCGGGGCACCATTGGTCGCAAACTGGGCTTTTACACGTTCTTTTCCGATAATCAGGCTATCTATCCCGAATACATACAACAATATGGCCAAACGTATGGCCAAACCAGCGATCAACTGGTTGCGGCTCCGGGCCAGAGTTTTGTAAAACCATTCCGCAACAACGGGGTCGATTACCTGTCGGCAAGGGGATACATTACGTTCAATGCCCTTAAGATTATCAATGTACAGTTTGGACATGACCGCAATTTTTTCGGAAACGGCTTCCGGTCACTCTTCCTGTCGGATAACAGCCCCCCTTCTTTATTTCTGAAACTCTCCACACGCTTAGGGAGCCGGATTCAATATACCAACCTGTTTACGCAGCTACAAAATACCCAGGCCCCCCTGCCGACGGGAGTCAAACTCATTCCGCCTAAGTTTGCGGCTATGCACCATCTAAGCATTAACGTAACCGATAATATCAATCTGGGTGTGTTTGAAGCGGAAGTGTTTAGTCGCGACCGGCTGGACCTTAGCTACCTGAACCCCATTATTTTGTACCGCTATGTAGAGTCTAGTGTGGGCAGTAGTGATAACGCTTTTATCGGGATTGACCTGAAAGCTAATCTTCTGTCGCAGTTTCTGGTGTACACCCAACTCATGCTGGACGAATTTCGACTAAGACCCCTGCTGGCGGGCAAAGGTGACTGGACCAATAAGTTTGCCTTTCAGCTTGGCGGCAAATACATCGATGCGTTCCAGGTTCCCAATCTCGATCTGCAACTCGAATTCAATCTGGCCCGGCCGTACACCTATTCGCACGAAGCATCGCCAACGGTTAGTGCCGGTCAAACCAACTATGCCCATTTCAGCCAGCCATTGGCTCACCCACTGGGCGGTAATTTTGCCGAAGGGCTGGGTATTGTCCGGTATCAGCGAAAGCGGTTATCGGGTAATCTCATTGCCGGTGTTATGATGTACGGCAGTGATCCGTCGGCTGATATTAATTACGGCGGCAACATCCTGAAAGATTATACGTACCGCTTTCGTAACGAAGGGAATTTTATTGGACAGGGGCGCAAGACCGTCGTGACCTACGCTGATTTTCGGGCTTCTTACATGATACGGCACAATATATTTCTGGAAGGCCGTTTCTTGTATCGGTTTCAGGATAGCCAGTACCGCCCGAACAGTTATACCGAACAAGTCGCTAGCTTTGCGCTGCGTTGGAACATGCCGTACCAGAACTGGGTATTTTAACACGCCATTGCTTACCGATTTTCTACTTTACTACGTCATTGATGCTTGATATTATCCGGCAGGAATTAACCGAAGCACAATCGGTTTTGGATACGTTTCTCAACGATCCTGCTCATTTAACCGCCATTGAACAGGCGGCAACGTTAATGGCTGATGCCCTGCGCAATGGCCGAAAAATCATTTCCTGTGGCAACGGGGGCTCCCATTGCGATGCCATGCATTTTGCGGAAGAACTATCAGGCCGTTATCGCGATGACCGCCGTTCGCTGGCAGCCATTGCCATTTCTGATGTCAGTCACCTTTCCTGCGTTAGTAATGACTACGGCTACGATTACGTTTTTTCCCGGTTCATAGAGGGCCTGGGCAGCGAGGGTGATGTGTTACTGGGTCTGAGCACGAGCGGCAATTCGGCCAACGTGATCAAAGCAGTTGAAGCCGCCAGATACAAGGGGATGAACGTGGTTTTATTGACCGGGAAAGACGGCGGAAAGCTGGCTGGTCAGGCCGATGTCGAGATTCGGGTTCCTCACTTTGGCTATGCCGACCGCATTCAGGAGATTCACATTAAAGTGATTCACCTGTTTATTCTGCTAATTGAGAAACAGCTTGTTTGAGAAACACTTAGTAGTCATTTCTGGTCATCAGATAGTCATTCGTGGTCATTAAGTGGTCATGATGCGGAAACAGCAAATGACACTTGACTGACTACTAAGTGACCATCTAATGACAACGAATGACCATCAGTTAACCACTTAGTAACTCCCCCCGGCACCCCCACCCCCGAAGCTTCCCCCGCCAAAACCACCAAACCCTCCCCCACTTCCACCACCGCCACTCCAGCCGCCACCGCCTGAACCTCCCCAGCCAGAGTAGGTCGAGGTTGGAAAAAAGATGGGGCCCCATCCTCCGCCCCGATTGCGGTTGCTGCCCCCCCCTCCGTTATTGCGCCGGGAGAAGATGAAGATAATAATCATGACCCCAAAAACGATAAAGATAACGGGGAAGCCTCCATCCCCCGTATCCGTGTCAGGCTCGGCTTTGTACTCGCCACTGGCCCGCTGAATAATTTCGGTCGTTGCTTTGTCCAGCCCCTGATAGTATTGCTCCTGTTTAAAGGCCGGAACAATTGTATTCGATATAATTCGCTTGGCAATGGCATCCGGAATGGCTCCCTCCAGTCCGTAACCCGTAGCGATATACACTTTACGGGTTTCGGTAGCCCAGGCAAGCACCAGCCCGTTATTTTTACCCTTTTGCCCAATACCCCACTTCCGACCCACCTGAAAAGCAAAATCGCCAATAGGATAAGGTTCAGTCGTTTTAACAATCACAACAACGATTTGCGTTGAGGTTGAGTCATTATAAACCCGGAGTTTCTGTTCCAGTTGCTCCCGGTCAGAACGGGATAGAATACCCACAAAATCATTGACCAGCCGGGGCGGATTTGGCTTATCAGGAATTACGTTCGATGTTCCAGTATCGGTGGCGGAGTCCTGCGCCCACACACCAACTGGCGCAACCAGCAGTAGTGCTACTAGGGCAAGACGGAGGAAACGGACAATTATATGAGGAAAATTAGGTACAGTCACGGCGGTATCAGTCAAACGAAATATCGTCAGCTAGTTCGTTGGTGTCATCGCTGGCGTAAGGAAAATACTGTTTCAACTGCTGCCCGGCCTGTTCTATTCCCCGGCTTAAGCCATCCGCATAGGCTCCCTTTGCAAAATGACTGCGGAGCAGGTTCTTCGTGCTCTCCCAGAAGTCGGCGGGCACTTTCGCATCAATTCCCTTATCACCAACAACGGCAAATTTACGGTCGGCATGAGCGAGGTAGAACAGGACACCGTTTTGATCCTTGGTCTGATGCATCCCCAGGTGGGCAAATACATCAATAGCCCGTTGTACGGGGTCATCCGTAGTACAATGCGCTTCTACATGTACCCGGATTTCGCCCGATGTAGCCTTTTCGGCTTGCCGAATGGATGCTACAATGCGCTGTTGTTCATCGGCAGTGAAGGGATTCATAGGATAATGTAGAATGGGTAATCGGGGCCGCCCGTGCGGGATAATGTGCAATGAACAATGGCGATTCGAAAGCCACCCATTGTTCATCGTACATTATCCATTATTCATTAAAACTGTACAGTTGGCGCACTTTGGGCGGCCTGCGAAGCCTCGAAGAATCCTTTTACGGGGAATCCAAAAATGCCGGCGAAGATATTATTCGGGAAAGAACGAACCGACTGATTATAGGTTTTTACGGCCCCATTGAAGTCATTTCGGGAGACAGAAATTCGATTTTCTGTCCCTTCAAGCTGCGCCTGAAGTTCGGAGAAATTCTGGGTTGCTTTCAGTTGCGGATAAGCCTCCGCTACCGCCAGCAATCGGGACAGTGACCCACTGAGTTGATCCTGGGCAGCCTGAAATTTCTGAATATTTTCAGGCGTTAGCTGGTCGGCAGTCAGATTAATGCTGGTTGCCTTAGAACGAGCCTGAATAACTGCCGTCAGCGTACTCTTCTCAAAGTTAGCCGCTCCCTGTACGGTACGAACAAGATTCGGAATCAGGTCTGACCGGCGCTGGTATTGCGTTTGCACCTGTGCCCATTTTTCCTGCACGTTGGTGTCTTCCTGGACCAGACCGTTATACGAACTACAGCCAAACACGCCCAGAGCCAGGGCGATAACAACTACGATAATTAATGATTTTGACATGGTATAGTAGAGACCAGTGATTAAGATTAGGGGCAAAGTTGGTCAAAACTACTAATTTGTTAGTGTAAAACTACGCCAACGGCGTTTTTACCAATATTAGCTGGCTTCTGTTTTGATAACTGGTAATCGAACAATGGGTTTATCAATTACCTGCCCCCTTAAAACCCGGTCTACTGGCTCCCCTTACACCATGCTGTTGCCAACCAGATCATTCTTAAACGCGTAGGCTACCATGCCGGCCGTATTTTTGGTACCCGTTTTTTCAAGGATACGTAGCCGGTGCCCTTCGACCGTGCGGGGGCTTAAAAAGATTTTTTCGCTGATTTCATTGGTCGAAAGGCCTTCGCAAATTAGCATCAATACTTCTTTTTCCCGTTCTGATAAGAGTACCTTACTGTTATAGAAAGCATTGATGGGCTTATTGACCGTTGTTTTATTGGTCATTTTGCGGAGCATAGCTTTCGATACGAACTCATTCAGATATACCCCTTCATCCATTACCTTACGAACGGCTTTTTCTACTTCGCCGGCTTCGGCATCCTTGAGCAGATAACCGCTAACGCCTTTCTCCAGTAAATGCAGAACCATTCTGTCTTCGTCGTGCATCGTTAACACAACGATCTTAATGAGTGGGTAGTGTTCCCGTAAGTAATCGGCGGTAGCGGTTCCATCCATAACCGGCATTTGAAGGTCGAGCAGTACCACATCGGGCATCTTGCGGGGAATTTTATCGATCAATTCCTGACCATTGCCTGCTTCCAGAATTAGTTCGAAGTCATGAATCTGGCCAACAATGGTGGCCATGCCAACGCGGAATAGTGTATGATCGTCGCAGATGGCTAGTTTAATTTTTCG
This sequence comes from Spirosoma spitsbergense DSM 19989, assembly GCF_000374085.1. Classification (GTDB taxonomy): domain Bacteria; phylum Bacteroidota; class Bacteroidia; order Cytophagales; family Spirosomataceae; genus Spirosoma; species Spirosoma spitsbergense. The sequence continues at coordinate 35,102 of NZ_KB893603.1, read as the reverse complement.
CATAGAGAAGGAAGAGTTAGGATCAAAACCATAATCGTTAGTCGCAAGTTGCCATTATCCCGCCAACAAATCAACTCATTATTTTTGCAGGCTGTACTTCGTGCAGATGAACCTGCACATGAATTTGGGACCCCCGGCCGGGTGATGAATCGAACGTTACATGGCCATTAACTACGTTCAGTCGACTCTCAATGTTGCGAAGCCCCAGACCAGTCTGCCTGTTCTCCATAACGGCATCGACATCAAATCCAACGCCATCATCCAGTACAGAAAGCCGGACTTCGCTATCGAAATAAACTAGCTGAATCGTTATGTGCCTGGCACGGGCATGGCGGATGGCATTGTTTACCAACTCCTGCGCAATGCGATAAAACATCAACTCCGTAACGGGGAGCAAATGAATGGCCGATTCGCTGTACACTAGCTGCACTTCCGTTTCGGACGTTGTTGCACGTTCGGCAAGTTCTTCCAGAGCGGCCAGCAAACCAAACCGCTCCAGCGTTGTAGGAACCAGGTTCCGGCTGATACGCCGGACATTGGTCATGGTTTCGTCAATCATGGAACGCGTCTTCTGAAACTGTAACCCCAGTTCCATCGTACTACCCAACTGTTTTTCCAGTTGGTTCAGGCTCATTTTGGTAATGGACAGCATGGTGCCGATACCGTCGTGCATGTCTTCGGCGAGCCGTTTTCGTTCTTCTTCCTGGCCCCGGAAAGTGGCCTCCATCAACTGTTGCCGATGCTGCGCCTGTAGCTCTTTGATAGCGAGTTGCTGTTGGGTTTGTTTTTGCTGATAATAAGCGACGAAGATGATAATGAACACGGCCATTATCAATAATACAGCCGTTCCTACGGCAATTGCAAAACCGGCGTTTGTCGACATTATCTCTATTTACAGCCAATCCATGATTAGTAAAGGTCAAAAATAACGGATTGAATGTCAACTGTTTAAGTGAACCATTGAGTAAACGGTAAAGGCGGTACTACTTCAAATAAAATAGACGTAAGAGCAAAGAGGCTAGCTGTTGATATACAATACCTTATAGCTCTTGTCTTACGTCCTTTCAAGTCGGAATAAATTTTACTTTATCCTGTTTTACTGTTTTTTTGTTAAGACAGGTTATCTATTTCATACCTGCAAACCCATATACCAACGGACGACATCAGGCAGAATATGATGTATAAAATTTGATTTAGTCTCCAGAACGGATCAAATTCTTCATTTGAAATAGTATCGCTATACAGGTACGAGCTAAAAAGTGAAAAGAAAAATGTACCGGCCGAATAAATCAACAACCCCGAACTCAGCCAGAACATACTATGGAACAGTATGTTTTTCACCCGTGCTTCAATCAGTATTTTATTAAAATAGAGTAGTACTGTTATCGTTTCAAACAGGCGTTGTGTCGTAAGGCCAACCGTTGAAATAGTACTTTGCCGATAACTGAAAACAATAATGAATGCACTCAGAATAGCAGCGAGTTTTATCCATTTCCCCGTTTCGTTTTTCCGAAAACTGTTCAGGTAAACGGCAGTTATGATTCCTATTTCAAATAGCGGTTGTAGATTTTGAATTGGGTACGTACTCACCCGCGCCATAACCAGCCACAGCGAATAGGTATCACTGATGAAGTACAGGGCAAACAGCAACAAGACAACCTTATAACTTGTTGATAAGCAGTTGAGTAAAGCCAATCCCAGCGCAATTGGGAGAAGACTGAATAAATGAGAAACTAAATTTAAGGGGTATTTTTCAATTAGATGAAAAAGTCTTTCTGTCATGATTTAACACCCTTCCAACTAAGCAGCACACTGTTTAGGACACGTCCACCCATCACCCACTACCATCTCACCCGGATCACCATCATCTTTAAGCCCACCCATACCTGACTGAGCGCCCAAATCTCTCCCCTTTGCATCGACACCTGTTAGCAAAACACGGGGCTTAAATTGTCCTTTACCCACTTCGGCAGGTTTACCATCCTCATCTTCCCACCGGTTGGCATAATGAACACGGACCCCTACACAGCCCGGTTGCTTCAGCAACTGATTCACTCTGTCGAGGCCGAAAAACTCCGAGCGGGTGTATTCTTCTTCTTTTTCACCACAGGCCAATTTACAATTGCGGTAGGTCTCTTTGAGGGATTTGGTTTCTTTAGCAGTAAGAAAACGTCCTGCATTTTCATTAAAAATAGAATCGTTCATGCGCTTAAAAAGAATAATAAAGTAAAAAATATCTAGAATGGATAAAACCGGAAAGCGTAACGAACATACAACAGGAAACGCCAATTGCCATTTTCCCTATAAAATACCAAAACAAGATAACTAACTAACTAACAATATCTTAACTAAGATAAAGAATACAGCAATACGTAGAACTACGTAGTAAAGTGCGCATTTTCGCCTACCCTGATTACAGTAACTAAAAACAGTATTTCTTCTCTTCATCTGCCCTGCTTCAGGCTCTACCTTTGACCCTATAGTTGATACCGCGACTACTGAAGCAGGCATCAATAACGATATTTCTTATAGGTTAGGTCAATAAAAATGCCGGAGCAATTTGCCCCGGCATTTTTTTATCCGTCAATACACCACACACTGATGTAGTCAATTCCTTTTCTTACTTCAGAAGATTTAGCAGGTAAGCACCATAACCACTTTTGACTAATGGTTTTGCAATGGTTGTCAACTGTTCGGCCGTGATGAATTTCATGCGGTAAGCAATCTCTTCCGGACAACCAATTTTCAATCCCTGTCGCTCTTCGATTACGTGTACGAACTGCCCGGCCTGTATCAATGATTCAAAGGTACCCGTATCGAGCCAGGCAGTTCCCCGGTCCAGAACGCCGACTTTTAGTTTACCACGCTCCAGATAGACCCGGTTAATGTCCGTAATTTCCAGTTCACCGCGTGGGGAAGGTTTAATATTTTTAGCAATATCAACTACCTCATTATCGTAGAAATACAGGCCGGGAACGGCGTAATTTGACTTGGGTTTCTCGGGTTTTTCTTCGATGGATAAAACATTAAAATGATCATCGAACTCAACCACGCCGTAGCGCTCAGGATCGTTTACCTGATAGGCATACACTACGCCACCATCCGGATCATTATTGGCCTGAAGCAATTTGGACAGGCCTGAGCCATAGAAAATATTATCACCCAATACCAGTGCGACCTTCTCATTGCCAATAAACTCTTCGCCAATGATAAATGCCTGCGCCAGGCCGTCGGGGCTAGGCTGAACGGCGTACGTAAACTGGCAACCAAAACGCTCACCGTCGCCGAGGAGTTTCTCAAAATGAGGCAGATCGTGCGGAGTCGAAATAATAAGAATCTCCCGGATGCCAGACAGCATCAAAATCGATAGCGGATAATAGATCATCGGCTTATCGTAGACGGGCATCAACTGTTTGGATACCGCGAGCGTAAGCGGATGAAGACGAGTACCGGAGCCTCCGGCCAATATAATCCCTTTCATAGTTTCTGAATGAGTAAATGAATGAATGAGTGTGCGGTAAATAGTCACTCATTCGCCCATTCACAATTATCTATTTGCGTACATGTCCTGATAATAGCCCTGATAGGCACCTGATGTGACGTTATCGAGCCAGGTTTGATTGGCCAGGAACCAGTCAACCGTTTTTTCGAGGCCTTCTTCAAACTGAAGCGATGGCTGCCAACCCAGTTCATTCATAATTTTATGGGCATCAATGGCGTACCGAAGGTCGTGCCCGGCACGATCCGTTACGTAGGTAATTAATTTGGCCGAGGTGCCTTCTTCCCGATTCAGTTTTCGATCCATAATCTGGCACAGCAGGTGTACCAGGTCAAGGTTTTTCCATTCATTGAAACCACCTATGTTGTATGTTTCGCCCAGTTTGCCGGTATGGAAAACGGCATCGATAGCACGGGCATGGTCGACAACATACAGCCAATCCCGTACGTTCTCTCCTTTGCCGTACACGGGCAGTGGTTTATTGGTCTGAATATTATGAATCATTAGCGGAATCAGTTTTTCCGGGAAGTGATTCGGGCCGTAGTTGTTGGAGCAGTTGGATAGTACCACCGGCAACTTATAGGTGTTGCCGTAGGCCCGAACAAAATGATCCGAAGCTGCCTTGGAAGCCGAGTAAGGAGACTGCGGGTCGTAGGCCGTTTCTTCGGTAAAGAAATCTTCCGGATTGTGCAGCGAGCCGTACACCTCATCGGTCGAGACGTGGTAGAACCGCTTGCCCTCGTAGGCTGGCTTTCCGTCGGCATCCTTCCAGCTATTCTTAGCGGTATTGAGCAGGTTTACTGTTCCAACCACGTTGGTCATCACAAACGACATGGGATCGGTAATGGAGCGGTCAACGTGCGATTCGGCGGCCAGGTGGATGACCCCATCGAAGGAAAGTTCGGCAAACATATCCTCCAGAAATTTCGCGTCGGTGATATCCCCTTTCACAAACGTATAGTTTGGCGCGTGTTCAATGTCCGACAGGTTGGCCAGGTTTCCGGCGTAGGTCAATGCATCGAGATTGTAAATCTGGTATTCAGGGTATTTGGTAACGAACAGTCGAACAACGTGCGACCCGATAAACCCGGCCCCACCGGTAATTAATAGTTTCATGATTTATTGTTTCTTATCTACAGTTTTTAGCAATGTGCAATAAGCATACCTGCAAACCTTAAGTCCGCTCACGCTGGCTAATTTTTTGCTGCCATTTCCAGGCATCCCGTAATGATTCGGCCAGCGAACGACGGGCCGTCCATCCCAGCGCCTGGTTGGCTTTTGATACATCGGCATAAACCTGTTCTACATCGCCAGACCGGCGCGGGCCAAGCTGATAGTTTACCGTAACACCTGTTACCTGTTCAAACGTTTTTATGACGTTTAGAACGGTTTCACCCCTGCCAGTGCCAATATTAATCACATCGTAAAGACTCGCAGCTGACTCGTCGATTAGCTTCCGGAGAGCCTCTACGTGTGCATCCGCCAAATCCATCACATCAATATAGTCGCGAATACAGGTTCCATCCGGCGTGTTGTAGTCATCGCCATATACAGTCAGGCTGGACCGAATACCAGCCGCCGTCTGCGTAATGAACGGCACAAGATTTGCGGGAACACCTAATGGCAATTCACCAATTTCGGCAGAAGGGTGTGCCCCAATTGGATTGAAATACCGAAGAGCCAGGGCCTTGATCGGGAGTTTGGCCCGTACTGCATCGCGAATAATGTCTTCGCCAATGGCTTTTGTGTTACCATAAGGTGACTGCGCAGGCAGGCGGGGCGTTTCTTCCGTAACGGGCAACTGCTCCGGCTGGCCATAAACGGTACAGGATGACGAAAACACTAGATTCTGTACGCCGTATTTGGGCATCATTTCCAATAGTAATAACAGCGAGTCCAGGTTATTACGATAGTATTTCAGCGGCTCAGCCACCGACTCACCAACGGCTTTGTAGGCCGCAAAGTGAATAACCCCAACGGGGTTTTCTTTCTGAAAAATATCGGCCATAGCCGCAGCATCATTACAATTGACCGGATAGCAGGTAATTTCCCGATTCAGAATGGCCTTCAGCCCATCGAGTACAGTACGCTCGGAGTTATAGAAATCATCAATTATAACCGGCTCGAAACCAGCCTCAACCAGCGAAACAACCGTGTGGGAGCCGATAAACCCGGCTCCGCCGGTAACCAGAATTTTGGGGGAATTGCCTGTAGGAGTCAAACTGTTTTTTATGAAAATTTTGTTACTACTTTAACCTGGTAAGTCGTACAACCCAACAAAAGTAGTATATTCAGGAGGTTTACGAAAGTAGTATTTATTCTGAGGATAGTCAGCAAAGTAATCTATACGAATGAACGACAACGAGTTGAAAGCCCTTATTTCGCTTCTGGACGACGAAGACCAGGAAGTTGTGGACCACGTCGAGCAGCGAATTCGGCAGATGGGCGGGCAAATGATTCCCCTCCTGGAAACGGAATGGGAAGGAAGCTTTAATCCCGCTCTACAAAAGCGCATTGAAGAGATTATCCACGATCTTCAGTACGAATCTGTTCTTGACCGAATGCGCGACTGGAAGAACGGTGGAGCAATGGACTTGCTGGAAGGGCTGTGGATTGTGGCAACTTATCAGTACCCTGACCTCTCATTACACAAACTCAAACAGGATGTTGAACAGTTGTTCTATGATGTGTGGGTGGACTTCAAAACGGATATGCATCCCGATGAGCAGATAAAGGCGATGAATACGGCTTTTTTCTCGAAGCTGAAGTTCGCGCCCAACACCAAGCATTTCCATTCCCCGGCCAACTCCATGATCAATCAGGTTCTCGAATCGCGCCGGGGCAACCCCATCACCCTTTGTGTACTGTACATGCTCATTGCCAAACGGTTAAACCTACCCGTTTATGGGGTGAATCTGCCAAACCTGTTCGTACTCACCTATAAAAACAATGCAGGGGTTCAGTTTTACATCAATGTATTTAACCGGGGACTTGTCTTCACAACAAAAGACATTGACCAGTATATCGACCAGTTAAACATTAAACGACTGGACACCTTTTATCAGCCTTGCACTAATGCCGACATCGTTCGGCGGGTACTACGCAACTTGACCCTGGCTTTCGAGAAAAATGGTGATACGGAACGGGTTCGCGAGGTAGAACAAATTCTCAACACCGTTCGCGATGATGGCGACGGATTGCCCCTGTCCGACTATACACAACGGTAACGAATCCAGCTTTTACAATAGCCAGCGAAAGAATATGTAGAGCGTAAACGATAACAGCAGCGAAACAGGCAGTGTAAGTATCCAGGCGAGGGCAATGTTACGAACGGTATCAGCCTGGAGGTTTTTGATACCTTTGTTAGCCACCATGGTACCCGCAATGCCCGATGAGAGCACGTGTGTAGTACTAACGGGCAGTTTCAAACCCGAAGCAACGCCAATCATGACTGCGGCTACCAGCTCGGCCGACGCCCCCTGCGCGTACGTCAGGTGTTGCTTACCAATCTTCTCACCTACAGTTACTACAATCCGACGCCAGCCAATCATGGTGCCAAGTCCTAAAGACAGGGCAATCATCAGAATAACCCACAACGGCGCGTAATCCGTAAACCGACGCAACCCTTTCTCTTCGCCCAGGTTTGCGTTCAGCGTGGCCACCTGGCTCGCACTTAAGTTAGCCCCTTCATCCTCCACAATTTTTTTCATATTGCTGTTAATCAGCAATAGGTCACGACGAACTTCCAGCCGCTCCTCGTTTGGAATCTTGTTGTCGACCAAAGGACCATTTACCAGCTTGCTTAGCCCTGCCAGTTCATTTCGAGTCTGCATTAACCGGGTTCGGTTAACCGCCGAAAGCCGGTTTGAATCCAGCGTAGCAATACTCTGCTCAATCCCGCTGATATTGGTTCCTAACAGGCTAGGGTCCAGATCGGTTTTAATAGCAAACTGGTATGGAACAACACCAATTAGGATAAGCATGATTAAGCCGACTCCTTTTTGCCCGTCATTACTGCCGTGGAAGAAACTTACCAGCGAACAGGTTGTAACCAATATAGCCCGAATCCAGGGTGGCGGGGGAGCGTTTTTTTTCGGTTCTTTAAACAGTTGAGTTTTTGTTTCCTCATTCACGAACCGACGAAGTAGAAACATCAAAATAATGGCCAGGCTAAAACCCAGCAGGGGTGACAACAGCAGCGCTTCGCCCGTTTCGATGGCTTTTTCCCAGTTAACGGCCGAACCAGTTGTGTTTTCGGGCATTGTAGCAAAAGCAAGGCCTACTCCCAGAATAGACCCGATCAGTGTATGTGAACTGGAGCTGGGCAGACCAAAATACCAGGTCCCCAGGTTCCAGATAATGGCGCTAATCAACAAGGCCAGTACCATGGCGATGCTATGGTATACATTCTGATCGACCAGTAACTCGACCGGCAGTAGGTTCACGATCCCCATGGCAACCCCGATACCGCCCAGCAAAACCCCCGCAAAATTGCAAATGCCCGACCAGACAACGGCAACGGTTGGTTTCAGCGAATTGGTGTAGATAACGGTAGCAACGGCGTTCGCTGTATCATGAAAACCATTTACAAATTCAAAGGCACAGGCAGCGAAGAGGCTGATGAAGAGAAGGATAAAAACATCCGTTTCTAATCCAAACATGAGAAAGTTGTCTTCTGTAAGTAAGCAAACGGTGGGTCCGTAAGCTGATGATTGCTACAAAAGTACGCCAAACAGCGCAGAGGCATATTACCAAATTGTTAACACACGTAAGGCAGCCGGGCGCACTACTTCTTTCCGGCCAGTTGGCCGCAGGCGGCATCGATATCTTTTCCCCGGCTCCGGCGTACATTAACCGTTACGCCTTTGTTTTCCAGAAATCCAGCAAACTTATCCAGTGTCTGGGGATCTGTATTTTTAAAATTTGCCTCGGCAATGGGGTTGTATTCAATGATATTGATCTTGGCCGGAACGCGTTTTGTAAACTTCCAGAGTTCCTGAGCGTCCTGCAACGTATCGTTGAAGTTGTAGAACAGAATGTATTCGAACGTAATCCGGGTACCGGTTTTTTTATAAAAATACCCCAGCGCATCGCCTAACACGTCCAGCGTATTGCTTTCGTTGATGGGCATAATCTGATCGCGTTTCTGGTCATTGGCCGCGTGTAAGGACAAAGCCAGATTAAACTTCACAGCATCATCGCCCAGTTGCCGAATCATTTTGGCAATACCCGCCGTAGAAACCGTAATTCGCTTCGGCGACATACCCAGGCCATCCGGCGAGGTGATGCGGTCGACGGATTCGAGCACGTTTTTGTAGTTTAACAGCGGCTCCCCCATGCCCATGTATACAATGTTGGAGAGCGGGGCATCATAGTTTTCTTTCGCCTGCCGGTCAATGGCCACTACCTGATCATAAATTTCGGCGGCATCGAGGTTGCGCTTACGGTCCATATAACCCGTCGCGCAGAATTTACAGGTCAGCGAGCAACCCACCTGACTCGATACACAGGCGGTCATACGGTCACCGTGTTCATCGTTTCGCAGTGCCGGAATCAGCACGCCTTCTACCAGATTACCGTCGAACAGCCGGAACGATGATTTGATGGTGCCGTCATTGCTACGCTGTTCTTCAGCAACCGTCAGCGGTCGAATGTCAAAATGAGCATTCAGCAAGTCCCGCGTGGGCAACGACAGGTTCGTCATTTGCTCAAATGACCGGGCCGATTTTTTCCAGAGCCATTCATGCACCTGTTTAGCCCGAAAGCCCTGTTCCCCCTGCTGGGTCAGCCAGTCTTTCAGTTGAGCGGGTGTTGTTTTACGGATATCCTGTTTCATGGTCAAAGAGTGAAAGAGCGTTAGAATGAAAGAGCGTTAGGAATAAAACTGGCCTTTCACTCTATCGCTCTTTCACTCATTATATTTTCTGCCCGCCATTTCTTTCCTTCTTCCAGTCCTTTCGGCACCCATACCGCAGCTTTATCCATGACTTTTGGGGCAATGGGCCGAATATAGGGGTATAAAAAGGCGGTTTCGACCTGGCGGGGCGGCATTTTTACATTCATATAACTCAACAGCCAAAGAATGACACTAATTCCAAACACCCACGTAAAAACACCGACTGCCGCCCCCGCTACACTATCGAACGTACCTAACACCGAGTATTTGAGTGATCGACGGATAGAAAAACCTAACTGATTGATCATCATTACCGTTGGAAAAAAGATGATGGAGAATCCCAGCCACGGAAGGATCCGTCGGGCTACCTCCCGGCTGATATACGGGCTTAATAGCTCGATACCAAACCCCAGAAATTTGAACCCCACAATCATGGCCACCACAAACGCAATGATGCCCACGATTTCTACCAGTAGCCCTTTTCGGTAGCCGTTAAATGCGCCCCAGGCAAGGGGAATCAGCATGAGTAAGTCGAGTGTGTTCAAATTTACAATGAGTGAAAGAGCGAATGAGCGAATGAGTGATTCAGCTTTTCGCTCTTTCACTCATTCGCTCATTCGCTCATTGTAACAACGTCTTCACCATGGCCGAAATGGCTTTCCCATCGGCCTGACCGGCCAATTCCTTCGTTGCAGCCCCCATAACCTTGCCCATGTCGGAGGGAGCCGATGCACCTACGCGGGCCATAATGGCTTGTAGTTTTTCTTTTAACTCTTCTTCCGACAGTTGCTGGGGGAGGTATTTCTCGATAACGGAAATCTCTCCTTCTTCCGTAGCCAGCAGGTCAGGACGGTTTTGCTGCCGATAGATATCGGCCGAGTCCTTTCGCTGCTTCACCGCTTTGGTCAGAATCCGGGTTTCGTCCTCGGGTTTGAGGTCGCCGGTTTGCCCTTCTTTGGTTTCTTCCAGCAGGATCATTGATTTTACGGCCCGGAGTGCCCGTAATTTATCCTGATCTCTAGCCAGCATGGCCTGCTTTATATCCGCGTCGATTTGTTGTTTTAGAGACATAGTTAAAGAACGAAAGAGTGAATGAGTGAATGAGCGATAAAAAACTACTGAACCTTCACTCTTGCTGCAAAGTTACAAAACCAAGAGCGCCAATTAACTCTTTCGCTCTTTCGTACTTTCGCTCTTTACTATACATGACTCGTTTAAGCGTTAACATTAATAAAATTGCGACCCTCCGGAATGCGCGGGGCGGCAACAACCCGAACCTGGTACAGGTTGCCCTCGATTGCGAACGCTTCGGTGCGCAGGGCATTACCGTTCACCCCCGCCCCGACGAGCGGCACATTCGCTATCAGGACGTGCTGGACCTGAGTGAAGTCGTTACGACCGAATTCAATATCGAGGGTAATCCCGACGACCGGTTTATCCAACTCGTGAAGCAGGTAAAGCCTGCGCAAGTGACGCTGGTGCCCGATGCGCCCGATGCCATTACGTCTAATGCAGGCTGGGACACCATTCGCCACGCCGACCACCTGCGGAAACTGATCGACACGTTTAAAGCCGATGGTATCCGCGTTTCTATTTTTGTGGATGCCGACGAACGAATGGTCGATGGCGCGAAAGCGGTTGGTACAGACCGAATTGAGCTGTATACCGAACCATACGCCACTCACTATCCCCAGGGCCGGGAAGCGGCCGTTGCGCCCTTTGTTCGGGCGGCCAAACGAGCCACAGAAATCGGCCTGGGGCTGAATGCCGGCCACGATTTAAGCCTGGAAAATTTACGTTACTTTGCTGAACAGATCCCCCAGCTCGAAGAAGTTTCCATTGGCCATGCACTAATAAGCGACGCCCTTTATCTGGGTCTGGAAAATACCATCCAACTCTATTTACGCTGCCTGAGCATCCAATGATTCATAAACACCCGGTTGAGGAGTTTTTAGACAAAGCCCAAACCCTACCCATTATCGACGTCCGGTCGCCGGGGGAATACCAGCATGCACATATTCCGGGGGCAGTCAGTATTCCCCTGTTCGACAATGACGAGCGGGCGCTGGTGGGTACCAAATATAAAAATGCAGGGAAGGATTCGGCGGTTTTACTTGGGCTTTCTCTGGTAGGGCCAAAGCTGGCCAACTTTGTAAAGCAGTCGAAAAAACTGAACCCGCAGGGAAAAGAAGTGCTGGTTCACTGCTGGCGTGGTGGTATGCGAAGCAGTTCATTTGCCTGGTTGCTGGACACCGCCGGACTCACGGCATCGACGCTGGCAGGCGGCTACAAAGCGTACCGAAACACGGTGCTTTCAGCCTTTACGGAGCCACGTAAGCTGCTTATTCTTGGCGGTAAGACGGGTAGCGGTAAAACCGATATCCTGAAAGAACTGGCCCGGCAGGGTGAACAAATCATTGATCTGGAAGGGCTGGCCAATCATAAAGGCTCGACCTACGGGGCCATCGGTCAGGCAGCCCAACCCGCCACGGAACAGTTTGAAAACCTGGTGCATCAGCAGTTACGTCAGCTCGACCGTACCAAACGCATCTGGCTTGAAGATGAAAGCCGGAGCATCGGTTCGTGCTTTATTCCAATGCCGCTCTGGCATCAGATGCGGGCCGCGCCGGTTGCGTTCATCGATGTAACAAAATCGTGCCGGGTAGAGCGTTTGGTCCATGAATACGCCGGTATCGACCATCAGCTCCTGGTAGATGCCACGGAACGGATTCAGAAACGACTGGGCGGAAAAATAACGAAAGATGCGCTGGATGCTCTGACGCGAAACGATTACGCTACCGTAGCCGACTTAACGCTGGATTATTACGACAAAGCGTATCTGCACGGCCTATCCCAGCGCGATGCCGCTCTGGTTCATCCTATAGAAATTCGGGAAGATAATCCGGCAGAAACTGCCAAACAGTTGATTGCCTGGGCTGACAATTATGCGGCAAAAGGCGTTTTGCGGTAGATTTTTCGAAGTGGCAGAGCCAGTGAACCCATCAGAACGGTAGCCTCAATAGACCGGTAATCGGCATCAAACCATTGGTCAGGCTGTTCAGTGCGGGAGTAAATACGGGCAAACACTTCTTCCTGACTGATAAAAAGAATGTGCTTCAGGGAGGGAATAAGCCGGTACTGATCAAGTTTGTCCGACTGGTCGTACGCTCTGGTGCTTTTCGACAATACCTCTACCACAATTTCCGGATTCTTGATCCGCGCCGTTGATACCCGGCCGCTTGGCAACACAGCAAAATCTGATGGCCCTTTAACGACCGATAAATCGGCGTTGAACTCAGCGGAACCTTCGGCTACACAGATTTTAACGTTACTGCCCAACACCCGATAATCGGGTTGATCGTCGAGAAGATCGACAAACAATGCGCCAAGTTGACTAATTAACTGTTCGTGTAAATCGGTGGCCTGGCTCATCAGAATAATCTCTCCTTCGTAATACTCAATGTTGTAGGGGAGTTGTTCAGCCAGTTCCAGGTACTCCTCCCAGGTTGCCGGAATGCGGAGCATATCGGGGCGGTCCGGCGATACGGTTTCACTATGTTCCTGCAACGTCATCGGGATTTTTAGGGCAACGGCTTCCATATCACACCAGTTTATTTCCACGAAATCATTTCCACGAAATTATTTCTACGAATATACTTATTTCTTTTTGGAGGACTGCATCCGACGGACCACTTCGCGTTTCTGAAAACCGATGTGCCAGACGGCAAATGGAAGGGTGTCTTTGCCAAAACAGGCTTTGCAGATCGGGCTGATCAGCGGAACAACCGCGTTGTACACGTACGATGTATCGTTGATTTTCTGAATATTGGAAATCGGCACCTGTTTCTGCCCGACACTATACCGGTACGCATCCAGAATTTCCCGCTCTTTTGCGTTGAGCGTTTTATTCTGTATATCGGCCGAGCCCAGCAGTCTTATATCAACTTCGTAACTTTTAGCAATGGCTTTGGTACGGGGCAAATTCGCTAACTGGCAAAGTTTGGCCCGCTCTACCGGGTCGGTGGTTTTCTGCAGTTGCGTGGCCAATTCTTTCTGGATAACCATACTGATCTTTCCGCCCAGATTATCAACCGTAGCAATAAGGTCGGCGTTGGTGATGCGCTTGATTTTTGAATCGGCCATCTCCTGCTTCAATTCGGTCGTATAATGCACCCGTTCCGGATTGCAGGATAATAAAAAAGTTGTCAGGAAAAGAATAGGAAGCAGGCAGGGTTTCATAGACAGGAACTCAATAGGAATACATATCGTCATTCAGATAGAAAACCACACCGGCAGCCGCTTGGTTGCAATCAGTCAATACATAATCGAACTGCCGCGATTTTCGTAATTTTGTGTTTCATAATTGTCTATATCGCTGCCACAACGCTGGCAGATAAAGTACTATACTATGCTTGACCAGTTAGAAGCCATTCGCGAACGCTTCAACGAAGTATCTCAGCAAATTGTGCAGCCCGAAGCCGTTTCGGACCAGAAGCGATTCATGAAGCTGAGTAAAGAATATAAAGATCTGGAGAAGATTGTGGCGCAGTACCAGGCCTACATGCAACTACTCGAAGAAATCGAAAACGCCAAACAGATCGTGGCGACCGAAAAGGACGAAGATTTCAGGGATTTAGCCAAAACGGAGCTTGACGAGTTACTGCCCCGCCGGGAAGAACTGGAGGAGCTACTGAAAGAGATGCTGATGCCGAAAGATCCGAACGACAGCAAGAACGTGATTCTCGAAATTCGGGGTGGCACCGGGGGCGATGAAGCCGCTATTTTTGCGGGCGATATTTTCCGGATGTACCAGCGTTTTTGCGAAAAAATGGGCTGGCGCATGTCGCTGGTAGATTTTACAGAAGGCACATCGGGCGGCTATAAGGAGATTATAACCGAGATAGAAGGCGAGGACGTATACGGCAAACTCAAGTTTGAATCGGGTGTTCACCGGGTGCAGCGCGTACCCGCCACCGAAACCCAGGGGCGCATTCATACCTCGGCGGCCAGTGTGGCGGTACTGCCCGAAGCGGAAGAAGTAGACGTTGAAATCAGTATGAACGACATCCGGAAAGATACCTTCTGCTCGTCGGGTGCTGGTGGCCAGTCTGTAAACACGACCTACTCTGCCGTACGATTGACCCACATCCCAACGGGAATGGTAGTGCAGTGCCAGGATGAACGCTCGCAGTTGAAAAACTTTGATAAAGCCCTGACCGTTCTGCGCTCCCGGATCTACGAAATGGAACTTAAAAAGCACAACGAAGCCATTGCCTCCCAACGCAAAACGATGGTTGGTAGTGGCGACCGGTCCGATAAAATCAGGACTTACAACTACCCGCAAAGCCGCGTAACCGACCACCGCATTGGCCTGACTACGCACAACCTCCCCGCCGTCATGGACGGTGACATTGGCGACTTCATCGAGCAACTCCGCATCGCCGAAAACGCCGAACGATTGAAGGAAGGCGCAACGGTATAAGGCACTCTTCTACCAACAAATAGTAACGATGCCGATGACAAAAAATGGGCTGCTAAACACCTGACGGTGTTTGGCAGCCCATTTTTTGTTTAGCTGAGTAATTTCTCAAAACAGTCTGTAACCATTTCCTATTCTCATTCTTCCCTTCCCAGCGATTCACCAGTTTGAGTGCTCCTTCACCGTACCCCGGCCCTGTGTTTGGGTAACGTGCCGGGTTGCCGGCAGTATTATTGTCAGCGAATTGCCTGTACGGGTATTGGCGTAGTCTGCTCCCAGTCGAGCATGGCGTTCATCAATTTGATACTCTCGAAGCGAGGCAGATCGGCGGGGCGAATATCGGCGGGGTGCAGGATACCGTCGGCCAGCAGACGGGCACGCTGCGTACCTTCGAGCAACGGGTGCGCCGGGGTATACCAGCGGTTACCCGCCAATAAGGCTACATTAGCGTAGGAGGTATCCGTTAATAAACCATCACGAACCAGCAGGATGTCATCGGCAGAACCACGCCTGGCAAACAGGTTGTTGATGGCCTGGCGGTCAGCGTATTTATGGCTGTACATTAATCCATTCGCATTCACCAGGGCCAGACTCTGTACGGGCCGGATGTGGTATGGCTCAAATTCAATCGTTTCTATGTCAGGACCGTACGTTACGCGGCACTTGTAGATTTCTGGTGGAAGCAGCCAATTGGGAAGTTTAATAAAGTCTTCGAGTCGGGCGGGGTCATTCATTTGCCAACAGGCCAGCCGGGTACGGTTGAACCGGTCATTGTGCGCCGAAATATGCTGTAATTGTCGGTTTCGGACACAGATCGTTTCCAGGCAGGAGGGCATAGAAATCACGGGATGAACGACGAATTTTCCTGCGAATTTATCGACAAGTCGGCTTCGACGGATACCGGCAGATACACTTTATCGATCATTTCCTGATACTCCGACCAGGCATCGGAACGGGCAGTAATACCGCCACCACTTTTGAAAACGAGCTGCCCCTGCTGATTCTCGATGAACCGGATCATAACACCACTATCCAGATGCTCGCCGTCGAAATACCCGCAAACCCCCGTATAATACCCCCGGTCGTATTGTTCGGCAGTGTGGATCAGTTCGACTGTTTTGGGTTTGGGTGCTCCGCTAATTGACCCGGCGGGTAACAGGCTGGCCAGCAATGTACCGGGCTGGTCGCGCCAGTTGTCGGGTAATAGGGCCGCTATTTCTGAACTCACCTGGAGCAGACCACCCTCATGCGTGTCAATCCGGTCAATGTAGCGGTATCGTTCCACCCACACCTTTTGGGCAATTCGGCTCAGGTCACTCCGAATCAGATCGACAATGGTGGCGTGTTCGGCGGCTTCTTTGGCATCGGCCAGCAGAGTTGCTTCGGCATTCGGAAGACTAGCCTGAATTGTCCCTTTCATCGGGAAACTTGCCAGCCGGTTACCACGAATCTGTACGAACGATTCCGGAGAAAAACACACGAATCGATCAGCCAGCCGAAGTTTATAGCGGGCTGTTGTCCGGACGTATATATCGCCCAGAGTTAGGTTTGTTTCTATGGGCGTCTGCCCCGACAGGTTTACCAGAAACGAATTACCCAGGTGGATGTTCTTCACCACATAGTCGAACCCAACCCGGTATTGCTCAAACGGTGTGGGATACCGGCGAAACCAGAACGGCTCAGGGGAAGCGGGGGCCGGTGTTCCCGAGAAATCAAAGGCAACATCGTGGGCCTTCCATTCGTCCGGGCGTAGGACAAGAGGGCATTTGAGGTCAAAATCCAGGATGAACAAGAACGGCCGCCGTTGCCGTCCATACTCATCCATCTGGTCGGTTGCCTGATCAAAAGTCATGGAAAAACATACCGTTGATTACTACCGATGTGACACGGGTGCATTTGATATAGTTCGACCCTCAATGATTCACCAGTTTGAGTGCCCCTTCGCTGTACCTCGGACCTGTGTTTGGGTAACGGGCCAGTAAGGTCTCGATAGCTTCCTTGTCTGATTCAGAAAGGATTACGTCGACAGCTCCCGCGTTTTCTTCGAGGTATTTCCGTTTTTTAGTTCCGGGGATGGGGATAATGTCGTCACCCTGCGCCAGTACCCAGGCCAGTGCCAGTTGAGCCGCCGTTAGCTGTTTGTCAGCCGCCAGATCGGCAAACGCGCTCGCCAGCAACTGGTTATTATCGCGGTTCTCGTCGTTGTAGCGGGGCAGGGTACGCCGAAAGTCTTTGGTATCCAACTGGGTAACATCGAGCGTGTTGGTGATGAGCCCCCGTGCTAACGGCGAGTATGGCACCAGCGAAATACCCAGTTCACGAATGGTGCCCAGAATTTCCTTTTCTACATCGCGGGTCAGTAACGAATATTCGCTTTGCAGGGCGGCAATCGGGTGAACGGCGTGCGCTTTACGAATGGAGGCCGCTGAGGCTTCGCTCAGGCCGAGGTAACGCACTTTGCCTTCTGTAACCAGATCAGCAATTGCCCCTACCATCTCTTCAACCGGCACATTTGGATCGATGCGGTGGGCGTAATAGAGGTCGATGGTGTCGATTTTCAACCGTTTCAGGCTCTTCTCCACGGCCTGTTTCATCCAGGCGGGCGAGCCATCGAAATAAGTACCCGGTATGCCTCCGATTCCCGCAACATCATCCCGATACCGGAACCCGAACTTGGTGGCAATAAACACCTTGTCCCGATTAGGTACCAGCACCCGCGAAACCAGTTCTTCGTTGACACCATTCGCGTACATATCGGCCGTGTCCCAGAAATTGATACCCAGGTCCAGTGCCTTATGTAAGGTGGCGATGCTTTCCGTATCATCGGGCGTACCGTAGCCGTGGCTCATGCCCATACAGCCCAGCCCAATAGCGGATAATTGTTCGCCCGTGTTACCCAGCGTTCTATTTTTCATATCGTTTTGTTTTTTGGAGATAAAGAAAGAATTTTCATACTTGTGCCGTTTGCTTCCCGACCGTATCAATCAGGGTCGACAGAACCGTTTGCAGCGCCTGTTTTAAAACCGGGTCAGTTACCCGCCCATCGGCGTCCATACGCTGCCGAACGAAGGGAACAATCAGTGATGCCTGTTCGGGTTGTTGTGCCATCAGCACCTCCATGGTATGCGACAAGGCCGTGTGCGCCCGCGAGCCACCCATATCGGAAGGACCAGCACTGAGAACGCCCACAGGTTTATGGACGAACTCGCCCGATGAAGCCACCCAGTCGAGCATATTTTTCAGAACGCCCGGCATACTATGAATGTATTCGGGTGTACAGATGATAACCGCGTCGGCCTCCCGAAGTTGCGTGCGAAGGTCGGTTACGGCTTCCGGGGCTGGGTCAACATCTCGTTCGGGGCTAAAGTGGGGCAGACTGTCGAGGCTGCCAGAGCGGATAACGGTAACAGAGGAGGGGGCCAATTCTGCAATGGCCTCCAGCAACAAGGTATTGGTTGATGCTGCCCGCAAACTGCCGGATATGGTAAGAATACGCATTGGATACCGGGTTGTTAATTACCGCAACACCTTCGTTATCTCGTTTAGTTTCTCCATCTTCTGGACAAAATCGCCTTTGAGCTGATTGCGGATGGATGTCAGGTTATCGAGGGTTTCCTGTAAACTGTCGGGCAGAATTTCTTCCAGCACCTCCCGAAACCGCTTGGCAAAGGTGGGGGATTTACCATTGGTCGAGATGGCAATTTTAAGGTCGCCCTTCTTCACGACCGAACTCAGGTAAAAATCGCACAAATCGGGGGTATCGGCTACGTTGACCAGGATACGGTGCGCTTTACAATCAAGCTGCACCTGTTTGTTGACAGCCTTATCGTTAGTACCCGCAATGACCAGGTCTTTATCCGACAGATAGATAGAATGATAAGGCTCCTGAACAAGCTGAATTTTAGGATTCTGTTGGGCCAGCTCCCGGATTTCATCCCGAATGTCGGGCGCCACCAGGGTGATACGGGCGGCCGGAGCATTACCAAGCAGGGCAGTAAGTTTTTCCAGACCGACGTACCCACCACCTACAATGAGCGTGTGCAGATTCTCCGCCTTAACGAAAATGGGGAAGAGCGTATTCATAAAAAAAGCCGGTCAGTTAGTGAGTTTGTGGGAATGAATACAAAAGTAATCTACCACTACATAAACTCACTAACTGACCGACTCGTTCAGGTCGACAAACTGACGTTGTTAAAACTTCAACCCGACGTTGACACTGAGTATCCTGCGCTGGGAGTTAACAATGCCTTCAACTGGCTCTTTCAGAATATCCTGGAAACCATAATGGTACACAGCCGACAGGAATAGAGGCCCTTCATCGAAGCCCAGACTGGCCAACCCGTTGATGGTAGTAGAAGCCAGATTACTTTGCCAGATACCTGCTGATTTGTGGAGTTTGTTTAGCAATGTTTTGGCCAACATCAGCCCCTGCTCACCGGGTAGTTCGGACAGACTCCTGTGCGTGTTTTGGGCTCCCGAACCCATTACGTCAAAGGCATCCCAGGTTGACTCACTGATAAACGGGCCCGCCCGTGCGGTGGTGAAGCTGTTGATAGTCACAATCCGGGATGCGCTCCTGCATACGTTCGATTGGGGCCGACCGCGCCGTTCGATTTACTTTCGTGAAAGAGTCCTTTAGGGACAATTTATGCTTTCAGGAGGTTGTTTTTACGGTCACAGACGAAGTGGCTCTGGCAGCGACAGGCGGAGGTGTCGCGTTTTTTTACTGACTGGGAGTCCCATCAGACCAAGTTAAGGCAGAGCAGTTTATCTGACAAAGTAGAACCCGGATGGCTATTTTAAATCATTTATCTAACTAATTGGTATACAAAGCAGTACGTGTGCGGATGGTTCAATAAATTATTGACCGTTGGTACATAAGTAAGGACGTTTATTCCCCGGAGTTAATTAGTATTACCCGCTACTCGAATCATCGTAATACTAAACGTTCAGGATATGAATAATACAAATACGATCCGTTCACTTGGTTGGTTATTAGGCTTGATGCTGTTCTTCTCCTGGACCTTACATGCGGAGGGCAACCCACGGGGAATCGACACTGGCCATGTGGTTCAGTCTAGTGAGTTCTTCAAGCTACTAACTCCAGTCGACGCCCCCCCCATCAGCCTGACGGCCACGGTGGGCGTACCCTTTTCCGCTTCATTGCCCAGGACGTTGCCTATCCCACCGGGGTCCTCCACTTACACCATCGGTGTGACGGGGCTGCCCGCCAACGGACTGAGCCTGGTGGGCTCCGATCCAGGCTTCATTGTGGGTACTCCGCTGAACTCGGGAGTGATGAATCTGACCGTGGTTGAAACCTTTGTGGCCAGCCAGACCATCAACAACGCAACCACCTGGCGAGCCTACACCATTACGGTCGATCCACCGCGCCCCCCCATCAGCCTGACGACCACGGTGGGCGTGCCCTTTTCCGCTTCATTGCCCAGGACGTTGCCTATCCCACCGGGGTCCTCCACTTACACCATCGGTGTGACGGGGCTGCCCGCCAACGGACTGAGTCGAACAGGTGCCGATCCAGGCTTCATTGTGGGTACTCCGCTGAACTCGGGGGTGATGAACCTGACCGTGGTCGAAACCTTTACGGCCAGTCAGCCCGTCAACAACGCAACCACCTGGCGAGCCTACACCATTACGGTCGATCCACCGCGCCCCCCCATCAGCCTGACGGCCACTGCTGGCGTGCCCTTTTCCGCTTCATTGCCCAGAACGTTGCCTATCCCACCGGGGTCCTCCACTTACACCATCGGTGTGACGGGGCTGCCCGCCAACGGACTGAGTCGAACAGGTGCCGATCCAGGCTTCATTGTAGGTACTCCGCTGAACTCGGGGGTGATGAACCTGACCGTGGTNGAAACCTTTACGGCCAGTCAGCCCGTCAACAACGCAACCACCTGGCGAGCCTACACCATTACGGTCAGCTCTTCTACCCCAACCGCACCCTTCAGTATCACAGGAGTGACAACGGTGAGTTGTGCGACTGTAACGGTCGGTGAGCGTATGCTGACCTTCACCCCCCAGTATACAGACGTAACCGGTCAACCCATTAGTTTCTCGGTCGTCAACGAGATGCTGCCTACCACCAGCCCTGGTCCTTACACCCTGCGTTTGTACACTGACAACCCCACTATTACACTAAAGGCCATCCAGACTGGCAGTCCCGGCGAGGCTAGTTTCAACTACAACTGGCTGGCTGTTTGTGGGGGAGGTTCACCGCCACCACCGCCTACCGGCACGTTTTCTATCACGGGCGTCACTACGGTGAGTTGTGCTACCGTTACAGCCGGTGAGCGCCAACTGACGTTTACCCCACGGTACGCGGGTCTGAACGGGCAACCCGTGAGTTTCTCGGTGGTTAATGAGATGCTACCCACCACCAGCCCCGGTCCTTACACCCTGCGGCTCTATACTGACAACCCCACTATCAACCTGAGGGCTACCCAGACCGGCACGCCCAGTGAAGCCAGTTTTACCTACAACTGGCTGGGCGTATGTAACGGGGGAGGTGCTCCCCGTCTGGGTGTGAGCCCGGAACCCACGGCTGAACTACGGGTGAAGTTACTGGGCAATCCCGTACGTGAGGCCATCGAGGTGGAAGTGACGGGTGGTGAAAACAGGCCGCTACACCTGTCCTTGACGGATATGATGGGCCGCGTCGTTGGCGAAAGTCGAACGGAGCGGGCAAGTGCCAGCGAGACCTATCGGTTTGATGTATCGACCCTACCCCCAGGTACTCTCTTGCTGAGGACCAGCACCCAGGGCCAAACGAAAGTGGTGCGGGTGTTGAAGACTGAATAATCTACCCGGTCTACTTCAGGATGTACTGCCAAAACCCGAATCGTTACGATTCGGGTTTTGGCAGTAGGGATACAAGCACGCTATAGGTATATCTGGTGGTGTCTCTAATTGAGGTTTTTTACTAACTGGCCCTCATTAGCGTGCAGTAGCCGAACGATTCGGCAAAGAGACAAAAGCTTTCTGGTCATAGCTGCCTAAAGTCAAATTGAGACACTATCTAAAATTTCAATCCCACATTGACACTGAGTATCCTGCGCTGGGAATTGACAATCCCTTCGACCGGTTCTTTCAGGATATCCTGGAAACCATAATGGTATACGGCCGACAGGAAAAGAGGTCCTGCATCGAAGCCCAGACTGGCCAACCCGTTGATGGTAGTAGAAGCCAGATTGCTTTGCTTGATAGCATTGGGAGCCGACGTGTTTAGATCATTGACAATTTTCAGTGGAGCAGCCAGTTCTGCCCCTAACTGGAACCGAACGGCCGATACACCCCGATCAGACTCAACCAGCTTGAAACCAATGTACACGGGCACATGGATGTATTGCTGGTTTACGTTGGAGGTAATGCTGTTGTACGAAATAACGGTTGAACTGGCGGGTAATGCCGTGGTGCTGCTAGCAGTCGAAATGTCGGAACTGGAAGTGAGGTATTCAGCCCCTATCTGACCATAAACCCGGCCACCACCCCGGAAAAAGAGACCCAACTGATAGCCTAACCGACCGCTCAGCGCATTTCCCTGCGTGTCTTCACCGGCAAAACGGGTTACGTTCGCGCCACCGTAGATACCAAACGCAAAATTCTGGTAATTATCCCGGCGCTCCTGTCGCTTCTCACTTTCTACGGACCGCATGCCATCGTCATATCCCTTGTCATACGCCTGACTCAGATCGCGCTCATCGTAGGTATTTCTGTATCGGTCGCCCGCATCCATCCGGCTTTCGTAACGATTATCATACGCCCGGCTGTTATTATCGCGCATGTTATAATTCCGACGCTGGTCAATAACCTCATCCCTACGCTGGTTTTCACGTCTTTCCTGCGCCTGCCGGTCATCGCGTTCATCCTGCATTCGTTCCTGCCGAAAATCCCGCTGGTTATTATACCGTTCGCGCTGATCTTCGTAACTGCGGTTAGAGTTCTGATTACGGTCGTCGTATGAATTTTGCTGGCCGTATACGAGACCCGTACCACAAAGGAATGCCAGTAATAAAGTTGTTTTCATTGAATTTTTCATAATAGTACAGTTGAGTAAAGAATCACTACATTTTAAAACTGCCATCCGGTTTGGAATGTTTGAGAAAAGAAAGGATACTACGCCCGAAAAGGCATTCCCTTCCGGGAAGCCACATTACAACGTAGCTTCCCGGAAGGGAAAGATAATCAGTCATTTACTCTTATGTATAAATCAAACGTACACTTGTTTAGCCAGTGCTTGTGTATTCAATAAACGACACGGCTTATTTATAGATAGCCAGTGCTTCGAACGTAGCGGGTACTGTTTTTGGCGCGCTGGAATTGGAGTTCAATTCACTTTGCGGGTAAATGAACCGCCAGGGAAGCTGCGTGCCGGTGTTCGGTGTCAGTTTGATGCCTACCGCTTCGGTACGGGTCCGGCGTTCGTCGTTCCAGCCGATGTGCTGACCGTAGAACGAAACGTAGCGCTCCTGCAAAATTTCCCGTAACAGGGCGTTATCGGCCGTAATACCATCAGCATTTTCGATACCACCAGCCGCAAAATCAGCCGCTACGTATGGCTCGTATTTGTAAGCCCCCGCGGTCAGATAAGCTGCGTTGATATTGCCGCCCGTATTCAACCATGACCGGTACGTATTCAGGTGCCCAAGCGCCATTGCGAAACCTTTTCCCGAACGCAAAGCCGACTCGGCCAGTGTCAATATATTTTCCTGATACGTAATGAGAGGGAAACTAGCCGTTTGGGCGAAAAATCCCGTCGTACCCGTTGTATTCGGCTCAATTTTGCCGGGTGTGTTAACCCCATTCTCCAGGTAGTAAAACTTATACCGGGCCGTTTCGATGGTTTTTGTATTCCCCCGGTACTTTGCCCCTGCCGGGTTTAACAAACCAACGTTGTACGCGCCAACCGCATTTATGTCCCCGGTCCGGGTGCTGGCCAGAAAGGAGAAATAGGAATTCTGGTTTACACTGGCGGTGTTGCCGTGGGGAGCCAATAATGAATTGGCGTACACGTTCACACCGGTTTGGGCAGCAGTGTAGGCAGCATCGTACTGTTTCAGGTCGGTTAGTAACCGGGCTTTCAGGGTGTAGGCGACCTGCGTCCATTTGATTGCATCGCCCGCAAAGTGAATATCTTCGCTTGTAACGGTGCCCACTCCCGATTTCAGATCGGCGATAGCATCATCCAGCAAAGCGAGGAGTTTTGTGTACACCATTGCCTGGGGTTCAAACGCTGGATTGGGATATTTGGCAATGTCCCCTGCCTGATCGAAGGGGATGTCGCCCCACAACTCCGTACCTGTAGCCAGCGCATTAGCCCGCAGCACTTTAGCAATACCAACCGTTTTGCGGTTTCCGAGGGCTGTTGCCTGCTCAATGGCAAGCAGCGCATTGGCATTCGTAGCCTGATACACCAGGTTCCAGTCGGCGTCATACACACCGGCAGTCACGTTGTAATTATAGTAGTCCAGCCATTGCCGGTCAGAACCGGAGGCATAGCCATCCCAGATAGTTGTCAGACGACTGGCCATTCCTTCCTGCGTGGCCATGTTGGCAATCTCGGTACCCGTCAGCAACAGGCTGGCGGTCGATTTGGTTGGATTGTTCGGGTCTACGTTCAGGTTCTCAACAATAGAGGTGCAGGAGACTACCTGAAGACCAAACAAAAAGACAAAAACTGATCTATATATTCGTTTCATAGTGGCGGCTTCGTCGTGAGAATTAGTAATTGATTTTTACGCTGAAAAGCAGCGACTTTGTGTTGGGACTGTTGAAGTAATCCTGTCCGCGCGAGTTGCTGGCTCCGTTAAGGGCCGTTTCCGGATCAATACCAACCATTTTGGTCCATAACACCGGGTTACGCCCCGTTACGGTTACGTCGATAGACTGTAGTTTGGTTTTCTTCCGGAATGCGGGTGAACTGAACGAGTACCCGGCCGAAATCTCGCGGATGCGCGTCCAGCTGGCGTCGGTAATGAACTGCTCGACCAGTGTGCTGAACCCTCCCCCGATGGACGTATAATACGACTGATCGAGCAACACGGGCCCCGAGCCAAAGTCTTGGATATTACCCCGAACGGTACTGCCCGCAGCGATTGTTTTACCCGCGTAATTCCTGAGGTCCTGCGTCAAGGTCACTTCGTTACCCACATCGGCATGGGTGCCAAAGTTGTAGAGAACTCCTCGTGTGCCGTTGTAGAAATCGCCCCCCTGGAAGGTCTCAAAAAGGACGTTTAGGGTTAGTTTTTTGTAGGAAAGATTAGTACCGAAACCACCGCGATAATCGGGGTTCGGGTCACCGATAACGCCAAACTGAGACGCAACCTGTGGGAAACCATTGGCATTGAGATTGAGCGAACCGTCGTCTTTGCGAAGATAGGTACCTCCGTACAGAGATGACATGGCGTAACCAACTTTAGCCACAGTACTGGCCGTACTGCTGAAACCACCGAGGGTAATGATATCGGTTCCGGCCAGATTGGTCACCCGGTTAATATTCCGGCTTACGTTACCAAAAATGTTCCAGTTAAACCCGTTCTTGTTCAGTAGGTTGAAGTTCAATTCCAGTTCCAGACCTTTGTTCGTCATCGAACCGGCATTGGTGTATTTCGAGGTGTACCCCGTCGAGCCAGCCGCAGCCACGTTCAGCAACAGATTGGTAATCTCGTTCTGGTAATACGTGAAGCCAGCCGTTAGACGGTTGTTCAGAAAGCGCAGGTCGGTGCCCAGTTCCCACTCCGTTTTCCGTTCGGGTTGCAGAAAAGGGTCACCCTGGGTCGAGTTACGAACATACGCCCCATTACCATACCCTGAGCCACTAAGCGGGTTGGCCCAGCTGCTAAACGAAGCGGTTACGTAGGTAGTCGTATTCCTGTATGCATCAGGCTGTACCCCGACGGTACCGTAAGAAGCCCGCAACTTACCGAATGACAGGATTGGGTTGTCCCGAAAAAGAGGTAGTTGCGTAAACTGCCAGGCCACATCGCCCGATGGGTAATAGAACGTCGATTTTGTCTGGCTACCGAAGGTAGAACCTGCTTCTGCCGCCAGGGAAGCATTGACGTACAACTGATTGTAAAAACCTACATTCAGGGTTGAATACAAACGGGCCATCCGGCGGTGCGTGCTGGTCCGGTAAGGTGCATCGTTCGATGTCAGCGAGTTACCGAAGTTGGCGGGCGCATCCGGAATGATGAAGTTGTTCATGGTGCCCCCCAGGTTAAGGTATTTCCGGTCGTTGATGTTGAAACCCACAATCAACGTGCTGGTGATATTCTTGCCGAAGTCCTTAAAGGCGCGGCCAATAACGTCGCCGTTCATCTCCGATTCCTGGAAAATTGCTTCCTCAAAACTTCCCAGACCACTGTTTATAGCCGAATTGACGGGATAGTTCGTGATGCGGTGATCCGTATTGGCATCGAGACCGCCACGCACCGTTATATCGAACCAGCTGCCCGGCGTAATCAGCAGTTCCGAACTCATAATAAAACGGTCCACCTCCGAAAAGTTAGTCAGCTCATTAATGGCCCACAATGGATCATTATAGATTGGGTTAGCCAGAGCGCCTAGGTAGTTCCGGTACGAACGCTGGCGGTTGGGAATGGCACTGGCCGTTGGCGATGAAAAGTAATTTCCGATGTACGATCGGCTGTCAAAATCAGGGGCCGAGCGGAGCATTCCGATGTAAAGACCGTTCACGCTGTTACTGCGCTGAATCCGGTTCGATGTTGTTCGGGCGTAGGTCGCATTGGTCGATGATTTGATCACATCATTGAAGCGACGTTCGGAGTTGAAACGGAGCGTTGTCCGGTTATAATCGCTTTGCCCGTTTATAATCCCTTTCTGCCGCAGATCACCCACGCTCAGGTAAAAATTCCCTTTTTCGTTGCCGCCACTAACCGACAGGTTATTATCGATATAAGTACCTGTCCGGAAAACCGCGTCCTTGCGCTCTTCCTGAAACGTCTGCTTCGAGTTTTTCGTAATAATTGGGTAGAATGTATTCCCGTTATACGCTTCAAAACGGGCACCATTCATATTAACTACATCATCGCCACCGGCCCGGTTCGCGATTTTATCACCCCATGAATTGGCGCTGGTTGGGTTATATACCCCATCGGAACCCTGCCCGTAGCTGCTTTGCAGGGGGTGCAGCAAATTAGGCTTATCGAACGAAACAGTCGAGCTGTACGAGATATTGACTTTATCCGTATTAGCCCCTTTCTTAGTCGTAATCACAATTACCCCGTTGGCCGCCCGCGACCCCCACAAAGCCGCAGCCGAAGCCCCTTTCAGCACTTGCAGGGAGGCAATGTCTTCGGGGTTTATATCGTTCAAACGGGATTGTTGCGTTACCCCGGCCACTCCGCTACCCAGGGTCGAGTTACTGATGGGGATACCATCCACAATAACCAGCGGCTGGGTAGAACCAGTAATAGTATTCTGCCCCCGAATCTGGATGTACGAACCGGCACCGGGGTCACCGGCAGAACGTGTAATCTGAACGCCGGCGGCTTTTCCTGACATACCGTTTATAACCCCCGTTTCGCCCGAACGAACAATGTCTTTTGCCTCAATCTTCGAGGCCGTTGCCCCCCGTTTATCGGCATTCTCCTTAAAACCCAGCGCACTAATAATGACTTCGTCCAATGACGTTTCATCGTGTTGCAAACGGACTGTAATGGAACTCTGATTACCAATAGGTACTTCGGCGGTTTTCATGCCAATGAAGGAGTAAATCAATACGCCGTTTTTCAGCAGATTATCGGGAACGGATAGTGTGTAGGCCCCTTCGGCATTGGTCGATGCGCCGATATTGGTGCCCTTTATCACCACGTTTACACCGGGAACTCCGCCGTTGTCGTCGCCGGAGGTAACAATTCCTTTAATGACCCGGCTCTGCGCAATGAGCTGCGCGGGTCCACAAAGCGCTAAAAACAAGACAAGTAGTAAACTTCTTTTTCGCATCTCACTTTACGATTAGGTTTATAAACAGGAAAAAATGCAGGGGTAACACAACAACCAGTCAGTCATTGTAGTAATGGGCACACAGAGCAGGTATGGACAGGTGAGGAAAGCGAATGGAATAGACAATAACAAATTGACTATCAACAGAATAACCTCTGATTTTCTTACAAAAAAGCGGTATTAAAACTTGAGAAAGGTGTGTAGAAATTCCTGATGAACGAGTCACGAATAGACCAGTGATCAGTTGGTCTATGGTAAGAAAGGGTACGCTGAGCCAGTCAATTTTTAATTCAAATATAATCTACCTGACAATAGACAGCAATAGCTTTATTCTGCTAATAATCACTTTTACCAATAAAAGACTACTAATAATTTCTATATTTAAAATTTAATTTTAAATTCTTTATAAAATTCCAAATTAAATATGTTCGTTGCTATGAAATAATAAGTATTTTCCCTGTAGTAACTGCCCGATTCAGTAAATCCATATCCAGTTTGCCCGGAAAAGAAGAGAAACAGGATGGGAATTTTATCGTTCTGGTGGCATGAAGCAGAAATTGTAATCGGGTTATCAGCCAGAGAAGTGTCATTTTAATGGAAGGCAGAATCTGAAAATAGTAATTTCGGTTACTGATAGTCAAAAAACAGACTGTCCGTCCATGAACAGTCTATGTCCGTTAGCGGACAGTCTATTTTGCCTGGAAAAATCCAGATCACTAACAATGAGCCTATTGAAAAACATGGTACATTACTTGTGCCTACATGTATTGAGTGACTGTAAGAACAGGAAAGAAATTCAGGTTCATGCAACCTTCATTCGTCAAACAGCATCCTTACGGTATAAACAAACGACCACTATGAAACGCAACCAGTTTCTACTGACCCTTTTGAGCGCAGGAACCATCGCGCTGACCTCCTTTGCGCCTGACCGCAACGACGACCAGACACCGTACCAAACCAAAACATTTTCGGGCAACATCAAAGCGGTGCGGGCCGAAACATCAGGCGGTAGCCTGACCATAGAAGGCGGTACCGATATGAATGCTAAAGTAGAAATGTACGTGCGGGGCAACAACGGAAACAGCAACCTCGACAAAGCCGAGATTCAGGAAAGGTTGAAAGACTACGACATCAGCATTGTGCAGGAAGGCAGTACCATTGTTGCCACGGCCAAACGACGCAATAACAACAATGACTGGAAACGGTCACTCAGCATTGGTTTCAAATTCTACACACCACGCAATGTATCGACCGACCTCCGTACATCGGGTGGCAGCATCAGTCTGGCCAGGCTGACTGGCCCGCAGAAATTTCGTACGAGTGGCGGCAGCCTGAACATGAGCGATATCAACGGTGATATTAACGGACAAACCTCCGGTGGAAGCATCCACCTCGACCGTTGTAAAATAACCGGAACCTCGGACCGTATCGACCTGCAAACGTCAGGGGGTAGCATCGAAGCTAAATCCTCATCGGGCACGATGCGTTTGCATACCTCCGGCGGCAGCATCCGGCTCACCGACCTACGCGGTACTATCGATGCCCAAACCAGCGGAGGCAGCGTAAACGGCAGCGATATTGAGGGCGATTTGAAAGCCGGTACATCAGGCGGGTCGGTGCGGCTGGCCAACGTATCGGGGAGTATCGATGCCAGCACCAGCGCGGGTAGTGTCGATGTAAGTATTACCAAACTAGATGGCCCCGTTCGGCTGGTTACCAGCGCGGGTAATATAAACGTAAAAATGCCACTCAACAAAGGTATTAGCCTGAATTTAAGCGGTAACCGCATCAAAATCCCGCTCAACAACTTCAGTGGAGATACGGAGAAAGACCACATCAAAGGCACGCTGAATGGCGGTGGCGTGGCAGTAACGCTCTCGGCCAACAGCGGCAACGTGTATGTGAATCAGTAGAAACGGGTTCAGAAAGAAGGTACCTGATACGCAACCCGCAGCGGTGTGCATTATCAGGTACCTTCTTATTTTTTCTCCTGCCCTTGCATCAAAAAGCAAGGTTTCAACGTATAAAGGATGGTGGTCTATCTATTTTTTTTGTAGTTTACGCCCCTTACATTCCTTATCGCTGAATTGACAAAATTAACTGGCTATGAAAAAGTATCTATATGTAATCTGCCTGGTGGCGGCTTTTGGCGGAGTAGTTTCCTGCTCAAAAAACAATGATCCAGCTCCTACGCCGGTAGTGGTGGGAAAATGGGCGTCTGACTATATTCTGGCCAGTGGCTTTGTCGCTCCCTATGCAACGAACAACGGATTGAAACTAAATCCGCTTGCGTATGGTATCAATGACAATTTCGACATAAAGGCCGATAAGACTTTTATAGTAACAGATCGCTCTGGTGTTCAGATTCAAACTTATCCTGGAACTTGGGACTACACAGAGCCGACATTGAATCTGAAATATGATAATGGTAGTTCGGAAACGCTGACTTACACTGCGCCTACATCGACGAGTACAGTTGCTCAATTATCCTACCCTGTACAGGCTGTATCGGACACGTTGACAAATCCAACGACAAAGCTTAAAGAAGTGGTTAAATTTAATTTACAACTCTTCTACACTAAGCAGTAGTAAGTCGTTTCCAAAATATACAAAGGCCGATGTCTATGCATCGGCCTTTTTTTGTGCCTTCCAATTGTTTGGCAACGTATCAACCTACTGTGAAACCATCCCCAACATACCGTTCGATAAACCAGCAACAAAATAAGCATTATCAATAATATACCAACATTCATTTGGTAAATACAATTATAGACTCCTACTAAATTTTGCTATAATATCAATTAGCAGAATAAATTGTAAGCGCTTTCGAAAGAAAGGCGCTTTTTTGTAATGATTAATCAGTACTTTCACAAAACCTTAGGTGTTAAGGAGTTATCTTTGGTATTCTATCATTTAATCCTTAATAAATCCAAAAAATATCATGTCATCACAACTAAATCGCCGGGACTGGCTAAGGGCCAGTGGTCTTCTTACGGCAGGTTTCGGTTTAAGTCGGTTTACATCCGCAGAAGCGGCTACCCCTACTGCCCCACTCGTCTCGGGCTTTACCAATGAGTTCGCTTTTGCTGATGATCCTTTCGACAAAATGTCGAAACTTCGGGCGCGGTTATTGGCCAACGAGAATCCACTCGGTATCTCGGCCAATGCCAAAGAAGCCCTGATAAAAGCAACAGAATTGGGTAACCGATACGCCTGGACGGAGTTCGGGCAATTGAAAACGCTGATTGCTACCGACGATATGGTGAAGCCGGAAAACATCATGCTGTCGCCTGGTTCGTCGGATATACTGATGGCTGCCGCCGATTACTTTTCCCAGCGGAGCGGCACCATCCTGACCAGCGCTATGACCTATGATGACCTGCTACAGCGGGCCACAAAGTTTGGTGCTAAAGTGAAGGCCCTGCCGATGACCAAGGACTACAAATTTGATCTTAACGCGATAAAAGCCAGCCTCACTCCCGACGTGAAGCTGGTGTACATCGTCAATCCCAATAACCCAACCGGTACCATCCTGCCAACAGCCGAACTGGAAGCCTTCTGCCGCGAGGTAGCGCCAAAAGTACCAGTCTTCATTGACGAAGCTTACATTGATTTCTACGAACCCGCTGACCGCCCAAAACTGGGAAAACTCGTAGCGGAAGGACTAAATGTTATTCTGGCCCGCACGTTCTCCAAAATTCACGGATTCGCCGGACTTCGTCTGGGCTATGCCATCGCTCAGCCCGATATACTCAAAACGCTGCACGCATACACCAACGCCGAATTCGCGGTGAGTATTACGACCCTGATGGCCGGCATTGCCAGCTATAAAGACATCGACTGGCAAAACCATTGCCGGGCCGAAAACGCCAAAGCCCGCAATTATACGACCAAGGCCCTCACCGACCTGGGCTACGAGGTAATTCCATCAGCCACAAACTTCATGCTGTTTCCGATTCGCATGAAAACCAAGACCTTCGAAGGGCAAATGTTTGCCCAGGGAATCGGTATCCAAACCCGTGACTTCAACGGACAACCCTACTGCCGGGTCAGCATCGGCACGATGGACGAAATGGCCATTTTTGTGGATGGATTTAAGAAGGTGGTTGGATAGGTTAATATTAGGAGTGAGGAGCCATCCGGTTAATCTTTGTTACAACCGGATGGCTCCTCGCTCCTCACCGCACCGGCGGCCCGGTCCTAAAAAAATATGACTCGAAGAGACTTTATCAACGCTACCAGTGCCAGTTATGCCAGTTTGCTAGCCTGGGGAATGGTACAGCCCGCGTCCGCATCAGCCCTGAATTTACCCTCAAACGGGAAGGGAGCCGATGGCAAAGGTCGGAAGGTAATTATTCTGGGCGCTGGTTTGGCCGGTATGACAACGGCTTACGAACTCGGAAAACTGGGCTACGATTGCACCGTTCTGGAAGCCCGCTCCCGCTCGGGTGGCCGCGTCTGGACCATACGGGGGGGAACCAAAGAAACAGAATTGAACGGGGGTACGGCCCAAACCTGCTCGTTTGGCGATGGGTTGTATTTCAATGGTGGAGCAGCCCGCATTCCGCACCACCATCAGTTAACCCTGCAATACTGCCGTGAGCTGGGTGTTTCGCTGGAGATGTTCAACGGCAATAACGAAGCCGCCTATTTGTACAACAACCGTCCTGCCGATGCCACCGGTACGGATACGATGGCGAATCGGCGGGTCCGTATCAAAGAGTACCACAACGACATGCGCGGCTACACCGCCGAACTGCTCGCCAAATCCCTCGACCAATCTGCTCTGGACCAGCAACTCACCAAAGAGGATATCGAAAAACTGGTCGATTTTCTGAAAAATGAGGGCGACCTCAATACAGCTCATCTTTACAAAGGCACGAACCGGCGGGGCTACAAATCCAAAGCCGAGCCGGGTGCGGGAACCATGCCGGGTGAGGTAACCGACCCCTTTGGGCTGACGGATTTACTCCGGTCGGGGTTTATGCAGCCCGTTTTTTACAACGTCGGGGATTACATCTACGAGCAGCAAACCACGCTCATGCAGCCCGTGGGTGGAATGGACGCCATCCCTAAAGCACTGGAGAAAAAACTAACCGGAAAAATTATTTTCAACGCCCCCGTGTCGGAACTCCGCAAGACCGAAAACGGCGTTCGTGTAGTATATCAACTGGCCGGTAAACCCGTTGAGCTAACGGGTGAATTCTGCGTGTGTACGTTACCGCTCCCCATGCTCAAAAACCTCGAATCCGACCTGTCCGGAACGGTGAAGCGGGCCGCGGACTTTGTGCCTTATATTAAAACGGGAAAAATTGGCCTGCAATTCAAACGGCGGTTCTGGGAAGAAGACGACTGGATTTACGGGGGCATTTCCCGTACCAACATGGACATCAACCAGATATGGTATCCGTCGTTCGGTTTTCAGGGTAAAAAAGGGGTGTTGATTGGGTACTACAACTTCTACAGCCGGGCCGAAGCCGTGGGTAGTTTACCCGTAGCGGAACGGGAGAAGCTGGCACTAACGCAGGGAGCAAAAATTCACGCGCAATACCCGGCCGAATTTGAGAATTCGTTTTCACTGGCCTGGCACCGCATTCCCTACACGGGTGGCGGCTGGGCTACCTACGATGATAGTACCCGCAAAAAATACTACCCGGCCCTGCTGGAGCCAGACGACAACATTTACTTTGCCGGTGAGCATACCACATACCTGACCGCCTGGATGGCGGGTGCTTTCACCTCCGCCCACCGTACCGTAGAAGCCATTCACGCCCGTGTGGGTGAATACACCAAGAAATAAGTTTTTTACGATGCCCGGCACGCCGGACGCCATAACAAATAACCCCATGAGAAATAACCTGCTACCGTTCCTGATTTTCCTTTGCTGTGCCGTTACCACACAGTTACTCAGCCAGCGCGTTTGGGCCGAAACAACGCCATCACAAAAAGCTATACTAGCCAGATACACGACCGACGCCGATCCTGCTGGCATGACGCTCGAACAACTAAAAGCGATTAAAGCCATAAAGATTGCCAACCTCGACAAAGACACCTATTTCAAGGCGGATGGGTTTATTCTGGATCGCTACGAAGAACGTCCGGCTTATGTGTTTAACTACACCGACGGTATTACCCGAAAAATTTACCTGTACAAAATCTTCTCGGCTGAAAACACGAAGGAACTCGGCCTGCTGGCGATATACAAAAACGAGAAGTCGGGAGAGATAAAACCCTTTGTTATTCCCGGTGCCTCCGCCGACCGCAAAGCGTGGGATGCCTACATCGATGACCTTAAGTACGTGGGAGAAAAAGAGCCAGGACTGATGTCGACCCTCACCTTCGTGCTTTCGCGCGAGATGGCCGGACTGTTATCGGGTGGCGCGGGTAAATCGGATGAAGGTGGAGCCAAGAAAAAAGAAGAATACAACTTCTGCTTTGCCCCGGATGCCCCCGTGACGATGACCGATGGATCCTCGAAAAAGATCAGCAGCCTTGCGGTAGGTGATGTAGTGCTGGGCTACAGTGCTCAAACCAGAACGTTTATGCCTACTACCGTCGTAAAAGTAGACCAGCATACCAACCGTGATTTCCAGCTGACGGGTGTGTGGCTCAGTGCCGTCAATGAACTCACCGCCGACACACGCACGGCACTCACAGCACCAACGCTACTGGAAGCCACTGCTAACCACCCCGTACTGACGGCCACGGGCCGCAAAGCACTCGGCGATGTGAAGGCCGGTGATGTCTTGTATCACTACGAACGGGGAACGAATCAGGTGGTTGCTTATAGGGTAGTACAACTTGAGCAGAAAACCCGCTCGGTAAAAATAGTCTATAACCTGACCACCGAATCAGGCGCTTATCTGGTAGGGGAAACCGTTGTCTTGGACAAGTAATTTTCAGTCAGGCTACTCTATAAAAAGCAGTACGGCGGCTTTCAACCCATCCGGGTAGCCACCGTACTGCTTTTTTGATAGGGTGCAATTCAAATTGTCGCAACCATGTCGTAGCTTAGGGCATGCCTGACGAACACTCCCTGCCCTTCACCGAAGAAGAATATGTGGCTTTGGCCCGCCAGAAATATAGCGAACTCAAAGCCCTCAGAAGTAAGCCTACCTTCTATGACTACGAGAAGTCATTTGAGGAGATTTGGCTCGACTTGGGGCGACAAGTCCTGGAAAAGAGTCTGAGTCAGGTACCGACTGATCGTCGTAAAAAAAAAGATGAAAACACGCTTTGGACCC
>NZ_KB893602.1 GCF_000374085.1 Spirosoma spitsbergense DSM 19989 | reverse complement strand
GCATTCGCCCTCATCCAATCAATCCACAACTTACCTATCTCGTACTTGCTTAAAATGTCACCTTATTTTATCAGCATTACTAAGCTACTTTATCCAAGCCCGAACCTACGGCATTAAGCACGGCAGCGAGATTAGCAAAAGCCTGTCTCGCCTGTATTTCAAAATCAGTCGAGATAAATCCCGACTCAAAGTTGACACCCGGTTGCCCAGCGACAAATAGTAAGTTTTCCACTCTTACAGCCTGGGAGTAAGTCATGGCTGGATGGGGAATATCCGGCGATTTTACAGCAATTGGTTTCATTGTCTTTTAGAGAAAACTAGCTCGTACTGTCCACTGACCTAACTCAGTTGCACTTTATGGCCTGCAACCTGCCCAACCAACGAAAGCCTGACCTTCGGGACGGGCAACCTGTTGCCTGTTACCCGCCCTATAA
Source organism: Spirosoma spitsbergense DSM 19989 (assembly GCF_000374085.1). Classification (GTDB taxonomy): domain Bacteria; phylum Bacteroidota; class Bacteroidia; order Cytophagales; family Spirosomataceae; genus Spirosoma; species Spirosoma spitsbergense. Next base: position 30,328 of record NZ_KB893602.1, on the reverse strand, counting down.
GCACTTATTGGCGATCTACCTAACACCCATACTTTCGACTTTCACACCCTTTCCCTTGTTGGGCTAAGTCTTTCCTGTGGGGCATTCGATTTGTCACACAAGACCCGCCCTGCAAGCACTTTATGGACTCCCACCCAACACCTGTAAGATTTGATGGCGACGAATGAGCCTTTACACAGCACGGAGCGGGCAATAACGCGTAAATCCGGGTAAACCGATTTACTCGGCGGTCGTCGGGTCAATAATTGTCACTACTTCGCTCACCGAATTAGCAGGAAAGCCGCCTTGTCGGGCGTGCTCACGTACCATTTCTTCGTTTGGAGCGATGTAAACGCAATAAATTTTGTCGCCTGTCACATAGCTTTGCTGCCATTGAATCTGGGGTCCCATGTTACTGAGTACACCACAGGAAGTTTGTGAAATACCTTTTAGTTGTTCGGCAGACAACTGGCCTGCTCCCGAAATTTCGCGTTCAATGAGGTACTTAGGCATATCATGTAGCGTTTAGAGGTACTTATAGTTTATCTAAGGCTTGGGCTGATTGAGGTAAGGCCCACTTACTTAGGCGTTCGCCCTGTCAACCGGAGACCGCTGAACGAGCAAAAAATCTGACCGCTGCGGCCTGCAACCTGTCGACCGAAATCCGATCCACAAGCACACTTTAGCCGATTCATCCACCATACGATTGAACGCCAAACTCTGGAACTATTTCCCTGTAATTATCAGACTAGTTATAGTTCCACAATAGCCTTACTGAGCAAGCAGTAATTCGTCCGTCAATACTTAAAGTAACAATTTCATTTACTACAATCATAGTCCTTGCTCCGTCAATTTATCATACGGTAATAAATACGATAACTCATAAAAAAAGCCCGGCTACTGTCGTAACCGGGCTTTACTCGTAGTGTATTATTGGCCTAAGCCGCTTCCATTACATCGGCCGACTTAACGGTTTTGATGATAACAGCCGCTACTTTATAGGGGTCAGCCGCCGAGTTAGGACGACGGTCTTCGAGCCAGCCTTTCCAACCGCGCTCTACCGTAGCGATGGGGATACGGATGGAAGCACCCCGGTCAGAAATTCCGTAAGAGAACTGGTCGATGGACTGAGTTTCGTGCTTACCCGTCAGGCGTAGCTCGTTGTCGGCACCGTACACGGCAATGTGCGCTTTGATAACATCAGCCGGTGAGAAAGCCTTACAGATGGTATCGTAAGTGCCTTTGTTACCAGCCGTACGAAGAGCAGAGTTAGAGAAGTTAGCGTGCATGCCCGAACCATTCCAGTCGGTAGCACCCAGTGGCTTACAATGCCAGTTGATCGATACATTGTATTTTTCACCAATGCGCTCCAGCAGGTAGCGGGCTACCCAAATCTGATCGCCGGCTGCGGCTGCACCTTTGGCAAAAATCTGGAATTCCCACTGTCCCGTAGCGACTTCGGCGTTAATACCTTCTACATTCAAACCAGCTTCCAGGCAGGCATCCAGGTGTTCTTCAACGATGTAACGACCATAGGCGTTCTGGGCACCTACCGAGCAGTAATAAGGACCCTGCGGACGGGTTGGGAACCCTTCGACGGGGAAGCCAAGCGGTTTATCAATGCTCATATCCCACAGGAAGTACTCTTGCTCGAAGCCAAACCAGAAATCATTATCATCGTCCTGAATCGTAGCCCGGCCATTGGATACGTGAGCGGTACCGTCGGCGTTCAGAACTTCGCACATAACCAGAAAACCGTTCTTGCGCTGTGGGTCAGGGCAGATAAAAACGGGTTTCAGCAGGCAGTCCGATGAGCCGCCTTCTGCCTGCTCCGTCGAAGAACCGTCAAACGACCACATAGGGCAATCATCCAGATTACCCGAGAAATCGTCTTCAATTTTTGTTTTTGACCGTAAGCTCTGGGTTGGCTTATAGCCATCAAGCCAAATGTATTCTAACTTCGCCTTTGCCATAATGTACAAGTGGATTAATTGAATAGGGGTTTTGTCACCATACGTTCAGCAAATATAGTACGGCTTTACAATAATTTATTAATGCAATTTGCCACAAAAGCCATATTTAGTACTGATTTTACAAAAAAATTATAATTTTAATTCGTTTGGTACAGTAAAACGCCGTATTTACTACTATTTTTTAATAAGTCAGCATTTTGGATGTTAAAACAAAAAAAGACCCTAATGGTCTTCTTCTAGCCTGTCGGTCTAGCTATTTCAGTGAAAAAATGTGGTTTTTTCAGGATTTCAGCTTTTTTCAGAGACTGTTTATAGATAGGTCAGATTACCTAAAATCCAGCAATCAGGTTTGTTTTCAGGAGTTTTATGGCAATAGCCAGGAGGATAATCCCAAAGATTTTACGCAGCACCGCCAGCCCTCCGGTACCCAGCCGGGTTTCGAGCCAGGCCGACGATTTGAGGACCCCATATATCAGCAGCAGGTTGAGGATGATACCAATGATGATATTGAGCGTCTGGTACTCGGCCCGTAGTGAAATGATGGTTGTCAGGGTACCCGCCCCGGCTATCAGCGGAAAGGCAATGGGTACAATGTGCGTAGCCCCGCCCGAATCGACCTCTGGTTTGAAAATAGTACGACCCAGAATCATCTCCAGGCCAATAAGAAATATAACCAGGGCACCCGCCACGGCAAACGACGCAACATCGACTCCGAAGAGTTTAAGAATTCGCTCGCCAACGAACAGGAACGAAACCATCAATATACCCGAAGCAAACGTGGCCCGCTCCGATTCGATTTTGCCAGTCTTCTTGCGGAGGTCGATAATGACCGGTAGTGAGCCAATCACGTCGATGACTGAAAACAAAATCAGGGTAACGGAAACCGCTTCTCTAAAACTAAACATGAGACCTATAGTGTCTGTTAATTGGCATACGACCGAAAAAAATGCATTAAGGTTCCAATCTCTTCGTCGGAAATAGCTGGAAAGTTGGCAATGCGGAAAGTTGTTGCTTTCCAGTCGCCGTAGCCATTACCCAGCGTGATACCCGCCCGTTGGGCGGCTGCTTTGACGGCTTTAATTACCTGCTCGTTTCCAGACACGGCAATGACCGTATCGGACCGGGTAGCCGGGTCGTCAATGAGTAGTTTAAAGGACGACCCAGCCATCTCCTGTTCAAAAAATGCATACCAGTCAGCCGCCCGCTGTTTGGTACGGGCATTCACTTCCTCAATAGGCGGCACCTGTTGCAGTACGCGCATAAGCAGATAAATACCCAGGCCGTTGGGGGTATAAGGTGTCTGGTATTTCGAGAAGTTTTCGTGCATAAAGAGCAGGCTGTTATAATGCGCATGCTCACCGATTTCTTCGGCTCGTTTTAGGGCGGCTGGTGAATAAATCAGGACGGCCAGCCCCGCCGGTAGCCCAAAACACTTTTGCACCGACGCAAACCAAACATCGGCCAGTGTCCATTCGAACGCTACTCCCGCCATTGACGAAACTGCATCGACGGCAATGAGCGACGAAAAATCCCGGCGAAACTGGGCCAGCGTGTCCATGCTGACTTGGGTGCCATTGGATGTTTCATTCTGCACGATACACAGCACGTCGGCTTCGTTCAGACTGATGGGCGGCTTGATCCGGTAGGCATACTCCGCCCATTTCTTACCAAATGCGCCGTTGTACGGATGCAAACTGGCGTGGGCCGTCAGCGATTGCGCTACAATTTCCCAGCACTCGGTGGCCGAGGAAACCAGCGCAATGTGATAATCCGCCGGGATGTCGAGTTTCTCATGCAGCAGCCGAACAGTTTCCTGTACAATGGCCATAAATTCCGCACTACGGTGATTCAGGCTCACAATACCCGTCCGCACCGCTTCGGCGGCATAGTCTGCCACCTGCGGATATACTTTTGACGGACCAGGGTAGAAGGTTATCATGAGTTGTTAGTTAGGCATCATAAATCAGTACACAAACGATCACCGGGTGGACGTTGGCAGAAATATGAGTTCAATTATATCTTTCGTTGATGCATATCGCCGGGCTGTTTGCTGTAAAGCTTTAGGCGTAATTTTTTTTAACAACTGCTCACGATCAGCAGAAATTTTCATTGGCCAGTCTGAGCCAAAACTGCTTCCCCACATCACAAGGCTCCACATATAACTACTAGTCTGAAAGTAATCATTATTTTTCTTTCCCCTTTGTTTAAAACTGTCCATTTCACCTTCAGAAACAGGCTCTTTAGATAAAATTTCCATTTCTGAGCGGACCAATGCAACCAGCGAATCAACGCGGGCCGGCGAACAGTATAGTTTGACCAGCACCCCCACCTGCCTATTCTTGGAACGGGTCATATTGAGTATTTCCCCAGGCTGCTTCAGAACCAAAACACGCTCATCCCGGTGCTTAACATTATCCAACTTTTTTTTAATCCGGCTGCTTAAGACGCTGGTATACGCTTCGTCCAGATTATTCTGGCCCTCTTCTACCTGTTCATAGTTGGTCAGGAATACCTGGTTAATGACTGCTGTTGATATGTTGGGCAAATAGATCGTTCTTTTCAGACGCGGATCGGGAAAACTACCATCATCGTCTGTTGGACGGTTACTTACTTTCGATGTTGGCAGATTACCCAGATACAGTTGAATTAAAGGAATGATCTGCTCTAATGAATAGGCTCCCACGATAGTAAAGATAAAATCCTGGGCGTTGGAAAGCCGCTTTTTGTACAGCCTGACCGCTCGCTTAGGAACAGCCTTTTCTAAATCGGTTGCTTCAAGATAGCTACCCTTTCGAGCCAGAACTAGTCGTAAACTATCTGACGTGATGCTTTCCAGTGAAGTATCCGGCCTTTGCCAGTACCTTTTTATTAATTCATCCAGAGCAAAACGAGTAGCTTTATAGTCTGATCGCGGCTCCGTGTAAAAAGCATAAATTGCCTGAAAGGCTTCGTTTAAATGGTTCGGGTATGTTTGCAGACTTATTCCCAGCGATAATTGGCTACCATTTGATTAGAAATACGTTTTATGTTCTTTTAAAAAGTGGTCGAATGCTTCGTGATCTAAGTTAGCCACTCCGGCATACCGGATTAAATAGCCTCCAATTCGCACATTTATTTTGTCGCTACCGGCATATTGTCCTTTACGGTTTACGCTTTCGGCCCGGATGTATATGGATGAATCAATGTGGCTCCCTTCCCTACCAACCATTGGCCGGAGGGCAATTCTAACTCCATTGGCTAATGTCAGGTAGGAGATATTTGACTCAGGATGATAGGTTTGACTTGCTACAGGAATTTTCTTCAGCTTTGGAATAGATAACCCAACACTATCAGACTGCCCTACAACTATTACTGAACTGAATAAGATAAGGATTCCAGTGAATGGGATTTTCCAGCCTCGCATGAGCTGAATGTACTGGATAAATTTTGTAGTGGCAGAATTATACTCCATTATCATTTCCATTCAATCCTTGCATTGACGCCTTATCCCAAATTCCGGCAATACCTTTTTACCAGGCAAGTGCTTTACTTATTACAAACTATATACTCAGTAAATACCGCACTGCCAGTTCGTAGCCCATCAACCCCATACCCACAATTACGCCTTTGCATTTGGCGGACAGGTAGCTGTGGTGACGGAATTCCTCGCGGGCGTGTACGTTGGAGATATGCACCTCAACAGCCGGGGCTGTAACAGCCGAAAGTGCATCGGCAATGGCAATGGAGGTATGGGTATAAGCCCCCGCATTAATAACGATGCCATCTACCTCGAAACCCAGCTCGTGAATTTTATCCAGGAGTTCGCCTTCGTGGTTCGACTGAAAATAGCGTAGTTGCACGTCGGAGAACTGTTCTTCGAGCGTTTTCAGGTAATCGACAAACGAACGGCTACCATAAATACCCGGCTCGCGCTTACCCAGCAGGTTCAGGTTCGGGCCGTTAATGATCAGGATCTGTTTCATTGTGGTTGACAGTTTTCGGTATTCAGCATTTGGTGACGCGGTGCGGTCAGGTAGCTGGCGTGTGAGAGAATCTGGACCGTACCGCGCAATCGTACTCGACAACCCATAAGCCGAACTCCCATGTGGCAAAGTTATATAAACGCCTTTAAGAACTACCTTAAGCTGGAGCGGTCACTGGCCGAAAATTCAGTGGAAGCCTACCTGCACGATGCCGAAAAACTGTATCAGTTCATCCTGCTAACCGACCCTGCCCTAAACCCGATGCAGGTGACGGAAAAAGAACTGATGAATTTTCTGATGTACCTGGGCGAGTTGGGTCTTTCGGCGCACAGTCAGGCCCGAATCCTATCGGGGCTGAAGTCGTTTTTCAAGTACCTGATGCTCGAAAACCTGATTCAGCATGATCCAACGCAGTTGCTGGAAGGGCCTAAACTGGGCCGTAAACTCCCCGACACGCTTAGTTTTCCCGAAATTGAGGATATCCTCGCGGCTATTGACCTCTCCACGCCCGGCGGCACCCGCGACCGGGCTATGCTGGAAGTGCTGTACAGTTCGGGGCTGCGGGTATCCGAACTGTTGAATCTGCGCCTGACCAACTGTTTTTTCAAGGAGGGGTTTATCCGGGTGCTGGGTAAGGGCGATAAGGTTCGGCTGGTGCCTATTGGCGAGGATGCTATGCACTACACCCGAATCTACGTTGAACACGTTCGCAGTAAACTGGCTGTTCAGAAAGGAGATGAAGACAGTATTTTCCTCAACCTGCGCGGCAAACAGCTCTCCCGAATATCGGTCTTTACAACGATTAAAAAACTGGCAGCCGAGGTAGGCATCAACAAAACAATCAGCCCGCACACGTTCCGGCATTCCTTTGCTACCCACCTCATTGAGGGTGGTGCCGACCTGCGGGCCATTCAGCAGATGCTTGGCCACGAATCCATTACGACAACAGAAATTTACACCCACCTCGACCGCGATTACCTGCAGCAGACACTACGGGACTATCATCCGAGAAGCCTGAACCGCACCGGCGACCTGACAGGATTTTAAGAGGATTTAAATGATTTACAGGCTGTTGATATATATGACAGGGAATTGATATGGATTAATTGATAATCAGGAAAATCATTTAAATCCGCTTAAAATCTTGGTTCAGATAAAAAAAGTCCCCGCCGTCGAAACGACAGCGGGGAGCCACGATCTAACTAACCCAAAACTAAATAAAACAATGCATACCTCTTATCTCTAATCCAGGCTGTAACATCTATCAGACGTCGGCCATAGTTTTCTCGCCAGCAAACTGTTGCTGCTGGTTCTTAAACAGCAGGTTGAACGAGGTCAGACTCCCGTAAATCCGGGTGATATATTGCTGAATATTGATCTTCTCTTCATCGTCGAGCGGGCTGGCATTTATGCGCTGTTCGAGCACCCGCAACCGGTCGCGTACCATCACTATTTTATGAAAGAACGCATCGATAGGCATTTCCTTCGTCGATAAATCGGCCCGGCCGGGTTTGAGTATCAATTTCCCACCTTTCCATTTATCGCCCAGCGGCACCAGTTCCGTTTGGTCGACCCACCGTTGCAGGATGCGGGTCAGCGACTGCTCAACATCGAACAGGCTAACCAGATCGCTATCGGGTTCCAGGGCTTCGAGGATAGTCAGGGGTGCGTCGAATTTCAGTATCTTCACCCCCGTTTCGATAAACGTAATGGTATAGCCACTGGCTTTCAGGTTGATAACAACGCCATCGCCAAACGCATCATGCCGGATTCGGGACCCAATGCCCAACAGGGTATTCATAAAGTGACTGTATTTACGTTCACGAATTATTAACTACAAAGCCCGTGCCAGAATAAACAAATCAGCCCTTAGTTACCTATATGAATACAAAAAATCCTCCAATAAGTACACAAAAGGATAAATTTACGTTGCCCTCAACCGTTCATTACCTGAACTGTGCAACCCGTTCTCCCCTGAGTAAAAAGGCGGAACAGGCCGGATACGAAGCCGTTCGCCGGGATACCAACCCCTTCGGTTTGCGTCCCGATGATTTTTTCAGTGGTGCCCTTCAGGTCCGGTCATTATTCTCGCAACTCATCAACAACCGGAGCGCCGGTGGTGCGGCCATTCGAACGCCCGACCCGGAGCGTATTGCCATAATTCCATCTGTTTCGTATGGAATGGCGGTGGTGGCACGAAACTTGTCCGGCAAGCCAGGCATTCGGGCGGGGCAGAAAATAGTACTCGTTGGGGATGAATTCCCGAGTGATGTATACGCCTGGGACCGGGTCTGCACCGAATTGGGGTTACACATCGTAACCGTTCCCATGCCCGATGTATTTCCGAAGGGTGCTCTGTGGAACGAACGCCTGCTGGATGCCATTGGTCCCGACACGGCGCTGGTGGTTGTCCCGCCCGTTCACTGGATGTACGGCATCCGGTTCGACCTGGAAGAAATCGGTCGGCGGGCGCGGGAGGTGGGTGCATGGCTGGCTATCGACGGAACCCAGGCCATTGGTGCGCTACCATTCGACCTGGATGCTATTCAGCCCGATGCTGTCATTTGCGCGGGCTACAAATGGCTGATGGGTCCCTACTCGCTGGGGCTGGCTTATTTTGGTCCGGCTTTCGACGATGGTATTCCGCTGGAAGAGGGCTGGATGAACCGGCTCGACAGCAATCAGTTTCACCGGCTGATGGATTACCAGCCTGTCTACCGGCCCAAAGCGTACCGGTATAACGTGGGCGAACATTCGCATTTTATGCAGATGCCCATGCTCGAAGCCGCCCTGACGCAGCTTATCGAGTGGCAGCCAGCCCGTATTCAGGACTACACAAAAGCCCTGATGGCCGATGCCTGGCCGGTCCTGGAAAGTCTGGGCTGTTCGCTCGAACCGGAAAACGGTAGCCGGGGCCGCAGTCATCACCTGATTGGCCTTTGGCTCCCCGAGCACGCCGACCCAATGGCTGTACAACAAGCTCTGCTGGCCGAAAACGTATCCGTATCGGTCCGGTCGCGGGCCATGCGCATCGCCCCGCACGTATACAACGAACCCGAAGACGTAGATGCGCTGGTGCGGGTCATTTCCTCATCATTAGGTCATTAAGTGGTCATTTGTAGTCATTGATGGTCATTTTATGGTAATTGGGTTGTTGCCTGCAACGCTAGAAGTACTAATGACGCGGAGCCAATGACCATCAATGACGCGGAGCAAATGGCCACTTATCAGCTTTCGTACAACTCAAGGGGTAGTCCGTCGGGGTCGGCGAAGAAGGTGAATCGCCGTCCGGTGTGTTCATCGGTGCGGACGGGTTCAGTCAGTACACCCTGCTGGTTCAGGTGATTGATGGCGGCATCGAGGTCAGGAACAGCGAAGGCGAGATGCCGCAGCCCCAGGGCTTCGGGTCGCGATGGGCGGGCGGGTGGATCTGGGAAGGAGAACAACTCAATGAGGTACTGACCATTCAGGGCCAGATCAAGCTTATACGAGTTTCGTTCGGCCCGGTAGTATTCGCCCAATACAGAAAACCCCAGCGTTTCGGTGTAGAAGCGTTTGGACGTTTCGTAGTCTGACACAATGATGGCAATATGATGAACAGCCGTTAGCTGGAGCATGGTGGTTAGGGTATCAGTAAGGTATCGGTAGCGGCTGTATCAACCGCTGTTCCATCTTTTTGTACGGGCAATGCCCGCTCCAGTTCCCGACGTCTGTTCCAGGGTGCCGTAGTCCGGCTGGCCATGTCGATAGCAAACAGGGCAACGATAGTGGTGAAAACGATAAAAACGACAATAAAAATGCGACGGTTACGATTCATGGTTCAGTTATCAGTTATCGATGAAGGGTTATCAATTATCTGAACAGTAAAAACTGTCTGTTTCATTACTAACCGATTACTGTTCATTGATTTTTTTTGGCCCTATCTGAAACGCAACGCTGCCGGTCCGGCCTGATACCTCAGCCCAGGTGAGGTTGTCGAACGTTACAGCAACCACCTCTCCCTTACTCATTGAACCAATGTTCTGGTGCGTCAGGTACTCGGCAAGGTACGACACATCGGGGTTATGCCCTACCACCATAGCCGTTTTCGTTTCACCAGAAAGTGCGTTGATGGCCGCCAGATACGCCTTTGGTCCTCCGTCGAATAGTCGTTCGTCCAGTTGAATCTGCTCCGGGTCAAACCCCAGCTGTTCGGCTATCATCCGGGCCGTGTCTTTGGCACGAGGTGCCGTACTGCTTATAATACGATCAGGACTGATAGCCTGCTGATGCAGATAACGACCCATGCGGGCGGCTGCCATGATGCCATCGGATGTGAGTTGCCGGTCGTGGTCAACCATAAACGCCCCCCGGTCTTCGGCTTTGGCGTGGCGGACAATGTATAACGTAAGCGACATAGGAAGCGTTTTTGGTTTACGATTTTTGGTTTACGTTGACAACACCTCAAGCTACAAACCGGATACCATAAACCGTAAACCTACTTTAATTGGCACAAAAATAGAACGTCAATTGGTATGCCGTGGTTTTATCGATTAAAATTGTCTGTGGGCGTTTCAATCGACAATCCGTACTTTTGCGCCGTAATCATTCGCTGGCCGTCGTTTTAGTATGAGTTATCAATCCATTCAACAGTTATTAAAAACCAGTCCGGTGGGCACCACCGTAACCGTGAAGGGCTGGGTCCGCACCAAGCGAGAAAGTAAAAACGCTACGTTTATTGCGCTCAATGATGGGTCGACCATCAATACCATTCAGGCCGTTGCCGAACGCGGCCCGGCCGAAGCAGGCCTGCTGCCTGAAGAAACCCTGAAACTTATCACCACGGGGGCCTGCGTGGCCATTACGGGCCAGTTGGTCGAGTCGCAGGGAGCGGGGCAATCCGTTGAAATTAAACTGGAAAGCGTTCATATTTACGGCCCCGCCGACCCGGACAAGTACCCGCTGCAACCCAAACGGCACTCGCTGGAGTTTCTGCGCGAGATTGCTCACCTGCGGCCGCGTACCAACACGTTCAGTGCTATTCTGCGCATCCGGCACGCGCTGGCCTTTGCCGTGCATAAGTACTTCAACGACAACGGTTTTTACTACCTGCACACACCCATCATCACGGCTTCTGATGCCGAAGGGGCGGGCGAGATGTTCCGCGTCACCACCCTAAGCGCGACTAAACCACCACTCACCGAAGAAGGAAAAGTGGACTACAGCCAGGATTTTTTTGGCCGGGAAACCAACCTGACCGTGTCCGGACAACTGGAAGGTGAATTAGGGGCGCTGGCACTGGGAAAGGTGTACACCTTCGGGCCAACCTTCCGGGCGGAGAATTCCAACACCACCCGCCACCTGGCCGAGTTCTGGATGATTGAGCCAGAAATGGCTTTTTACGAGCTGGAAGATAACATGAATCTGGCCGAAGATTTCGTTAAAACCGTTATCCGCTACGCCCTGCAACACTGCGAAGACGACCTGACTTTTTTAGACAACCGCCTGAAAGAGGAAGAGAAGTCGAAAAAGAAAGAAGAGCAGAGCGACCTGAGTTTGCTCGAAAAGCTTCAGTTTGTCATCAGCAACGAGTTTGTCCGGCTCACCTATACCGACGCCATCGATATTCTGGCAAATTCAAAGCCGGCAAAGAAAAAGCAGTTTCAGTACGAGGTAAGCTGGGGCGTTGATCTGCAGTCGGAGCACGAGCGGTATCTGGTCGAGAAGCATTTCAAAAAACCCGTTATCCTGACTAACTACCCCCGCGATATCAAGGCGTTCTACATGAAGCAGGACGACGCACCGGCCACCAACGAGCGGGGCGAAACGTTTGGTCAGACCGTACGGGCGATGGACGTGCTGTTCCCCGGCATCGGCGAAATAATCGGCGGCTCCCAGCGGGAAGATGACCTGGACAAACTAACGACCCGGATGCAGGAGGTAGGCATTGACCCGGAAGCACTCTGGTGGTATCTGGATACGCGCCGGTTTGGGTCGGCCCCGCACGCGGGATTTGGTCTTGGTTTCGAACGACTGGTGCTGTTCGTAACAGGTATGGGAAACATCCGCGATGTCATCCCCTTCCCAAGAGCACCGAAGCAGGCAGAATTTTAGTCATTTGTTGTCATTTGCTGCGAGTCATTTACTTGTCTTTCTACGCAAAAACCATTGACAACAAATGACAATCAATGACCAAGAATGACAACTTTATGCTAGCAGTCCCCATCTTCCTGGCAATGGCCTCCGGCTTCGTGGTCGTTGGGGTGTACACCGAGCGCAAGGTATCGGCGTTTATGCAGGACAGGCTGGGGCCGATGGAAACGGGGAAATGGGGGTTGCTGCAACTCTTCGCCGATTTACTAAAACTGCTCCAGAAAGAAGATATCGTACCTACCGCTGCCGACCGAACCCTTTTTCTGCTGGCCCCTACCCTCATTTTCGCGTCGGTCTTCGCGGGTTTTGCCGTGATGCCCCTCACCCCCACTCTGCAGGGGTCGGGCGCAGCTGTCGGGGTCTTTTATCTGCTGGCCATTGTTTCCTTCGATGTGGTTGGTATCCTGATGGCAGGCTGGGGATCGAATAACAAGTACTCCCTGTTTGGGGCTATGCGGTCCGTCGCGCAGATCATTTCCTACGAAATCCCACTTGGATTGACAATTCTCTGCGTCGTGATGATTTGCCAGACCCTCAACCTACAAACACTTAGTTTCCAGCAGGGTATCTACACCCACGAAACCAACTACCTCTTCGGGCTGAAAGCACTGGGGGTCGACGTTACGGGCTGGGGGGGCATTTTCTCCTGGAACATCCTCCGTAATCCGTTTCTGCTGGTTGCCTACGTTATCTTCTTCATCTGCACGCTGGCCGAAAGTAACCGCGCCCCCTTTGACCTGCCCGAAGGCGAATCGGAAATTGTGGGGGGCTTCCACACGGAGTATTCCGGGATGCGGTTTGCGTTGCTTTACCTGTCCGAGTACGCCATGATGCTGCTGGTATCCTTCCTGGGTGCGGTCCTGTTTCTGGGCAGCTGGAACACACCCCTGCCTAACATAGGCCCCGTCCGGCTCGCCGACTGGACGAGCGGAGAACCCGGCACGGTATGGGGACACCTGACCGGTGGGTTCTGGCTCCTCTCGAAAGTATTCTTTGCGGTACTCCTGCAAATGTGGGTACGGTGGACCTTCCCCCGTATTCGGGTGGATCAGATGATGCACCTGTGCTGGAAAGTCCTCACCCCTGCCGGACTGATTCTGCTCCTGATTTCGGGCATCTGGCGGTTGCTCATGGTGTGAGGTCGTAATCCCTTTTCACCGTTTATACAAACGGCTGTTCTGAAGATTTTGAAGCCCAACTTACTTTATCTACCCGCTGCAATACTTTTTGGCTAAGGGTAGATAAAGTAAGTTGGGCGGATTGCAAGAGTAGTTAACCGGTAATCCAATCACTCATATGGTAAAGTATTGCCGCTAGCCAGATGCTACGGAATTCGTATGTAAAAAGGAGCTTCGATAATGTCGCCATTGGGAATAGCAACCTTGATCGTTTCGGCAATGATGTTACCCGATGCCCATTTGCCGGTTCGCCGGGTTGCTACCCACGTACTGCGGTACAACTGGGCTGCTCCACGCAGCAGATTCCCCAGCGTTCCGAACGACGTTACCAGTTGTTCGGCATTTTTGGCATAAAAGAATGCCCCCCCCGTCTCGTTGGCCAACTGCGAGAGTACCTGAACGTTAACGCCGTTACTGAGTCCGACGGTGTACAAAGGGGTATTCTTTGCTTTAGCGCTTGCAATTGCTTCATTCAGCGATGTTGCCCTGTATGTATCGTTCTGACCGTCGGTAAAAATTATTATCGCTTTGTTGTTTGTCTTTGCATTCTGGGCCGTATAATCCGTCATCTGGACGGAACTGTAATAAAGCGGGGTACCTCCTCCCTCCGTCTTCGACAGCGAGTCTAGCGTCTTTTTCATTACATCTTTATTGCGCGAAAACCCCTGATGCAGTATTACCGAATTGGTGTAACTATCCGTGAAACTAGCCAGCGCAACCTGATCGTTTGCCCCCAGATAATCAAGAAAAATTTTACCGGCATCAATCCGCAGATCTCTAGGATCGGTTGTAATGATACTTCCCGACTGATCCATCAGCAACAGAGCAGAATAGCCACCTGCCTTCGCGGTCTGGCCAACTACCTCTAGTTTCGTAAGCGCATAGGTGTAGCTGGACGGACTGGTGGCGGTAATCGTAAAGTCGGCGGGTTTCAGGCCCTGCACGTATCTGCCGCTCCGGTCCACAACGTATAAGTCCACCCGAAACTCTATTTTATCAGTCCCAACCTGTCCGGTAGCTACGCCACCCAACGAAGCAGCGGAGGGTTTACCATCAATCTTGGGTACACTGGGCAAAGGGACCTCTACTTCCCGGCGGCAGCTGCTAACCACTAGAAATAAGCCAATAAACAGGAGTAGGGTAAACCGAAACAACGTTAATTTTTTCATTGGTATGGCCAGTTTATTTTTTAAAACTCTTAAAACCAATACCCAGCCGGATACTGGCAATGCTTACTTTCTCGTTCAAGACCTGGTTGAAATTGGTATACCGTAAGTTATTTACGTTCATAAGCTGATAGCGAGCACTCAAATCCAGTAGCAGGGATTTAACATCCATTTCATAGCCTACGCTTACGCCGTACGTAATGGGCGTTGACTGGATCGACTCATTATCGGGCGTGGGGTGGGTATCCGACGTTTTCAGGGATGAAGAAAGTATCGTTACACCCCCTTCGGGCAGTAGGTAAAAATTACCGGAGGGGTAAATTTTGAGCCCTAATTGAACCGGAATCTGGGTGAGTGTTTTCGTTTCGCTGTATTCCGAAACACCATCACGGGTGTACCTGCGAACCAGTTCCCAGCCATAGTAGCCAGCCGTAACGGATGCGGCCAAACGCCGGAAGACTCGGTAGTCAAACCGTACACTAATCCCGATGTTCTGTTTCATCCCAAATCCCGTGGAGTCATTTAACCAGGCGTTGTCTTTATTGATCAATTCTGGATAATAGGCAAGCTCCGGCCCTATCGTCACGTGAACCCGGGCAAATCCCCCGGCATTTTTAGTAGCTACCGGTACGGAGGGAGCAGAATAGCTTTCAGTAGAAACAAGTTTCGACTGGGCATTACCGGAAGCGGCCGTTTCTACCGGTTGGGCAGCGTTAGCGACCGGTGTGGCGGGCGCGCTGGCAACCGCCGGTTTGGGGATTATTTCTTCCCGGCCATCGGCATACTGAATCCGGTCGAGTTGGCTCAGCAAGAGTTCCCGCTGCGTGTTGGCGGGATCGTTTGGTCTTGTGTAGTACAGCTTAACCTCATCACGACGGGTTACTTTACCCACCACCACCGTCTTGTCGGTCAGCACCAGCTTATCAGTAGCCACCCTTTGAACAGCCCTGGGCGTGATAATTTCCGTTCTGCCATCGCCAAATACAATCTTCCATACCTGACGACGGGGAATTATTTTCTGCGTTTTGGGAAGTGACGTTCCGGTGTATACAATGCCCGAATCGGTCAATTTATTAACCTTACCCCGAATGATATTACCGTCTATCTTCTGTATAACATCGGTACGGGTAGTTTGAGCCAGAGACAGGCCACCGACCAGCAGAAGCCAGCCCAGAAGAATTGATTTTATCAGCAAACGGTTCTGAGCATCCGAATCCAGTTTGTGGAGACGGCTACAGATTGTCTGATCAGCAGTTGGCGTCTGGTATCCTGTCGGGTCAGTACCAAACAGGACGCGGCTAAGGAGCCATAGGGGGTGCAGGATATAGTTCATTGCCAGTAAAAAAATGATGTGAATAGTTTATAGAGCGGGCCGTTAATTCATGGTCAGGTTTACTTTACCCTCTTCCATACCGGTCACATCGAACTTGGCAGCCGGACTTTTGCCCAGTATGTCGATCAAATCATCGGCATTACCCAGATGATCAACGCGCAATACGCCCTCAGTACCCTTCAGCGATACCTTCTGAACAGCCTTTACTTTCGGATTTTTGGTTAGTAAATCCGTAATCAGTTTGAGCTTGTTGAAATTAGTGTTCGAGATAACAAATTCGGTCTGGTTAGACCCCGGAGCAGACGAAGAAACTGCGGAAGACCGGGCAGGAGCTGCGCTTGTACTGGCAAAGGTCATGTTGCGGGCACAGAGTTGCTCAAGCATGTAATTAGCCATTTTGATACTGGCACTCCGCAGCGACTTCTGGGCAGAGATCGATTCGGCCCGGTCATCGGCCGAGGCATTTTCACTGTGCGAGGCTAAAATGGTGGCATCTTCGGTGGCCAGAGCGCGTAGTTCAACCCGGCCCCGAAATGAGAAATTCCCTTCCTGCTTGCTGGCTACCTGCTCACTGTTGGCAATACCGGTGATAATAATATCGGCGCCTAATTTTAGCCCCAGGGCAGCCATTTTAGCCTTGTCATCAGCCTGATCCGCGTTTTGCTCGCGTAGTTTGTTATAAACCGACGGGTCGACAATCCGGAAGCCGGCCTCAATAAATTTGTTAATAAGTACCCCTTCGGCGGTAGCCTGCTCAACCGCCACCGTTTTTTTAGTGGCTTTATCATCGTTGGCCTGTTGATTCCCTTTTTTACTTAGTGCGCCCACTACAAACTTAAACATCTCCCGATTTTCCTGACGCTCTTTCGCTTCCATTTCCTTCCGGGTGAGTTTTCGATCCAGTACAACACCGCCCGTGGTTTGTGTTTCAGGAATCAGAATCATTATTTTGGGACCTTTCCCATTTTTAAGCAACGCGCAGTTACTGGCATTAAATTTCTTGACGGGTTGCAGAACCGGCGCTTCGATGCGGTCTTTCTGGTCGGCCAGAATTTCGGTCGCCTTGATAATGGCCTGCTCACTGGCATTGGCCACGGCTCCACTGAGTTTGGTGGTGGTAAAAACGCCCGACGAAAAACCCGATGAGATACTCTCTCCATTGACAGACTCGGAAAATAGAATATCGCTCGTTTGGGGGTTCAACACCTTGAGTATGAATCCAATATTAACCTTGCTTTTCTGAATACCGATGATGGTGGTATTCTTCTCGCTGAACTCAGTTACCTCACCCGTTACGACCAACTGGGCATCAAGCCCGTCGCCCGTAATGTCCCCCATGTTCCCATCCGTTTCCAATACCCGAAAACAGTTTGTTTTCTGTAACGCATTGGTGAGCATAGTAGCCAGTTCGCCACCAAACTCCCCCTGTTCCTGCGCCCGGCTATTCGACACATTGAAGCGCACCACTTTAATAGTCAATCGCTTGTCGAGTGGTTGACCTTTGCATTTTTCAGCTACCTGCTCCAGCGTTATCGCTGATTCTTTGCCTTTCTGATTACTTTTTTGAGCCAGCAACGGCTGTGTGACAAGCAAGACAAGCAAACCTGTCAGGATAGTAAGTGGGTAAATTAGTCTTTTCATTCGCGTAATCATGGTTTTACTGGTTGATACATTTGGCTAGATTCGTTGGACATATTGTGTATCCTGTCGTAAATGCCTGCTGATAAGGTGTTGGTAACAGGGGACAGGCATTTTTTTTTGATGGGCTAAAACAGGCCAACCTAACAAGTGTATTTTTTCAGATTATTTTTATGATGATCAGTTACATACGTTTGGAACTACGCAGCTCCTAGTTGGAAAGAACCGGAATGATTCAACTCCATTTCCGGTTGCGTAACCTTTACCCTGTCGGGAAAAATACTGATCATACCACATCGTATACTTACCCAAACGATTATTGAGTACCGATTCAAAAGGGGTTGATGCATTCGAGATTGTGATGCCAGATGACAAGCTTAGTGGTCAGTTGGTGAAGCCTGCCGGGGATACGCCCACAAATGGCCGTCAATAGCCAGCGTTCCTGCTGCTGGCTATTGACGAAAAACCAAACTTGATCACGACCTGTGGGTGAGCCGCCAAGACGCTATATTGAATGATGTTATCCACCCAGAAACCCGTATGCAGTGTGCGTTTCAGGCGTATAAAAAGAACAGGTAGCCGAATAAACTAAATCCCCCGGTAGCTTTCCTACATCGTGTCTGAAAATTCGCTACTCCATCAATTATATAGCTACACCTGAAAATGGCACCAAAAACAAGACAGCCAGACTCAACCTGTAGCATATCGGAAGGCAAATCCAGACTGGAGAGTGATGAAAAGCAAACCAGGAATAACGAAAAGTCGATCAACCATTCATCATCAGATGTGTTCGTTTAGGATAGAAGTTTTGTAATACCTGTCTGCTTCGTAGATTTGCGGCCTTTTACCGTTTTACATGTCCATTTTAATCCCTGACCCAATTGGTGATCTAGCCTGGCAGACCGCCTGGCAATCACCCGTTTTTCGCCGAAAGTTCATCATTGGCGTAGTCAGTGCGCTGGCCTTGCTGGCCACTTTCCCGTATTTCTTTTACACCATTGAGCAACATAGCGGCCCTGTTTTAAATGACTGGCTCCTTGGGAAACTCCCACCAACGGACGTATCACTACTAATTTTCGGGGTTATCTGGGCGGCTGCCTTACTCCTGCTCATCCGTGCCCGGCGAAATCCGGCCATTTTTATGATGTTCGTTTATAGCTACGTAATCATCAGCCTGTCGCGGATGTTGAGTATCAATCTATTCCCGCTCAATCCGCCCGTTGGTCTGCTTCCAATGGTCGACCCGATTACCAATGCCTTTTATGGAGAGGCGTACATCACGAAAGACCTGTTTTATTCGGGCCACACGTCCACCCTGTTCCTGATATTTTTATGCCTGCGCCAGCAGCGGGATCGGCTGTTCGCGTTCATCGGTTCGTTGTTGGTGGGTAGCCTGCTGCTGGTGCAGCACGTGCATTATACCATCGATGTATTAGGTGCTTTTATATTCACGTACCCACTCTACCGGCTGGGGAAGTGGCTGGCCCTGAGTGGCTGGAACGCGGTGAAAGAGCCTTAAAATGCTTCTCCCAACTGAAAATACAGCCCGTTCGACACATTCTCACCAAGCCCCCAGCCATAATCGATCCGCAGATTTAACCGCTCCTTTCTGTTCAGTGCCAGGCGGATACCTCCTCCATACGAGTATTTCAATTCTTCGAAATTCAACTCGCTGACCCGGTTGCCTACGTTCCCAACTCCAGCGAAGCCAACGGCCCCGATCCGCCAGAAAAGGGGAACCCGGTATTCGGCCTGCAATACAACCTGATTTTTACTGCGGTATCGGCCATCATAAAACCCGCGCATACTATTGGAACCACCAAAACTGGCCAGGCTCCGCAACGGCGCATCACCGGCGTTAAAAAAACCGTAGCCCTGTATGGCCAGCACCTGTTCCCGGTAGATGTTAATAAATCGCCGATAATCGACCACGTAATTAGTGTACTGGAAATCGGAACCGAAAGCAGGTGAAAAATGATTGAAATAGACCTGGAAAAATCCCCCCCGGTCGGGCGAAAAGGCATTATTTCGGGAATCGTAGGTCAGGCTCAATCCAGCGCCTGAAATATGGTAGGGATAGCGTCCCTGGACCGCCAGTTGATCAAAAAGGCCACCGGGTTGGTAATCGACGGTTAGCAATCGCTGGTATTCGTACAGTACCCCCGCAAAGAAGCGACTCTGAAGTTTACGCTGAAAATGCAGGTAAACATAATACTGCTTGAACAGGTAGGATTCTTCATACTTAAGCGGAGCCTCTTTACCCAGACCCCAGAATTTATCCGGAAAGTAACTATAGGATAGTTGATGATTGAGGATATATCGTTCACCCGGCAAGTAGGTCGTTCCATTGATGGCGGCAATAAATTGTTTCCGCAGGGAGTATAAAGCCAGGACCTGTGTGTTAGAGGTCCGGGTGAGGGTGTCCTGACGATTAAAGCGAAACGTAAATGACCCCGCTACCCCTATTGACCAGTCGGTTTCGATGGATCGGGCGATTAAGGGTAAAATTAGCGTATTTCGGGTTTTTACGAACGTCGGTTGCACGGTCTGATGCACCATCGAAACACTGTCTGTCTGTGCTAGTAGGGTGCCGTATGCACCAGCTAATTGGCTGATCAACAGAAAAAAGAACCTTTTATCAAGAAAATAGGACACTGTAACCTGAATAGCCGTTAATTAAAGTCGCATTAATAATATTTCAGCAAAGTAATCCTAAAATTGTAAATTTCGTAGATTTGGGCTTTTATTGAACCGATCAAACTTGCGCCCATTAAACAAAGCGCAATAGCCGGTAGGCGTCAACTACGGATCCTCCGCATTGTATATCACCGATATGAGCAAATTAGACTTGCCGCCCTTTAAACTGGGCGAAACGATTACCCCGGAACAACGCCAGTTTTTCAACAAAAACGGCGTTATCGTGTTCCGTAATTTCATCGAGCCTCAAACGGTAAAACTTTTTATCAGTGAGGTTGAACGCATTGAAAAAGAGTGGCTGGCCGAAGGGCGTGATAAAGTAAATGGCATTCCGCTGAAATTTGGTCAGGATGATAACGGCAATCCCATGATTCAGCGCATGTGCTTCCTGTCTCAGCATAGTACTGCCCTTCACGAATTTTTGCAAGACCCCCGCCTACAGGCCGTTGTTGACCTGCTCCAGCCGTACGAGGGTCGTATTGCCGAAATTGAAAAAGACGGCCTTATTCTCAACCATTACGTTCGCACGCCCAACAGTAAATTTTCCCAGATGGGCTGGCATACCGATAGCCCCCGCGATATTTTTCTGGGGCAGCGCATTATGCCGATGCTCAACGTCGGCATTCACCTCAATCCTACCCCCTACGAGAATGGTGGATTGCGGGTAATTCCGGGTACACACAAGCAGGGTATCATTAAGATGCTGTTCCGTAAAAAATACTTCGTAGACAATGACCCCGACAAGCATGAAATTGGCTTCGACATCAACGCGGGCGATTTGTCGGTACACGACGGTCGGTTGTGGCACCGGGCACAGCAATCACCCCATGTTGGAGAAGCCAGCCGTCGGCGCGTTATGTACGTACCCGTTGTAACGGGTAAATACATGCCCAAAAGCGAGAATAGCAAGACGCCCTTCTACCACCGTTTCATCTCGAAAGTAAATATTTAATAACGTCATAAATCGATACGTGGCTGACACATAATCAACAGATGTGCCAGCCACGTATCGATTTACAACGTAGTCACTCTATGGCCTACGCCCTCATTACGGGAGCCAGCCGGGGTATTGGCCTGGCCATTGCCCGCGAACTGGCCCGCCGAAAGTTCAACCTGTTGCTGGTGGCCCGTTCAGCGCCAACACTTGAGCAGACCGCCCATCAACTGGCGACGGAGTATGGCATCCAGACGGATTTTCTGGCCATCGACCTGGCCGAAACCGGAGCGGCCCGGCAGGTATATGACTGGTGTACGAACAAAAAGTATGCGGTTCAGATGCTGGTGAATAATGCGGGGTACGGATTGAGTGGTTCTTTTGAGAAACACGCCTTAGAAGAGCATACCGACATGATGCGGGTCAACATGACGGCTCTGGTTGAGTTGACTTATCTTTTCCTTCCCCAGCTTCGGCAACAAGCCAGTCCAGGCGGGGCCCATCCAGGCGGGTCAAAAGCGTATATTCTTAATATCGGCAGTTCGGCTGCTTACCAGGCCATACCGTTACTCAGTTTGTATTCGGCCTCCAAGTCGTTTGTTCTTCAGTTTAGCCGGGGTTTGCACCAGGAATTGAAAGGATCACCGGTATCCGTTACCTGCGTATGCCCCGGTTCTACGGACACCAATTTTGTTGACCGGGCGCAGATCGGGGAGAAAGGACGGAATGCCGCCAAAAAAGTAAATATGACGCCCGAAGCAGTAGCCCGGCAAGCCGTAGAAGCAACGCTGGCGGGTAAGGCCGAAGTGGTAACGGGTTTCTTAAACAAGGCTGGCAAGTTCATGGCGTGGCTATTACCCAAGGGGTTAGTTGAAAAAGCCGCCGGTAGTATTTACGAATAAGTCCGGACTAAATCCAGGAAAATGGGGGTGATTCTATTCAATCAGGATCGTCCCCATTTTTTTACACGAATTGTACTCCACTAATAAATGGCACTTTATTTGCCCTGATACAGTTATGACCATATAACTTTACAAAGACGTTGGATGCTGGACCGAACACTTTCCCCTATTCCATTACGTACCGACGTCCAGCCAACACATGCAATTTTCCGACTTATCATTAATTGATCCGATCCTGAAGGCACTCGCCGAAGAAGGATACACCACCCCCACTCCCATCCAGGAACAAGCCATACCGACTTTATTGAATCGCCGGGATTTGCTGGGGTGCGCCCAGACCGGCACGGGTAAAACAGCCGCGTTTGCTATTCCTATTCTGCAACTGCTCGATGAAGAACGTAGCAAAAACCCTAACGCTCCCCGGCGCATCAAAACGCTGGTAATGACCCCAACGCGTGAATTAGCCATCCAGATTGCCGAAAGTTTTGCGGCTTATGGCAGGCACCTCAAACTGCGGCATACGGTTATTTTCGGCGGTGTTTCGCAGCACGCGCAGGTAAATTCACTCAAGGCGGGTATCGACGTGCTCATTGCCACACCCGGTCGGCTACTCGACCTGATGAACCAGGGCTTTATATCCTTGCGGGATGTGCAGTTCTTTGTGCTCGATGAGGCCGACCGGATGCTCGATATGGGTTTTATCCACGATGTCAAGAAAGTCATCGCTAAATTACCCGAACGCCGACAGTCGCTGTTTTTCTCGGCTACAATGCCCCCCGACGTAGCAAAACTGGCCGACACCATTTTACGTAATCCAGCCAAAGTTGAAGTAACTCCGGTTTCTTCAACGGCCGATACGATTACGCAGGCCCTGTATTTTGTGGGCCGCGACGACAAGCGTAAACTACTGGTTCATATTCTGGAAGACCAGAAAATCAAATCGGCCCTGGTTTTTGCCCGGACCAAGCACGGAGCGGATAAAGTGGTTAAAGACCTGCTGAAGGCGGGTATTGGTGCCGAAGCCATTCACGGCAACAAATCGCAGAATGCCCGTCAGCGTGCGCTCTCGAACTTTAAGAGCCGTGAAACGCGGGTACTCGTCGCAACGGATATTGCCGCTCGTGGTATCGATGTAGATGAACTCTCGCATGTAATCAATTACGAACTGCCCAACATTCCTGAAACGTACGTACACCGCATTGGCCGGACGGGCCGGGCGGGGCACGATGGCATTGCGCTCTCGTTTTGCGACGAAGAAGAAACGGAATACCTGCGCGACATCCATAAACTGATTGGCAAGCGGGTGCCAATCATTGAAAACCATCCGTTCCCCCCTGATTTCGACACAACTAAAGTAACGCCCGCTCCCCCGCAACGGCAGGGACAGGGCCGAAACGCAGGCAGGCAGGGTGGTGGTCGTTCTAACGGTTCATCAAACCAGGGATCGTTTCGCAGGGATGACAATAATAACAACCGCCGGACCGAAACGCCGGGCAATCGGGAGCAACCCCGCGCCACTTCGCAAAGCCGTCCCGCCAGTCAGGACAGATCTGCGCCCGGCCGGCGTGATGGACATAGCAGTAGCCCAAACAAAACGGGGAATACGAGCGAACGCCCGGGCCGTGGAACGGGCAATAGCCGGTATACAAATTTAGGTCCCGATAAAAATTATTAACCTGAAGTGAATACAGGGTTAGAGACGGCCCGTATGGGCAAAAATTAACCCCGAATACACAGATACTAAAAAAAGACCCTGAAATTCAGGGTCTTTTTTTAGTTGTCAGTGATGATGACTCTTATCTCTTCATCAGGAATTTCTTTGCCTGACAGGAGGAGTTGATCATTCCGTCTTTTTCATGGACGTTTCCACTCCGGCAGGTGCATTTTTAACGTATTTGTCCAGCCAGGTATTCATTTCCCACAAGGTGTGCAGGATAGACTCTTTGGCCGAGTAACCGTGGCTCTCCAACGGTAGCTGCACGTAACGAACCGTGCCCCCATTGCCTTTGATGGCATTGTATAACCGCTCACTTTGCAGCGGAAACGTCCCCGAATTATTGTCTGCTTCGCCGTGCATGATGAGTAGGGGCGTTTTAATCTTGTCGGCATACATGAAGGGCGACATCCGGCTGTACACATCGGGCGCATTCCAGATTGTTCGTTCTTCGGCCTGGAAACCAAACGGGGTCAGCGTGCGGTTATAGGCACCACTACGGGCAATACCAGCTGCAAATAAAGTAGTATGAGCCAGCAGATTAGCCGTCATAAAAGCCCCGTATGAATGTCCGCCAATGGCAATTCTATTCCGATCGGCAATGTTCTGGTTGACTAACGCATCAACCAGTGCTTCGGCCCCGGCGGTCAACTGCTCGACGTACGTATCATTTGGTAGTGCATCGCCCTGGCCAATGATCGGCAGGTCGGGGTCATCTACAACGGCGTAGCCCTGCGTCAGCCAGTAAAGCGGACCGGACCAGCTGAGCCGGGTAAACTGATACGGAGAATCTTTTACCTGACCAGCCGCATCGGCATTCTTGTACTCACGCGGGTAAGCCCAGATCAGCACCGGCAACCGGCCTTTATCGGGGGAGTAACCCACCGGCAAATAAACCTTAGCCCGTAGTTTAACGCCATCCTTCCGCTCATAGGTTAACACTTCCTTCTTAATTTCTTTCAGTGCCGGATAGGGATGCGGAAAGGTAGTAAGCGGTTTTTCCGTTTGCCGGACCAGATCGCGAATAACGTAATTGGCCGGGTCACTAACCGATTCACGCCGGATGAGTATCTGGTTGGCCGACGCATCCAGCACATCGACCGGCCGTTCGTAGTACGGGTCCTGCGAGCGCCACAGTTCACGCTGTTCGTGGGTGACTATGTTTACCCGATTGACAAACGGATGCTTACCCGTTGGCGAAGCACCATCGCCCACGAAATAAAGCCATTGTTTGTCGGGGGTAGTTAATAACACTTCGCGTCCTGCCTTATTATAGGCCACAATGGGATAACCGGGGTCTTTGTACTGGTCTTCGGTGTCCATGTCAAACAGTAATCGGTCCCCGGCACTCGTATCGGCAGGATTAAGGAGCCACATTTTCTGGTTACGTGTTTTCCACCAGCCTTCGGCCAGGAGGGCCAGACTGTCGTGCCCCCAACTCATCCATTGATAACGCCCGGTTAAGCTGGTCAGCAATTTTGGGGTTGTGAACGGGGCCGAAAGTACATAAACCCGATCCCGAATGGTTACTTTTTTTGCCGGATCCCCCCCGTCCTGCGCTTCGGCATAGACTAAGGTGGCCGGTACATCGGACCGCCAGCTTATCGAACGCATCCCCGGCCTGACGGCATCGAAACCCAGTGGTACAGTTTCCATAAGCGGTACCGACGCCAGTCGTTTGACAAGCCGACCTGCCGGACTGATCACATCGATGTCTTTCGGAAAGTTACTGTAGGTTGTCAGGTATGAATACGGCTTTCGCAACCGGACGGCCAATAAATACTGACCATTGGGTGAGAAGCCAAAACTGGTCAGTACACTGGCGGGTAATACGGGCTGGCTCTCCCCCGTTAGGGTTACACGCACCAGCCGGGACGACAAATAATACGTAAACAAAGCCTCATCGTACGGATTTTTGAGCAAATCCTGGTACGTCCGGGCGGCAGCTTTTTTGCCCAGGCTTTCCTGTATCGTTGGTCCATGTGGCACCGGTAACGGCTGTGGTGGTGTTTTACGCTGGTTGTCGACCACTTTAACCACAACCGAACGGCTATCGGGTGCCCATTGATAGGGTTCGCCCGAAATGATGTCGTTTACCGAACCGATCAATCGGCGGGCCTGCTGCTGAGTGACATCCACCATCCATAGTTCGATCTGATCGGATTTGAGTAAGACGAAGGCAAACTTCGTTCCATCTGGCGACCAGCGCAAATCGGTGAAGCGACCCGCCGGGAAGGCCCGAACGGGTATCTGTTCCAGTGTATTAGCCCGTTTCAGGGTTAGTTTCACGTAACTACCCACCCGGCTTTGCCCATTATTGGCAGGATTGATACGAAGCCCCCCCAGCTTAAGTTCCGGCTCTGCCAGTTCCTCAATCGTCGGTAGAGCAGCCCGTTCCAGCAGGAGCAGGTAATCATTTTTTGGGGACAGATTGATGTTAGGCGTAGGCGGGGCCAGTAACAGATCCAACATTTCGGCAGGTGGCGTCTGGTAAACAAGGCCCTCCTGACTCCGGGCTACCAGGGGAAGGACGAGTAACCCCGTCAGGAAGCTCAGGCGTTTCAGTGAAATTGAGTAGTTAGTCATCCTGTTCAGGTTATATGATTTCAAAAATGCGGCTTAATAAACTGCGTTCACTGGTCAGAATACTGGCTTTCCCCCGTAGATGCGTATGACTCCCGATCTGCCTGCCTTTCTGGGTCACCAGCCCCCGTTGCAGCGAGAATTGAACAGCGTAATACCCGTTTTCTTCAATAGGCGATATGGTTTCCACCGTACCCAATAGGGAGCCAAATTCCTGGTGCGGATAAGCGTCCAACTGGATGATGGCCCGCTGTCCCACCTCAACTTTACCCGACCCCTCTACGGGCAATTGCCCCCGGACCCGGTATTGATTCGTTGCCGGAACAATGATGGCCAGCGTTTCCCCCGCCATTATGGTCTTTCGGGTGTTGGGCTGCATCATCAGATGAGCCATGCCGGTAATGGGTGCCCGTACCCTATCACCGTTAGAGCATACCAGTAGGGTGCTGTTTTTCCGGACAGATGAACGGTCATGAATCAGGGTTTGCCGGATGGTGGTAGAGGCAGGGGCAATTATCGTAACGGGCTTTTCCTGAAAGTCGATCATCAGGTTAGCCGAAACGGTATCGGGATAGGCAATGTAGGAAGCTCCGGTCAGGACGCCGGCCAGAATCAGGAGTAGTACCGTAATGCCCCACCGGGTTAACCAGGCCGGTGTACGGTGCATAATATCCTGAATTTCTTCGCTTCTTATTTCGGGTTGGGCAGGCATGATTATCAGGCGTTTACGGCAGGTACTACCTGCCGGGGAGTAGGCGCTTTGCTGCGGGCTACAAGCGATTCGTAATATTTGCTCAGGTAGTGATAAATCACCAGTTCGTGCGCCCGCTGATTAGAAATAAACATCCGGTTCACAAACATGTGGATATAGCTCGGCAGCAGGTCATCGGGTTGCAGGGCATCGGCGTAGTGTTGCTGAACGGCGAAAATATCCCGGATAATTCGTTCGTTTTGCTGCGAGCGTGTCTCAAACATGGCTACGGCTTCGGCAATGTCGTTAGCCTGGTCGTTTGCAGGATTCATGAACTGCTGAATCTCTCTGGAAACGGCCCGGTACTTATCGTTCAACTGAACCATCAGTGGTGTTCCTCCGCCAAATTCACGGAAAAAATTATCCCGCATCTGGGTGATTATCCGGTGTTTTTCCGGTAGGTCGTACTGGAAATCGTCCATGAGCGCATGGATACCCCGTAGTGCCAATAACCAGCGATAGCGCTCCCCGGCATCGCCATCGAGCATGTCGAGAACATTGACAATGGCCACGCTGTCGTTGAAAAACAGATCTTCGGCCAGGGCAACGGTACCCACCCCGTAGCGTTCGACTTCACGCCGATACGTATCGGTCTGTATTTTGTAGATCAGCCCCTCGGTCAGATAATCGTGCAGGCTATTGTGCGTTGCTTCGAGGGCTTTTTTGAAAAAGTTGCGGTCGGTTCCGTTGTGGAAGCGCAGGCGCAGGTGCTCGTCCGTATCCCGATAGCGAATAAAAAACCATTTGTCGATCACATCGTCGGCCAGCAATTGCTCTGTCAGGGGTTTGATGGCGGAGGTGAGCAACCGTTCGGCTGTTTTGGTACCCGCATACAGTTTTAGGTACAACCACTCACTGCCGGGGGCAAAGGTTCGGCGTATCGGAGTCGGCTGCACTGTCTTCAACACTGTCTGGACCGTATCCGAATGGAACTTCCTGAATGGAATAACCACCTCATTGGTGTAGCGACCACCCCCATCGCTGACGAAGCAATTTTCGGGCATTCCCAGAAATTCGGCCAGCACGATTTTACGCCGTTTTCGTAGCTTGTCCCGCAGGATCCGGCAGGCATACTGACTCTCCAGGTCGATCAGCAATTCATTGTCTGCTTCCACCAGCGTTACATACCGGGGCATTTTCCGGTCCTGGCGGAGGGTATTGAACACAACGGTACTATCCGTATGTTTATTTTTGTCGTTCAGTTCGGGCAGTTCGTCCAGGCTAAAACGCCACTGTGCCCGGCTCAGGATCACGTGTTTATAGGTTACGCGGGGTAAAAAAGGCTGGTCGCCCAGCACGCCCCATTCCCAGAAAATGCTACTGTGAAGCCCGTAGCTCTGTAAATCGCACAAAAACTTATACACCATAACGCCTTTACCGTAGTTGTGCGCCGATGTAAGGCGGGGAATCACTTCTTTGTTGTGTTTTTTTGAGCGCAGTACAATCCGGGAGCCATAAGGAACGGATACCATCAGATCGTCGAGCGGAATAACATGGTCGGCATCGACCGAAGCCGTTCCTAAATACGGAATTTCGTATTGCCGCAGGGATGGACGCATCAGAATATTACCAATCCGGGCTTCGGGCAGATGCACCACTTCGGCGTAGATGGCATCGGGATTATGCTGCTCTTCGTAGGTAATGCATTCCTTTACCTGGCTGGTAAGCGACTCACTGCCGTGGCAAAACCGGCCCAGCAGATTAACAGCCGAAGGGCCACTACAGGCAGACAGATTAAACTGAAACGTACCCTGATCCAATGCCTCCGCCGAATTGGCCAGCAACGTACCGAACACGAAAAAGCTGTCGGGAATCTGGCGTTTTTCGGCAGGTGATCCCAAAATGTTCAGGTCTGCGTCGGTTAGGGTAAGGTGTTGCTGTCCATGCGCAATGACCTTTTTGTAGGCATCAAACTTAAATTTATCGGCCTTATCCCAGGCCACGGTCGATTTTTTATCCCCTGCCGGTAGCACCAGATCATCGATGAGCGGCAGGTGATCGGCCCGGCTGCCCGCTACGTCGCCGTAACCAATGCCTGATTCGGCATCCAGTACCAGCAAAAGCGGTACTTCCTGCTCTTCATAGCGGTCGTAGAATCGCTTTTTAAACGTGTCGAGGTTGCTGTTCGTATTCCGGCGGCTCAGGATGAAGAGCTTATCGAGATCCTGCGTCAGGGTCTGGGTTACAGATTCATTCAACTGGTTTTGAGTCGTGTTGAAAAATAAATCCGTTTGAATCAGATCCTTCGCGTTGGTATGCACAAAACTGGTATTGATCAGGGTAGTCAGATTACGGTACTTGGTCGGGTCATCCTGCTGATCCTGCAATAGTTCTTTTATTTCCCGAAGTTTTTGGGCGGTCTCCTTACTGGTCTCGATCTGTTCGAGTTTATGCAGCAGCACATCATAAAATTCGGGGCCGGTAACCGTTGGTTCCAGTTCACTAACCAGTACCTGACTGGCAATTATATCGTCAATAAACGTGAGTGCTTCGTCGATAGAAATCTCGTCAGAAACGAGGGTTTGGGCTAACTCCTGCCGGTAGGCCCCTTGTTTCGCGGCCGTCAGTACCGAATCGAGGTAATCCGTATTACTGAGCGACGACAGGAAATAGGAGCGGTGTTTATTTTTCAGTCGAAATTCAACGTAGCGCAGTTTGTCGCCCAGGCGGTACAAACTCGTATTGGGAAAATAGCGTAGCTGCGCTTTTACGGCGGGGTCCTGACAAATAGATTCGGCCAGTTCGGCCACGTAGTTCATATCCAGCCGGGAATGCTTCCGGTACTTAGCCGACTCATCGAAATATATGGCGGTAGGTTTAGGAGTCAGCTTACCTGCCGAACAACCCGCAAACAGGCCGTAGGGAGTACAGCGGCTACCCATCCGGTGGTAGTATTTGTAGAGGGTTAGCAAAAGTTGCTCACTATCCTTACCAGCCGTATTATCCTGATTCAACCATTTATCGAATTCCCGGTACAGGTCGGGGGAGGCCACATAAATGGCTTCTCTGAACAGCGGACTCGTAAACCGGCTGCGTAGCGTTTCCTCAAAGGTTTTCCGGTCGCCGGCGTTGATGGCATCATTGAATGCCAGCAGTTCGTCAATAGAGCACAACGGATTGCGAAGCAGATAAAAATCGTGCGAGCCTATGGTAAGCGTTGTCTTCATAATCAGCCAGGTAAAATGATCGTGAGTCGAATAGAAATAATAAGAAATACTTACGGATATTTGTCTTGCTTATTAGTTAAAACTGAAGTTACGCAAAGTGGTTAAGTGGACAAATTATCTTTGGTAATGCAAACGAACCTTGATTTATATACAGACTATCTGCTCAGTTCATTCGGCCAAACTTCAGCTACCAACATGGCCCGCCTGATGGATGACCAG
>NZ_KB893601.1 GCF_000374085.1 Spirosoma spitsbergense DSM 19989 | reverse complement strand
GGGAATACTGACGGGATCTGTCCTTAGTACGAGAGGACCGGGATGGACTCACCGCTGGCGCACCGGTTGTTTGGCCGCAGGCACGGCCGGGTAGCTACGTGGGGATCAGATAAGCGCTGAAAGCATCTAAGTGCGAAACTGGCCTGAAGATGAGTGTTCCGGTATAAAGGGGTGTTGTAGACGACGACGTTGATAGGCGGCAGGTGGAAGCGTAGAGATGCGTTGAGCCGAGCCGTACTAATGACCCCGGAAGCGTTTAGCGTATGTCTTACAACTAATTGGTACGTACCAGTCAATAAGTAAATGATAAAAATTATCAGGGTCTCTCTCTGTAGTGAAAAAGAATAAAAATATTGGCCCGTAAAACGGTCGAAAGAGTCAATCAGGCTGGTGCTTTTTAGGCGGGTGAACACCTCTACCTTATCGAACAGAGCCGTTAAGCCCCGTACTGCCGATGGTACTGCTGTCACAGGTGGGAGAGTAGGAAGGTGCCACCTGACTGAAATTAAAAAGACCATTTCTTGTAAAAGAAATGGTCTTTTTTCGTTTAATAGCTTTGTGAAAAAGTAGAATTCAGTGACGATGAGCTGTTTCATTTCTCTAGAAATGATTAAACCAACTCCCAGAAATCGTTGATCATCTGTAAAATCTCATCTACCGAATCCGCAATTAACAACAGGGCACGGTTTTCAACCCGTAAGAAGCCATCTGCCACCATACGGTCGAGTTGCTGAATCATTAGGTTATAGTACCCGTCCGTGTTAATGATTCCAATAGGGCCATCATAGAGTTTAAGCTGCCGCCATGCCAAGATTTCAAATAGCTCGTCCAGCGTTCCATAACCACCTGGTAATGCAATTACTCCTTTTGAAAGTTGAACCATTTTGAATTTACGTTCATGCATGGTTTCAACAAAATGTAATTCAGTAAGTGTTTTGTGAGCGACCTCAAGGTTAGCGAGAAAATTTGGAATAACGCCCGTCACTTCGCCACCATTCTTTAAAACAGCATTAGCAACGTTACCCATTAATCCAAACCCTCCACCCCCATAAATAAGACGAATATTGTTGATAGCCATCTTCTCCCCAAGTTCAGTAGCAACCTCGTTGTAAATCGGGTTTTTACCTACACTTGATCCGCAGTAAACTACAATGCTATTCATGAATTAGTTAAAAGAGTATTGGAAATAATCCGAATAATGAAAAATGTTGCTACTAGGCTAATTGATGCGCTAACCCTTCAACATCTATACCGCCAAATGAACTTGAACTCATAAGTAAAAATACTTGAAACGAATTCCGTTGCTGAAGCAAGTAGTCCTGAAAGGCAGATACGCTCGTGAAAACACGCATGTCAGGCCGATCAAAAGCTTTTGTGATATCAGTTGAATCTACTGACATCTTATCGTTTAGTGAGTGCGCATCCATGAATACGACAGCTTCATCAGCAGCATCCATCGTATCTTTATATTGCGTTAGAAATGAGTTGTTTAGGTTGTTAGAAGAATGCAATTCAAAAGCCGCCAACAACCTTTTATCTGGATACTTTTGCTTCGTAGCTTCCGTAGTTGCTTCGACTTTAGCGGGCGAATGGGCAAAGTCGCGGTAAACAACCCTGCCATTATTTTCTGCAATTTTCTCCAGCCGTTTACTGACGTTTGTAAATGTTGGAATAGCCTGGTAAAACTGCTCCTCTGTAATACCTATATGGTCGCACACAGTTAATGCTCCAGCAATGTTCTTTAAGTTGTGCTGACCAAACAGATTTATAGCGATCCGATTATTTTGCTTTGTAATCAGATGGGTTTTACCATTAGTCGTTTCACTCGGGTGTGGGAAATAAGGAATTTTAGTTATGTCAGCCCGTTCTTTCTGTCCAATCACATCGAGCATATCGTCGGACTCATCAAAAATAAGGATGCCTGCTTTGGGCATTGCTTCAGCCAATGATTCAAACTGATCAACGTAGTCCTCCCAGGTTGGGTAGAGATTAATATGGTCCCAGGCAATACCGCTGATGAGCGCAATATGAGGTTGATAGTGTAGAAACTTAGGGCGTGAGTCGATGGGAGAGGATGCATATTCATCTCCCTCGATAATAACGAGTGGTGCCTGAGATGATAATCGAACAGTGGTATCGAAACCATGAACAGGTTCTCCAATCCAGTAATCAAAAACCCGATTATGGTACTTTAAGACATGAAGAATTATGGCTGTAATTGTTGTTTTGCCATGACTACCAGCTATAACTACGCGTTGTTTCTGCCGACTTTGCTGGTAAATGTATTCAGGATAGGAATAGACAGGTAACCCTAATTCTAATGCTTTCGCTAATTCGGGATTGTCGTTTCGGGCGTGCATGCCTACAATAACGACATCGAT
Organism: Spirosoma spitsbergense DSM 19989; assembly: GCF_000374085.1. Taxonomy (GTDB): domain Bacteria; phylum Bacteroidota; class Bacteroidia; order Cytophagales; family Spirosomataceae; genus Spirosoma; species Spirosoma spitsbergense. The sequence goes on along the minus strand of NZ_KB893601.1, from coordinate 28,450 downwards.
AGCCGTGGTAATCTTATCAGGAAACCAGCCTGTTTCAGCAGGTAGTAAACCATATTGTTGCAGGCGTGTCTTTGACGGTTCGTAAATTGTTTCATCGGAGCCAGTAACTGTATGACCTTGCTGCTGGAGTGCTAATGCCAGATTGTGCATAGCACTGCCGCCGATAGAAATGAAGTGGATGGACTTTGGCATTCGATAATCAATCAGTGTAAAGAGACAAAAGTACGGCTTCTTTTTGGTTTGCCTGATTAATCAGATAGGCACATTAGCTCAAGATGTTTCGGAAGTGTTAATTTTCACATATCACCGAATCAAACCCACTGTAATTTGGTTTATTATTGTGCGAATACACTTCATTTGGAAAACCCGGTTTTCCAAATGAAGTGTATTCGCACAATAATAAATTGAAATAACAATTGTTGCCGCTGGTATAGAACTACCTCACTTTATACGTTTAACGAAGGGATGAAGACATACTATGACTTGATTGATCAAACATTTGAATTTCCAACCCGGGAGTTCAATGTTGAGAACAATGAATTAATGTTTAACAATGTTCCACTGATGGATATTGTTAAACAATACGGTACCCCACTGAAACTGACCTACTTGCCGAAGATTACAGAGCATATTGAGCATGCTAAACTGCTGTTTAGAAATGCCATGAAGCGCTACAATTACAAAGGCAATTACACATATTGCTATTGTACGAAGTCCTCTCATTTCAAGTTTGTGCTTGATGAAGTGCTTAAAAACAATGTGCATCTCGAAACGTCGTCAGCCTATGATATTCAGATTCTGAGAGAACTCTATAAATCTGAAAAGATAAATAAAGGGACCTATATAATCTGTAATGGCTATAAACGGCCATTATATACCCAATACATTAGTGAACTTATTAATGAAGGATTTACGAACTGCATACCGGTTCTTGACAACCTGAAAGAAATTGAAGCGTATGAAAACTCGATAACCGCCGAAACGGTCAATTTTGGTTTTCGTATTGCAACTGATGAAGAACCAAATTTTGCTTTCTATACTTCACGCCTGGGTATTCGGTACAGCGATGTAAATGAGTTGTATCGGAGCAAAATTCAGCCGAATGAAAAGTTCAAGCTGAAAATGCTCCACTTTTTCATCAACACGGGTATAAAAGATAGTGCTTATTATTGGAGTGAACTTAGTCGGTTCATGTATAAATACTGCGAACTGGCCAAGATATGCCCTGACCTCGATTCAATTGACATTGGTGGAGGAATGCCAATTCAAACGTCTTTCCAGTTCACGTATGATTACCAGGCCATGATCGATCAAATTGTGGAAAGTATTCAGTGGATCTGTAATAAGAACAATGTTCCGGTACCTCATATTTTCACCGAGTTTGGTTCCTTTACGGTCGGCGAAAGTGGGGCGGTGATTTATAAAGTGATTGACCAAAAACTACAGAATGACAAGGAGTTGTGGTATATGATTGATGGGTCATTCATTACGCAACTTCCTGACTCGTGGGGACTGGGTCAGAAATATATAATGCTATCGGTGAATAACTGGGAGAATCCCTACCAGAAAGTCAATCTTGGGGGCTTAACCTGCGATTCGCACGATTTTTACAATACAGAAGCGCATAGCGCCGACTTATACCTGCCGATTTTCGATCAGGAGGCTGAAGATCAGTATATAGGTCTTTTTCACACGGGAGCTTACCAGGAATCATTGGGCGGTTACGGGGGCATACAACATTGTTTGATTCCGGCCCCACAGCACGTAATTGTAGACAAAGACGAAGAGGGAAATCTGCGCTCCCGCCTGTTTGCACCAGAGCAAAATAGCGAAGTAATGCTTAAAATTCTGGGCTATGGTGGAGCCGAACCAGGTATGACAGAACTTGAGGCTACAGAAGCTGCTGAGGAACGCGAAGAGGAAGTCGAACTAGTGCGGGAGGAAAATTAAGACCTGCTAGTATGGTTTTCGTATAGATTTTGGCACTATTTTCGTTTAATAGTCTGAATACTAACGATACAAATGGATAATAGCTATATGAAAAAATTAATGGTTTTGGCTGTTGTATTAGCAGCAATGTCTCTTGGGTCCTGTGCACGTAAGGCAAACTGTCCGGCCTATGGCAGCGTACAAAAGCCTGTTTCCACTCAAGTTCGCGTGTAAACAGTAATAGCCACTTCATAAAAAAGCACGGCTCAGTTTACAAAATTGAGCCGTGCTTTTTTATGAAGTGGCTAACACAAATCGTGAGGCTTCCAGTAGGTTAGTGGCACAGCTATCGTACTCTGTTGACTTTTCTGCACCCTGCGCAATGAGCACAGTCTGGACACCTACCCTTTTCCCTGCCTGCATATCACGCAAAGCATCACCAATCATCCAGGAAGCATCTGGATTGATATTGTACTTCGCCATTGCCTTTTCCAGCAATAAAGAACCGGGTTTGCGGGTAAGTGATTCCGAATCGTATTTTGGGTGATGAGGGCTATAATAAATATCATCGATAAGCTTACCACACTGATCCTGTAAATAGTGGTAGCAGGTCATCACGTCGTTTCGGGTGTAAAGCCCTTTAGCAATGCCTGCCTGATTCGTGATGACAATGAGCAGATAGCCTGCATCTTTCAATAGACGTAAGGCCTCAGGCACACCCTCAGGAATAACAAAATCTTCGACCCGATAAACATAATCAGTTCGATCCTCATTCAACACACCATCCCGGTCAAGAAAGATGCACTTGTTCATGGTTATATAGCCAAGGTATAGGAAGCAATAATACAATTATTTGGCCAAATAATTGTATTATTGCTTCAGAAAAATAGAAAACAAATTTTTGAGGTGCTACTGGTACCTTGAAACCCAGCCAATAAGTAAACTCATATTACACGAACTGCTAAGCTCCCAAATCGGTAATACGTTGCTTCAGTGATTGAATTTTTGCTTCTGCATCAGCCAATTTCTGGCGTTCACGCTCAATAACGTCAGGCTTTGCATTGGCCACAAACTTCTCATTCGATAGTTTTTTTAGTACCGAATCACGGAAACCAATGTTATAGTCCAAATCCTTGCGGGTATTGGTAAGTTCCTGTTCCGTATCGATTTGCCCAGCAATATTCACGAAAAACTCATCGCTCTTTATCAGGAAAGATATGCTGGCCGAAGCCTCAGTATCGGATAAATCGCTAACGTAGCCGATCGCTGAAACGTTAGCCATCTTGCGTATCAGCGACTCAAACAGATGGAATCGGTCAGGCAATACCGTTCTAATCGTAAGTGGTAAAGCCGTTTTTGGTGAAATCTGTTTGGCATTACGAACATTTCGTACGTTGGAAATTACTTCGAAGAATTCCTCGAAGGAGGCCAGTATTTGCTGGTCAATGACTCCCGGCTTCGGGAATGGGGTAACACAAATACTTTCGCCAGCCTCTCTTTTGCGAATATCCTGCCAGATTTCTTCCGTAATAAACGGCATGAACGGATGCGCTAAACCCATTAGTTTCTCAAAGAAATTAATAGTTGCATCATACGTAATCTGGTCGATGGGTTGCTCGAAAGCTGGCTTGATCAGTTCAAGGTACTGCGAACAGAAGTCGTCCCATATCAGCTTATAAATGGTTTGCAGGGCATCGGAAATTCTAAACTTGCTAAAAAGGTCTTCAACCTCGGTGAGTGTTTGATTGAATTTGGCTTCAAACCAGGCAATAGACAAATCATTTTGAGCAACTCGCGGTAACGAAGAATCAACTGTCCAGCCCTTCACCAACCGGAACGCATTCCATATTTTGTTACTGAAATTCCGGCCCTGTTCTACTAATTTCTCGTCGAACATCAGGTCATTGCCAGCCGCTGAACTGAATAGCATACCGGTTCGCACACCGTCGGCACCGTATTTGTCGATCAGGTCGAGCGGATCGGGTGAATTACCGAGTGATTTCGACATTTTCCGACCGAGTTTATCTCGTACAATACCGGTCAGGTATACGTTTTTGAACGGGGCTTCACCGCGGTACTCGTAACCGGCAATAATCATTCGGGCTACCCAGAAAAACAGGATTTCGGGAGCCGTAACGAGATCGTTGGTCGGGTAATAATAATTGATATCGGCATTATCGGGGTCTTTCAGGCCGTTGAAAACCGACATGGGCCAGAGCCAGGAGGAGAACCAGGTATCCAATACATCTTCATCCTGCGTCAGGTCGGCTTCAGTCATGGCAAACAGCAGTTTTTCATGCTGTACTTTCTCCAAAGCCTCATGTTTATTTTTTGCCACGATGATGGTTCCATCCTGCATGTAAAAAGCCGGAATGCGCTGCCCCCACCAAAGCTGACGGCTAATGCACCAGTCATGGACGTTTTCCATCCAGACACGGTACATGTTCTTAAACTTGGCCGGAACGAGTTGAATGGTATCGTCCATCACATTCTTAAGGGCAGGCTTAGACAGTTCATCCATTTTCAGGAACCACTGCAACGAGAGTTTCGGCTCGATTACCGCTCCCGTACGTTCAGATGTACCAACGTTGGATTTATAGTCTTCTGTTTTAACCAGATTGCCTGATTCTTCCAACAACCTGATGATTGCTTTCCGGGCCGCGAAACGATCCTGCCCAACCAGAATCTGCGCTTTCTCATTCAGGGTACCATCATCGTTTAGAATGTCCAGAACGGGCAGATTGTGCGTAATACCCAGCGCATAGTCATTGGGATCGTGAGCCGGGGTAACCTTCAAGCCTCCCGTACCAAAATCCATGGTTACGTACTCGTCCGTGATGATCGGGATTTCGCGGTTGATAAGCGGAATAATTGCTTTTTTGCCATGCAGGTGTTTATACCGTTCATCGTTCGGATTTACGGCAATAGCGGCATCGGCCATAATCGTCTCCGGGCGAACAGTAGCAATGGTAATATATTCTTTATACTGATCGTTAGACCCGGCTATTTCATAGTTGATGTAAACCAGCTTTTGCTGAATTTCTTTTGTAATGACCTCTTCATCCGAAACCGCCGTTCCTCCCTGTGGGTCCCAGTTAACCATGCGAACGCCCCGGTAAATCTGACCCTTGTTGTAGAGGTCAACAAATACGTCGATGACGGAGTCGTGCAAATCAGGTTCCATCGTAAAGCGGGTCCGGTCCCAATCGCAGGAAGCACCCAGTTTACGAAGCTGCTGGAGAATGATACCGCCGTACTTATGGGTCCATTCCCAGGCGTATTCCAGAAATTCGTCGCGCGTTAAATCGTGCTTATTTATGCCCCGCTCTTTCAGCATGGCAACTACCTTTGCTTCGGTAGCAATGCTGGCGTGGTCTGTGCCTGGTACCCAGCAGGCATTCTTACCTTCCATACGCGCTTTCCGGACCAGTACATCCTGAATGGTATTGTTCAGCATGTGGCCCATGTGTAACACACCCGTTACGTTAGGGGGTGGGATAACAACTGTGTAGGGTTCGCGGGTATCAGGAGTGGACTTGAAAAACTGATTGTCAAGCCAGTACTGATACCATTTTTCTTCTATTTCCTGGGGGGCGTATGTCTTTGAAATCATATAGCTAATGATGCTCAACCAGACCGGATTTACAGGAAAGACCATCCAGTAAAATCCAGCGTTTGGGCTGCGAATAATGGGCAAAATTAACTAAATTGGATAGGGCGAAAAAACGAAAGCCGGTCTTTGCCCGTTTTACTGCTACTCTTCGTCTATTCAGCTATGGAATTTGGAAAAATACAGAACATAGAAACTGCGAATTTCACGCTACCACCCGGTTCGCCGTTCAACGCCAGGATTTGGGCTGCCGTTGAACCGACCAATCATAGCCTGAACTGGCAACCCACGGTGTACATTGGCGGACCAATATGGGCGAATAAAGACTACGTGGGTAAAGTCTATCCATCGAATGCGAAGGAGCGCGATTTTCTGTATTACTACACCCGGCAATTCAACACAATTGAACTTAATCTGACGCACTATCAGATTCCAACAGCGGGGATGATTGAAAAGTGGAAAACGGAAGCCACCGAAAAATTCACGTACTGTCCTAAATTTCCGCAGATAATCAGTCATGAACGCCAACTAGTTGCTACGGAAGGACTGACCGAAGAGTTTGTGAATGCCGTATTGAATCTGGAAGAGTATTTGGGAATGACGTTTCTGCAATTACCGCCCAATTTTGGCCCTGATAAATGGCCTGTGCTGGAATCGTACCTTAAACGTTTGCCCGATGAACTGGATGTCGCTGTCGAATTCCGGCATCCCGATTGGTTTAGCAAAGGAGCGGTGTGGCAGCAAACGCTGGAACGGCTCTATCAGATGCACCGGCACGTACTCATCACCGATGTGGCAGGCAGACGCGACGTACTGCATATGGGACTAAGCAGTCCTGTACTAACCCTGCGTTTCAATGCCTGTGAAGGGCACCCAACCGATTATACCCGCACCGATGCCTGGATACAACGGCTCAAAACGTGGTTTGACAAAGGCTTGCAAACAGCTTATCTATTCATTCACGGCGGTGGAGACAACGATACCGCCCCCGAGTTGATTCTATACTGGGTTCGCGAACTAAACAAGCATTGTGGCCTGAATTTGCGCGAACCGGTCCTGCAGCCCAAAGTGGTACAGGGGAGTTTGTTTTGAAATACAGCCAGGAGACTTTACATTTGCCCCCATGATTTTACAACAAACAACACATTGGCATCACCATTCTGAGCGATAACGCAGCAGAACGAGATGCGCTTGTTTGTGAGTTCGGATAGACAATTCTGATTTCCACAATATACAAAGCCCGGTTCTGCCAAGGAGCCGGGCTTTTACTTTATGAAAACGGTCATTATAAAATACAATGCTGGTAACGTTCAGTCGGTTATGTATGCGCTGGAACGATTGGGAGCAAGCTACCTACTAACGGATGACGAAGCGGAAATCCGGTCGGCCGATAAGGTTATCTTTCCGGGTGTTGGCGAAGCGAGTACGGCCATGGCTTATCTGCGGGAACGCGGGCTGGATAAACTGATACCGTCTCTAAAACAGCCTGTGCTAGGTACCTGTGTGGGTATGCAGCTCATGTGCCGGCATTCGGAAGAGAACGATACAACGTGCATGGGTATTTTTGATATCGACGTTCGGCGTTTCCCCGCTACGCCAGGGTTCAAAGTGCCCCATACGGGTTGGAATAACATCCACTCGTTGCAGGGACCATTGACGGAAGGGGTAAAGCCGAATGATTACGTCTACTTTGTCCATAGTTACGCGGCTGATGTTTGTCCGGAAACAACGGCTATCTGCGACTATGTTCGACCATTCAGTGCTATGCTTCACCGCGATAATTTTTACGCTGCCCAGTTTCACACAGAAATAAGTGGGGATGTTGGGCAGCGCATTCTGGAGAATTTCCTGAACCTACAGTAAGAACAAACATCATAACAGCCGGACAGAAGGTCCGCATTACTCATGTACATCATTCCTGCAATCGACCTTATTGATGGTAAAGCCGTTCGGCTAACTCAGGGCGATTATAACCAGAAGAAAGAATACAACGCCCGACCGCTCGAAGTAGCCAAGCAATTTGAAGGGGCTGGGTTGAAGCGAGTGCACCTCGTTGACCTTGATGGTGCTAAAGAAAAACGGGTTATCAACTGGAAAGTATTGGAGTTGATAGCGTCTCAAACAAGCCTTCACGTAGACTTTGGCGGGGGCGTTCAATCGGATGAGGATTTGCGGATTGTATTCGAATGTGGAGCCAAGCAGGTTACAGGCGGTAGTGTTGCCGTAAAGCAACCCGATGTGCTGGAACGGTGGCTATCGGGGCATGGCCCGGAGAAAATTATTCTGGGGGCCGATGCAAAAAATGAAAAAATCGCCGTCAGTGGTTGGGAGGAAGGGACTGATGTCTGGATTTATGACTTTCTGGAACAATGGGTTGATAAGGGAATCAAGTATGTTATCAGCACCGATGTAGCCAAAGACGGATTGCTACAGGGGCCTTCATTTGAACTATATCGGAATATGCAGGACCGTTTTCCTGATTTACAGATTATTGCCAGCGGTGGCGTAAGTAACATGGCCGACATCGAAACCCTGGCTGATATGGGTGTTTTCGGTGTCATCGTGGGCAAAGCTATTTATGAAGGACGGGTGACATTGAATGAGTTGCAGAAGATTAGTGGGATTTAAAACGCGAAGCTGATGACACGTTGGGGCATTATTTTTTTTAGCTTTTACCTGTCAATGCCACTGGTTGTAGTTAGTCAAAATAGGCTGTCTCCTCAACAGCGGTTCGAAAAGCTTGCCCGCAAAATGCGCTTGAAAACGCCGAAACTAGCTAAAAATGATTGCGAAATTCGGATATGGAATCAGCAGGGACTGAGGTTTGGGGATGCCCAAATGCTTTACGTGCTGTCAAAGAAGAAAAAGTTGCTGTCAGCAGCTAAGTACGTTATCAACTCCGATGAAGACGGCTTCAAAAGAGCAGTGCGCTTGAAACCGACAATTCCTATTACAACTGACTTTTGGGAGCAATTGCTACATCGCAATATTCTAACGTTGCCTGACCAGGGTTCCATCCATGACAAACTATTTCCCCGTCCGCCCAAAGACTCAACATGGACAAGTGTAGATGCTGATGGCAGTGTGAGTGTTCATGCCAAACGAAACAGGAACAACAATGTACTTATTAGTGATGGTGAGAGTTACTACTTCGAGGTGTTTAGTGTAAATGAATATAGAATTTACAGTTTCAGCAATCCAGAGCTATACATCCGTTATAAACCGAATATCGCCGAACTACAAAACGTGGTTGCTATCCTGAATGAACTGGCAACGTTGTTTCACTCGACAAACTAGACTTTTTACTTTTAGTAGAAATGCTCACAAAACGCATCATTCCCTGCCTTGATATTAAAGACGGACGTACTGTGAAAGGGACTAACTTTATTAATCTTCGCGACGCCGGTGACCCCGTCGCCCTGGCTGCTATTTATGCCGAGCAGGGTGCCGATGAATTGGTTTTTCTGGATATCACCGCAACCGTCGACGAACGGAAGACGCTGATTGAACTGGTACGGAATGTGGCACATACTATTAATATTCCGTTTACGGTGGGTGGTGGTATTTCGTCCATTGCCGATGTATCGGCACTGCTCAACGCGGGAGCCGATAAAATTTCGATCAACTCCTCCGCCGTTCGCAATCCCGATCTGGTGAACGAACTGGCACTGGAATTTGGTAGCCAATGCATTGTGGTAGCCATTGATACGCGGTATGTGAATGGTGAGCACATTGTTCACACGCATGGCGGTCGTCGACCAACGGAATTACGGACAATTGCCTGGGCTAAAGAAGTTGAGGAACGGGGATCTGGCGAACTACTGCTGACATCAATGGATACGGATGGTACCAAAGCCGGTTTTGCCCTTGACTTGACTGCTCAAATTTCAGGCGCGGCTAATATTCCCGTTATCGCATCGGGTGGAGCCGGGTCAATGGAGCACTTTGTCGACGTGTTCACTACCGGCAAAGCAGATGCAGGGTTGGCAGCCAGCATCTTTCACTTCAAAGAAATCGACATTCCCGTTTTAAAGCGCTATCTGAAGGAGCAGGGGGTAGAAATGCGGCTGTGACATAGCGTATGAATGACCATCAAAACCGGAACCCTAGCTCCATCGAAACAATACGGCTTTTAGAAATCAGATCATTGCCACGAGCTATGTTTATCAATCCGCGCTGGTAACTCATACCGATGTTGACCGCATTGTTCTGGTTAATTTTGTACTGAATGCCCGTGCCAAGCAGCAACTCAATATCGCCAAAACCATATTGCCTGCTTGTGCCGTTTTCAGCTGTGTAGAGGCCATTCCGGGCCTGATCCAGTGCTTTCTCCGCCAACTTAATGCTGAACAAACCACCGGTTTGCACGTATAGGCGAATGTTAGGCGCGATGTTATTGGCGAACAGTTTCACCGTAGCCGGAATTTGCAGGTACTGTAAATTGTATACAGATTCTTTTTCGGGGACACCCGGATTCCAGCGAGCCTGACCGAATGTGCCGGGCATCTGAAAGCCAGACCGCTTTATGGTGTACCAAAGGCCGCTACTGAACGCATAGCGGTTTTTAAAGAAAAAGTAATCCAGTGTAGGGCCAACACTCATTCGAACCCCGGGTCCATTATTCTGAAAACCGGCATACGCCCCTTTGCCTTCGGCCGTATTCAGGTCGAGCGAAGGAGCGAAACGGATGCTCATCTCAATGAGGTGCGTTGGCCAGGCATAATCAGGGCCGGAACCGTACCCGTTATTCTCCGCCTGGTCATTGGCTCGCTGGTCTTTTTTGCGTTTACGGCCCTTTCTATCATCTTCGTAGTCCCGCCTGTTCTGGTCCTGACCGTCGTAGTTGTCACCCAGAATTTTGCGGAATCGCTTTTCCGTTACGCTGGATTCTTTCGTCCGTAACTTGTATAATGCGTTCGAAGCCGTTTGTGCCCAACCGGGGCTACCAACCCAGAGAACCAAAATCAGCCCTAACCCTGCAACTTTTTTCATAATTTTGCACGTTTTCTATATTGAAAACAACCCCATTTCATGCACCTACGCGCAGCCCTGGCGGGGATTTTTTGTCTGTTTCTGTTCGCTTCGTGTCAGAAGAGCGAAGATATAGCGTTTGTTCGGCTCGATAAGCAACTCTCTTCCAGTAAGTCGCCCGATAGTATTCGGGCGCTGCTAAATCAGTATCCGGCCGTTGCTCAATTGTATTTTAACGCGAACGGTGCCGGAAATGATACAGCGCTGGTCCACGAATTGACTAACCGGGCTTCCAATCCAGATCTCCTTACTTTTAACCAGCAGGTGCAGAACCAGTTTGGCGACATGGCCGACCTGCGTGCAGAACTGGCCGGAGCTTTTTCCAACATCAAAAAAGACTTTCCTGACTTTAATTCCCCTAACGTTGTTACCGTTGTAACAGGCTTTATGGGACCTGATCTGGTCGTTACGGATAGCCTTATCGTAATTGGGCTCGATTACTTTGCCGGTCCGAAGGCGAAATATCGCCCACAGGGGCCAGAATACCCACAATACATATTACGCCGTTACGCTAAAGATTACATCGTTCCGGCCATTGTTTTTGCCATTTCAGATAAATACAATGCCACCAACCGTACCGACCAAACCATGCTGGCCGATATGATTTATTATGGCAAAGGGTATGTATTTACCAAAAACATGTTGCCTGAGGTACCAGATAGTTTAATCATCGGTTACTCAGACAAGCAACTGACCCAAACGTTTAATGCCCAGGACGTTGTTTGGGCATATTTTATTGATAATCAGTTGTTGTATCAGACGAATCCGGCTATAAAACAGCGATATTTGAACGAAAGGCCGTTTACCGCCGAAATCGGTCAGGCTGCTCCCGGGGCTATCGGTCGCTGGCTGGGGTGGCGAATTGTCGGAAAATACCATGATGAACACCCCGGTGTGAGCATTGCCGAACTGATGCGAAACGCCGATGCCCGGCAGATTTTTGAACAGTCAGGCTATAAAGGACAAAAAGAATGATTGGTTTGTAATGGGGTATGGACAGCTAAAAGCATAGTGCAATGGATTCCCTGATTACAGACCGTTTACCAACTACCAGTAACTATGGCAAAACGAGGACGAAGTTTTGGTGAAGAAGCCAATCCGGAAGATAAAAAGAAACTAAGCAGCGAGGGAGTAAAGAAAGCACTGAGCATATTCCGGTTCGTAAAACCGTACCGGACTCAATACATTGTTGGGTTTTTGTTCCTGATTCTGTCGACGGGTACAACCATGAGTTTTGGTTTACTCATTGGTCAGATTACCAGCGTTATTCAGGGGAAATCGGCTTTTACGCTCAATCAGGTAACGCTGTTTTTTGTCGGCGTCCTGATAGCGCAGGCTATTTTTTCCTTCTTCCGTATTTACTTCTTTTCTCAGGTAAGTGAGCGGGCGATGGCCGATGTGCGCCGGTCAACGTATAGTAAAATCATCACACTCCCCATTCCGTTTTTCGAACAACGGCGAGTTGGCGAATTGACCAGCCGTATTTCGTCCGACATTTCACAGTTGCAGGATGTATTGACTCTAACGGTGGCCGAACTGTTTCGGCAGATAGGGACGCTCACGATTGGTACGGCCATCATTTTTTATGTTTCCTGGAAGCTGACGCTGTTTATGCTGGCTACCTTTCCGATCATCATTGTTGCCGCCATGATCTTTGGCCGGTTCATCCGCAGTCTGTCAAAAAAGGCGCAGGATTTATTGGCTCAGGCAAACATCATCGTTGAGGAAACACTACAATCGGTCAACGTGGTGAAAGCCTTTACCAACGAGAAGCTGGAAATAAATCGTTATGGCTCGGCCCTGCAACTGGTTGTCGATACAGCACTGCATGCCGCCAAGTTCCGGGGTGTGTTTGTTTCGTTCATCATTTTTGCCCTTTTCGGCGGCATTATCGGTGTTGTCTGGTACGGCGGTTCATTGGTACTGTCGAATGAAATGCCCTTTGCCGACTTGCTGACGTTTATTGTATACACCACGTTCATTGGGGGCTCTGTGGCCGGAATGGGCGATTTGTACGCTCAGTTGCAGAAAACGATTGGTTCATCGGAACGAATTCTGGAAATTCTGGAAGAGCATTCGGAAGTGAACGCTACCGAAGAGGTTCCTCTGTTTGTACCCGTTCAGGGCAACGTTGAGTTTACGAATGTCCAGTTCTCCTACCCATCCCGTCCCGATATAACTGTGCTGAAAGGCATCTCGCTTTCCGTAGCTTCTGGTCGTAAAATTGCGTTGGTTGGGCAGAGTGGAGCTGGTAAATCCACGATTGTTCAACTGCTGATGCGGTATTACTCGGTAGGTAGCGGAAAGATTACTGTTGATGGTCGCGATTTGGCCGGCTTTAACGTTACGGAGCTACGGAAGAACATTGCTGTAGTGCCCCAGGAGGTCATGCTTTTTGGTGGTACGATAATGGAAAATATCCAGTACGGTAAGGCCGGGGCTTCAGAAACCGAAATACGTGAGGCAGCCCGTAAAGCGAATGCGCTTCAGTTTATTGACTCGTTTCCCGAAGGTTTACAAACCATTGTGGGTGAACGGGGCGTTAAACTGTCGGGCGGTCAACGGCAGCGAATCGCTATTGCCCGGGCTATCCTGAAAGACCCGGCTATTCTGATTCTGGACGAAGCAACGAGTTCGCTCGATGCCGAGTCGGAACGGTTGGTGCAGGAAGCTCTGGACGAACTGATGAAGAACCGAACGACGATTATTATTGCCCACCGCCTGGCAACTATCCGCAAAGTAGATCGAATTTATGTCATAAACGAAGGACAGATTGCCGAATCTGGTACCCACGACGAACTCGCTTTGCAGGAAGATGGAATTTACGCAAACCTGGTGAAGCTACAGTTTGAAACGACAGAGAATAGCTTGTAGTTGGTTTTTCAACGACAAACGCCGAATAACGAACGTTAAAGACCATGACCATTGCTTCTAAAACGCTGAAACAATTCAACCTGCGCCACACCAACGGGCGTGAGGAAGTGCTTGATTTGTTTCTGAACGCTGGTCGTGCTTTGGCACACCACGATGTTGAAAATGGTCTCGGCCCCGCTCATGACCGGGTAACCATTTACCGTACATTGCGAACATTTCTGGACAAAGGGTTACTGCACAAAGTGCTGGACGATGAAGGGGGGACAAAATATGCCCTTTGCCGGGAAACCTGCGCGGATGGCCACCATCACCACGACCACATCCATTTTAAGTGCGAAGCTTGTGGTCAAACGACTTGCCTGGATGATGTTGTTATTCCGGTTATTACCCTACCTAAAGGGTACGATCGGAAAGAAACGAATCTGCTGATTCAGGGGGTTTGTCAGGGGTGTAATCAGTAATGGGTAAAAATCCTGCTATTTATAGACTGTAATTCCCGGTTACTACTACTCTGGTAAACCGACCGTATTGTATGCCCGAAACTATATTCCTCCAGCGTCAACAGCAATTTAGCCATGCCGAACGGGTTGCCCAGAAAAAACATAATCGACTGGCATTCTGGCGGCTTGTCTGGTTCATCGGTAGCGTACTGGTTATCTGGCTTCTTATCCAGATCGACCAGCAGCTTGCTGCCGTTGCCGCTCTGTTGGTGGGTATAACGGGGTTTTTGATACTGTTAAAGAAACATCAGCAGGTTAAACGGGAGCGGGATTTCAATCACCACCTGGCGTTTATCAATCAGGACGAAGCATCAAGACTTAAACGGCAGTACCTGCGTCCCGAAACGGGGGAGCAATACGCCAGCCCAACGCACAGTTACACGGGTGATCTGGACGTATTTGGTAAGCACTCCCTCTTCCGACTCCTGAACCGAACCCATACACACGAAGGGCAATATCGGCTGGCTACCTGGCTCAATGCACCCGCTAATCCAGATACCATTCGCCTTCGTCAGGAAGCGGTGACCGAACTGAAACCGGAGCTTAACTGGCGGCAGGAGATAGAAGCACTGGCTTATCTGAAAGAAACGGTCAATCGCTCGCCGGATGCCCTGGTCAAGTGGGCAACGGCCGAGGCTGAGCCACTGCCAGGCTACCTGAAAATTATCCGGTTTCTGTTTCCTGCCATTACACTGAGCTTATTTGTTGCCTGGCTGCTGGGTTATCTGCCCGGTTCAGGCGTATTGTTCGGGCTGGCGATTCATGGTCTGGTGCTTAGTCGATTATCGGCGCGTGCCGGAGAGGTTAGCGAACAAACGGTAGACATATCAACAGCGCTGAAGGCATTTCAAGACTTATTTCAACAGGCAGAACGGGTAGCAGGTGATAGCGTTCGAATACAGGCTATTCGTCAGGCATTAACGGCTGGTTCTCATTCCGCATCAACCATAATCGGTCAGCTTTCCCGGTTGACAGAAGGGTTGAATTACCGACGAAATCCGTATTTCTATCTGTTATTCGGCGTTGCTACCCTTTGGGATGTTCATTATTTATTGCGGCTTGAAGACTGGCGTAATAAATACGGTGCTGACATTAGCGGCTGGTTTGACGCACTGGGCGAACTGGAAGCACTCAATAGCCTGGCCGGTTTTTCCTACGCCCACCCAGCCTATGCCACGCCCGATATCGTTGACGATGCTCTGACGCTTGATTTTGTACAAGCTGCTCACCCATTGCTGGCACCAGACCGCTCCATCGGAAATTCGCTGACGTTTACGGGTAATGGGCAAACGGTTTTGATAACCGGCTCCAATATGTCGGGGAAGAGTACCTTTTTGCGGACTGTTGGCGCCAATGTAGTGTTGGCTCTGGCGGGGGCGGTTGTGAGTGCCGAACGGTTCTGGTGTTCGCCCGTGCACGTATTTACCAGTATGCGCACGCAGGATTCGCTGGAAGAAAGTACCTCCTCGTTCTACGCCGAACTCAAACGGCTGCAAACCCTTATTGGCCTGACAAAACAGCCAAAGGCAATCCCGGTTCTGTATTTCTTGGACGAAATCTTAAAAGGAACCAATTCCGCCGACCGGCACCGGGGAGCCGAAGCCCTGATTCGGCAAATGCACCAGACCACCGCTGCCGGCTTCGTGTCGACCCATGACCTCGAGTTAGGTCAACTTACAGATGCTGACGGTTTCGTGCGGAATTTCCATTTCCAGTCCGACCTCAACAACGGGGAACTTGTGTTTGACTATAAGCTTCGCGATGGAATCTGCGAGAGTTTCAACGCCAGCCAGTTGATGCAGGCCATTGGTATTGAGATGGGCGAAGTACAAAAGTAAAGCCCGACCTTTGCCAAAATCCAGCCAGGATATATATACAAACAAAGGGGAACAACCTCGTAATCTTTCGAAATAAATCCCTTCGCGCCTTTTGTTCTATCTTTGTATCCTTACAGGAGCTGAAGGCCTTTATTCTTTTGCTCTTTCATTTTTCATTAAGTACGACAAGTTCATGACAACCGACCAGTTGACCGACTTGAGAGCCAGAGTAGAGGCCCTAAGGAGGTATCTTTGACTACGATACCAAAAAAGAACAGTTAGCCGAACTCGAACAACAGACATTCCAACCCGAATTCTGGACCGATGCCGCCCGCGCCGAAGGCGTAATGAAGCAGGTGCGCGTCCTGAAAGGCTGGACTTACGGGTACGAAAAACTGAACGGCCAATTCGGCGACCTCGAAACGCTGTTTGAGTTTTACGAAGGCGGAGAGGTAAGCGAAGAAGAGGTTGATGAGGAGGGCCTAAAAGTTTCGGAAACGCTCGACGACCTCGAACTTAAGAAAATGCTCGGTAATGAGGAAGACCAACTCAGTGCAGTGCTGGAAATAAACGCCGGAGCCGGTGGTACCGAAAGCCAGGACTGGGCCGACATGCTCTACCGGATGTACATGCGCTGGGCCGAGAAACACGGTTACAAGCTAAAACAAGTCGATTACCAGGAAGGGGACACTGCTGGTATCAAATCGGCTACTATTGAAGTAGATGGCGCATTGGCTTACGGATTCCTGAAATCGGAGAATGGCGTCCATCGCTTGGTTCGTATTTCGCCTTTCGATTCCAATGCCCGTCGGCATACGTCCTTTGCTTCCGTATTTGCGTATCCCCTGGTTGATGATACTATTCAGATTGACGTCAACCCTGCCGATATTCGCTGGGATACGTTCCGGTCGGGTGGCGCGGGTGGCCAGAACGTAAACAAAGTGGAAACGGCTGTACGGTTGCACCACGAACCTTCGGGGCTGGTCATTGAGTGTCAGCAGGAGCGGAGTCAGTTGATGAACAAGGAGGTGGCGATGCGACTACTGAAATCCAAACTCTATGAAATTGAGGTGCAGAAACGTAATGCCGCCCGCGACGAAGTAGAAGCGGGTAAGCAGAAAATAGAATGGGGCTCCCAGATTCGTTCCTATGTATTGGACGACCGGCGCGTCAAAGACCATCGAACCGGCTATCAGACGTCTAATACCGATGCTGTGCTGGATGGCGACATTGACCCATTCATTAAAGCATTTTTACTGGAGCAGGAATAAAGCCCGGTTTGAGTAGCTGTAGCGTTAGCGCAATCCAGGAAAAAAGTCCGGACGTACATAACCCTATAGCTACTCAAAATACTATGAGACTTATTCTTTTCATCGTCACGTTTTTATTTTCCTGTTCAAAGTCCACAACCGAACAGAACATGGTTGTCAATCCCAACGCCAGCGCGTCCAAGTATTCCTTCCTGTCGCTGGGTGATTCCTACACCATTGGCGAAAGTGTATCGGCTTCCGACCGCTGGAGTGTTCAATTGGCGGGGATGCTACGTAATCAGGGGCTGGACGTGGCCGATCCGGACATCATTGCCCGCACGGGCTGGACTACCGCCGAGCTACAGGACGCGATTAATAGCAGCGGCAATCAAAAAAAATACACCTTGGTTTCGTTGATGATTGGGGTCAATAATCAATACCGGGGTCAGAGTCAGGACCGCTATCGAACCGAGTTTAAGTCATTGCTCCAAACGGCGGTCAACTTCGCTAATGGTAAAGCCGACCACGTTTTTGTGCTGTCTACACCCGATTGGGGGCGCTCGCCTTACGCATCTACACAGGATAAAACGCAGATTGGGCTGCAGATTGACCAGTTCAACGCCATCGCGAAGGATGAATGCCAGAAGGCCGGTATTGCTTTTGTCGACATTACACCCGCAACCCGGGCCGCTGCTGGCGATGATTCTCAGTTTGCCAGCGATGGGCTGCACTATTCGGGTAAGCAGATGCAGAAGTGGGCCGAAATGGCTCTGCCAGTAGCGAAAAAGTTATTGACTCTGTAAATTGGCTATCAGCGACTATGGATGAAGGTTAAATTCATGGATGTGGTCATACCCCGAAACCTTTTCCACCTGTCCTGACTCCCATACCGATAGTAGTGAGTGGCTGTTGCAGGTAGTTGAAGGGGCATTTGCAACGCAGTTCCCTTCCCAATACTATCTATCCACTGTACTGAAACCACTACATCATCAGACACCATAAGCTGGTAAGGCCGCAAGTCGACCGATACCCATTGGCGCGATTTTCCTGCTACCCTGATGTATACATTTTTAGTTAGCAGGTTCTGCATCGTTTTTGCCTGGTATACATTCAGCCGAAACATAACACTATCATAATTGGTGATCATGTAAAAATGGAATGACTCCAGCCAGTTCGTACCGCTTGATACGTTGAACTTCCGGCCTATTTCGGACCCTAAATTTTGCCGGGGTAGTTCGCTCAAGGCAAAGTTGGTGACCATTGATGTTTTGTATCCCGTTTTGCCCAATGTTTTGACCCGGCTGTTGCGGGCATCAACCCGGACCTCGTTCAACTCACGGACCATTCCCATCATGACTATCTGCGGGTTACCCGATGTTCTGGCCGCGAGTTGCGCCACCGTAAGCGCCACCGTGTGATAGCCAATCAGACTAATCACAACTGTGTCGGTATCTTCCACTTTATCTGTAATGTATAGCGTAAAGCGGCCCTGATCGTCTGCTATTGTACCCACTGGTGTATTCACTATTCCGATACTGGCGTACAAAACAGGCTGTTGACTGGTATCCACGAGTCGTCCGGTTATCATCGTGGGGCTATCAGCCAGGACCGATTGTACAGTGAAAGTCAGAAAAAACAGAAAGAAGGATATAATCTTCATAGCAGTTGTTGGTTGGAAAAGAACACGATCGCTTTCAGGCGTCTTGCCTGGTACGTTTTATGCTACCGCTCTCTGATTAAACTTCTGCCGGTAATACCGGACTGTCCGGCCAATGAGCATACCACCAACAACACTTGGAATTATCCAGCTCATCGTGTACGTCCACTCGGGAGCGGTAGCGGGCAGAACCCGACCAATATTGGTGACTAAGGCCGCCGTAAACGTAGCAATGTAAGAACCTCCCATACGGGTGAAGTGCTGAAAGAACCAATGCATCTTTTCGGTAGGTTTGGTCATGAACTGAATATCCCGCCCGGCAAATACCAGGGTTAATACGCCGAAAAAGGTAAATACGATTGGCAGGAACGATGCGCCGTTTATGGCTAACAAATAAACGCCAAACCCGATCATCGCCAGACTAACAAACAGCGTTACGAATGTCAATGCCTTATCCGCTCTCGTTGGTCCGGATTTCTTTTGTTTCGTAGCCCGCCAGCCGGTCATGCATAGATAAAAACTGAACACGGCAATGCCCGTCAGGAATAGCCTTAGCATCTTGAACGGCTGCAATCCGCACAAGAGCAGAGCTGTTACCGCCACGATAATCATACAGTACACATAAATCAGTCCGGCACGTTTGTGTAGTCGGCCTCCCTTCTCAAAAATCATGGGAATAAGGCCAACCACCAGGGCCGTAAAACCAGTTGCGATGTGTGTAATGAGGAGTGATAAAATGAGCGTTTTCATGACCGTTTTTTTGTTTTTCTTTCGATGAAACAAACCTACGGCGACGGTTTCGCTTGTTACCCGATAAAGGGGTGAACAGCAAATTCAGGGACGTTTGACAATGAAAAATGGGGCCAGGGACGAACGGTGGGCTATTTTACAAGGCTTTCAACTCCGCTACCAGGGTGGCATTATATTGCCGTGAAACGGGTATCTGTAGCATACCGTTGGCCAAGTGTAGCCGGTAGCCCTGCGCATTGCCCGTAACCCGCTCAACCCGGTCGAGGTTGACCACATACGACCGATGGCAGCGTACAATACGCGGGAGGTTAATCTGTCCTTCCATCCGACTCAGGCTGCTACGAAGAAGCGGCTTTACTAGCTGGTTCTCTTTCTGATAGACAACGGTGCAATAGTTATCGCTCGATTCAATATAGAGCAACTGAGCAGCGTCTAGTGTTACTATATCCCTTTCATTATCCGAAATCAGGGTTAACGGAGTTTCTACCTGTACGGGAGGGGATAAAGAGACAGTTTCTGTACCATTTGTTGGCCCTGCCGGGGTTGGTGGGTACATGGGAAAGCCAGCCGCTGACTGACTGTACATCTTAAGCTTACGGATGTAATTGAACATAACGGCCCCAGTTGTGGGGAATAACCCAAGAAGAAAGGTAACCAGGATCATTTCTAACCAACTGATGTAATCCGTGTATCCTTCCTGGTCAAGCATCCACTCCAGATAAAGTCGGTTGCCAATCGCAATCAGCAAGATATTGCCCGTTATGAGCATAATTTGCCGCCCAATGTTCCAGCGTTCGTCAACAAATTGCCGGGGAAATAGTTTTGGCCAAACCGTAAAGTTGTAAGCTGTAATGACGAACGTAACCAGCCCAAAGCCGAGTATTTTCAGTGGCTTGTCAGGCGTTTGCCACATACTCAGACCAAAGGGTTGAAAAACCAGTAGGAATAAGCCAACGAATAGTCCTATTATGGCCGCCTGCCGCAGTTCCCGAACGGGCGATTCAGTTGAGGGATAGGGTTGCCTGAATAGCTCGGGTATACGCATAATACCTAGAATAATCGCCAGCCTGAAATTTGCTCAAAGAAGTTAGGTAGGATAGGAGGGTACACCACAATCATAAATAGAACGCCGAATAGTGCTCCATAAAAGTGAGCATCGTGGTTGATATTGCCCGCTCCCCGTCGGGACTCGTAGTAGGAGTAGCCCAGGTATAATACGCCAAAAATAAAACCGGGGATACAAAACGCGAAGTAAAGACAGATATCTGTTAACGGGCGGAACAATATACCGGCAAAAATAATGGCCGATACGCCCCCCGATGCGCCTAGTGAGTTATAGCCGGGGTTATTGCGGTGTTTTAGAAAGGTTGGAATATCCGAAACCAGAATCGCTGCCAGATAGAAGCCAATTACGTAAAGGGGTGCCATTAGACCAAACAATAAGCCGAAAACCTGTTCGATAAACCCCCCGAAGAAGTACAGGCTAAGCATATTGAAAATCAAATGACCCCAATCGGCGTGCAGAAAGCCTGATGTTATCAGCCGGTAATACTGCCCCCGGTTTGCCACCTGATAGGGATTCATAATCCAGCGATTCATCAGACTGTAATTATTCCAGGCCATGATACTGACAATGGCTGTAACGACGATAATGATAAGGGTAACGCTCATTTGATGTATGATATAGGGTATCAGCTATATAATGTACGGTGGATAAGATGTGTAACTGTATCGTCTCTATCCTGCGTCTTTAATCAGCTTTCCCGTTCAACTAATTGCCGGGCAAATTGAATCAATAATTTTTTCCGGTTAGGGGCAGCATCAACCTGGTCGAAATTGGTAAATCCAAGGTCAAAGTAATCAGTAATGCGGGACTCGGTAAGCTGACGAATGCCTAGTTGGTCGTAAATTCCCGTTATAGCCTGCACTTTCTCGGCTTTGTCGAATGTCGTTTTTGTTAGCCATTTAGTCAATTCTTCCCTAACTGAACCCTGGGCCTGTTGAAGAGCCTCAATGAGAAGGAACGTTTTTTTGTTAGCGATGATGTCGCCCCCAACCTGCTTGCCAAACTTGGCAGGGTCGCCATACACATCCAGTAAATCGTCTTTCAACTGAAAACCAATACCAATGTTTAATCCACCTTCGTATAGATGCTGACGGGTGATTTCGTCTGCACCCGCGATTAAGCCTCCCAGTTCGAGTGCGTAGCCCAGCAGAACGGAAGTTTTCAGGCGAATCATATCGATGTATTCCTCTTCGGTGACGTCCCATCGGGTCTCGAAATTCATGTCCATCTGCTGGCCTTCGCAAACCTCGGCGGCTGTCCGGCTAAACCGTTCCAGGGCTGGCTTTAATTTGTCGGCGTCAATAGTTAACAACAGTTGGTAAGCATTGACCAGCATCACATCGCCCGACAGGATAGCCACATTGCCATTCCATTTTTCGTGAACCGTTGGCTGATTACGACGTAGTGGAGCCTGGTCCATAATATCGTCGTGCATGAGCGTGAAGTTATGAAACACTTCAACCGCCAAAGCCGGACGAACTGCTTTTTGCCAATCATCCGTGAACAGATAGGTAGCCATAAGCGTCATTAATGGACGCATACGCTTACCGCCAAGACTCATAATGTATCGGATTGGATCGTAGAGTTCGGCAGGGAACTGCCCATACGCAATAGACTGAAGTTCGTTTTGAAGGGCATCAACAAAAATAGCTGGACTCATTCGGCTAAGCATTACTGCCTGGTTTTAGGCCAAAAATACGGTAAAAGCCCCCAAAAGCCTAACGCCCAATCTGACGGCGGTAACTGCGCTGACCGGGGGTAATAATGATAAAAACCAGACGGCCGGTCAGAATGAAATATCCATCATTCCTGCCCGTATTGCCCCGTTGTTCTCCGGGTTGATTAGGTATCGTAATCAATTCCGCCCGCCGGTCAGACAACGACGCAGCCAGCGAGCCAAAGTTGCTTCGATCTGGGTACACAGTGCTGACATCGTCCAGATAATCACTCAACACATGCGTATATGTGCCTTCCAGATGAAATTTGAACCGTTCGGAAGCGAGCAACGGCAATCCCAGGCCATAACGAATGATACCGGCCAGACGCTTATAGTGAATGCCTTCGGTTTGGAGCGGAGCCAGGCTATATGTTTGCCCATAATACAGGGCTTTAGGAGTCATATAAGTAATGCCAACACCCGCTATCGCATACGGGATAACAGCTCGATAGCGGTCATCGACCCGCCAGAAATCAACTTGTACACCCGCCCACACATCAGGATTCAGGCTTCTGAACGATAGGTTATTGTAGTAATTTCGAGTGTATTTCTGATGAGCGTATATGTAATAAAGCTGTGCTTCGAACCGGTACGAGAGCTGGTGTGAAACCCGATAAGCTGCGGCCACATTAACGGCTACCCCTACCTGTAGATGACCAAGATTACCCAACTCACTCAAGTCGCCCGTGTAATGGGTTAGCCCGACCACGCCATTAAGCAGCCAGGTTCCGGGCTTTTCGCGCCAGATTTCAGACCGTTGTGCTACCCCCGAAAAAGGAACGACAAGACCGGTCAGGATGAGGAGGAGGAGGAAGCGAGAAAAAGACAAAGGACTAGTGGATACGGTGCTGACCCTATGACGGTATTGTGCCCGAATAGTAACGTAAGTCCCTCAATTACAACTCGCCAATGTCCTCATTCCAGATGGCTGGCTTTTCGGCGATGAACTGATTCATCATCTCGACACACTCCGGCAAATCGAGATCGATTACTTCTACACCGTGTTCTTCCATGAAAGCCCGCGCTCCGGCAAATGTTCGGGATTCGCCGACAATCACTTTAGGGATTTTGAACTGTACTATGGTTCCGGCGCACATGTAGCACGGCATCAGTGTCGAGTAAATGACGGTATCCCGAAATGAGCCAACGCGCCCGGCGTTATTAAGGCAGTCCATTTCGCCGTGTAGGATTGGGTTGTCTTCCTGCACCCGTTTGTTATGACCGGACGCTACTAATTTTCCGTTCTTAATCAGGGCAGAACCAATTGGAATACCTCCCTCGCTTAAACTTTTACGGGCCTGGTCAATGGCCTCTTGCATAAATTCATCCATATATTTATAGTTTGTGGTTCACAGTATTCCGTTTATGGTGGTCGATGCAGGTAGAATCATTATGACAATTCACCAAAAGTCATAAACTAATTGCCGAAAATCTGTTTCATAACAACTTCATCGTCTCGTAATCGCCGATGTGTTTCAGGTACAGGAAATGAAGTAGTAGCCCATTCACGTTCGTAACCAGCTTGTGCGCTTCCGGTAGCGTGGATACTACACTGGTAATACGCTCATATTCGGATTGATTGCCCATGTTTTTAAGGTGAAACGCCATAATCTCGTCACGGGTCATTTCGCGCTCGATGAAGAAAAAGTGCATGCCCTCGTCACTTGTGCCGGTGCTTGGAAACCAGACGTGAGGGTTCAGCCTGGTTAACTCATTCGTGGTGACCACCAGTCCAATTTCTTCCCCAATTTCACGGGCGGCCACATCATCGGGCGCATCGCTGGCATCTACCATCCCGGCCGGATGTTCGTAGGTTTGAGAACCATCGGCGATACGGCGTTGCTTGACCAGCACCACAAATTTCTCACGGGTAGCCTTATCGATCAGGCAAACCAGCATACTCGCTGCGTGGCCCTTTAGAAACAGGGCGGGCGGGATTTTGTCACCTTCGGGCGTGTCAGCATCGACTTCCAGCATGGCAAAAAGTACTTCGCCGTTGTATCTGCGCCGAATGTAAAAGTCTTTGATACTATTAATTTTCAAGCCATTGGCTTCCGCCTGACTTTTCCAGTAGCGAAATTTGTGGGCATCCTCAAGAGCTTCCTGTTGCTTACTCATACGGTCAGTGTCGTAGAAACAAAAACGTCATCAGATGGCCAAATGCCTGACTGATGACGTAAAGGTAATTCGCGGAACGATTGTAAGGGTCTGCTCACTTCATTTTCAGTCTCACCATTCCGTCAGAAATAACAATCTTATCTTCTTTAGACTGCTTTTTGTAGCCGTTCCCTTCGGGGTCGATATCGGAATCGTAGCCTGAGGCTTTGGTGATGACTTTATCTTCCATTTTGTTCATGAGCCGCCCCATTCCACCAAAAACCGTAGCTGTAGCCTTCTCTTTCCAGTAACTACCTGCCAGTGTTGTATTGAAGGTTGCCTCCAGGAATCCGTCAGCTCCCAGTTGAACCTCTATGGCTTCGCTTGCATTCGTTGATTTTCCAACGTGGTATTCCATCCGGGGTTCGCGGGTTTCTTCTACGTATTTGATCGCGGCAATACCTTTGTATTTACCTGCCATGTCCTCATACCGCTTTCTGTTTTCTTTCGTATCGGGCTTGTCGGCATCCACGACCAGGTAAGTGCCGGGTTCAACGATGTCCCGATTGGCATAATTGCCCAGCCATATACGGAGCGATTTGTCGGGCTTAATGGTGTTGGCAGTTATCCACCAGAATTGGCCAATACGCACCCTGCGGGGTTGGGTTGTAAACTCCTTTCCGTCAATTTGTGCTTTTAACGTGTTGTCGTTTGCAATCTGCCCGAAGGTACTGGTAGCGGCCAGGAACAGTGTGATTAATAAGTGATTTTTGTTCATGAGCTTGCCGTGGGTTTATTTTTAGACAAATAAACCCAATTTACCCGTTCGATACCCTGCTAAATTGAGTATCCGGTAAATGCCCAAAACTCACCCCGTTATTTCTGTGTCAGCCCCTGCGCGTCGGGGCCGATGTAGCGCTCGAAGAACTCATAAATACGTAGCAACCGGTCTATACGCTGCCGAACATCGCCCGACCGGCTTAGTTCGTGCGTAGCACCAGGCATACGGACGTACTCAACCGGGCGGCCCAGTATCTTCAGGCTTTTGTACAACATTTCGCTCTGCGATACACCCGTTCGAAGGTCATTTTCGCCGTGCTTGATGAGCAGGGGTGTATGGATATTTTCAACAAACGTATAAGGCGAGTTGCTGTCCAGCACCTTTTTGGCTTCGGGTTGCCACGGATACCCACCAAAATAATTTGGCACCAACCGCCAGGCATTGGCTTCGCCCATAAACGTAGTCAGGTCATATACGCCCCGTTGGGCAAAAGCCGCCTTGAATCGGTTATCGTGCCCGACGATCCAGGCTGTGAGATACCCCGCATACGACCCACCCGTAATAACCTGTCGGCTGGTATCGACCCAGGCTTCCTTAGCTGCATCGGTTGTTGCGGCCAGTACATCTTCCGTTGGGCCGGTACCCCAGTCCTTCATATTGGCCCGCTGGAAATTGATGCCGTACCCACCCGACCCACGCGGATTGGCATAGACAATACCGTAATCCTGACTGCACATGTACTGAAATTCGTGCCACATGGATGGTTCGCCTGGTCCCCACATGGCTGTTGGACCACCGTGCATATTAAGGAGCAGCGGATATTTTTTCGACGCGTCGAAAAATGCGGGTTTCATAATCCAGTAGTCAATCGTTTGACCAATGGAGTTTTTGTAGGTACGTTTTGTTGGAAAACTTAGCTGCCGTTGCGCTACCCAGTCGTTGTGATTACTCAATTTTGTCTGGGTACTAACAGCGCCATTGGCTCCCGAAACGTCGGCCTGGTACAGTTCCGATGGGTTGGCAACTTCCGTTTTGGCAAAAACAAGTCGATTACCCTGCACGTCGAAATTTGTGATACCGCTCTCAATGTCGGTCAACTGCGTAATCTGACGGGTAACTGGGTCAAGTCGATAGAGCGGAATGCCGCCGTTTGATGAGGCTGTAAAATACACGACGTAATTCGTTGTTGCTTTTTTACTTTTCGTAGCCACCGGAACGGTTGCCCAGGTGAAATTTCCTGCGGCCCGGTCAAACGTAACCGGGGTTATGTTCGATATAGTGGAGCCATTGAGGGTAGCTAAGTTAATCTGGGGATAATTAACACCGGATGAAGGGCTAACGAAAAAGACGAGCTGTTTGCCGTCGGGAGAAACTTCGGGTGACCCATAGCTTTTATCCGCTCCTCCCAGTACTATCGTTCGTTTCCCGGAACCATCCGAGGGAATAAACTCAATGGCACTATCCTGCTCCCGGTCGGGGTGAGTAAGCGAATCGCGGTCTGTTACGGCCAGCAAGCCCTGCCCGTTAGGAAGCCAGGCAGACGCTACAAAAGACTCATACCCACGGGTGAGAGGTTTAGGAGTGGCCGGGATTGCAGCATTCTCGGGTACGTCGATACTGTACAAATGCGTAAACGACGGGTCTGGTTCGGTCGTCGCTTCGCCCTGTAAGTTGAGCCGATTGATGACTTTTGCCTTTTTGTCAATAACGTCTTTCGCCAGATACGCCCGGATTTCGGCCAATGAGCCATCGGGATTGGGTTTTATTTTTTTGTCGGGTTTAATAAAATCATTACTGGTGAAGCCTGGTTTTTCCAGCGACCAGGATGGGCCTCTTTTTCCGGGATTCAACAGGGAATCCGTCATCATCTGCGCCATCGTTACAGTACTCGAAAACGCGATCCGCTTTCCATCCGGCGACCAAAGCGGGCCAGAAGCACCGTACTCGATGTGGGTCAGTTGCCAGGCTTCGCCCCCTTCCAATGGCATAATAAATACCTGGCTTTTGCCTTTCACTGTTCTGACAAACGCGATCCGCTTCCCATCTGGTGACCAGGTTGGCTGCCGGGCCGATTCCGCGCCGTGCGTTAATGCTCTGGTATCGTTGGGTTTTAGCCCAGTCAGGTAGATGTGGGTTTTGTATTCGTAATCATCGGGCTGGCTATCTGGTTTTTTGTCAGGGTTAGTAGCCTCAATAGTCGTGAGTGTGTACAGGGCGCGTTGCCCGTCGGGAGCCAGTTCAATACCGCTGACCTGTTTAATCCGGGTCAGGTCGGTAACAGTAACTTTTGACTTTGTCTGGGCGCAAACTGTTTGCGCCGTAAAGACTGTAAGAAGAAGGAGATTTTTCAGCATGAATTAATCTGGTGATGCAGTATATTGGATCGGTACGCTGGAGCGGAATACGCCCAGGTGTATGTTTTAGTCTATCCCGGACGTGGCCGCCCAGGATCTGCTGCTACGAAAGCAGCGGCAGGTAACGTTCACGAATAATTTTGGCATGGTGGCGGGCATGGCCAACCAGTACAAAGCCCAGTGCCAGTACGGAAATGTTCTGATGGAAACAAACGCCCGTCCGTAGTAGCATCTCATTATCGAAGCTATCAAAAAGAAGAATACTCGACTGCCGTACAGCAGCAAACTCGGCGTATAAATCGGAGATTGTCCGGCGGGTAGCGTAGGCCGTTTGGCCAAACATCTCTTCATCGTAACCGGGCAATTCTGTTTTATCATTCCGGGCAAAGCGCAGTGCCCGGTACGACAGTATCCGCTCGGTATCGATAACGTGCTGTAAAATATCTTTCACCATCCACTTATTGGGCGCGTACCGAAGGTCGCCGATGGCTTCGAGAGTTGATGCGGGAATATACTGATCGAAGGTGGGCGTTTGCCGCAACGCATCCATGAGGAATACGTTATCAACCTGATTGATGTATCGGTCGAAAAACTGCGGCATAACTGGAATTTCGGACTTGGTCATAAGTACATACGGTTTAAGATAGTCGTTTTGTAGTCTATGATTTTACGTCAAGCATTGTAGTGCTCAAGCGTATTGGCTATAAGAGTGCTTCTTGAATCTATAACTGATGTTACGCAGCCTTGGCCAATAGAGTAGATTGACTTTTGAGGCTGTTGAGTTCCTGCAAAGCCAACTTAGTTGCATTTAGCGTCAGCAATTTCTTTAAAGCAAAATGATTTTTTGATGTGGACAGCCGTAAGGCTTCCCACTTAACAAAGGCCAGCATCACCAAAAACAAATGGTTGCTTTGACTACGAACCGTGTGCGCCGGGGATGCCCCGTAGCCCGTGTTCGACTTGATGGATTTGTGAAATTCCTCGACCTTCCAACGGCGGGCATACTGCGTTTGGATG
>NZ_KB893600.1 GCF_000374085.1 Spirosoma spitsbergense DSM 19989 | reverse complement strand
GGTTGTACCAACCCATCAAGAAGCCTCGTGGCCAGGAATTGAGTATGGAGCAGAAAGCCTACAACCAAGCGGTATCGCGAATTCGGGTTCAGGTTGAACACGTGATTGGGAGTACGAAACGATATCGAATCGTTCGGGATGCATGTCGGTTGCGAAAAAGCGATTTTGTGGGTACGGTGATTCACTTGTGCGCTGGCTTGCACAATTTCAGAGTGACACGAAAGCCTGTTCAGTATCCTAATCATCCTAAGCCTAAATTGACATAAACTCTACTGTTCACGCCAGTTATCAACGGGCATGATGGGAGCCAGTACCACGCCCACCGGATAGCCACCCCCGCCCTGTTCCGGGGGCATAGCCAGCTTTCGTAACGCCATCAGGCGGGCCTCTATGGAAGCGGTACCCCCTTCCAGCCGACGGGCAACACTATCAGCATTCAGACTCACTCTGGCGCGGGTACGCCCGTTGTGAGGCAACCCAAGCAGCGAATCCACCTGATCATATTTGGTCACGAACCGGAGTTGGGTATCGGGCCGGTTACCGAAGTGGCGAATGCACTCGGCCAGACCACCCGTCAGGTGCTCAATGCCAATCACGTCCGTGTAGCAACTTACCTCAAACGTAGTCATTTTACCCGTTTGTTCATAGGCCACTGTGTTGGACAGCATCTGCGGCAGGTTGGCAAAAACCCGGGTCACGGGTGGCCCCTGCAAACTCCCCGCCAGGTAACAGTACTGACAGTGCGCCGGGCACCCTTCGGCCAGGTTCATCTGCCAGTCGGCAGAGGGCGGTATGGGCTGCAGCCGAAAGGTACCCGGCGGGGCCTTCACCACTGCCAGTGTCTGCTTGGCATTCCGGTATGTTTGCCGGTCATCCTCCCCCCTCAATCCCGTTAGCCGGTTGGTTTTCAGGATGGTAACAGGCAGGTTCAGGTTCGTGACACGGGTATAAATCTGCTGCCCAAACGGCTCTTCGAGCGCATCGGGCGTGAACAGTACCTGCCTGGGCATCCACAAACGGGAGGTCATCCGATGTGTAGTATTGCCGGGCTGACTAATAGGACTTTGTGTTGGCTGAGCAGACATAGGATACAGGGGTAAAACGCACTCTCTTGATTTGGTCTCTATACTATAAAAAACAAAACAGACGGTACTTTAATTCTGTTGCACCCCACTAATCCCCTACAACAACCCAATGATTATCAATAACTTATAAATAATTTCGAATTAGTCCAATGGCCGATCAGGAATTGACTAGCAGCGTACATTTTCACGTTATTTAGACGCTTTTTTACCCTGGTTCAGCAACCAGGCAGCCAGTTCTTTGGCGGCATCGAAATTGGCGTACTCAGCCGGAATCCGGCGACCGTCGACGTATTCGTTATAAAGCCAGGGGTCTCCCACGGCAAAGACTGTTCCCTTTCCAACGTGGGCTACTGCCATAATTATATCACCGGCGTCGGTCACTACCGCTTTGGCCGGGCCTTTTACATGGATGGGTGCCAGTTCCTTGATGTAAACGGTACGGGTTTGGGGGAATATACTGGCACCCGATGCCAGATTGATGGTTCCCTGCTCCCACTTTGTACCCTGCACCATGTTACGGTTTTTGGGCAGAAAATGCATACCAAACCGGGCCGCCAGCTGATTAAAATGGACGTGTTCGCAGTTAGCCGTGTCATTGGCCATCATCACCAGCGTCCCTCCCGACTTTACCCAGTCGGAAACAGCATCAATATCGGCCTGACTAATATAATTGGGGTTTGGCGTTTCTTTAGGCGTATCGGGATCAACGATGATATAGACGCTAGCCTCTTTTAAAGAAGCCGCCGTTGGTGGCCCTGAAATAGTTGCGGTCTTGGCGCCCAGGTTTCTAAACATGTTTCCCCACCAGTAGAAACCCGAATGCTGCCGGTCCTCCCAGGTGTAGTGAAATAACTCCTGCTCAACCGTCCCGTCGGTGCGGACCGGCCCTTTGCGGGACTCGTGGTTGAAGTAGTTATCCACTGCTACCACCTTACCCTTACCGGGCTTACCTTCATTAGCAATCTCCATCTCAACGCTGGCCATAATGAACGGGCCAACGCCTTTCAGGTCATCCTGCCGGAGAGGTTCACTCAGGTAATAGGCATAGCTACCGTCGCGATAGGGATTTCCACCTAAACCGCCTACCAGTACGGTTTTTTCCAGGTGAATCATTCCATTATCGTCCGTCGTAATAAATTTCTTTAGCATACCCTCATATCCTCTCCGGGCCGATGCCAGCATGGAAGCGGGCAAATAGCCCATCCGCACGCCTTTTGCCGTTGCATAAACGAACATACCCGTGCCCGATGCTTCGAGGTAGTTCCCTTTACCCCCGGCCCGGTCCGTAACCTGATACCAGCATCCCGATTTTGGGTCCTGGTACTTGAGGATGGCGGATATGGTCCGTTGCAGAATCGTGACCAACTCCCCCCGGCGGGGGTACGACTGCGGAATATAGTCCAGCACATCGACCAGTGCCATCACGTACCAGCCCATGGCCCGACTCCAGAAATTAGGAGACTGCCCCGTTTCCTTATTGGCCCACTTCTGCTCCCGGCTTTCGTCCCAGCCGTGGTAGAGGAGACCTGTTCTGATAGCGCGGGCGTGGTTTTCCATCCACACAAACTGGTTGACAATATCGTCGAACGGTTTATCCGATGGTTCGTACAGACTGGTGTATTCGGCATAAAAAGGCTCGGCCATATACAGGCCATCCAGCCACATCTGAGACGGATACCGCTTTTTATGCCAGAAACCACCCTCGTTGGTGCGGGGCTGTTGAGCCAACTGCTGCCGAAGCAAATCGGCGGCTTTCCGGTATTTTTCCTTACCCGGCAATGACTGTTGCGCCAGCATCAGCAACGCCCGGCCGGGGGTTACGAAATCAATGTTAAAGTCATCCAGTTTGTAGGTTCGAATGCCGCCTTCGGGGGTAATATACCGGTCCATGTTTTTCTGGATGTACTGGAAATACCGGTCGTCGGCGGTTCGATACCAGACCTGTTCGATGGCCTGAAGAATTACCCCCATCTCGTATTCCCAACGGGCATCTTTCCCTTCTTTCACGTACGCAATCGAGTCAGCATTGTTAGCCATAATCGTAGCGACCATCCGTTGCGACCAGGGCCTGTTTTTTTCCGTTGACTGCTTAACCGACTGAGCCAGCAGTAGCTGACCAAGGAGCATCAGCCCACCCACTAAGTTTATCGTTCGTTTCATTTTTCCTGGCTTGATAGATTAAACAGTCAATTTGTCTAAAATTCTACTTTTAAGAGAGAGCCAGTTGAAACGATACGATACCCGTTGCACAATAAATAACGGGTATCGGCAGTTCAAAAGAACCCAAAATAATCTATCACTGTTAAGTGTTGGCCCAAACAGGTGCCGGTAACCGCAGTAGCGGACATACCAGCTATTGCAACTATGACTCATCAACTTTCACTTACCCTGCCGCCCGAACTGGCTTTTGACGAAAGTGCCTTTCGGGAACAGGCACTCAGGCACCTTTCGCTACCCGATACCAGCGATATGGTGGTGCGGAAACGTCGTCAGTCCATCGACGCCCGCAACCGGCAGGTACGGGTAAAGGTCGACGCGGAGGTATACGCCGGGAATACTCCTCCCCCGCTTATTCAATACCAGCGGCCACAGACCGACGTGAGCCAGTCACCGCAGGCCATTGTGGTGGGGGCCGGGCCAGCGGGTCTCTTCGCGGCTCTCCGGCTCATTGAACTGGGAATCAAGCCCATTGTGCTGGAACGGGGCAGCGATGTGCGCGCCCGCCGACGCGATCTGGCGGCCATCAACAAAGACCATGTCGTCAACCCTGAATCCAATTACTGTTTTGGCGAAGGCGGAGCCGGTACCTACTCGGATGGGAAACTGTACACGCGTTCCACCAAGCGGGGCGATGTCCGGCGGATTCTGGAAATATTCGTGGCGCACGGCGCCACCGAGCAGATTCTAGTCGATGCCCACCCGCACATTGGCACCAACAAACTCCCGAATGTAGTGACCGAACTTCGCGAGAGCATTCTGAACGCCGGGGGTGAAGTTCGATTCAACACCAAAGTAACGGACCTGATTCTAACCGGCTCTCCTACAAACCCAAACGAACTGAAAGGGGTAGTGCTGGCTAACGGCGAGGAGCTTACAGGCATCGGCGTTATCCTGGCAACGGGCCATTCAGCCCGCGATATTTTCCAGTTGCTGCACAAACGCAGCGTCCGTATTGAGGCCAAACCCTTTGCGATGGGCGTTCGCATCGAGCATCAGCAATCGCTGATTGATCAGTTTCAGTACCACCGCCCCACCCGTGGCGACTATTTGCCCGCTGCTTCGTACAGTTTAGTGACGCAATCCCGTTTTAAAGGGGTTGACCGGGGCGTATTCTCGTTTTGCATGTGTCCCGGTGGATTCATCGTGCCAGCGGCAACAGCACCGGGCGAACTGGTGGTAAATGGGATGTCGCCCTCCAGACGGGATTCGCAGTTTGCCAATTCAGGACTAGTGGTAGCCATCGCGGATGATGACCTGCGGCCGTACGCTGAGGAAGGACCACTGGCCGGACTGGCCTTGCAGCAGGATTTGGAACGATGGGCGTGCAAAATGGGGAATAGCCAGGGCAGCATCGATTCGCAAACGGCCCCCGCTCAGTGCGTAGCCGATTTTGTGGATGGACGCGTATCGGCGGGGCTACTGCCTACGTCGTACCAGCCGGGGCTTGCCTCTGTCGATATGGCCGACGTATTGCCCGATCATATTACCCAGCCACTGCGGCAGGGCCTGCGCGATTTTGGCCGAAAAATGCGTGGATACCTCAGCAATGAGGGGCAGATTATTGGGGTTGAAAGCCGTACTTCCTCGCCCGTCCGAATTCCGCGCGACCGCGACACATGCGAGCACGTAACCGTTCGGCGGCTTTTCCCCTGTGGCGAAGGGGCAGGGTATGCAGGTGGTATCGTATCGGCAGCGATGGACGGTGAACGTTGTGCCGAAGAATTAGTTAAACTGTATAGTCATTAATCGTCATTTGTTGTCATTGATCAGTATTCGATTGTAGCACTGCAATCAATAACGACCCAATGACAATCAATGACGAAAAATGACAACCCGATGACATCAAATGATCGACACCACCTTTCATACCTTTACCGAAGACCTTCGCCAGCGGTTACAACGTCCGCTGCCGGGCGAGGCTGCTCACCAGAAAATGGCCTCGTCGAACCGATACATGATGACTGTTAAACCCAACGAGCGAACACGCCGGTCGGCGGTGTTGATTTGTTTTTATCCCTACCGCAACCTGATATACGTACCCCTTATTCTGCGCCCGCAGTATGACGGTGTTCATGCCGGTCAAATGGCATTTCCGGGCGGGCGTATGGAGCGTGTCGACGAAAACCTGACCCGCACGGCCCTGCGTGAGGCTCAGGAAGAGGTAGGTATTCGGGTATCGGATGTAACGGTTTTGGGCCTTCTGACGGAGTTATATATTCCCCCCAGCAATTTTTTCGTACAACCGGTAGTCGGCGTTTTGCCTTACCGACCGGATTTTTACCCCGACCCGCACGAAGTAGAAGCGGTAGTAGAAGTCAGCCTTGATTCGTTGCTGGATGAAACTATCGTTGGCAGCAGTCAGATCGAGATTCGGGGCGTACAGATTGACGCTCCTTTTTACCAGATTGAAGGCCAACGGGTTTGGGGAGCCACGGCTATGATGATCAGCGAACTACTAATGGTCCTGAACGCCTGATTAGCGCGCCTGGTCATTGGCAACGAGCGTGGCCAGATTAAAGGTCATACCTTTGGTTAGGGTTACATCATGATCCCAGCCATCCCGGATAATAATCGTACCGGCCGATTCTGATTCCCAGATAACGGGAATGTTTTCCGTAAAAATCCAGATTACCTTCTTCACGCCAAATTCGTGCAGTTCCCGCGTTTTCTTTATAAAATAGTCATGCTGATACTGGTAGTTGGTCAGGTCAGCTTTGGTATCAATCTCAATAACATAATTGGGTGCTATGGACATGTATTTGTTCGTGAACACAAAACCTTTCAGCCGTTCTTTTTCGTAAATAGCAATATCACAGGAACGCCACTTTTTCTTCCGAATCTGTACGCCTACTTCACTGGACATGATTCGTAAGTGCGTATTGAAAGGATGGGACAATAAAAAACGCTGGACGATTTCGACCAGATAACTCTGCAACCCGCTTGATCCTATTATTTCTTCTGGCTCTTTACTCCCGTTCAATACATCCTTATAACCCGCGTAATAAACCGGCTTTTCATCCTCCATCTCATACACAAGCTGGTTTAGCAAAAACTGCCGTTGCTTACGCTGTTCGGGCGTGAGCGGAGTCTTCGTTCGCCGGGATTTTTCGGCTACAGGTATCATAGCATTATTTCTTTGAGGCAATATACGGATAACCCCGGAGCGGGTTACAACGACGTACCGGCGGCAAAGTATAGTTCCGCCAGGGCTTTCTGATACTTTGTTTTCAGCTCTTCACCCTTCAGGCGCAAGTCGATCAGTTTGGTTTCGCGGGCATTGACCAGAAACAGCGAACTTTCTCCCAGGTCAAATTTCTGCTGCTCGGCCGTCAGCAGTTTTTGCTGATTCTGAATCGTCTGTTGCTGAACACCAGTCTGGTCAGCCAGTACACGTAACTGATTATAAGCCATTTGCAAGGTGTTATTAATCAGGCGCCCCGTTTGCTGCTGTTCCAGTATTACCTGCTCATTTTTCACCTGAACTTCACGGAGTTTCCCCCGCTCTTTCCGCAAAAAAAGCGGAAAAACAAAGTCCAGGCCTATTTTGTGATTCTGGGGGCGAAACGAATAGTAACTACCCCAGTCGTAGCCAGTGTCTACGGTGGGAGTCTCGCTCAGCAGGCTGGCACTGAGCGTAATTTGGGGCTGGACCATAGCGCGTCGAAAGCGCTCCTCTAACACTAACTGCTGATTTTTTACGGCTAATTTCAACAGGTCTGGATGTTGACTATTTGCCTGGTCAAGCAACAACTGAAGCGTACTTTCACCAGGGAGCATGAGCGAAGCCTCCTGCGGCCTTGCTTCGTTGGGTAGTTCAACGGGCTGACCATTGATATTCCATAAAAAGGTGCTGACCCGCAAACGGGCGTTTTGCTCTTCTACATTGGCCTGCTGCCGTTGTACCAGTCGGTCCTGCACCGTAATCAGCGCTTCGGTCGTATCTATAATAGCCGCATCGCCCAGCAGTGCCCGCTCACGCAATGCCCGGAACCGGCGATTGGCTAATTCGTACCCCTCTGCCAACAACAGCTGCTGACGGTGGGCCAGGAACCACTCCCAATACGTTTTAGCCGCATCAAACAGGGTTTTATTTACCTGTTTGATGCGATCTGCTTCAGCCAGATTCTGCATCAATCCGGCCTGCCGAACGGCGTTTCGACGGGCATCGATCAGCAAACCCTGCCCAATGGGAACCGTCAGACCGATACCACTCAGGCCCGATGAGGGTGTACGCTCTTCGGGGTTGATATAGCGGCCGTTATTGCGGTTATAGGATACCGTAAGATCAATACCGGCCAGCCAGAGCGGTACGGCTAATTTGTTTTGCCAATGGTCATAATACAAATCATTGCCAAACTCTTTACGGTCGTAGGTCGATACAAGTTTAGGATCAAAGGCGCCCCGTGCCTGGATCAATAGCTGCCGGGCTTCTTCGCCAAATAAACCGGCCTGTTTCACCAGCGGGTGGTTTTGCCGGATCAATTCGTAAAACACCGAAGCCGTAAAAACGGACGTGTCGGGTTGCAGCACTCCACCCATTATGTCAGGAGATAGTCCGGACTGCGGGTCTGTTGGGGTTGGGTTTGCCACCACACGCAGAGCCACAAACCACAAACTACAAACGATAAATCCTTTCATTTTTTCGCTCCTTTTTCTTCTTTTGGTTCTTCCTGCAGGCTGGGCGGGAAGCCATTAAGCTGCCGCCAGAGTTCATACCAAACCGGTACATCATCCAGCATAACCCACCCATACACCCCCGAG
Source organism: Spirosoma spitsbergense DSM 19989 (assembly GCF_000374085.1). GTDB lineage: Bacteria > Bacteroidota > Bacteroidia > Cytophagales > Spirosomataceae > Spirosoma > Spirosoma spitsbergense. The sequence goes on along the minus strand of NZ_KB893600.1, from coordinate 23,169 downwards.
CCAACCCGTAACTGAGTGGGCCAGGGTTGATCGCCCTTCTGCACCAGCGGCCGCACCAGGAGCCGGTAGGTGCCACTGGTACTGCTCGTGGCGTCGATGACGGCAACCTGTCCGCCAAAGGTGCCAACGGATACCGTTGGCCAGCCCGAAAACTGGATAGCCGGCCAGCCATCAAACTGGATACGGACCGTTCGGCCCGTTTGAATGAGGGGCACATCCATAGCCCGGACGTATAACTCAACGGCCAGTTGCGGGTTGGCAGGCTGAAGCGTAGCAATGGGTTCGCCTTCTTTGATGGTTTCGCCAATACCCGCTTTGATCGGCTGCACTACGTAACCATCCTGCGGAGCACGCACCACATACAGTCCACGCCGAACATCGACACTACTGATTTTGTTGCGCAGTTTGGCAATCTCTCCGTCGGCTTCGGCCCGGTAAGACACCGCCGAACTCCGGTCGGACTGCGCTTTGGCCAGTTTTTCCTGAAAGTCGGCCTCAATAGTGTCCAGGTCGAGCCGGGCGTTCAGTAATTCCTGCCGGGACACGTTCAGTTTGTTCTCCTGAGATACCAGTTTTGCTTTATCTTCCTGAACTTTCAGGCGCCGGGCTTCCAGGTCGGTGAGGGAGAACAGGCCGCCCTGGTACCCTTTCTCAAAACGGTCGAGCCGGTCGAGCGCAATCTGATAATTTTTGCGAGCGGCTTCAAGGTCGGCTTCATCGGCCATCACTTTAAATTCACTCTGTTTCACCTTATTTCGAGCCGCATTAAGTTTGACGGACACCCCCGTTCTGAGGGCGCTTATCTGTCCATCCAACGCCTGAATTTTGGCTACGGTGGCTTGCTGGCTGCCCCTTTTGGCGTCTACCTGCTCATCCAGCCGCTGGGACAGATTCGGGTCGAAATACTCATCTTTTATGTCAGAAATAACGAGCAGGGTATCGCCTTTCTTCACGAAATCGCCATCCCGCACCACCCAGCGCTCAATACGACCGGCAATGGCGTTCTGAATCGTTTGCGGCCGGTCCTGAGGAGTGAGGGCTGTTAACTTACCCTCACCATGAATATTTTGCTGCCAAGGCAAAAACATGACTACCAGACCAAAAAACAGAAAAAATAACATCCACCGCCCCAGCTTCCGACCACTTTGCAGCGTTGGCATAGCCCGGAGTGTTTTGAGTGGGTAATTCTGAAATATCTCGTCGTTTACCCGGTGGTTCGATATGTTGAGCATTTTTTAATGAAGAATGTAAAATGAGCAATAGCCTGATTGCACCAGTATGTTTACGTTATGGTATCCGTTTCTTCCAAAGGCAGATCGGTTACGTAACCTATTTTTTCAACGGCGGTGAGCATGTCAAATACGGTGTCGATACCCGACATCAGCTTATCGACTGAACTGGTAATGAGAACGATAATCAGCTCAGCAGCCACAAACTGCCCCAACGACATCTGCCGCCCCACTACCAGCGTTGTACCCAGAATAAGCAACCCACCCGTTACAACGGTTTTGAACGCCACAGCACTATAAAAAAAACGCTTTAACACGTTGAAATGACGGTTTCGATGGAGGATATAACCGGCTACCAGATCATCCATTTTATTGATCGTTTCTGTTTTGCTTTGCTGGTAGCGATACGCGGGCAAATCACCGGCCATTTCTTCGAGCCAGGCTACTACTTTGTATTTGTATTTCGACTCCTCCAGGCTGGTGCGAATGCCCCCCGGCCCATATAACCGACTGATAATAAAAATAACCAGGACGATAAACGCGCCAAAGCCAACAAAAATGGGATGGTAAGCAGAAAGCAGAATAAGCCCAAAAACTATTTGTACAGCCGCACTCGTCAAGTCAATCAGGAGTTTGGGTAACCCTTTCTGAATGGTTAACACATCGAAAAAACGGTTCATCAACTCGGGTGGGTAATAACCGGAGAAGGCATCGGGCTGAATACGGGGAAGTCGGTATGTAAACTCAAAGGCTGCCTTCACGAAAATGCGCTGCTGCAATACCTCCACCAGCGTCATTTGGGCCACCAGGAGCAGCCCCGTTATCAGAACGCCCAAAATAACCACCCCAATCAGCAAATACACCGAACTGAAGATGACCCCGCCGGATACCAGGTTGAACACCGCCTGAATACCCAGTGGCAACGACAGGCTAATAAGGCCAGTTACCAGTGCATACAAATAAATATAGCCAATATCTTTCTTTTCATTGGTCAGTAACTGAATCAGCCGCTGAACGGGCGAAGGAGGGGGAGAAAGTGTTTGGAGAACAGCCATAGTCAATTCATTTACCTGATAGTAATACTATCATTTACGCAAATATAACTATTATGGCCGAAAGTTTGTTTACTTTGTCACATCACATTTTGTTAAACGGATCAGGTAGGCAATAGATGGAGTATTCGGTACATATTCGGATGAACGAGCGGCTGTTTCTGCGTGAGCCGGAGAGTTCTGATTTAGGCAGGCGCATTATTCGTCAGGGCATTTTATTATTCAATGACGTTGGCTTTGAGGAGGCTACCTTCCGGAAACTGGCCGAACGCATTAATACGAAGGAAGCCAGCATTTACCGGTATTTTGAGAATAAGCATCGGCTATTGGTGTATCTGGTAGCCTGGTACTGGCAATGGGTCGATTTTCAGCTTGTTTTTCAGACGAACAACCTTACCAGCCCACGCGAAAAGTTGGAAAAACTACTACGCCTGTTGCTTCTGCTCGACCTCGATGATTCATTCAGCGACGATATGGACATACGGGCTCTGCACAGCACGGTTATCCGCGAAGCCAGTAAAGTATACCTAACCCACCATGTTACGGAAGACAACCGCCAGCAACTTTTTAAGCCCTACAAAGATCTTTGCCAACGCATTGCCGACATCATTCTGGCCTACCGCCCAGATTATCCTTACGCGCACTCCAAAGCCAGTTCACTCATTGAGACAAGTCATTATCAGTCATTTTTCATGCAAAACCTCCCGTCGCTCACCGATTTTAAGCAAGCTGACTCCAGTGAACCGGAAGCCATGAATAAACTGCTGGACTTTATGCGTCATCTGCTGTTCTCGTCGCTGGATGCGGTGTAAAAGCAGGATGTTCTGTTAATCCCGTGGAACGTATTTCTTCTCAATCAATATCAGGGCTTCCTGTACGTAAGTTCTGATGAGGTCCTCGTCCCAGTCAGCCTCCTTTTCGATACCAATTGACTTGATCCTTCTCCGCCCCCGGCTCTGGAGCAACCCGGCCTCGTCGGGAAGGTCATTACCATCCAAAACGACCCAAAAAGGTCAACCCGTATGGGCTGATCTTTTTGGGTCGTTTTGAGAACGTTCAGGTAACACAGAGGCTGTTTCCGGTAGGTATAAAACGGCACCACCTCTTCCCGAACACCGGACGCAGCATAGTGGATAATTTGTTGCAGCCAACGCGAAATAGCCCCCACTTCGGGCGTTTGCTTAGTAATGTAGTCCTCAACTGTCATCGTTTTACAGGTTAGCAGTTCTTATACAATCAAATTCCTTCCCTTGCTGTTTTCAACGGAGAAAAGGGAGTCAGCCCTGTTTTATGGGCATTCGGAGCCGAAAAAGGCCCAGTCGGAGACGACTGTAGTGGATATGAACGCCAACAGTGATAGCTTTGTGGAAGTAACAAAAAAGGCTGTTCTACTTTAATTGACAAGTTCCTCAGTATAAAATACGTTTCTGTGAAAAGATGGATTGCTATCGTTCTCGTCGTCCTTGTGGTGGGCGGGATAATTGTGTACAATAAAGTATTACACCCGGCACCTGGTGCTGAAGGTAAGGCGTCAGGCGGGGGGGCTAAAGGGGGTCCAGGGGGCGCGAGAGGGGGCGGCCCAACGTCCGTCAATGGTTTTGTGGTGATCTCAAAACGCCTGCAGGAAGATATAGTATCCAGCGGGTCCCTGCTGGCGGCCGAACAGGTCGATATCTACCCCGAAATTTCTGCCCGGATTACCCAACTCAATATTCGGGAAGGGCAACCAGTAGCCAAAGGTGCTTTATTGGTAAAATTGTTCGATGCCGATTTACGGGCGCAGCTCCAGAAGCTCCAGGCGCAGGCCGATAACGCCCGGCGCACCGAGGAGCGGAATAAACAATTGCTGGATCGGGGGGGTATCAGTCAGCAGGAATACGATATTGTCACCACCAATCTGCGGTCATCACTGGCCGATATTGATTTGGTAAAAGCGAACCTACAGCGAACGGAAATTCGTGCCCCGTTTTCGGGTATTATCGGTTTGCGTAATGTAAGCTCAGGAGCCGTTGTATCGCCCAGCACGCTGATTGCCCGCCTTCAACAGGTAACATCGCTTAAACTGGACTTTTCGATTCCCGAAAAATACGGCCCTTTCGTACATAACGGGAGCAAGATTTTGTTTTTAGTAGACGGGGCCAACAATCCAAGTCAGGGTATTGTGTATGCCATTGAGCCGGGGGTAGAAGAGCAAACCCGTAACCTGCGCATCCGGGCGCGGGTTAGCAATACCTCCCTACAGTACCGGCCCGGTACATTTGCCCGGGTCACACTAACGGTGCAAAATGAGCAGAGCCTGGTCGTACCCACGCAGGCAGTGATTCCACAAACCCGTAGCAACCAGGTAGTTGTTATTAAAAATGGCAAAGCTAAATTTACCGATATAAAAATTGGGCTTCGCACCGAGGGTACCGTTCAGGTGCTGGAGGGCTTGAGCCGGGGCGATACCGTGGCCACAACAGGGCTACTGTTTTTAAAACCCGATTCACCCGTTAAAATTGGCGGTATGATAACCCTACCGCCATCAGAAGCGAAAGTGGCAACAAACTAAGGTTGACGTTTGGCGTTTATTGTTACTCCGGCAACAGCCAACCTGTGGTAGCAACCGTCAAACATCAAACAAAAAACATCAAACTCATTATGAGTCTTCCCGAATTAAGTTTGAGCCGGCCCGTGTTTGCGATGGTAATGTCGATTATCATCGTGTTGTTCGGCATTATTGGTTTTACCTTTCTGGGTGTGCGCGAATACCCGGCCATTGACCCGCCGGTTATTTCGGTGCGGACGAACTATACGGGTGCCAACCCCGAAATTATCGAGTCGCAGATTACCGAGCCTATCGAAAAATCACTGAATAGTATCGAAGGTATTCGGACCATCTCCTCCAATAGCGCCCTGGGAGCCAGTACGATTACCGTTGAGTTCAACCTCGACGCGAACCTGGAACAGGCAGCCAACGACGTGCGCGATAAGGTGGCGCAGGCCCAGCGGCAACTCCCGCAGGACATAGACTCCCCGCCCGTAGTGACCAAAGCGGATGCCAACTCCGAGCCGATTCTCTTCATGAACGTGCAGAGTACCACCCGCAACCCGATGGAGTTATCAGACTATGCGGAAAATGTACTTCAGGAGCGGTTTCAGACCATCCCCGGCATTAGCCAGGTAAATATTTACGGCCTGAAGCGGCAGGCCATGCGGCTCTGGATTGACCCAATCAAATTATCGGCGTATAAGCTGACTACCCAGGACATTCAGGCTGCCCTGAGCGCCCAAAACGTGGAACTCCCCGGCGGAAAAGTGTACGGCAACACCACCGAACTTACGGTAAAAGCCGTTGGCCGACTCAAAACTGAAGATGACTTCAACAACCTCATTATCCGGCAGACGAGCAATCAGATTGTTCGGCTGAAGAATGTTGGCTACGCCATTATCGGTGCCGAGAACGAAGAAACCATCTCCAAGCAAAACGGAGCGGTGGGCGTAATTCTGGCCTTAACTCCCCAGCCCGGTGCCAACTACGTAAAGATTGCTGATGAGTTTGATAAACGGTTTGCCCAGGTAAAAGGCGACTTACCCGACGACATCATTGCGAGCGTTGGACTGGACCGTACCCGGTTCATCCGGCGGGCCATTGAAGAAGTGGGCGAAACGTTGATTATTTCATTTGTGCTGGTGGTGCTGGTTATCTATTTCTTCTTCCGCGACTGGCTCATTGCGTTCCGACCACTCATCGACATTCCGGTATCGCTCATCGGGGCCTTTTTCATCATGTACCTGGCCGACTTCAGTATCAATGTACTCACCTTACTGGGTATCGTGCTGGCAACGGGACTCGTGGTAGACGACGGTATTGTGGTGACCGAAAATATCTACAAGAAGATTGAAGGGGGCATGGAGGTCAACAAGGCCGCACGGGAAGGGGCCAACGAAATTTTCTTTGCCGTCATCGCTACCTCCATTACGCTGGCCGTCGTGTTTTTGCCCATTATTTTTCTACAGGGATTCGTAGGCCGCTTGTTTCGGGAATTTGGGATTGTGGTAGCAGGAGCCGTTCTGATCTCCGCGTTCGTGTCCCTAACCCTCACACCTGTATTGAGCGTAAAACTAACCAGCAAAAAACACGGGCGGTCGTGGTTTTACCAGAAAACCGAACCGTTTTTTAACTGGATGGATACCACCTACCGATCATCGCTGACCAGTTTTATGAATCGGCGGTGGTACGCACTGGCGATGATTGGCGCGTGTATGTTACTTATTTTCGGCATAGGCTCCTTCCTGAAATCCGAACTGGCCCCACTGGAAGACCGCAGCCGAACCCGCGTAGTGATTACCTCGCCCGAAGGCACAAGCTATGAACCGCAGGCCGCCGTAACCGACCGGGTCATGAATTTCGTGCTCGACTCAATACCCGAATCAAAGCTGGCCTTCAGCGTGGTGGCGCCCGGTTTCACGGGGGCAGGAGCGGTCAACTCGTCATTCGTCATCGTCAATATGTTTGAGCCCGACGAGCGAAAACGATCACAGCAGACGATTGTGGACTACCTGAATAAAAACCTCAAAAACTTCAATGAGGCCAAGATGTTTGCCACCCAGGACCAAACCATTCAGGTAGGACGGGGCGGAGGACTACCGATTCAGTTTGTGGTTCAGAACCTGAATTTCGAGAAACTGCGCGAAAAACTGCCGACGTTTCTGGAGGAAGTGCAGAAAGACCCTACGTTCGAGAATTCCGACGTTGACCTTAAATTCAATAAACCCGAAATTAACATCAGCATCGACCGCGAGAAAGCGACCAACCTGGGCATTTCGGTGCAGGATGTAGCCCAAACGCTGCAACTAGCCCTTAGCAACCGCCGATTGGCGTACTTCCTGAAGGATGGCAAACAGTATCAGGTTATTGGTCAGGTAGACCGCGCCGACCGAGATGCCCCGGTGGATTTGGCCTCGCTCTACGTCCGCTCCAACCAGGGTCAGTTGATTCAGCTGGACAACCTGGTGAAGTTTCAGGAAGTGAGCAGTCCGCCACAGGTATACCACTACAACCGCTTCAAGTCTGCCACCGTATCAGCCGGTCTGGCTCCCGGCAAAACCGTTGGTGACGGCGTTACGGCCATGAAAGCCATTGCCGACCGGGTACTGGACCAAAGTTTTCAGACGTCCCTGTCTGGCCCATCGCGTGATTACGCCGAGAGTTCCGGTAATACCCTGTTTGCGTTCGGGCTGGCCCTGATTCTGGTTTATCTGATTCTGGCGGCCCAGTTCGATTCGTTTATCGACCCGCTCATCATCATGATTACGGTTCCCCTGGCACTGGCCGGAGCCGTGTTCTCGCTCTGGATGTTCAACCAGACACTGAATATTTTCAGCCAGATCGGTATTATCATGCTGGTTGGTCTGGTTACCAAAAACGGTATCCTGATTGTGGAGTTTGCCAACGAGCAGCGGTTGATCGGGAAGAATAAATTTGAAGCAGCCGCCGAGTCGGCTGCGCTACGCCTGCGCCCTATCCTGATGACCACCCTGGTGGCGGCCTTCGGTGCGCTGCCGCTGGCACTGGCGCTGGGTTCTGCTTCCAAAAGCCGGGTACCGCTGGGTATCGTTATTGTTGGCGGGTTATTATTCTCGCTGATACTGACGTTGTATGTTGTACCGGTTATTTATACCTACATGAGCCGCCGGAAGGATATAAAGCCGGAGGAGCCAAAACCGGATAGCGAGTCGCAACCGGAACAGTTAGCCGTACCGGTTTAAAGGATTAAGACGGTTGGTCTAATCAGCACGATACGGAATGAATCAGGGCGGGCCTTTTTAGAGGCTAACCGGGTAAGTAGTAGAAATTTCTTACTGATGCCCGTTAGTCAATTCATGTAATCTGCTCACCATCATGTGCTAATAAAATCGTCAAAAAAAGAGCTGCGCCGGTCCATTCTGAGCGTAGCTCTTTTGTATTGAACACTATCTTTTTTGCCTGATGGCGGCTGTATATCCCGTCTCAAAAAGCGTCAACACCGGGTATGTTTACCTTATATCCGCTCCAGCAGGTTCAAAAACTCCTGTTTTTTGTTTCGTGATACAGGAATGTTTTTGTTATTAGCCATAATCACTTCGCCCCCGTCGCCCCGGATGTATTTCTGAACGTATCGCACATTAATCAGAAAGCCGTGATGAACCCGGCAAAAGCCTTTGCTTTCGAGTACCTCCTCCACTTCTTTCAGGGTCTTGGAAATCAAAATAGCTTTCCCGTTGGTCAGAAAAAAATGCGTGTAGCCCCCGTCCGATTCACAATAGCAAATCTCCTCACTGGTCAAAATCTGTAAGCCTTCCATCGTGGGCAGCGCAATCCGGTCGCCGGTTTTCTGGTGGTTCAGGTACGCGACAAACGCACTGATAGAAGCCCCCGGCCTGACCGTCAGGGTTTCTGCAGCCTTCGCTACGGCCTGCCGTAGTTCATCTTTATCCACTGGCTTCAGTATATAGTCGAGCGCATTGTGGCGAATGGCCTGAATGGCATACTCGTTGTAAGCCGTTGTAAATATGACCCGAAAGCTGGGATTACGGCACATGCTGAGCAGATCGAACCCGCTCATGCCTGGCATCTCGATGTCCAGAAAAAGCAGGTCGGGCTGGTGGTTCTCAATGGCTTCCAGGCTTGCCGGGCCGTCGGCGCAGGCAGCCAGTAGTGTGATTTGCGGACAGTGTCTGGCTAAAAGTAAGGCCAGCACATCGCGACAGTGCTTTTCGTCGTCAACCAGAATCGCCGTCATGAAGCAGGTAGTTTTAGGGTGAAATTCACGCAGGTACCAGCCGGTAGCCCGCTTTTTTGGTATCGATCCGTATAGGTAATCGCTCCGTCAACATCATACATTTCGTTCATGAGCCGCAGACGCTCTTCAATCAGATTCACCCCATACCCTTTGTGATTGGTCAATGGTTGCTGGCGTAAACGGGACGAGGCTTCCCGACCAATTCCATTGTCGACAATCTCGATAATCAATCGGTTTGTTTCTTTCCGACAGATAATCAGTAGCCGGCGAATACCCTCTTTTTTTGGCAGCAATCCGTGCCAGATGGCGTTTTCCACGTAAGGTTGGGTAATCAGCGGTGGCACCCGAATCAGGTCCTGGTCGAGGGCGTCACTTACCTGAAAGCTGACCTCGAAGCAATTGTCGTAACGTAGTTGCTCCAGTTCAACGTAAATCTGTAATGCTTTTAGTTCGCTTCGCAATGAAACCCACTCCGTTCGGGCGTTGTCCAGTATCTGCCGCATCAGCCGGGAGAATTTGGTGAGCAGGGTGGACGCACTATCGGTTTCATTTTGTAAGATAAGGCTATTAATCGAGTTGAGACTGTTGAAGATGAAATGCGGATTCATCTGCATACGAAGGGCCAGCAGTTTGGTTTCAGCCACCCGTTTGTTGGTCTCCATCAACTGCCGTTCGGCTTGCCGGAAGGCCTGTTCCGTGATCACATGATTTATTTTTTGGGCACATATAGTTGCCACCGTCGTCAAAATCCGGAGGTGCTGGAGCGTAAAAAAATAAGGTTCCGGGTGTTCCGCGTCGATAATACCCACCACGTTTCCATCCAGAAGAATAGGAATGGTAATTTCGGACGGGCGGGCACAATCGTCCTGAATGTAACGGCTGTCTACCGATGTATCGCCAATACGTTCCGCTTTTCCGGTGGCGGCTACAGTACCAACAATTCCGGTCCCCAGTGTAATCTCGATGGGCTGTAGAATCAGGTCTGCTTCGGGGTTTTTAGGACCATAAGCAGCTTTCTGTACCAGTACGCCCCGCTCCTGATCGAGCCAGTAGATGACACAATCCACGAAATTGAGCCGACTGATGCAGTTTCGCACCACATCCCAGAGCACCTGCTGAATGGTTGACTGCGTAATGAGCGAAGTAGCGAAGTAGTTTACCGCTTTCTCAGCTTCCAGTTCGTCCAGCAGCGCACTCCGTTGGCGTATCGCCGGGTTAACTCGTTTGTTCAGTCGTCCCATGTATCAGCATAAATCAACGAAGCAACTACGCCAAATGGAGTATACTTGTAAAGATAAACTGAATACCCGGTGATTTTCACTCGATAACTAACGAAAAAAGACTATTATTGGTCATTCGTTGCCACTTGTTTCCTCCTCATTAACAGCATTGTAACGCCCGGCGCATCATTGATTTGAACCCACGCTTTTTTCTCTATCCCGTGTTACTGAACGGGCTGCTGAATAGCTGGCCAGGGTTACTTTTGGCTCAGCCAGCCGCGCCCTCCCCCCCTGTTGCGACTGAAATTTCGACGCCCCCGCCTACCCGCTGGTTTCAGCACCTGACGTTGCGGGAGGGATTGGCCGACAACTTTACGACGGCCATCACACAGGACAGATCCGGTTTTATATGGATTGGAACGGTGAAAGGACTGACCCGGTTCGACGGGCGGAACTGTCGCAACTTCACCCGCCAGGCGGGTAATCCACAATCGCTGTCGCACCGGGTGGTGCGGTCGGTGTTGACCGCTCGAAATGGCACGCTTTGGGTCGGTACCCAGCGAGGTCTCGACCGCTACGACCCGGCCGTGCAGTCATTTCGGCGGCATTCGTTTGAGCGATTCGGGGCCAATGGCAACATCGTCAGCAAACTGGCCGAAACGCCTGATGGCATCCTGTGGTGTGGCACGAAGGATGGCCTGGTTCGTTTCGACCCGGTTTCCGGCCAGGCCCGGCATCTGCGCATTCCGGCAGATGCTGCAGGCCGGGCCGATGCCAACACAATTCGTTCGCTGCTGATTAACGGCCCCACGATCTGGGTTGGTACGCAGGCCGGGCTATATGCCTATAACTGGCGTACCAATCACGTTCGGACCTTTCGCCACCAGGAATCTACCCCGAGTTCACTTCCCGGCGACTACGTAGCGGCTCTGGCCAAAAATCCGCACACGAACGAGCTGGTTGTGGGGACGAACAATGGGTTTGTAGCCCTGCTCGACCAAGCTACCGGCGCGTTTCGGCGGTTACCGCTGCTGGCTGGTAATCAGGCGGTGGCTTCGCTGCTGTACACTACAACCGGGGCGTTATGGGTAGGCTTGGGTAGTGGTGGGCTGCATCAGTACAACCCCGTCACCAACACGTTTACCGCCTATTTGAGTGAAGAGCTAAATCCGAGAAGTTTAGGCTGTAACTGCGTGAAAGGGTTGTTTGAAGACCGGAACGGGCTGGTCTGGATTGTTACCGACGACGTGGGCATAAACTGGACCAACCCAACAATCGAAAAGTTTCACCTGGTATTCGATGAAGTTGGCTATCGGCCTGCTTCATCATTGGGTTTGGCCGCCCTTAAACTGTCAGTCGGCAAAAAAAATGAGCTTTGGGTAGCTACCCACGAAGGCCTGCTTCAGATTGATCCAAAAACGCGGACGTTCAGTCAGCACCGCCATAATCCGAAAGACCCTAATAGCCTGGGCACTGATTTTCTGTATACCGTATTGGCCGACCGGCGGGGAGTAGTGTGGGCGGGCGGGGGTGGACTGACCCGTTTCGACCTCATCAATAATCGATTTTTGCGGATTCCCTGCCTTGTTTCACCCGACAAGACTCGTGGCGCCCAACGTGATTTTGTGGCGGGCGATCAGGTATTTTCCATCATCGAGAGCCGGGATGGGCGTATTTTTATCGGTACCAGCGATAAGTTGACAATCTACGATCCCCGCACCAACACGTTTAGTAATCGGTTTACCGACGAGTATATCCGGAAACTCCCCGGCAAAAATTATAATATCCTGTATCTCGACCGCCACGACAATTTATGGGTCGGCGGTTTTGGCCCCGTCTATAAAATCAGTCCAGACTGGCAGCTGCTGACTCAGTATACACACGATGAAAACAATCCCAACACACTGCCCGACGAAGGAGTTACGGGCTTTGCCGAGGATGCTGCCGGGTACATCTGGATGGCTACCGACAACGGATTGGCCCGTCTGGATGAGCGGAGCGGCCGCTTCCGAACGTTTACTACCCAACATGGTCTGCCCAGCAACGACATCTCATCGGTGCTGACCACGGGCGATACGCTGTGGGTAAGCACCAGCCGGGGACTGGCCTTTATAAACACCCGCCTACTGCGGATAACCGCTTTTGATGATGACGACGGACTGCCCCCCGCCGAGTTTGGGTCTGATGCCATTACGCGTGACACCACCGGACGAATTTATATAGGCAATTCGCGGGGAGTGGTGTCGGTTCAACCCCGGGCCATGCGGCTGAACCGACTGGTACCCCCTATTTTCCTAACCTCATTTCGGGTTGATGGACGGGAGTTTCTGCGCGGTCCGGTCGAGCATCCACTTCCTGTTGTGCTGCGACACGTTCAGAACAGTTTTGCCTTCGATATGGCCGCGCTGAGTTTTGACAATCCGGCAGGGAACCAGTTTGCTTACCGGCTGGACGGGTTCGAAGACCGCTGGAACAAGGTGGGCAACCGGCCCTTTGCCAGCTATACCAACGTGCCGCCCGGTGACTATATACTCCACATAATAGGGTCCAATAATGACGGCGTCTGGAATCGGCAGGGTTACCGGTTGTCGGTTCGTATTACGCCCCCTTTCTGGCAGCGGTGGTGGTTTCGGTTTGGAGTTTTGGCCCTGTTCGTTACCAGTATGGTACTGATAGCCCGCTGGCGCGAAAACCGATTTGTGCGGGAGCAACACGAGAAGAGCGACCTCCGCGAGCGGATTGCCGCGTCGGAGATGAAAGCACTTCGGTCGCAAATGAACCCGCATTTCCTGTACAACTCACTGAATTCCATCAGGTTATTCATACTTCAGCATGACAGCGACAATGCAGACCACTACCTGGTAAAATTCTCCCGGCTCATGCGGCTCATCCTCGAAAACTCCCGGCAGGAATGGGTAACGCTCGCCAGCGAACTCGATCAGCTTCACCTGTACCTGGAACTGGAACAACTTCGATTCGATAATACATTCGACTTTTTTATCGACACCGACCCCGCCATTGATCAGGAAAGCGTGTCGATTCCGCCCATGATTATTCAGCCGTATGTCGAAAATTCGATTCTTCACGGCATGGCGCACAAACAGGGCCGGGGTCAAATTTCAGTTCGCATAACGCCCGCTGGTGAGGGGCTGGAATGCCGGGTAGAAGATGACGGAGTGGGACGAAAAAAAGCGGCTGAACTAAAAAGTAAAATGGCATCGTCGCACAAAAGCATGGGGCTTCAGGTAACCCAGGAGCGGTTGAATCTCATCAGCCAGCGCGATGGTAAGGAAACCCGCATCATGGTCATTGACACGGTAGATGCCCAAAATCGGCCAACCGGTACCACCGTAGTAATTCCACTTCCTACAAGGCTGGTATAAAAAGGGGCCTGGCTCAATGTCCAGGCCCCTTTTCGTAATATAGCACCCAGACACCGGCTATGGATGGACCCCAATGTCGGTAACCAGATACTCGTAGGGTTTTGTAGAAACCAGAGTGGCATTCGCTACATTGAACTCTTTTGCTTCCGTTACGTAGCCATTCAGGTTAAGCAGGTACGTGTAGTAGTAGGTAAGCTGCACCTGATTTTCAGGCATTTTCCTCGATGTCACCAGCTTCATCAAGTGTTTGCCGGACTTTCCAAATATTTTAAGATAAGGGTCGGGAAAGTCAGCCAGGGCCGAGTTGAGCGGATAGCGGTCCAGCAAAATAGGATCACCAGCCGGCTGGTCATAGGTAAAGGTAATTTCGTTACTACCCTGGCCATATAGTTTAGTTAAGGTTGCTTTGCTCAAATCCCCTGCCGCATTGAATAGGTAATCGGTATGCTCGGATGGGTGGTCTTTGTTCGTGCGGCTTTTCACCTGGCCCAGGGCATTATACTGGTACAAATAGCGGCTTGTATAAGTCTCCGTGCCAAAACTGTAAAAGACGTATTCCGTTTGTTTGGATTCAACGCAACGTCCATTCGCATCGACTGAGTACAGCTCTTCATGAACCACGGTGCTGCCTGCATAGTAAGTCGCTTTAATCCACTGAGGGCCGTATGAATAATAGACGTAACTATACTGATTGGGCACTGGGCCGCGGCCGTAAGTCACTTTTTGCAGCCGGCCATCGCCATAATACGTCAGGTTGGCCTGACCGTGTTTCGTCAGAGTGTATTTCTGGGGTACGCCCGGGTTGATCGCTTCCCGGGCCGATGCGGTCTGCACAGGCACCGACTCAGGGGAGACCATCCTGTTATCCTGACAGGAAACGAAGCTGATTGACAGCATCAACCCAACAACTTTGGTAATCTTTCTAACTAAGGTGCTCATTCGTATCTGTGTTTTTGGCTATGATGGATTTGATTTATGAAGCAAAGTTGAGAGACTGACCAGCCACCACCAAGCGGCAATCAATACCCGGATACTTTGCGTCCATAACCCGCTAACCCTGACCCCTAACGCGCAGATGAGGTGAACATTCTCTCTGCAAGCGTGCGTATAAGTACGCCCTACCGCGCGTAGGGGCGTACTTATACGCACGCTTTGCTTCTGTATCAACCCAAAATCAACTCAAGTCTGGCGGTTATTAGGCCAAAACTACCAGTTATACGTTGGGGCTGGTCGGACCAGGCATTTCCCAATACGTTTGCATCATCATTTACCCACCTTCGATCATGATAAAACTACTTATCTGCAAATCAGCGACAGTACTTTTTGGCGTTCTGGCTATCGGAATTCTTGCCAGACTACATCCCGTTACCCAGCACCTGCATCACGGCGATTTACTGGGTGCCGCGCTGGGGTTGCTGGGAGCTATTTTCGGTACCCAATGGATCGAGTACCGAAAACAACTAGATACGAGCGCATCCCAGCGCGACCAATGTTAATCCGGTTTGCGGTACAGGTAGCTGGTTTCGGCTTACTGTACGCGCTGGTACTGCTGGCTACGTTTCCATTTCTCGTTTATTTTGGCAAGCCCAAACCCTGGCAAAAAGTAGCTGAATTCCTGCTGTCCTTTCCAATCGACAATGAGAAACTGGGCTTGTTCTCATTTGCCGGTACTGCCCTGGTTGTTCTTGGTAACGGCCTGCTCTGGGGCATAGTGGTGGTAGGAACAGGTTGGATGTGGAAGCTTGTAATCAGTAGTTTATAAACTTATGCAGTTAACAAAAACCAAGCTATACCATGGTGAACGAAAAAACAGTAATCGACGAATGGTCCGTCAAAGACCTCGAAGACAATTCTTCCCTATCTATTAAGGTTATCGACTGCCCCGAACTGGGCAACCGGTCGCTGCCCGGCATTCAGCTAATTTATATGGGCAACATCGTCAACGTTGAGCCAGACGTTGTTGAACGCTGGGCCTATCAGGCTACTAAGGCGGGCGTAACGGATTACCTGCTGGAAGACAAGTCGTGGCTGGTGCATGAGAACCAGTTTGTTAAGATCTATCTGATTCTCGGCTCGCCCCTCAAAGTAAGGGTATCAGTAAAAACCCGTAGCTCGAAAGTCATCAGCAAAGAATACGAGCTGCCTTTTGACGTATAAACCAACCCCGTTATGAAGGCTCTATTTAAAGCTCCAATGTGGGCTGCCCTGCCCGTTTATCCTGCTTTCTTCCAGTCACTTATCTACTCATTTCTGTGCATGAACAATCTCCTGAAACGGTCTGCCAACCTTGGGTCGGAGCGATTTAATATCATCCGACCCGGTGAGTACGGAAAACAGGTGGCCTCCAGCAGGTGGCGGCATCGGCTATTCGTCAGCGGCCTTATGCTGCTGTCGGTTTTGGCAGCTAACGCCCAGATCAACTGGACAAACCGACCTCAAACACCAGCCCAGCCCCTCGCAGATGTCGCTTATGGAGCGGGTAGATACGTAGCCGTAGGGGGCGAAGGCGGTGAGATTATCCGAACTTCGGATGATGGTATTCCCTGGACAACGGTACTCGCCGACCCTGGTTCGGCAAGTTTGTATGGTATTGTCTATGCCGCCGGTAAGTTTGTGGCGGTGGGTGAAAATGGTACTGTGCGCACCTCAACGGACGGCCTGACGTGGACTCCTCAGGTTTCCGGTACGGACAAGTTTTTGGTCCGTGTCACCTACGGCGGAGGCCAGTTTATGGCGGTGGGTTATGGGGGTACGGCCATCACCTCAACGGATGGCGTAAACTGGACTACTCAAACAACCGGTACAACCAGTAATTTTTTGGGCGTTACCTACGGGGGCGGACAGTTTGTGATTGTCGGTTATCAGGGTCTCATCCGAACGACCCCCAATGGCATTATCTGGACAGCCAGAACATCGGGGACAAGCTCAGCCCTAACTTCGGTTACCGTTGGCAAAAGCGGGATTTTTGTCGCTGTTGGTTTTAGTAGTGCTATCGTTACGTCAATGGATGGCATAACCTGGACAGTCCGGTCAGCACCCGGCTTTGGCGACCTGCTGGGTGGCGTAGCCTGTAATCTGGCAACGGGACAGTTTGTGGCGGTATCCAATCATAGTAATGAAGTGCTCACCTCCCCCGATGGCATAACCTGGTCCCTTACCTATTCCGGTACTCAACTGAGGTTGTACGGAGTGGGCTACGTTAATGGGCAGTTTATTGCGATGGGGGAGTCAGGGACTATCCGCTCGTCGACCAACGGAACGGCCTGGCATCCACTAACTATAACGCCTGACCTGGAATTTAAAGCAGCCGCCTACGGTAACGGTCATTACGTGGCCGTAGGGGGGTACCCGTTTGGAAATCACCCGGCCATCGGTACCGCTGCCGCCTACTCGACGGATGGCATCAACTATTCGTTGAGTTCCACCGACCCTTTTATAGGAACTGCCGGAGGATTTCGCGATGTCGTTTTTGGCAACGGTCAGTTTGTGGCCGTTGGGACTAACGCAATCATCCAAACCTCTGTGGATGGTACCTTATGGTTCACTCAATACTCGTCACTCGGAGCAACGCTCAATGGTATTGCTTACGGGGGAGGGCAGTACGTAGCCATCGGGGCTGGGCTTACCGTACGCTCTACCAACGGAACAACCTGGACGGATGCATTCACTCAGTCAACCAACCTTTACAGTGGCATTATCTACGCGCAGGGACAATTTGTAGCAGTCGGTTATCAGGGGAGCATTGGTACGTCGACGGATGGCGCAGTCTGGACACCCCGCACCTCCGGTACTGCTACCCAGTTGAATAGCGTAGTGTACGGCAATGGAATGTATATGGCGGTGGGGGCTGCTGGTGCCATAACCAAGTCGGCTGATGGTATTACCTGGACGACTGGTGTACCGTTCACTGGTTTAGCCATCAATGATATTACATTTGGGAATAGCCAGTTCGTGACCACCGGGGAAAATGGTGAAATCTTCACCTCCACCAATGGCACGGACTGGACTAAACGAATAACGGGCACCGATGGCTTCAAACTAAACGGCATCGGTCATGCCAATGGTTTGTTCGTTTCGGTTGGGGATGGCGCCTATATTATCACCTCCCCCGATGATGGCAATGTTCCCCCACCCTCCGGCAACTTTGCCATAGCGGGTGTAACATTAGTGAACTGTGCAGCGGTTTCGCCTACTAACCGGTCGCTTAGTTTCACCCCGACCTACACCGGCACCAACGGTCAGTCCATCACCTTTTCGGTGCTCAACGAAATGCTGCCTACCACCAGTCCCGGCCCCTACACCCTGTCGGTATACACGGACAACCCGGTTATCACCCTCAAAGCTACCCAAAGCGGTACCGCTGGTGAAGCCAGCTTTACCTACAACTGGTTAGCCACCTGTGGCGGTAGTCCACCCCCACCCTCCGGCAACTTTGCCATAGCGGGTGTAACATTAGTGAACTGTGCAGCGGTTTCGCCTACTAACCGGTCGCTTAGTTTCATCCCGACCTACACCGGTACCAACGGTCAGGCCATCACCTTTTCGGTGCTCAACGAAATGCTGCCCACCACCAGTCCCGGCCCCTATACCCTGTCGGTATACACGGACAACCCGGTTATCACCCTCAAAGCTACCCAAAGCGGTACTGCTGGTGAAGCCAGCTTTACCTACAACTGGTTAGCCGCCTGTGGTAATGGGAACGCCCGGCTGGGAGCCGAACCAGAGACTGAACTGACCGTAAGGGTGCTGGGCAACCCGGTGGAACATACGGTAGGCGTTGAGGTGACGGGAGTTGAAGGAGCTACGCTGAGTTTGTCGCTGACCAACATGGCGGGATACGTAGTTGGGCAGCACCGTACCGGGCAGGCTCACCGGACGGATCGGTATGATTTCGATGTGTTGAACCAACCGGCGGGGATATTGCTACTGCGGGTTAGTACGGGCAGTCAGACCCGAACAGTACGTATTCTGAAAAACGACTAGTCGCACGAAGTAACTTAATTTCTACTGCCTTTCGATGTATAAACCGTTCACAGAACGCAATATGAAGCCGCTACTGATAATATTGATGCTGGGCAATCTGATGTGGATCGTCCCAACGGGGACCGCCCCCAATCGAACAAGGCCGTATAATCCGACCAGGGGCATGGCTAACGCCCGGTCCAGTTCGGTCATCGACAGCGTAAGTGCACGGGATGCGCGGCAAACGGTTATCAACTTTCTGGTCTGGTATAAAAAACACTGTCTGGCAGCCAACCGGATACTGCTGGTCAATCAGCGGGCGGGACAGCCCTACTCGGTCAACCTGAAAAATGGAGAGCGGTACCTGACCTATCTCGACAGCAGCCACCGGCTGACCAATGGGTACCTGGACCGATGGCGAACGTTTTTCAGGGAACGTGATGCGGCCTTTCGGCTACACCCGCAATACGAAGGACCACCCGGCGGGTTTGAGTTCGATTTGGTCATGCTGAATCAAGACGTCGATAAGCAGCTTGCCTCGCTCAGGTCGCTGACGATGGGAAAGGTAACCATCACGAACGGGCAGGCGATAGTCGGGTTTACGCTCTTGGACGCCTACGAATTTCGACTGGTACGCCAAAACGGACACTGGCTGATCGACGAAATCCTGAACCAGAGTCAGGAATAAAAACAGGAAAGACTATGGAGCCATCGACAATCAGGGAGCTCGACGACTGGATGACTGCGCATTGCTACCCTGACAGCTACGCCATCGGAAACCGAATTATTGGTGAAGGCTACGGCTTATACCACGACGGAAATTTGTTCGTGTGGTTCTACACCGAACGTGGGGTACGCGACAACCTGCGCTGTTTTCAGACCGAATCAGAAGCCGTTGCCCACGCCTTTGCTGCCATAACCGGCGATAAAACGGCGAACAGGCACCTGATTGGCTTCGTGACGGATAAAATCCAGAAACAGGCGTTGCTAACAGAACTCGACGCGAGGGGCATAAAATACGGGGAAGATAAAATACCGTTTGGTGGCCTGTACGACAGACGAAGTCGAATTTTCCTTTTCGGCTGCGACATCCGCCGGGTTGCTGACCTTCAGGAAAAATATGGGCCGTGGCAACATCGGGATTAACGAACACTTACCGACCGGGTAGCGGCATGGCCTGCACTCAGTCTAAACCACTTACTATCAAGATGTCTGTCATTAAAATCCTCAGCGGTATCAACTGGCTGCTCATCGGTATATATGGTGTCTTTACCATCTGGGCGTTGCTGCAAAAGGCGAACTCGGCCAATGATGCCGGGGGTAGTGAGCAGGAAGTCGCCCTGAAAGGAATCGGCGTTTTTCTGTTGCTAGTGTTGGCCGGGCTGAACTGGGTACCCTATCAATGGACAAAAATCGTAGCCTTACTGCTCGTTATATCACTCCTGTTGCTACTTCGCTACATCAGTGCCCACTAGGCCGTTAGGGTAGCGGCCTAACTGGTATCAAAGTCAACTAAACCCAAACGACTATGAACCTGGACCAGTTTCCTACCCTCGACCAACTATGTCAGCTCATTGGCAGTGTCGATGATAACCAGGATTCACACATTCTTTTCGTGACCAAAAACGGGGATGTTCACCTGTCTCCTTTTTGGGCCGATACCGCTTACGGAGCCGACTACGCGAATGAAGATACGCTTCAGTTTGTACTGGACACCTTCATGATAGCAGAAGGATACACGGGGCAGCAGGCAGCGCAGGACCCGGAATGGATGGACGGATTATTTTCAGAACTCAAAGAAAACTGGGCCTTAAAAACAATCGGACTTACCTGAAAAACAAGCTAATGCGTAACGCCGGTCAAACGTTTTCACTCAATTACAAACCCCTTACTAACAGCATCATGTCAACCAATCTATGCCTTATGGGCTTACTAACGCTACTCTCCCTGTCGGGACCAGGTTACGGGCAGGCTAAGAAACCCGTCACGAATTTTCTCGGCATTCAGCCCTCAGTCATTATTCAGAAAAAGGTCTATCAATTAGCCTGGTCGGCCCACCCAGATGCCTCGCTGTACAAACAGGAGTACCTGACCGTCGGTGATAATTTCCCAAAATACAAGTCGATGGTTGGCGTCGACTTTATGGTCACCGAATCGGGTATAGACCAGGCCGTTGACACCAAACTTCGCGAATTGGATATTCTGAAACGGTCCTGTCCTATCGTCAACTACGAAGTGATTAGGAACCCCACTACGGGCGAAAAAATCATCGACTGCCTGATCGGTAACCAGGCCGCAACTGAGCGGGATAATCTGGTAGAGCGGAACGTGTATCGATTCCAATCCGTCAGGGCCAAATCGGGTCAGCGCGGCATCCTGTTGTTCGCCGTCAGTATCCGCAAATACGGGTCGGAGATTACGCCATTTCTGACTCGATTGAAAGCGGAGAAGCCACTCCTGGTCAACGAAATAGCCAAACTGACATTACCGATAGTTCAATTATAAAACCTGCCAAATCAACCAAAACGCATGAAATACGCAGGCATCGGATTCCTCATTGGTCTGGCAGGTTACGTCCTTGCCGCATTACTGAGCTACTACTTTATTGGTAAATTTTCGTCCAACGGGCACGACCGGAGTGTTGAAGCGAGTATGACCAGCCTGTTCGTTTTCGGCCCGATTGGCTTCGTTCTGGCATTTGTCGGCGGCTATTTCTGGGCTAAACACACGTTTTAAAACAGCTGTTTATGCCCGACACCGACCTAAACGCCGAACCCAGCCTGCAGATAAGCTACACCGAAGACGGACGCAGTGGCACGATTCACTACGCCAGCCCCGAAACTACGTTCGATATGTGGTATGAGCTGGCTATACCGCCTGCCGTGGCCGATATTGGCATTCCCGAACCCCGATATTGGGAGGCCCGGACAAAAACATCCCTCCCGCAGCGTGAAGCCATCCTCCGGCTTATCGGTCAGCAGGTGATAAACGACAAACTGGCGGGAGATGGGTATTATCTGTTCAACGACCAGACAATGACGGTCTATTCGGGTAAAAAACCGGATACAGCCTGACGGATACTGCTATAGAAAATCCGTTTTCATTACTTACAACTCGTTAGCCGCTTGGAAGCCTTACTTCGCTACGATGCCCCAGGCAAAAGCCGACGGTCAAACTATAATTACCGGGCAGTAATCAAGCTTGTCAGGTCTGGTCAAGTAAGGCAGATGAAGGTCTGGCAAACGATTAAGAGCTGTTTATAGTCTGATTGAGTAGCCCGGTTAACCGCCTGCCAGGCAGAGGGCCGGCAACAACCGTTAGCTAAATATACGGCAGTGCATACCTCAATAATTTGCTATCTTCCAATGATCAACTGAATGAATCAGAATGGCGGCAAAACTGATTATCTGGTGGCCTACACTTAATCAATTAGTTAAACAGGCAATCATTATTGCAGTCTGTATCTCATTGAATGTTGTCTGTTTTTTTACCATTTATACGGCTGCTGAGCACCGCGCAGAGGCCGAATACCTGAAGCCCTTTCAACAGGCCGATAGTTTGATGGAATTGGAAATTCGCCAGCAATATCCCCATCTTTCCAGCTTTCGTACCCAGATTTTCCAGAATCAGTATTTTTTCCTTCAGAATAAAAAAGACTTCTTCAAAATGCGGCTTGTCCGTTTTTACGTAGCGTACATCGGTGTTGTCGGCTGTAGTTTGATTATGACCCTTATGCTGGCGGGTTTACTCGCCTTTATTGCCAATCGGGGGTGGGCAAATACCGGTCAAAGTACCCGGTTTCTGTTTGTAACGGTCGCTTTATTTACCACTTTACATGCCTCCATATTAGCCGTGTTTAACTTAGAAGAAAACGCGACCAATAACCTTCGTCTATTCAACGATCACAAGGGCGTTCAAATCGACATTTATGATTACATGACGACGTCCGGAAGACTCATGGCCACCGATTCCGTAAAGGTATACGCGAATGCCGATTCGATGATTCACAACGTGAACCAGCAAATAAAGGCCTTAAACCGAGTCTTTTATTCTATTAATCAAAGCTCAATTAATGAAATAAGCCTCGATCCGTATCTATCCAAAGCGGGTGCTAAGTGAAGAGAAAGCAACAATTCCAGGTTGTTCGGCAGTTGCGCTGTATGGGTGCGGCACATTCTTGTGAAAACCCACAAATCCTTACAGCACCGAAATTGTAAATTTCGAATTCTACTTAATTCCATTACTACAAGGTCCTATAGTACAATGGTTCGTCAATTTTAGAAGAGTAAAAAGGCGTGTTAGTTTTGGGTCTCTGACCTCCAAAGCCTAACAACGCCTTTATGCAAAGACTTGCCTTGCTAACTACAATAGTAGCCAGCTTACCTGATTTGACCAAGCCTCGTCGCCAATTTGTTGCCCACATACTCATGCTTTTTCTCAGTGTTCGTCACCGGATCAATTTTCTACAACTGGCTCGCCACAGTGATCAGTATGCTGAAAACACCATGCGGCTGCACTTCGAAGAGTACCTAGACTTCGCTTCGATGAATCGAGCCCTA
>NZ_KB893599.1 GCF_000374085.1 Spirosoma spitsbergense DSM 19989 | reverse complement strand
AAACCCGCCAAACGAAACGACGAAGCACCCCTTTCTGCCCTGCGCACCGTCCTTAAAACACAGGCCATCGCCCTGACACCGGGTATCAACCAGATCAGCAATCCGCCCCCAGCTGATTCCCACCTGGAATACTACTTCATTCCCATGCAGTATATGAAGCAGTACCAAGCCTACAACCGGCCGGGTAAGCCCCTGAAAAACCTGAAACTCATTAATTATGAGAAACCCGCCATTTCCCTGTCTTTCTTTTTCAAGCATAAGTATTCCATTGAACGGGCCGTCACCCATGGTGATGTCGTGCAGCACATCAAGAATTACCGGGACGAATTATTGAACTTGTCCTTAATGCAGCAGCTTAGCGTGGGCCAGCTTAAAGAACTTCAACAAACGGACGAACTATTACGCACCATTCGGGAAGAGCCCGATGCTTACCAGGCCTGCTTTTCTAATTATCACCACAAGTATTACTACTGGTATTGCACCTACCGCTATTTTGATGATCTGGCTACGATGAAAACCACCACCTCCAGTGAACATTTGCTCAAGCATACCGAGCGGGTAGGCCATGAGGTACATGAACGGCTAAACATCATTTTCATTGATCCCGAATACATCAATGAATCGGTGCCACATGATCACAAATTGATCGATCGGGAGTTAAAAACGTTTCCTATTCAACTCCGGCAGGGAATTACCACGCTATATCTTCGGGAAATTTAAGACCACGCAGGAGTCAGGAAACGAGTAACATACGCTTTTACACCTGTTAATGATGGACTAACCATGCCCGAGTTTTTGACCTACTTCCTGAGCCACATGCCCTCCCGTGATGAGTGGTTGGCCTTTCTGTTGGTAAACATCGTAGCCTACCTGGCCGCCAGAAATTCGGTGCTTCGCCGGGAACGACGGACTGAAAAGAAAACTTATAGCGAGCAGATAGCGCGGCTGGAGACTGAGCGAATACGACACATTCAATTTTTACAGGAGCAGGAGCAACTGGTCAAGGAGCACCGGGCAATGATTCAACAGCAGGCCAATCAACTGGATAAGTTAAACCAGCATCTGTATGCCCTCAGGCAGCTCCATCTCAACTAATGTAAACGCTGAGGTCAGGACTCCGTTCATGCATAAAGGAATCCAACGGCCGTTCGGCCGTTCATCCTCCATGAGGGTTACCATCTACCTGGTAGGTAAGCCTTAAAGCTTAGCAGCCTGGATCTTAGCCGTTCGCAGCATTTCCTCGGCTACGGCTGTCGCTTCCTCGTACCCATGCCGCTCTAACGTCACGACATAGCGCTCATAGCGGGTGATTACACTGGCTACATTAAAGCTTTCCCGCCGTAGTTGCAGCGCGTGGTAGTCAGCGGGCAGGATGGAAACTAGTATGGGAGACAGCTCAACAGATACTAAGGGACCATTGGCCGGAAACGCGATGGTATCCACAAAAACCAGCCGGCCAACGGCCAGCGCATTCAGGGCAATTTCTCTCTCTGTCATCGTATGTAGTAACGAAAAGAGCGTAGCCGATGTGATGTCTTTTATATGTTATTTGTATTATATATAACAAATAAGTATTATAGCGGTTTGATGCCGTATGCATCAACCGCCTATGATTGATACCCCGGACCGCATCCCACCCGAAAATATCTACCTGGTTAACGCCGCCCGGCGCAGGCGACTGCCGTTTTATGAGTCATTAGTTCCCGCCGGATTTGCCTCTCCCGCCGAGAATTACATCCGCGAAAAGCTGAGTCTGGACGAGTTGTGCGTGGCCCATCCCGACTGTACGTACTTTGTCAAGGCAGTAGGGGAGAGCATGATCCCCGACTACATCTATCCCGGTTCAATTCTGGTCGTGGATTCAGCCATGCCGGTTCTATCGGGCAGCGTGGTGGTGGCCTGGGTCAACGGGGAGTGTTGCGTGAAGCGGTTTGTTCGCAAAGGGCACATGATCATGCTCGAATCCAGCAATGAGCAGTACCCGCCGATCTACGTCCATATTGGCCGTGATCAGTTTCGTTCGTTGGGCGTGGTTCGCTACATTGTCTCCAAACCACCTAAGTATGTACGGCCTCGTTGATGGTAATAATTTTTACTGTTCAGCCCACCGCAGCTTTGACCCTACATTAGAGGGAAAGCCCATTGTTGTGCTCTCTAACCGCGATGGTAACATCGTGGCCAGATCCAACGAAGCGAAGGCTTTGGGGATAAAAATGGGGCAACCTTTCTTTGAAACCAGGGAACTCCGTGAGCAGCATGATATCGTCGTGTTCTCCTCTGCGTATGAGCTTTACGGTGACACGTCGTCAAGACTCATGAGCGTTTTGACCCAGTTTGCGCCTGATGTGGAGGTGTATTCGATTGATGAAGCGTTTCTATGGATTGAGGAATACAGGGGCACGTACCCAACCTATCAGGACTTAGGGATAGCTATAAGGGAGAAGGTTGACCAGTGGCTCAGGCTCCCCGTTTGCGTGGGCTTTGGACCAACCAAGACCCTGGCCAAGCTAGCCAACCGACTGGCCAAGAAAACGCCGGAGCTAAACGGGGTGTGCGTACTGGATACCCCTGAAGCCATTACGGAGGCACTAGCTGAGTTTCCGGTAAAAGATCTTTGGGGTGTAGGCAGTCGCTATGCGGCTAAACTCAAACAACACGACATCACTACGGCCGCCCAACTTCGGCAGGTGCCCGATGACTGGATTAATAGCCTGATGACGGTGAACGGATTGCGTATGGTGCATGAACTGCGGGGCTTTCCCTGCAAAATGCTGGAGGTAAGCCCACCGGCCAGGAAAACAATCTGTACGGCTCCTGGCTTTGGCAAACTCATTCCGGACCTGGCCACCATTGCCGACGCCCTGACTACCCATTTATGCCGCTGCTGTGAGAAGCTACGCAAACAAGATTCATTATGCGGAGCGATTACCGTGTTTCTACACACCGATCGATTCCGCAAAACACCCGGCAACGGGCTACCCTCCAGGCAGTACGCGGGTAGCATCACGCTTACCTTACCTCATCCCACCAATTCAACCACGGAGCTACTTACATACGCTGAATCGGGGCTTAAAGCCATCTTTCGCTTTGGTTATAACTACCTCAAGGTGGGCATCATGCTATCGGATTTAGTGCCCGGGGATTACCGGCAAAAGGGCGTATTCGTAGACGGTCCGAATGAGAAGCTACTGGCCCTATCGTCCGTCGTTGACAAGGTAAACCGGCGATATGGCCAGGATAAGCTTAGGCTGGCTTCTCAGCAGTACAATCCCGATTGGCCTATGAAGCAGCAGTATCTCAGCAAGCGGTATACGACGCGCTGGGAAGATATACTGGAAGCAAAGTAGGCTCACGTCAGTCAAGTCATGAATCGAGTCATTGGTCAGGGCGATCGGGTATTGGTCACCCCCATAAAAAACGGGATAGCCCGTAAAGCCTATAAAGCCACCGTGGTTGGGTGGATGTCATCGGGAAAATTGAAAGTACAACCCGATGGAGATAAACGCCAGCGCTCGAAACTGGTCAACCCTGACGATGTGAAGAAGTTGGCTGATAAGAGGGCCTGATAGTCACGGACAAATCAAGGTTGGAAAGGACAGCCAGCACCCTTGATTGGAATCCATGCGAAAACCAGAGAACTCCTAAAGATTACCATGACACAAGAACAAAGGCCGTTTGGGGCCGTAAGGTCGCCTTACAAACCGCCCTGAGGGCGTTAGCCGATTTACCGGAAAATAAGCGGGCTATATCGGAATTGAGAGCAGGAATTGACGCCTGTAATACGGAACTCGTTACCGGTACGTATAATCCACCCCTGGTAGTTGATTGAATGAACCGTTACAAAGCCAACCATACGGTTCTGAGTAGTCAATTAGCCTGGCTCGCTCGCTGCGGAATAGGCCAGCCGCAGCGGGCGGGGTCAGTCGTGTTGATAGGGCCAGGCCAGGCATACTCGAAAAGCGTCTTATAGAGATGTCTTTTTAGCCACCTGCGTGGCTATTTTTGTGGTTGACAACAGCCAGGATCAGCCACTTAGCAGGCCAACCGAAATCGATGCAATCATACTCAACCCCCAAAGACATTGTTCGCGTAGAGCGAATGAATAAAACCTTTACCAAATATCACTTGGGCGATGGCCGGGTGCTGCACCATTTTAGGGCGGCCAATGACGAACTGTTTCATGACCACCCGTGGCCCTTTCGCACGACCATTTTATCCGGCGGTTACGTGGAGATGGTGGCCGATCTAAAAGACGACGGGACGTTGGCCCTGAGAAGGCACAAGCGCTTACCGGGGACAACGCATACGGTACCGGCTGGAACGATCCACAAGCTGAGTCACCTGCTGAAAGGAGACTGCTGGACAATCATTGAGCCAGGCCAGCATGAGCGTAAGTCAGGCTTCTATAAGGCGGATGCGGCTGGCGTCTGGCACCGGTTCTGGAACCAGCGGAAATGGCGGTTGATGCTGGCTGTACCAAATCCAGACTAAAAGCACCATCTCCCTAAATGAGCGAATTGTGAGACAGTGATTTTCCACTGACTATCGAACGCCATCAGTAGCATACGGTCGGCTAATCGAGTCACCTCATGACTAAACGACGGTCTTCACTAAATAATTTTACCATATGGTGAAACTATTTAGTGAAGACCGTCGTTTACTGTACATGAAGCCAGTTGAACCGACCGAAACCGAACAGCGAATTAAAGAGGCCGCTAAGCAAATATTCCTCCGAAGGGGCTTCGATGGTGCACGCATGCAAGATATTGCTGACCTAGCGGGCGTAGATAAGGCATTGGTTCACTACTACTTCCGCTCAAAGGATAAGCTCTTTGCCCTAACCTTTGACGAGATAGCCGGACGTTTTCTGGGCCAGATTGGTCAGGTACTCACCGCTGATGTGCCGTTTGCCGAGAAAATTCGGTTACTGATCCAACAAGACACGTCTATGCCTACGGAATATCCGCTTGTTGCCAATTTCATCATTGCGGAATTAAACCAAAGCCGTTCCCATAGTGAGAGACCACTTACGGTCAAACCGCTCCGCGATGCACACACCCTATTCGTTCAGCAGGTAGACCGCGAAATAAAGGCTGGTACCCTACGCTCACTCAATGCCACTCAACTACTTATAGTGCTGATCTCCCTGAGCTTGTTTCCCTTGGTAGCTCAATCCTTATTGCAAGCCCTTCTGGGTTTGGATGAAGAAGACTATAATGCGATGCTTACCGGGCGGGCTGACGATTTAGCTGATTTTGTGAACCGGGCCATAGCACCCTAATTTTTTTGCCCTAAAATTCACCATTTAGTAAAACTGTTTGGTGAATTGAAGTAGTGGATAGTTAAACCAATTTTTTACTTAAATCGATTTGATAATGATTCCATCAAGTAATCCGGTAAGCATTCACACAGAGACCGCTTACGTCACTGAGATTAATTTTATGCATGTTGAGCCTGATAATCAACAACCTGTTGTTGAGTGTGTTCAACAGGCAGCTCAACAACTCGCTCAGCAGCCGGGACTCGTGTCGGTCAGTATATTCCGCTCTACCGACGGTACCCGCGTGGCTACTTACATCCAGTGGCAGACCGCCGACCAACTCCAATAGGCCCGTGCTCAGCTATCTGGACCCCTGCTGGAAGCGGCCCGTTCCCTAATTGACCCGGATAGTGGCCAGCCCCGGCTGTATGAGGTGGTGTATGCTAACGACCGAAGTGCCCAAGGCGTAACCACCATTTCGGAGGAAAACACGGATACGATTTTTATTAACGAAATCACGACCCAACCCGCTACCCAATCGCGACTGCTTGAACTAGTCATTGCCAACAACGAAGCGCAGTCGTTTCGGACACCGGGATACCGTTCAGCCAACTTTCACAAAAGCGACGATGGAGAACGGGCCGTAAATTATTCACTTTGGGACAGCGAGCAACACCTCATCGACGCGATTACGGCTATGGCCGGTGAAGATGTGAACCTTGACGAAACGATGGCAATTGCTACACCTGACTTTCGATTTTATACCTTGGTGTATACAGTACAAGCTTAAGACAAATTCACCATCAACCGTTCAGTTTAAAATAATCATGAAAACGAAACACACAGTAAGTCAGGCTATTGAGCATTTGCAGAGCAAACTCAGCTTCCAAACGATGAATCAAATTCAGACCATCTTTGGCTTTCACTTCAAGGATATTAATGAGGACTACACCCTTGACGCGCAGAATGAAAACGGACGGGGTTGGTTAAAAGGTAGTCCGGCAATGAACCAGCTAAACGCTACCATTCAGGTTACGCTGACGAGTGAGGATTTTGCCAAACTCGTGTTTGGTGAATTAAACCCCATGGCCGGTATGGCCACGGGTCGCATGTGGCTAAAAGGCGACTTTAAACAGGCGCTAAAGTTGGATCGTTTACTCAAAGGCTGAAGTTGGCCTATTGACCAACCTACAACACCCAGTGCCTAGTCAGTAAGAAGCTGGAGAAGGTACTTGGAGAAGCCACTTCTCATTGACCAGGAACTGGGTTTGTAGAACAGGTCTGATAACTGTTGGCCCGTTTCGCCAAAAGGGTATCTACAAGTACGCCTAGACCGGTTAAAGTCAAAATTCCTAAAGTAACGCGAACTATGGGATTGATGTGCTGATAAACAGCTATTTAAAGTACATATGAGCCGAAAAAGTTAGTTTTGGGTGCTAACCAATCAAAACCTGCCAAATCTCAAACTCATATGCTGACCGAAATCTACCGCAACGGCGGACCGTGTTGATATCGATGACTTTTGCAAAGCTAAGATGCAGTTGATCGCTAAAGCCCTACACCACTGCGGGGCCTATAAGAAGCTCCATCCCAGCCAACTCTCACTCAGTGAAGTGATGACTATTTTGGTGTACTACCATCTGAGTCCCTACAAAAACTTCAAAGCCTACTATACCCGCCACGTTAGTGAGGATCTCAAACGAGACTTCCCAGACCTGATCAGTTATGATCGTTTCGTGGCCCTTATCCCTCGTACCTTGATCCCCCTGATGTTGTATATGGCTTACCGTTGCCAGCGCAGTTTACGAATGGGGATCTACTATATCGATTCAACACCTGTGACTGCTTGCCACCCTAACCGTACCCATCAGCATCAAACCCTGAAGGGTTTTGCCAGTTGGGGAAAAACGTCGGTAGGCTGGTTTTTTGGCCTCAAAGTCCATCTGTTAATCAACCATTTAGGCCAACTTGTCCATGTCCGTATAACCGACGGCAGTACCCATGATGCCAACCCTAAGCTACTTTTTGAGCTAACCCACGATGTGGTGGGTTGGGTATTTGGGGACAAAGGCTATCTACTCAATACGGAAAAACAAGCGTTTGACGAGACGATGGTAGGGCTATTTAAACTGATCCTTTGTACTTTGGCGAACAGTTAACAGGGTGGACAACACCGTTTATACAACTAAGCCTGTTGGCTGTGAAAATGCATGAGCTTCGTTAAA
This sequence comes from Spirosoma spitsbergense DSM 19989, assembly GCF_000374085.1. Lineage (GTDB taxonomy): Bacteria > Bacteroidota > Bacteroidia > Cytophagales > Spirosomataceae > Spirosoma > Spirosoma spitsbergense. The sequence goes on along the minus strand of NZ_KB893599.1, from coordinate 24,246 downwards.
CCAAAAGCCTTGAAACCCGGCGATAAAGTCGCAACCATTTCACTTTCCTGGGGAGGAGGGGGCGAGCTACCCCAGCGTTACCAACATGGAAAACGACAGTTAGAAGCGACATTTGGGCTGGAGCTTGTCGAAACAAAACATGCCCTAAAGTCAGCTCAGTGGATTTATGAAAACCCCAGGGCACGCGCTCAGGATCTGATGGAGGCCTTTGCCGACCCATCCATAAAAGCCATTATTTCCATGATTGGTGGAGACGACAGTTGTCGTATCTTACCCTATGTGGATGTCGAGATTATTCGACAAAATCCGAAAATATTTCTGGGCTTTTCCGATAGTACCATCACCCATTTTCTTTGTTTAAAAGCGGGTCTATCCACCTTTTACGGTACGTCCTTACTAGTTGGCTTTGCCGAAAACGGGGGGATGCATCCCTATCAGATTGCCGATATTAAACGAACGCTGTTTTCAGGGGAGGTGATTGGCCAGGTAAAACCCAATGAGATGGGGTGGACATCGGAGCTGCTGGACTGGTCAAACCTGTCTTTACAAAATAGGAGACGAAAATTAGAACCTAATCCAGGATGGAATTTCCTGCAAGGTGAAACAACCGTGCAGGGCCGGTTAATGGGCGGTTGTATGGAGGTGTTAGAATCGCTCAAAGGAACCAAATTTTGGCCCGACAAAGAACTGTGGACCAACTCAATCTTATTTTTTGAAACCTCAGAGGTTAGGCCAGCACCTGACTATTTCCGGTGGTGGCTACGGAATTATGCCCAGCAAGGCATCTTGGCCTGCGCGAATGGGATCCTCTTGGGCAGGCCCGATAATAACGTATATGTGAAGGAGTATAATGCTGAACTCCTAAAGGTGCTCCACGAAGAGGGTTTAACGGCAATGCCTGTTATAACGGAGATGGACTTTGGCCATTCGTGCCCAGTTTTTAGCCTCCCCTACGGGGCCATGGCTCAAATTGACTGTAACTCGAAAACGTTTAGTATAGTCGAAAGCGGTGTCGAAGACTAAATGCCCCATTTTATTGATTCGTGAATAGGAGCACATGACAAGGAGTATATCGTCTCACTTTGGGGACGTTAAACTGGACAGCTGCCTGATCCAGGTTGAGCTTGCCAAGGTGAATTTGTTCCGCGACGGCGGCCCGACACCATTTGGCGCATAGTGAGTTCATGTTGTTGTATGGGTGATAGTCTGATTTGATTCATAAGTTAACCAGTTATTGGTCAACATTTTTCCGAACAAGTCACTGGATGTCAACTTGATGAAACGATTTAGACCGGGGTATAATCCGTCGCAAAAAGAATCCCATGAGGATTTATGTACGTGTCGGCAAAACTATCCAAAGATACGTTTGCCGACACGAGCCTGAAGCCCTCTGAGGAATTTGAAACTTTACAGGTAAAACACGGGATATTGTGAAGCTCTACATCAAACATATGGTAAGTAATTGCTGCAAAACAATTGTAAGAGCAACCCTAAAAGACCTTGGGTTGCATTGTGTAGCGGTCGATCTTGGCGAAATAGAAGTAGAGGGAATTATACCGTTGGAACTGTTGGACCAGTTGAAAATTGCATTATTGAATTCTGGTCATGAACTGATGGACGATAAAAGAAGGGTATTAACCGAAAAAATAAAAGAAACGATCATTGACTTGATACATCATACAGACGAGACTCCCAAAATAAAGAATTCTGATTACATCAGCCGGATACTCGAATATGATTACACTTACCTGGCTAATCTTTTTTCTGAAGTGACGGGTACTACAATTGAGCATTACATCATTGCTCACAAGATTGAGCGGGCAAAAGAATTACTCTTTTATGATGAACTCAATCTCACCCAAATTGCCAGTAAGTTAAACTATAGCAGCGTAGCGCATCTATCCACCCAGTTCAAAAAAGTTACGGGTTTGACGCCTACTCTCTTCAAACAACTTAAACACAATGGACGCATCGCACTCGAAAATGTGGGAATAGTGTAAATCTTATTTATAATTATATAATCTACTGTAAGACTAGAGATGCCACTTTTGTTACGTATTACTTAACTAAGGTCAAAATCTAAGAAAAATGAGAAAAACTTTTCTACTTACATCACTTGGTGTAACTCTATTCGCTCTTGCGACTACGAGTTTCGGACAGACAAAGGCACCTAACCTGCGATCGCTGACCACTTTTGCCTTTTTCACGGCTAACGGAGCGTTTGAGGTCAATGGTGGCGCCACAACGGTAACCGGCGACGTTGGTACTAACGTAGGTGCTTTCAATGGATTTCCGCCGGGGACTTTGATCGGGAACAAACGTTTACCCGGTTCTCCAGAAGCGGTACAGGCAGCCAGCGATGTGCTGGCTGCGTATAACTCAATAACCCCGGTTGCTTGCGATAGAAGTGTAGCTGCTGAATTAGGTGGACAGACGCTTACCCCCGGCGTTTCCTGCCAGAACACCGCATCGCCGACCACTTTAAATGGTACGTTAACGTTAAGTGGGTCAGGTATATTCATCATCAAGCTGAACAGTGCTCTGACAACGGCTACGAACTCCAATATTGTGCTGACCAATGGGGCTACGGCTAATAATGTTTTCTTTCAGGTAAATGGTGCTTTCACGGCCGGGACCAGTTCCAGCTTGCAGGGCACTTTCCTGGTTAACGGTGCTATTGTACTGGCTACGGGGGCTTCTCTTAATGGTAGGGGCCTTTCCATTGGAGGGGCCATAACCTTGAATGCGAATACAGTAACTAATGTGGCAGCACCACTACCCGTATCTTTGGTGTCTTTTACGGCGAAACCGCAGGCTAACCACACGGTCGATATAGCCTGGACTACCTCGCTGGAAACTGATAACAGAGGCTTCGTCGTTGAGCGAAGTAAAGATCTACAATCGTTTGACAAGGTAGGTGAAGTGGGCGAAATTGCGGCCAACAGCAAAGCCTTAAAGACTTACAATCTCACAGACCAGACGCCTTTTACAGGTACCAGCTACTACCGTCTCAAACAGACCGATCTCAACGGCAAAATGACCATCTATCCAGCTGTGTCGGTGGTTCTGCGGGATGAAGTCTACGGGTTATTTCCAAACCCGTCTGTTGGCGATGGGCGGTTTACGCTTCGGGTGGATGAGCCTGAAACGGTAAAACTAGGTTTCTTCAGCGTGGACGGTCGCTCACTTCCTCTTCAGAAGACGGGCATTCAGGCGGGAAATCTCCTGCTGAATACTACCGGCAAACTATCGACGGGAATTTACATTCTCACGGTTGAGGAGCGGGGTCAGATACGTCAGCATCGTTTGGTTGTCGAGTAGGGGTAAACCTGCCTAATTGCTAAATTAACACATCTAAATCTCTCTCCTTATGAAAACAAAGGCAGTACATATACAAATTTCCTCGCCTAAAAAGGCGTATAAGACACCCAAGCTTAAAGTACTGGGCAACGTAAAAAAACTCACCTTGAAAGTCGGGTCAAACGTCGATGGGATGGGCGGTTTCCTATAAGGAATAAACAATAAAGCAAGTAATATCTTGATCGACCTTTCTTCTGGTCGATCAAGATATTTGGTTTTCAGACAAATGAGCAGGTAAGGCCATGAACATTACTTCAAATACCCGTATACAAATAAAGAAGAGCCAGTCCTCATCAGTCCTCGGTACAGAAACCATCGTATTAAATTACGAACTGGGCAACTACTACGAATTGAATGAGATGGGGAGTTTTATCTGGTCACTGTTACAGGCCAACCCGGTATTATCGGTCATGAAACTCAAGGAACGGATGCTTGTTGAGTTTGATGTAGAGGAGTCCGTTTGTCAGGAAGAACTCATGTCGTTTTTGGAAAACCTAATCCATGAAAAGCTTATCGAAACCATCGCGTAGCTTGACAAAACTCTGGTGCCTGAGCTGGGATGAAAGGTGGCTTCTGCTCAGTGTTTTCCTTGTGCTGGCAGCGTATAAGGGGCTACTGGTATTTTTGCCCTTCAGCCGCTTCATGACGACCGACCGGATCTCAACCACTCAGAAAAACTCGACCACTCAGAAAAAACCGCTCTCCGATGAATACATCAACAAACAGATATGGGCGGTTCGGGTGATCAGCGGCTGGATTCCCTTAGGGTTTACGTGTCTGGTTCAGGCACTTGGTGCTAAATGGCTTCTGAAAAGCCACCCCGATATACGGGTGTGCGTTGGGGTGTGTAACAGCAAAACTGAAGGATTCTCAGCCCATGCATGGCTTACTTACCAAAACAGAATTATTCTCTGCGAGCAAACAGATCAGGTGTTTGAGCCGATTTTAGCATGGACTTGACACCGTATCATTACAAAGCGTATGGGTTATCCATCGCGTCTGAGATCCCGCTTCCGCCCCTACCAACAAGTGTACCAACGACTGCCGACCTAACCATTAGGCGCGAACAACTACCGGGGCGTCCACCAGTAGAAGCAACAAAAATATACCGCGCTGGCCTGAATGCCCGATTTGCTCAGCAAGGGCTGGATTATTTGTGGTTGGACTGGTCTCCGCTCATTTCGTTTACGGCCGTAAGTGGCAATGAGTTACTGGTAGATACTACCCAGACCGACGAAGACTTAGTTTCTCTGTTCACCCTCAGCGAAGCACTTGGTTTGATTCTGTTTCAGAAAGGTTATTTTTTGCTGCATGGAAGTGCCGTTCGTATTGGCAGTAAAGGGGTGGTATTTCTGGGTGAACCCGGTGCCGGTAAATCAACTACGGTGGCGGCCTGCGCTCAGAAAGGATATACCGTTATTAGCGATGACATGGTCTGCATTCAGGTGAATGAAACGGGTAACCTCCTGTTGATACCCGCTTTCCCGCAAATCAAAATCTGGCAAAGTACGATTGATGGCTTGCAACTGCACCGGGAGAAAATGGCTCCGGTGCGTGAAGGCGTTGACAAGTTTTCGTGGTATGACTCGATTAAATTCGAAGAGAACGCAGTACCATTGACAGCGATTTTTGTACTGCTCCCCCCCCGTAAGCCGGGCAGCACTACTGATCCGATTCCTGCCAGTCGGGTTCCGGTTGAATTGCTCCATCATTTCCCCCTCGCCGACGCCCTGTTGAAGGGAAAATCGCTGGAAGATTACTTCAAAAAAAGTGTAGCGATCGCGCAAACTATTCCCCTTTTCAGGATGAGCCGCCCCGCTGACTTTGCCGGCCTCCATGAGTTCGTCACGTTCCTGAAATCGAGACTAACATGACTGACATGAAAGTTGCTCGCTCTCCTGAACTGACGTTGCTGTTGATGGCCTGCATGGGCGAACTGTCTACCGAGAAAATGGCACAACTGACGCTGTTCTTACAACAGCATTTGCCTGACTGGGACCGGCTCCTCAAATTGGCGGCTCATCATCGGCTAATCCCATTCCTGTATAGAACATTTCGGGAAACACCCGCTATTCCTACGTCTTTTTTAGCAACTCTCCGTCAGGAATGCCAGACCATTGCAACGGATAACTTACTAAAGCTGCATGAGTATAAGCGGGTTGCCGCGCTGCTGACCAGCCACAACATCGAACATATTTCGTTTAAAGGAATTTATCTGGCCGAACACAGCTATCCACAAAGCAGCCTCCGTCCTATTGGAGATATAGATATTCTGGTGGCGGAGAAAGACCTCTACGAGGCTGTGCGCATTTTAGCCCCCGACGGCTATCAAATGGGCGCGAAATACCAGCCCTATCTACGGCAGGCGGAGCGGGTCATGTTGGATGAATTGCACGAAATTAGTTTGTTTAAGCCCTTTTACGCGACTAGCCGTTTTGACATTGACCTGCACTGGAGGGTTAATTTTTTGCTGAGAGAGATCGACTCATTTCAACTACACGATATACTCTATCCTGACGACCATCTGGTCGAAAACCAGGTTATATTATTGGTCCTTCATCATGGCATCAATAATCTATGGGAACGGATTGGCTACATAAATGACCTCTATTTTATGCTGCGTAGCACCGATATCGATTGGACGTGGCTGCTGGATAAACTGAAACGGTACAAACTGGACATGATTTTTTTTGTGGGTCTGTACTGGTGTAAGAAACTTTGGGGACTTCCAGCACTGCCCTTTGTTCAACCGTTAATGCCTGCCAATCACCTTCATGTACTGGCTGAAGGTTATGAAAGAAAATGGGACGAATACTCGTTGAATTCGTTCAGGCGTATGCTTTTTGATTTTGCAAAGGCACAAACTCTGTTTACAAATAAGTTGACCATCTATGCGGCTTACAGCCGTAGTTTCATCTTTCGCTCCAGTTTAATCAACATAAAAGACCGTCAGCTTTACATTCCCAAGGAATGGGGTTTCACTACGGTATTGATACGGGCGATCCTGGCTCTACGGCGACACCGATAAACAGCCTTCCTCACTGCTAAAAAATCGACGTGTGTGACTTGATTTTTTCCTGTAAAAAAACTTCAGTTCTTCTTGGGCAGCGAACTCAGCCAGAGCGCCAGGTAAATGATCCGGCTTAGTAACCAGTTGTAGCGTGTTTTTTTTCGCACGGGAATGCGTGCATTGAATACCGTCGCTACAATTTTTGAGAATGCATGCCGGTCGATTACCGTCCAAATGGTGTGGCCGGGCGACGCGAATTGCTCATGGGTGGCCTCATAAAGTTGCCGTGCCGCTATGTTCCCGTATTCGACAAAGTTCGCTTTGGTGAGCCGCGACATAATGGCCGGGGGCAGTCTAGTTTGCAGCCCATTTCGAATCAATCCCCGCCCCCGCCCCTGATCGAAGCATACGCGCAAAGGCGTTGCCAACCCTAATTCAACGACCTGTTTATCAAAAAAAGGAAACGAATACTGATGGCCGTAATGAGCACCAATATGATTAAACTGCTCATTGCAAATTACATTGGTCGTGTTGAGAACCGGATCAATCGGAACGTGATAGTCCGACGAAATTTGGGTGGTCAACGCCTTCGTGGATAGCTGCGATCTGGGTGGAACCCGATGCTTAAAATTAGCACTGAATGCGTTGTCTATCAAATTTTTATGAGCTATCTTATCCCGGACACGTTTCGTGCAGTACGCTAGAATAGATGTAGTAGAAAGACCAAGCAATTGGGTCTGGGTACGCGTTTTACTCAGAAACGTACTCAGGGGATGGGCTTTGAATCGCTTTGTTACTTCAGCTCCGATAAGGTACAGGATATACTGCTCCAACTTGGCCTGGTTGCTTAAACTAAGCCAGTCTTCATTTACGTATTGCAGGTTTCGATCTGGGTAGGAGACCAACTGCTGGCAAGCTAACCGTAATGTCTCCCAATCCTGGTCGTCCAGTAGTTGATCCAAATAGTCGAAACCCGTCGTGACAACACTGTCCCCGTCGTGGCCGGTCAGGAGGCAGTCGCAGCCCAGTTGCCGGGCTTCTACGGAAACACTCAGGTGAAAGCTGGAGGGAATGATAAATTGCTCGGGTCGATCGAACAGGGCGTTTATTTTCAGAATCGAATCCAGCACATCCGCCAGGGGGTGTATGGTATGATGTGCTGGATGATACTGATTGATGACTGCGTTCACGTAGGCGGATTCGTCCGTAGATGCCAACCCGGTATCAATAGTAAAGGTGTGCAGCCTGGATCGGTTCTGCTGCCCGAGCAGGTGCTGAGCCACGCAACTAACCGACGACGAGTCCAACCCGCCACTCAGATGAGCGCCAACCCGGGTTTTGCCGCGCATCCGCGCATCGACGGCGGCCGTGAAATAATCGGCAAACAAATCTGAGTAGGCATCTGCACTGCCCAGTTTGCTGTACTGCTCAACGTCTGGCTTCCAGTAGGTCTGCACACGCAAATCCTGGGCATTTACCTGGATATAATGGCCAGGCAGAACGCTGTAAATCGTTTCGTAGAAGGTTTCGGCGCTGTAGGGCACGTAGTCAGTCGCCCAGGTCAGGTATTCCCTAAATTTGTGCTGGTTGGGCGTAACCGTTACCTCCTGAAGGGCGAGCAAGGCTTTGATTTCCGTAGCAAAGGCAAAAAAACGGCCCGGCCTATGCACATAATACAACGGTTTCACGCCCAGACTATCTCTGGCGCAGATAAGCACCTGCTCGTAAGCATCCCACAGAGCCACCGCAAAATCGGCGTTCACGGTATTGAATGACGCCGGTCCGTTTCGACGGTAGTGCGCGGAAAAAGAGGAATTTGTAGCGGTCTCACCGAACACATCGGCATCGGTAGCCGCATAAACGGCCACCGTATTGTCTGCCTCCAAGGTGCCGCCAAAAGCTAGCAGCACCCCCTGCGTGATGGACTGGCTCGTTACCGGGCCCCGGTGCTTAAGCGCGTGGCTGAGAGAGGTGATGTCGTTGGGAGCGACCGCCTGCCCATCAAATCGAATCATTCCTGCGATTCCGTTCATACTAACGTTGATGATGATTAACGCGTTACTGCCGACAGGCAGGGCCGGCAAACTACGACAAACGGACAACCAGGCACCGAGGTCGCGGGCATGATCGGAAAAAGTTCACAAAATAGTCGTCAGGGAAGCAAAAGCGCTAACAACCTGCTATCTTTATTTTCCCTACTGCCCACCAACGTCAATTGATCGTATCTCAATAACCCCTATCCTACGTAAACGCGACCATGGTACGAAAGAATAGTTTATCGGCGGTTCTGCTGCTGGTTCTGTTAGGCCTGTACACTGGTTGTGGCGAGATGGGAAACGATCTTGGTCCCGACGACTCGGCCTATTTCCCCCTGCAAGTTGGCGATTATCGGGTGTATCAGGTTACGCAGGAAAATTACGTGGCCGTTAACTCCGCCGTCAGGAAAACGTATCAGGTGCAGGAAAAAATCAGTAGTTCTAGCAATCAGAATGGTCAGGTCGTCTACCTGATCGAAGAATCGGTCCGGCAAACGGGTCAATCGCCCTGGAAACTCAACAGGATTTATACCGTCTACAAAAATCCCGCGGAGGTGGTCAGTCAGGAAAACAACCTGCCCGTTGTTAAGCTGGCCTTTCCCATCCGGACCACGACTGCCTGGAACCAGAATTCGTACAACGCCAATCCTGATACGCTGCTTCAGTATCAGGATACCGGCCGTTTGTTTGCCGTTGGAACAAGGAGGTTCGAAAACACGGTTTCCGTGGTGGGCTCCAACGACTCCACGCTAGTCAGTCAAAAAAAATACCTCCGGGTATACGCCCCGAATATTGGTTTGGTGTACCGCGAAGACAGGTCGCTGGCCTTTTGTCAATCGTCACCCGCCTGCATTGGCCAGGGAATCACCGAGTCGGGTACGAAACTGACATGGGAACTGGTAGCCGGTAACCGCCTGCCTTAATCCCGCCAGATCACCTTCCCCCGGCGGGTTTCGGACCGGCCGTCGCTCCAGAGTAGCCGCAGGCTGTACACATAAAGTCCCGGCGTTCCGGCCTGCCACAGAAATGAATTTTTTCCAACGCCCACGGGAAAGGCATCGTCGAAGACGGACACCCCCAATAGGTTGTGTATCAGTAGTCTGGCCCGAGTTGGCAACTCCTGTACCGGCAGGTCTAACTCAAACCGAACATAGGTAGTAGCCGGGTTGGGGTAGGTTCGAAACGTAATTGGCTCATCCGTACCGATTACCTGAAGGTCAAGCGTGTAGGGAGGCAGGGTTCGGTTGCCAGCCGCATCTTTTCCAAAAACGATGAGTGTATAGGCGACCCCTGCCGCAAGGCTCAACGAGGTCGTAACCTGGAGTTGATTGGCGGATACTGAAACGATTGTCAGTGATTGGGGCGAAATCCGTTGTGGTGCGCACGTATCGCAGGTTGCAAGATACACATCAACAGCGTTGATATCCCCGGCCGACAACGGATTCTCGTCAGTCAGGTAAGCTGTTATGCTAATTTTCTTGTCAACAAGTGCCCCATTAGCTTTCACCTCCCCGTTGATTAATACCGAAAGCGCTGGACTGACTACATCCGGCAGTGCATTCAGCGGATAACTGCTGCTTGCACCAGCCTTGCTCCAGTCAATCAGCAGCGTCGCGCTATTATTATCCCGGCTTAATTCGGTGATTTGCCGGTCGGGGTCAATAAAAACCTCGATCTTCTGCAGTGTTTCGTCCCTTGGCAGGGTGTAAACGAGCGTATCCTGGTATCGGAATGCGTCGAACCGTACGGTATTGCTGGTCAGGCTTTTGCCAGTCGCCCTGACGGACAGCGAAATGGACTGCGGCACGAATCGTCCCAGATTAGCCAGCGGGATAACGACCCGGATCGAATCGCTGTTTTTGAGGGTACTGCCAGCTACCGAAGCCTGAATGTACAACCCGTTCTGATCGACTGAAAAGTCGGGGTTGGGCAAGGGGTACAGGCTCAGGGCGGGGTCTCCCTGCAGGATCATTTGCAACAGCACTGCTATATCGAACGCCCCGACTCCGTTTTTTTCAAGGGCCGCGTTAACCTGCTGCTGCACACTGCCGAACGCCATGCCGAGGGTGATTGGGTTGGCAAATAACGCACTGTATAATTCCGTTAGATACCGGGCCGTTGGTGCTTCGTAGCTGTAATACGAGTGGGCCAGCACCACCGCCGAGCCTTTGTCAGGCGCCAGGAGCCAATCGGTCGACAGGGTGTTAAACCGGGAAAAAATCTCCCCCACTCCGCAGCCGTTAAAAATCATAAGCGGGTAAAAGGGGTTGCGAAACCCGTTCTGTGGGGGCGACGCAAATCCAAAGTTCATGTCGGTAATGGCCGGACCGGCATGGCCAAAGAACGTAATAAGGCTAACCCCTTCGTTCACAATGGGCGCTATATTCACCGGCTCGATCACCTCATAGGGGTTGCTTTTGCTGAACGAAGCGACCTCACCTCCCAGCAGTCCCCCGGTAAAGATATCGCCCAAGTCACTCATCGTGGCCCGCAGGCTCTGCGCTTCGTCTTCGCTTTTGCCCCCGCTGATGTGGATGATTTTCTTACGCCACAAGCCGTTCGGCGTGGCACTTTCGAGCCGTTTCACTTTTGTTAGATACGTGAAGACCTGCTCGTTGGTCGTTACGTTTAGTCGGCCCGTCGGAATAGCGGGCGTATTGGGCGCCTGACCGCTCAGACCTGCCGACAGCAGAATGTCGGACCCCGGATAGCCGATCGTCGGGACCAGGTCATCGGCGGCCGTTTTGACATTGTACGGATAACTATCCGCTTTCCCAATCAGCAGCATATTTTTTACGGCCGTAGTCGTGAGCATGAAGTCTGCAAAACGCCGGAGTGCCAGCGGACTGCGTTCCCCGTAATTGAAAGCATCGTACAGCGAGTCGGCCTCGACGACGAGTACGGTATGCCCTCCGCCGGGAGCGGAAGCGCGGTAGTCGGCATACGCCATGGCCGACTGCCGGAGCGACGCGTGCGTAACGATCAGGTAATCGATTAATTTCGGAAACGTAGCCTGAAACCGGATCGGTTGAACAGCCACCGGTTTAAGCCATTGATTCGTCAGCAGAATGTCACGGTTCCGAGTCATGTCATCCACCACCACCTGCGTCAGGCCGTCACGAGCCTGCGTGGTCAGGTACCGGCAGTTGAGTCGGTCGGTGATGTCATAGGCGATTGATGCCGCAGGCACATGCTGCACGGCAAGCAAGGCCGTCTGAAGCGGGTTGGCAGGTACATGAAACACTTTCGTCGCCTGACCGGCCATGTCGAGCGCCTGCGGATACGACACGTTTACGTACGTGATGGAAAACTGGTTAGTACCGCCGTTTTTCTCCGGTCTGAAACGCAGTGTCAATTGATCGTTCTGGATGGTTTCTGGCGCGATGATAACCTGGAAGGACTGGCTCAAAAATCCAGGAAAGGCCAGCGAGGCCAACGGCTGCGTACTCGCGTCCAACTGCACCTGAATTCGATGGAAATTATTATCGCGGCCATTCACCATGCCCGCCACCCTGACCGGCTGATCGACCGCTACCCGGCCTGCCAGTTTGATTGGAACCACGCCGACTGAATCTGCCGTCAGTATTGGACCGGACCAGCCTTCGCCCGGCTCAAAATAACTCTGCTGAAGAAAAGGCTCAATACCTTTCAGGTTGTTAAAGGTGTATTCGCTGGTAAAGGCCTGCACCGTTTCCTGAACGTGAAATCTTTCGGGACTGAGGTTTGTCGCGGGGATGTTTAGCTCAGGAATGCGCTTGCCAATCTGCGCCGGATTGGTCGTTAGGAAATAGGCCGATTTGTCCGAAAATAGGGTCTGATAGGGGTGCAATCGTTTCTGGGGACGGTACAGCAGCGAGTCCCGACTGCCATCGTTGCTTTCTCCGTAAAACTCAATATAGTCCTGATTGCCAAAAACACCGTCCTGCTGCCCTACAATCCGAATCGCTACCTCTTTTCCCCTGAAAAAGACTTGCCAGTTGACTGGATTTGTCTGAAGAAAAGTCGCGTCGGCTTTATTGATATCCTCCACATTCAGGCGGTAAATACCCGTCTGATTGACCGACAGTTTCAGGTACTGTGCGCCGGGAGTAATCCATTCGTTGCCAAACCCGGTTTGAGCATTAAGGGTCAGAGCATTGACAAAAAACCAGGCAGTGAGTAACCCTTTTTTCATAACGGAGTAAGCTTTTAATGAGTTTTGGCCTGTCATAAGACGACTTGCTAAACAAAACGGATACGGCCAGTTGCCCCCGCTCACATGACACCGTTCGAATTAGCAGATTGGCTACGCGGGCTTATAATTCCAGGCAGGTGTACTTTGATCAAAGTTAGTCAGACTTTTCAACGGAGTAAGGTATTATTAACGTGAATACGGGAGTAGGATTTGACTGGTTTGATGAATACGCTCGGCTTCCCATCGTAAAAATGATACGCCACCAGGCCAGCCATTGTATGAACAAGTGAGTTGGCCGGTGAACGGTGCTGACTATGATCAATGTCCAGTACGCTCATCAAAATGTCGTTTACCGTCTCAATTAAGCGGTAGCGGCCGACCGTCCCTCTTTTTAAGCCGAACTTTATCATCCAAATCCGAGGTTTAATTGAACCAAAGTCTCTTAAAAATTAGTTTTGGCGACACTAGTCGTTCTAATAATTGTCAACACAAATCAGTCGCATACGGTCAACCTGCAAGGCTTATGCTTCCGGCTCCTTTCGATTGAGCATAATGCCCCCTTCGGCAATATGGGCGACGTTGGTTAGGGCCGCCCCCCATAAAGAACGGCCCTTTGTTTTCTCCACGAGTTTGGGCATCAGGAATATGGCTCCCATCTCCGGGACGGTGTTTAGTATGTTGCCTGATGTTTTTTTCGCAAACTCGTTTTCCTTAAACCATTCCCAAAAAGCCTTGTATCCTTTAATATCCCCATCGGCATCTTTAGCTCCGTCGGCAGTAGTAATGGCATTGTATCTGGCCAGTAAATCGTTGATTCCTTGAGAATTGTCGGCGAAAGCATACACCTGCCGGACTATGCCCATACTAGACTCACGCCAGGTAACAATGGCATCCGCAGTGAAGGGCTTCCACTCCTCCCAAGTTTCTTTCGCCACTGTATTCAGGCGGGTTCCTTTGGCGTGCTCTTCTCGGGCAAGCACAATAAACAACCCCATATGGACCACGCCAATGGCCGTATTGAAGGTGGCAATGGTATCGTTGATCGCCAGCATTGCCGATGGGGGAATAAGCGGCGGGTCGATTTTCCCGTCCCGCCGGAAACTATATACTGTTGAAAGCATTTCAAAAGCCTGGATTGCCAACTCGCCGAACTGATAGTACCAGATTACGTGTGTCCAGTAGTTTGGCGCCTTTACGATATCTTTTTCTTCCGCGGCTACTGGCCGTGGAGCCACCAGCGTCAGGTTGCCGAGGGGGTTTCCGGATAGCTGCGCCAGCCCGTTTAAGAGCAGACTCGCGACACCAATGACTAAATCGAGTTTTGGTGTGCCCTTGCGGGGTACAAACTTGAGAGCGGAATAGACGTTGGCTGGTACGGAGATGACGAAAAGTGCAAAGTGCGTAAAGGCATATGCCCTTGCCCAGGTCCACTGCGGGTAGAGCTGATAATAATGTTCGCCGGCTGTATCTCTGGTTTCCCGTGTAAAGATCAGTGGTTGATTTTCCTGGTGACTCATTACAGTCAGCGGAGTAGCAACAACCAACGTAACTAAGTTAAGCAGGGTTAGAGTGCCTCCTCTGGTTTGGAAAGAGTAAAAAGCTGTTAGAAACGGGATTTGTATAGGGGTACTGAGTGAATCCCGGAGCCAGGTCAACGATACTGTAGCTATGTCAAAGATGGCGTCGATGAGGTCACCAACCAAATCGATCAGCACAAAAGCCAGTGCTTTTGCCAGTTCTTTTCCCGCATTCAGCAACGCATCGATTGACCCGAAAGGATGGTCAAAAGCAGTCTGCATATCTGCTCTGGCTTTCGCGAGGGCCTGCGTAGCGGCCTGATTGTCTGGACCAATGGCCTGTTGAGCCTTTTGCAGAAACGTGTTGATCACATCCGTCAGATTAGCCGGTGCGGCAGGGAGGGCTCCCAATGGGTCTACGGCATCATGGTCTACCATCTTCGATAGCAACCAATTGATGTGGTGAGTAGTCTCATGGTTATGGGTATCCTTTGGAATCGAGGTACTAATTTCTGCCCGATTCGGCGACTCGCTCAGTGCCTGGGCCAATCGGGCCGATAGGCTCTTTAAAAAAATATCGGCGCTTGCTTTGATAGCTGGTACCTGACCGATCAGTCCTGTCAGTCCATCGGTCATCGCCTGATTCAGGGCCGTCTGCGTAGCTAAAATATCCGTCCAGATGAGCTTTTCCTTTAGCCAGGCCAGTACCCGGTCAATCTGAATATGAGCTTTGCCGATGAGGTGTTCCAGCATTTTGCCTACCATGCCGGTATGGTCCAGCACATACTGCACCAGGGTACCATCCAGATCGAGGGTAACGACCACCAGTTTTGGCACGGCTTCGATCACCTCGCCCAATACGTTAATTCCGCCGTCAACGAGGTCACCGGCCGCGTGCAGTGATTCGGTGGCTAGATCGCTTCCGACGCTGAATACCCCGTTGCGCAAATCTGTGGCAGCCCCCACAATATTGCCGTGAACGATGTCTTCGCCCACTTTTGATGCGCTATCACTGAGGTGCTTGCCCATATTTTCGGCGGCTTCGACCACGTCGCCAACGACGGCCTTGCCTGTTTCCACGAGGTCGTCGCCAAGTCGATGAGCGGTATGTACCAGAATCTGCCGGGCCCGAAGTAAATCGGCTTCAAAGGCGGCAAAAAGTCCCAACGTCTGGCGGCTAGTATCTTGACTGGCGCGGGGAGCGTTTTGCAGATTCGCCTTCACATAGGCCGTCGTAAGGGGTTGATAGGCTAGCTTAGGCGCACTCATATCGACCCTCCAGTGGGCATGCTCCATGTTGTGCGCCGTAAGTTGTCGCTTGTGATGGAACCCGCATGAGCAGCCGTGGTAAGTATATTGGACTGTGCGGGCCAAGTTTCTCATAGACCGCTGTACTGCGTCGCAGTGGCTCACATCAGCGGCTTCACCGGGGTCGGCTCGCAGGATGTTCCAGTTATCAAAAATAGCTTTATCGGGCATGGTCGCTATTTTTTTGTGCGTCGAACCCGCAGGGAACATCTGGTTGAACTCCCCTTCGGGCATATTACTGGTATGAGCCAACAGCATGGGTGGATGAAGTCCTGTTGCGGGCAAGTCGATGATGACTTTTCCGAAGCGGTTTGGGGTCAGAACCACCGGCTTACTGGGGCCAATATCGTACGATATATCTTTTATTGTGACGGTTACAGGTTCATCAGCGGTGAGTACAAGGCTGATGGCTGTAAGCGGCACCGTCAGCACCGTGCGGTAATTGGTAAAGGTTTCTATTTGCCCGTTTTTCAGCCGAAAATCGTCGACCAGGCTGGAATGATTGGCAATACCCGGTTCGTCAAATGGCTTCATACTGGACAGGTCGAAAGAGGCCACCGGATTGGCCAGCGTGAGGTCTGTCTGGTCGAGGGTATACATGGCCGTTTGATCCTGATAACCAGTCTGGCCGAAGAGTGTAAAGGCCGTACGCGGCCCAACTTTAAGGGATTTGATTTCATTCGAGGCTAAATCCCATCGCTTATCGCCAATAAATACGTTTTTACTATCGGGCGTAAAGCCGAGCCACCCACCCGTGTAGCCATTGAATGTTTTAATAATAGTACCGGTCTGAATAGCCCATACAATGGCGAGGTTGGTGCCATCAGCCCCACCCGATATGGCCATCGTCTGGTCGGGTGAAACGGCCAGATTTGCGCCCCGGTCTGAAAAAAGCGGCCCGATGGGTAAGAGCGGGTCGGGCATTAATAAGTTGAAAAGCTTGATGACAGGTTTATGCGAGGCGCTGTCGACTATCGTAAGCAGTACAAATAAACCAACTGGCATTTGACCGGGCGTCCAGAAGATGGCCCGGATAACCATATCAGACGTTGTTGGCAGAAGGGTTCTGATTTTTTGGCCTGCCAGATTCCACAAAAACGCGTTGCTCCCCTGTCCCGTGAACGAATTACCCTGCATAGCCGTCAGAATAGACTGTCCATCCGGCGAAAACACAGCCGAGGATACGGCATAATCATGGGTACAGGTCGCGAGCCGGTTACCCTGAAAATCCCACAACACGGCCGTTTGGTCGTAGCCTGCCGTTAGGATGCGGGTGTTATCGGGCGAAAACGCCACCGACATTATATAGCTACCCGCCCTATGCCTCAGGGTTACGGCCTCGCCCTGATTTTCGCTGGCCGTTAGCGGCCACAAAAGCACTGTACCGTCGTAGCCGCCCGTCAATACCCACTTGCCATCGGGCGAAAATGCCCCGACCGAAATCGGACCAACTTGACGTCGGGCGAAATAAGGTAAAACGGCTCGCCCGCTCAGATCGTACACTACGGGGGTATTACCCCGGCCATCAATCCCCCAGCCCGTTGTCAATACGTAGTTACCCGAGCTGGTGGTGCTCACTGGCGAAATAGCACACACTGAATATGGATAGGTTTGTAACGGCTCCCGAAATATATCCTGCAGGTTGATGTGAGAATTTGACTGCGCCAGTAACCGGCCCGTTCCCTGAAAACCGGGTTGTGAAAACAACGCTACTTCACCTTCTCGAAGCGGCAGTTGATCGGGTCTGAGCAACACGCCCCTAGTGGACCGGATGGTGAAAAATTGCTGGTTGTCCGGAGCTCCAAAGCCGGGAAGCGGCGATGCCGAAATGAACGCACTGACGACATCGGTGGTGTTGGCACGGGTAAACTGCCACATAACGCCGTTAGCACTGGGAGGAGTCAGAAACCGACTACCGGCTGGTATGGAAATGGGTTGCCCACTGGTATCCACTGCCCGATTTGGCGCACCCGTATCGTCCAGCGTCCAGGCATCCACGGTTTCGTCCGTTTGGTTGGTCAGGTTTAGCCTGAAAGGAGCATAATTAGCCGGAGGGGTGTGCTCGCCATAGTAGTTTCGGTAGGGAGAAATAAAGGTACTCAATTCAATATCGAAGTCTTGCTGAAGAGCATCGGTGCTGATGTACAGGCCAATAGGGCGATTGCTAGCGTAGTCGCTGACCACACAAAGCATATTGCTCAGTTGAGTGAACGTATGCCGGTCGCCGGGCACAATGTTGCCAATGGTTATGGATTGGGTCGCATTAAGGTGAGCCGCATTACTGCCCGTCAGCTTTAGCTGGACGGTCAGGTTAGTACGATTGATGTAGGTAACCTGAACAATAGGCTGATTACGGGGCTGTGGATATTCATAATCAATAAAGTAGTCTTGATTCGCGGTTGCAAAGGGCGATACAATCAGCATTTTGACGGGCCGTTTCGATATGGTCTCCCGCACAACCCAGGTTGAGTATACAGTCCCATCAAGATATTCCTGACTGTCGGAAATGGTTGACTTAAACGTCTCTTTACCGTCGGGCCCCACGGTAAATAACTGTAGATCCAGATACGCTATGTTTGGGGAAGCGATTCTCAAAAAGCGAATTTTTCGGGCTTCACCAACCGGCAGGCTCCGCAGGTTGGCAGTAGTGATACGAACTACCCGCTGCTGACGCGTAATCGTTTCGACCTGCAACACCATACCACTATCCTGATCCCGTACTGCCCAAGTTTGGCCGAGTAACGCGTTGGGCGTAGCGTCGGTCTGGGGGGCTATCAGGTCAGTTGATGTCATCTGTCGACCATCTACATCTACCCGGAACAGCACCAGCGAGAGTAATGTTTCGTTGACAAACTGCACCGAAACGGGTATATTCTGCACATCAGGTAGCTTTATCGTGAAACGCTGGTCTGGGTTTATCTGCTGTGGTAACATATAACCCAACACCTGTTGCGAATAAAACTCCCGAATTTGATAGGGAACCTGGGCTACGGTTATCGACAGTGGAGATTGCCCGCTAGCCAGAGAAACAAGCTTAATCTGCTTATCTGTTACATCGGCCAGTGTCCCATCGGGCAGGGTCGTGAGGGGGGTAATGGCCAGGTCGAACGGAGTCTGGTTGATAAACGTCAGATTGAGTGGGTGTGCATCGATCCACTGCTGGTAATTGATAACCTGACGGTGGGTTAATTCGGCAGGCACCGTAATAGTCTGCGGTTCAAGCAGGCGGCTGGTCTCTTGGAGTGTAAACTGGCTATTCTGATCGATAATCCGCCAAGCGTTTTGGGCATAGTTACTAAGTCGCAAATAGCTTTTTGCGGCAATGCTACCTGCCTTACTCCAGCTGGTGCCATCGATAGTCTGGTATGCATCAACGGGGTTGAGACTGAAATTTTCGACCCCCACCACCGTATTCAGAATCTCAAAATTTTGTGTAAGCTCCGTATTGATAATGAAGGCGCTCAGTTCCACGGCAGTGCCGCTTATGTAACACCGGCAGGCCTGCCGGGCGGGCATAGGTTGGGTTTGGTAAAAACCGGCGTTGAGGCTGAATGCCTTGCTACGGTCTTCGCTACCGTCGTTTTTTAATGGCACCACGTCCATGGCAAAGGGCGTGGAGTTTTTAACTTGGATGCTCGTTAGCGTGGTCTCAACCTGTATATCTGACTTAATATCGCTCGGCAGAAGTTGTGTTGCAGCATTTTTCTCCACGCCCGTGTTGCCGCCTTTCACGACAACACCGCTGTGGGCTTCATAAGCGCCCCAAACAGCACCGAGAAACTCTGGTCCAGACTCGTAAGTAACTGTCCGGGTTTCGCCGGGACTGATGTTGGGTTGTATGGTGCTATTATTGAAATCCAGTAGGATTAATAAAGGCGAGTTATTGACGAACGTGAAGGTTTGCTTAGACACGGTAGAGGTAGGTTATAGGATGTGCTAAGTTGCCTTAAACATTAGAATAAACCTACCGAAAAAGGGAGTGCTCTCTGAACTGTGTCAGAGGTTAATCGAAGCGGTGTGGTTTGATGCGTTCTTAAAAGATAAAGCTGATTTGGCCTAGCGCTTCCTTTAGTCTACCCTTGGAGAGCATAAAAAAGCCTGGACGGTCCGCCGCGCGGGTCGACCTGGTTAAGCGGCCATGGGCATTGCCGTGCCCGATGGCGACCGAAACAGGGGATACTGCTTCTTAAACTCACCCTCCCAGTCCTGGAGAGCATAAAAAAGCCTGAGGTGAGATGATGAGGCATTCTTCAGGATAGGTCTATCGTGGCTTTAAAGAAGACAATCCAACCTCTCGCCCCAGGCTTTTTTATGCTCTCCAAAAGTACGAAAATTGGCACCTATTTAGGCTTCCAAACTTCCTTTAAGCTTAATAAGTAGGCGTTTTGCAATGAATTTATTTTCGTATTTCCTAGAATAGTACGACAGGTAGGCTGTATCGCATTAAACGCCCGTTTTTATGCGACGTTAGTCAATCCTCTACCAGCTACGTCAATATTAGCTCTGCACAATCTCATATTGTCATCTCAAGAATCAACATCTCTTTTTCAACAACGTGTATGAGTTTGTGATACTATTTTTCCAAACAACGAATTATCTCCTTTTCCGCAGAACTACCCAACTCTATCAAGGTGTGAACCTATCTGCCTAGAACAATAGTGATGAGTACGTATGAGACAGTTCTATTTTGTTCGTTTGGCAATTGTCACGGGAGGTACTTATGGTCCTGCTACATTTGACCGGATGGTCGTTGGTTCCGGTTTACTCACTAGCAAAGCGCTTCAGTCGTTCGCTGTAACGGTCTAGGATTTGATCGGTAACCTCCCCATCGGCCTTTTGGGTGGCCCGCTCCAGATCGAGCCGCAGGTAGTTGGACCGGTCAGCTCCGTCGATGATGCCCTCGAAGGTCAACTCCTGCTCCACCCAGAGGGGAGATTTATCCAGCGCCTGTGCCTGGTTCAGCACGGCCGCAAAGATCTGTTCCGTACGATCCGGGTCCTGAGTGGCTAGTAGCAGCGCCCCGATGGTGCGCAGGTAGTCAAGGTACAGGTAACTGATCGGCTCGGGTAACCGCTCGCCCTCCCATTACCATTCAGGGGACAGCTCGGCTCTCACCCAGCAAAGGGCCAGGCGCTCAATGAGCACTTTGTAATCCGTATTGAGTTGGTTGGGTTGGATGGCCGGGGTATTCACGGCTCAAATTTACCTGAATTTTCTGTATTTTACATTTTTCAAACGGTCGTTCAGAAAATGTAAACTACCTTTACCTTTACCAAACAACCCCCCATTTGTGCCGTGGAACACCCGTTTAGTTACAAACAGTACGTGGCCTACTTTCGCGTGTCGACCCAACGACAGGGAGCCAGTGGACTGGGACTCTCCGCCCAGCGCACCAGTGTCAGTAACTATACCTACAACAAGGGAGAAATTGTCGCCGAGTTCACCGACATTGAGTCGGGCAAGAAAAACAATCGACCCGAGCTGCTCAAAGCCATTGCGCTATGCAAAGAAAAAGGAGCCGTGCTCCTGATTGCCAAGCTTGACCGACTCACCCGGAACGTGGCATTTATTTTTACATTAAGGGATTCGGGGGCCGAGTTCGTCTGTGCCGATATGCCCGAGGCCAATACCCTTACCATCGGGGTGATGGCTACGATGGCCCAGCACGAACGGGAAGTCATTGGCGATCGTACGCGCAAAGCACTGGCTGAAAAGAAACGGGCTGGCTTCGTGTTGGGTAAACCAGAAAATCTCACGGTCCAGGCGGTGCAAAAGGGACTGGCCGTTCGGCAGCAAAATGCCCGCGAGCATGAGAACAACCGCCGGGCGGCCGCGTTTGCCCGGTCCCTGCGCGGGGCGGGAGAGAGCTGGAGTGGTATTGCGGCTACGTTGAATGAGCATGGTTTCCGCACCCGAAGGGGGAAGCAATTTCAAGCCGTGCAGGTGCAACGTATTATGGCACTTTTCAACTAATTGGGAAGGGGTGGGGACGAATTCTTGAAATTATCTAATTGTATTTAACTAAGATACGGCGTGAACGCATTCAATTTTCTTACAAAGAAATTGAATGCGTCAATTATGATTTTTCCAAGGAAAGTGGGCCCACTAAGGGTTGCTTTTTTCTGGCCAATCAGCCAGTCATTGCTTGACTTATGTATGGCCAGGAAGGTATATTCGTCGGTACTTTAGCCAACCGCTATTCCGACTCATGACGCCCAAACAGAGCCAACGGCTAATCAAAAAAATAGCCGATATCAAACGAGCCTTAGCGGCCGAAAAACGTAAATTTGGTGGTTATGATGACTCCCGGGGACTGCGTTATTTGCCTACCCGTTATTACCTCCAGCTGGCCGATTACAAAGGGGGATTAGCCTATACCCGCTGGTTCGCCAAAACGTTTCCCGATGATATTGGCTTTCCAGACTTTTTGTTTGAGTGGGCAGTGCTGCTCTTTAAGTCGGGCAAGTTTGACCAGGCCAAAGCCAAAATCTGGCAAACGTTCTGTGCCAATACGTATGTGCTGGATAAGTTCGTTGGCCATCCTATTCACCCAATCCAAAAATATGAATGGTCAAATTTGGCTCAGGCTGGTTTCACGGCGTACTTCACCTATTCCCATCAGCAAACGGAGTGGCTGGATTTCAGCCAGTGGCTGGAGGAGTTTATAGCCAGCGAGTTGTTTGCCACCCGGAAAGCCCGGTATCTAACGATTCATCAACAGCTACTAGTGGAAGACGATCAGGAAATCAGGGACTATTTACGAAAGGAAGCGGATCAGCTAGAAAACGCGATTAAATTCTAATCCAACATCAGTATAGAGGTCCAAAAGTCTGTCTTACAGCCTGTAAGACACAGGTCAATTTTGTTTTACAAAGTGTTTTACTTTATCATAAGTGAGATTATAGAACTACTTTTTGGGTTCCTTGTAGACTGATTGAAACAAAAACCAGCCCATCACTAAACTATAGGCCATGAGTTTGCCCGGTAACAGAAACACTTGCAGATACACCAGCCAACGGTTCACATTATCCGAGCTACGGAACGGGTTATCTACTAGGCCACTGAACCAACCCATATTCGAATAATCAGGTTTAGCCGTCAACCTGTGGCTAGACCCTACGTAGAAACATAATCCGGCTAGCTTGACAATACTTTGACTAATGGGCACTGAGTGCCACATATCAAAGATCCACTTTAAGGCTAGTTCATTGAAAAGGATACCTAAGAAGATTCCTAGCCAAATCATCCATTTTTTGGGCGGTGGCTCCTTATCGGATTGGGGAGCATCAATTTCCAGCTTGCCTATTGTCCCAGGCTCATCTTCAAGAAACCACGCGAAAAGCCTCATGGCGAAAAGATTAATAGGAATAAAAAGACTTCTTTATGCTGATCTAGTTTAGTCGGTATTCCTCGTAACAAGGGAACGACTTATTAGCTAAAAATAGGCCTCGCTTTACATATAGGCACTTATACAACCGGTTTGTGGCCGTTGCCCAACTAATTTATAGCCTAATTCTATACCACTTGAATTCGCATTTGCAATGCATATCACCTTTTCTTCCCTTTTGTATCTTTCAGCGACCAGCACAAGTGTCCTGAACTAACAAAAGTCAGCCGCTCAATAGATTCTCCCGTAGCTTTGGGGTAACTACTCCAACCAAAACTATGGCAAACTATAAACGGCTGACCTTAACCCAAAGATACCACATTCAAACACTTCATCACCAACATAAGACCCAGGACGAAATCGCTCAACAGATTGGTATCAGTCAGAGTACGGTCAGTCGAGAACTAGCCAAATACCGCCAACACCACCCTAAGCAAGAATATGATGCCCAACAGGCCCAGCAACGGGCAGCTTCAGCCCAAAAGCGAACGCCTTACAAACTCAAAGGCTCCCTGTTGACTACTGTCATAGCCCGACTCCGAGATCGGCTCTCGCCCGAACAAATCTGCGGGGAACTGCAACGCCAGCCAACTCAGACGCGACTTCATCACGAAACTATTTACGGCAACGGCCGACCGTCGCTATATCTACCAATATCGGCAATCGGCAGGTAATCAAAATGCTGACCATGAGTCACTTGTGAAATATCTACGCATTCGACACCGGAAGCATTATAAGAAACGTGGTCAGGCCCTCAAACGGCAATTAATTCCTAATCGGGTTAGTATCGAACAACGTCCCCCCATTGTGGAAACTAATATGGAAGTAGGCCACTGGGAAGCGGATACGGTCATCGGCAAGGGTCACGATGGGGCCTTGCTGACGTTGGTTGAACGGCGCACTAAGTATGTGCTGATCGTCAAACTGGCCTCTAAACAGGCCAGAGCGTTAGCCACTGCTGCTATCAAAGCCTTGCGCCGGAGCGGTCTTCCGGTCAAGACCGCACGGGCGGCCCCGCATTACCTTTGATAACGGCCTTGAGTTTGCCCGTCACGAGTCGATTGGCGGAGCGTTAGGGGCGGCTACTTACTTTGCTCATCCCTACCATAGTTGGGAGCGTGGTCTTAATGAGAATACGAATGGGTTGATTCGCCAGTACATTCCCAAGGCTTGTCCGATTAGCCTTGTTCGTCCTACTGATGTATCCGCTCGGGCCTTTAGATTTACCCCGTTGTGCGATTCCAAGATAGTCGTGTAACTTAAAGCCCTCACAAACTGTGAGAAACCAACCCCGGTGGGACACCTTAGCGCTCGGGCCAGGCAAAACCTATGGGCCGATTGAAGCCCCACCGGGTTCTTAACTCTTCAACTCAAATAGAAATGCGGGCCGCAGACCCATTAGCAAGGTAATGAGTTGAGTTAAACGTTGGTCGATATCCATTTTAACTAAGTCA
>NZ_KB893598.1 GCF_000374085.1 Spirosoma spitsbergense DSM 19989 | reverse complement strand
AAGGGAACCCTTCAGCGTAGCCCCCTCCTGTTTTAGGAGGGGGTTGGGGGTGGTCGCAATCCGGCGGTTATTTACGTCAAATCAATAAATCGCCCGCTTACGGAATGATGGGACAACGCGGATGCAATACAATAAAAATCAATGCGAATCCCGCTTTACCTCGCTGCCCGAACCGCCCCGCAGAAAATCGAAATCTGCCCCTTCGTGGGCCTGCGTTACGTGACGAATATACAGGTTCACATAACCACGGTCATAGCCTAAATCGAGGGGTTTGAAATGCACCAGCCGCCCGGCCAGTTCCTCATCCGATACGTGCAGGTGCAGGCTCCGGTTATCAACATCAAGCGTAATCAGATCACCGTTTTGTACCAGTGCCAGATTTCCACCCATGGCCGACTCCGGCGATATGTGCAGTACCACCGTACCGAAGCCAGTACCGCTCATGCGCCCGTCGGAAATACGAACCATGTCATGTACACCCTGCGCCAGAATCTTGGCCGGAAGCTGCATATTGCCCACTTCGGGCATGCCGGGGTAGCCTTTTGGCCCTACGTTCTTGAGGACCAGCACGCAGGTTGGGTCAACATCCAGTTCGGGGTCGTCGATGCGGATTTTGTAATCATCGATATTCTCGAACACCACCGCCCGGCCCGTATGCTGCATCAGTTCGGGCGAAGCCGCCGAAGGCTTGATAACGGCCCCGTTCAGGCAGAGATTTCCCCGCAGCACGGCAATACCCGATTCGGGTTTGAAGGGCTCATCGACGGAGGCAATCACAGCTTTGTCGTAACATTTGGCTTCGGCGCAGTTCTCGCCGATGGTGCGACCGTTCACCGTCAGGGCATCGTTGTTCAGGTACTGGCGCAGTTCATTGATGATGGCAGGCAGGCCACCGGCATAGAATAAATCCTCCACGAAATGCTCACCGGAAGGCTGAAGGTTAGCCAGCAATGGTATTTTAGCCGATAAGGTATCGAAATCATCCAGCGACAAATCCACGCCAACGCGACCGGCAATGGCCGTGAGGTGCAGGATAAAGTTGGTTGAACCGCCCAGAGCCGCATTGACCATGATAGCATTCTCAAAGGCCTGACGGGTCAGGATTTGGGAGGGCTTAACATCTTCCTTCACCAGTTCGACCATTCGAACGCCCGTCATGTGGGCCAGTACTTTCCGGCGCGAATCAGCCGCCGGAATAGTGGCATTGTCGGGCAGGGCCAGTCCCAGCGATTCAACCATGGCGGCCATCGTACTGGCGGTGCCCATCACGGCACAATGCCCCTGACTGCGGGCCATGCTGGCTTCGGCGGCAATAAACTCGGCCTGACTCATCTCGCCCATTTTGAACGATTCGGCAAACCGCCACAGGTCCGAAGTACCGATGCGCCGACCCTGAAACCGGCCGGCCAGCATCGGCCCGCCCGACACCACCATGGTAGGAATATCCACGCTGCATGCCCCCATCACCAGCGATGGCGTGGTTTTGTCGCAGCCGCACATCAGAATAACGCCGTCGATGGAGTTGCCCCGGATGCTTTCTTCCACGTCCATACTGGCCAGGTTGCGAAACAGCATGGCGGTGGGTTTTATCTGGCACTCACCCAGCGACATCACCGGAAATTCGAGCGGGAAACCGCCCGCTTCCCACACCCCCCGCTTGATGGCTTCGGCCAGTTCGCGGAAGTGGGCGTTGCAGGGCGTTAACTCCGACCAGGTGTTGCAGATACCAATGACGGGTTTCCCTTCAAATTCGTGGTGCGGGAAACCCTGATTTTTCATCCAGGCGCGGTAAATAAAGCCGTCTTTTCCGGTGCGGCCAAACCAGTCTCTTGAGCGTAGGGGCATGTTGCAGTAAGCTATTAACAGTATTCGATAAAGCCCCCGGATAAGCCATTATACTTTTAAAAACTGCATTTTACCAGTCTGTCGAAACGTATAACCCTGATCCGTTAGGTGCCTGCCACTAACGATAACACCCGCCCATGTGGCCCCTGCAGGTTCGCTTTACGGCAGCAAAAAAAGATTATTTTGTTAAATGTTCGCTTTTTTTCGTAGGTTGATACGCCCGGAAAGGGAAACTTCCCTAGTGTCTGGATTTCGCTTATCCGTTGATCAGCACGGTACAATAGTGGCTATCGATCTGTGGGCAACTACAAATCGACCAGTATAACTTACTAAAGACCCTATGAAATGCCTGCTCCTGTCACTGCTCCCTCTACTCAGTTTAGCCCAACCCTCACTTAGGCTTGATTCACTCCATAAGGCGTTACGGCAAACCCAGAACTACACACAGAAGACGATAATAACGCATAAACTCATTGGCAGTTTTCCCGGTACAAAGCCCGACTCCATCCGAAAATATCTGCGTCTTGCCCTACATTTTGCCAGACAGGCCAAAAACCAGCAGTTAGAAGCCCGTACCTACCAGCTCATCGGCAATTACTTTCAGGACCAGAGTCAATATGACGAAAGCATTCGGCTTAGTCTGAAAGCGCTGGCACTCTACGAGAAAATCAACGATACGCGGGGCATGGGAACGGCCTACAGCAATATGGGACTAACCTACAAACGAATGGGCGACGCCCAGCATGTAGACGTCCTGACCCGAAAGGGCCTGGCATTCGGGTTAAAAGCGATTGACTTGTATTCCCTGACCAACGATACCCTTGGGCTGATTCGCACGTATAATAATCTGGGCATTACGTATCGGGACCTACATGACTACACGAAAGCAGAAGCCGCTTATCAGATGGGTTTACAAATAGCCCGAACCTGTAAGGTCGAAAATCTGTCCGTAGGCAATCTATATGCTAATTCGGGGCAATTGTATATTGACGAACGAACGAATTATGACACCGCCATTCCACTCCTTGAAAAAGCATTGGTTATCTACAAAAAGGCCGGTAATGAACAAAATACGGAACACATATACCGAAACCTATCCCATCTTTTCCGCCTGAAAAACGATCCGGTACGGGCCATTACCTACGCACAAAAAGCCATCACAATCAGTCAAAAAGGAAACGACATACACCGTTCGTTCAATTCGTACGAGGCCCTGTATCTGGCTCAGCAACGGGCCGGTTTATACAAAGACGCCTTAACGAATCTGGAGCACGCCAAAGCCCTGGAAGATTCGATGATCCGGCTCGACAAAACACAACTCATTGCCGACGTCGAAGCGAAATATCAGACCGAGAAAAAAGAACTGGAGATTGCCAGTCTGAATGTAAAGAACACCCTTCAACAACGACAATTACTCTTAATCGGGGCAGGCTTATTTTTATCTATTGGCTTTTTAGGTGTTTTATTCTGGCAAAACCGAAAATTAAACGCAAGCCGTTCGCTGGTTCAGAAACAATCCGAAGACCTGAAACTGATGATGAAAGAACTGCATCACCGGGTCAAAAACAACCTCGCTATTGTATCGAGTCTGCTCCGGATTCAGTCGACTAAATTAGACGACAAACAGGCCATAGCGGCCGTTCGGCAGGGACAGCAGCGCGTTGATGCCATGTCGCTGATCCACCAGCGATTATACCAGACCGATAAAATTACCAGCATCAACATCAGGGAATACATCAGCGACCTGGCCGAAAGCCTGATGAGTGCCTACAACTACCACCCCGATGAATTTGACTTGCAACTCACGGTTGAACAGGAAGAGATAGATGTCGATCTGGCTATTTCGTTAGGACTGATTATCAATGAACTACTGACCAATTCATTCAAGTACGCGTACGCAGATACCGCACGACCACTCCTTGAAATCACCCTGAAAAATGATACCGGCCTATCGCTCGAAGTCAGGGACAACGGGGTGGGCATCGACTTGGAACGCTGGCAAAAAGGCCGGGATTCGTTCGGTAAGAAACTGGTGGCGGGCCTCACCCGACAGATAGGCGGTACGTTTACCATAGAAAATCGGCGGGGCACCGTTTTTAACCTACATATTCCGCAGGAAAACCTAAAAATGGCCGCATGAAAATCCTCCTGATTGAAGATGAATTTATCCTGGCTGAAGATTTAAGTAATACACTCGAATCGGATGGGTATGAGGTCGATTACGTGGTCGATAATGGGCCGGATGCCCTTGCTCATTTCCGGGAAAATGACATAGATTTAGTCCTCTGTGATATTCACATCAAAGGTATCTGGGACGGTATCGAAACCATCGAACAGTTAATAGCGGTAAAGCAGGTGCCCATTATTTACCTGACTGCTTTAACCGATAAAACCACGCTCGAACGGGCAAAAAAGACCTTCCCGGCGGCTTATATTTCCAAGCCCTATCACCTGACGAACCTCAGAATGGCCATTGAAATGGCCATTAATAATTTCGCTGTAAAAATCCAGCCTACGCAGCTGGTGCGGGAAGACAGTACGCAGCGGGAAACGATTTTACAGGTCAACGACGATATTTTTATCAAGCAGAATTACCAGTTCGTCAAATTTTCGATGGGCGATATCCTCTACCTGGAGGCTGATAAAATTTATACCACGATTGTTACCACACAGAAAAAATACGCCATCCGGCAGTCGATAAGCAATGTACTGGAACGGTTGCCTTTGAAACAACTGGTTCGTGTCCATCGCTCCTATGCGGTCAACATCAATAGAATTGAGTCGTTCAATGAGCATGAAATAACGGGCAGTGGCTTTCAGATTCCGCTGGGTCGTACCTTCAAGGATGAGTTCATGAAGCAGTTTATGTTCCGCTGATACGCGCCAACCGACCGTTCGTAAACATAGTTCGGTCGTTCGTATCTATAGCCACGCTGGTTGGTTTACATTTTTGTCTGGCTGCCCAACAGATTCGCTATATTCGTGCTGTTACCAACTCCTGAACAGCTACGTAATGAAACCATCTTTCCTGCTTCTCAGACCTGTAAATCAGCTCCGAAGCAGCCTTATTTCTACCCATAAATCATCCGTTTGCGCTAACACATCCGTCCTCTGGGAAGTGGTCTTTACACGACTCATTTCACTGGCCGGTTGTCCGGCGGCTTCTCCATCTTCTACCCCAACACTCGCCCAACAGATGGGTAAAATCTGGTCGACCAATATTTTTAAGGAAGGCCCCGTGGTTGTGCATATTAAGGGGGCTGCGGCCAATATCGAACCCGGCTATTCAGGATGTCAGCTTACCCTGAGCAGCCAGACCTCGGCATCGCTGACCGAACTTGATGGCACCACCTTTACTTGACTTACGCGCACCTCGGCCAGTACCAAAACTGGCGGTATTTAGTAGTT
Source organism: Spirosoma spitsbergense DSM 19989 (assembly GCF_000374085.1). GTDB lineage: Bacteria > Bacteroidota > Bacteroidia > Cytophagales > Spirosomataceae > Spirosoma > Spirosoma spitsbergense. The sequence continues at coordinate 26,941 of NZ_KB893598.1, read as the reverse complement.
CAGTTGTGACATATCTATCTTTCGTCAACAAGCGCTAAGACCATCCCCAATGTGTATGACTCAATGTTACGCTTTTCTCAGCCAGCATTCAGCCCGCAACCTATTCGTTTTTCTACTGTTGCTGTGCAGCCTGACCGCCACTGCCCAGACAATCCGCTATGTCTCAACCACTGGCACAAACACCAACCCCGCCACTGCCACCAGTTGGGCCACCAGCACGACCAATTTGCAGGGAGCCATTGCCGCCAGTAGTGCTACTGATCAGGTTTGGGTGAAGGCCGGAACCTACAAACCTACTACCACGACCGGCCCCGCCAGCCGCACCATTAGCTTTGCCATGAAAGCGGGAGTGGCTATCTACGGCGGCTTTGCCGGTACAGAAACCACCCTAAACCAGCGCCCCGTCCAGAACCTGACCACGGGGACATCGCAACCGTCTGCCACCACGCTATCGGGCGATATTGGCACGCTGGGCAATAATACGGACAACAGCTACCACGTCATCAGCAACCCAACGGGCCTGACCACCACCGCCATCCTCGACGGCTTTGTCATTACCGGCGGTAATGCCAACGGCACCAGCAGCAGTCTCGACCAGTCAGGGGGCGGCATCTTCAATAATGGGCGTGGTAGTGGTAATTTTTGTAGCCCCACCATCCGAAACTGCCTCTTTCAAGGCAATAACGCCAATCTTGGCGGGGCGATGTTTAACCATGGGACTTCTTACGGAAGCAGCAGCCCCAGTCTGATCAACTGCTCGTTTCAAGCTAATTCTGCCGGGGGAGTTTTTAGTGGCTCTGGTGGGGCAATCTATAACAATGGTGCTTCTGGCACCAGCAGCCCTAACCTGACTAATTGCGCGTTTCAGGCCAATACGGCTACGGCCAGTGGCTCTGGCGGGGCGATCTATAACGAGGGCGAATATGGCACCAGCAGCCCCCGCCTGATCAACTGCTCGTTTCAAGCCAATGCCGCTTCACAAGGCGGGGCGATGTATAACAATAGTGGCTCTTCTGGCATCAGCAGCCCCAGTCTGACCAACTGCGTGCTGTTTGACAATGGGGGTGGCAATACATTTAACAACAATGGTGGCAATGTCTCGGCTCGCTACAGTTTGTTCGATGCGTCGGTCATCTATTTCATTAGCGTCACGGGCAACCTCACCACCACCATCTCGCCCTTTGCCACTACCACATCCACGCAACTCGCGCCCTGCTCATACGCCATCAACGCCGGAGACCCCGCCACAACCACCGCCACCGGAGCACCAGCCGCAGTCGGTAGCACAGACCTTGCCGGGAATCCGCGTTTCTTTGCCAATGCCGGAACGCCAACCGGTCGCATCGACATGGGTGCGGTCGAGTATCAGGGGGTAAGCAACTTCGTCAGTCGGCTTTACGTGCGGGCTGGTGCCACCGGGGCCAACACGGGCCTCAGCTGGACCGATGCCTTCACCGATCTGCAAAGCGCCCTCAACTACGGATGTATTGGTAGCCTGACTGCCGGAGCGCCGACCCCGGAGATCTGGGTGGCCAACGGAACCTACAAACCCACCACCACAACCGGCCCCGCCAGCCGCACCATTAGCTTTGTCATGCGGCCTAACGTAGCCATCTACGGCGGCTTTGTGGGCACCGAAACGACCCTGAGCCAACGCCCCCCGGTCAACCCGACCAGCGGTCCCGGCGGGGCATCGCAACCGTCTGCCACCACGCTATCGGGTGACATTGGTACGGTGGGTACTAACACCGACAACAGCTACCACGTCATCAGCAACCCAACGGGCCTGACCACCACCACCGCCATCCTCGACGGTTTTGTCATTACCGGCGGTAATGCCAACGGCACCAGTCTCGACCAATCGGGGGGCGGCATCTACAACAATGGTCTTGGCAATCTCGCCATCCGCAACTGCGTGTTTCAAGCCAATTCAGCGACAAAAGGCGGGGCAGTGGTTAACTATAGGGGTCAGGATGGTACCAGTAACACCAGCCTGATCAACTGCATGTTTCAGGACAATGCCGCTTCACAAGGCGGGGCGATGTATAATAGCTATACCAGCCCGATCCTGACCAACTGCGTGTTTCAGGCCAATACCGCCAGTGGCGATGGCGGGGCAATGTTTAACGATAGCTTTTATAATGGTCCCAGTAGTCCGAGCAGCCCCGTTCTGACCAACTGCGCGTTTCAGGCTAACACCGCCCGTGGCAATGGCGGGGCAATGTATAACACGGGTACGTTTGGCCTTAGTAGCCCCATCCTGACTAACTGCTCCTTTCAAGCCAATGCTGCTACTGGCAGTGGCGGAGCGATGTATAACCAGGCCAATGATACTGGCATCAGCAGCCCGATCCTGACCAACTGCTCGTTTCAGGCCAATACCGCCAGTGTCAGTGGCGGGGCCATGTTTAGCGATGGCACATCGGGTACCAGCAGCCCCCGCCTGACCAACTGTGTGCTGTTTGGCAATGGAGGCAGCAAGACCATCGGCAATACCAACGCCAATGTCTCGGCCCGGTATAGTTTATTCGAGCCTTCGTCAGTAACGGTAACGGGCTTTACCAGCGTCACGGGCAACCTCACCACCGGAACGCTGGCCGCCACCTCTTCGCCCTTTGCCAGCAGCACGGCCACCCAGTTGGCTCCCGGCTCCCCGGCCATCAACGCCGGAGACCCGGCTACGACAACAGCCAGCGTTGGCAGCACCGATTTGGCCGGGAACCCCCGCCTTGTGGAGGGCAGGATTGATATAGGTGCCTACGAATTTCAGGCTGTTCCGGGCCTGACGCTGGTGACCTCAGCCACCCCCAACCCAGTTTGCGCAGGCAGTACGGTAGTGCTGTCGGTAACGGCAACGGCTGGCACGGCCGGAATGCCAGACCAACCGTACAGCTATACCTGGGCGGCTCCGATGGGTATTACCCTGTCGGGCACCAGCAGCAGTGCGGTCTCGGCCAGCATTGGGGCCAGTGTGAGCGGCTCACAAACACTTACCGTTACGGTAGGGGCATCGGGCGGTTCTCCCCGCAGTACGAGTTTGGTGAGCCTGACGGTGATTGCCCCACCCACAGCCCTGTTCACGCCCGGTTCGGCAACGCTAACCTGCACAAGTACGAGCGTGACGCTAACGGCGGGTGGCACCGGGAGTTCGTACACGTTTAGCGCGGGAGCCGCTCAGATTGGCAGCACCAATCAGGCGGTCGTCTCCGTACCCGGCACGTACACCGTGACGGTGCGCAATACCGGCGGTTGTACAGCCACGGCCACGGCCATCGTTGTAAGCAACACGGCGGTTCCCTCCCTGAGCATCTTACCCACCTCAGCAACCTTGACCTGCGCCAGCCCAACGTTGAGCCTGACAGCCAGCGGAAACGGTAACGCTCGCTGGGATAACAACTCAATCAACGCTGTTCGATCTGTGAGTACGGACGGGGTTTACTCGGTAACCGTGACGGAAGCCAACGGTTGTACGGCAACAGAAAGCATAACAATCAACCAGAACATAACCCCACCCCCGGCCACCTTAGCCAGCAGTGGCACGCTGACCTGCACTAACACCTCCGTGACGCTAACGGCTAACACCGGAACGGGGCTAAGTTATGCCTTTAGCGCGGGAGCCGCTCAGATTGGCAGCACCAATCAGGCGGTCGTCTCCGCACCCGGCACGTACACCGTGACGGTGAGCAACACCAGCGGTTGTACAGCCACGGCCACGGCCATTGTAGTGGCTGTGTTTCCCTTCCCCACCCGGCTATACGTCAATGCCTCGGCTACGGGAGCCAACACGGGCTTAACCTGGGCCGATGCCTTCACCGACCTGCAAGCTGCTCTGACATATCCCTCTACCGAGTGCCTCTCCGAAATCTGGGTGGCCAACGGGCTCTACAAACCTACGTCAACGACTGGCCCCGACAGCCGCACCATCAGTTTCGCCATGCGGCCTAACGTAGCCATTTACGGCGGCTTTGTGGGCACAGAAACTACGCTGAGCCAACGCCCCCCAGTCAACCCGGTCGGCGGTCCCGGCGGGGCATCGCAACCGTCTTCCACCACCCTCAGTGGGGATATTGGCCTGTTGGGTGACAACACCGACAACAGCTACCACGTCATCAGCAATCCAGCCGGACTGACCACCTCCGCTATCCTGGATGGCTTTGTCATTACGGGCGGCAATCCCAACGGCGCAGCGGCTCCCGATTTTTATGGGGGCGGCATCTACAACAATGGGCGTGGCACTGGCAATTTTTGTAATCCTACCATCCGCAACTGCCTCTTTCAAGCCAATGTAGCCGGGGCTGGGGGGCCAATGTACGCAGAGGGGTATGGCGGGGCGATGTATAACAATGGCGGGGGTGCTGGCAACAGCAGCCCCAGTCTGACCAACTGCGCGTTTCAAAGCAATGTAGCCGGGGTTGGCGGGGCGATATTTAACTACGGTGAGGGGGGCCTTAGCAGCCCCAGCCTGACCAACTGCCTGTTTCAAGCGAACGCAGCCGCCATTGGCGGGGCGATGTTGAACAGGGGCATTGCCGGCATCAGCAGCCCCAGTCTGACCAACTGCGTGTTTCAGGGGAACACCGCCAGTGGCAATGGCGGGGCGATGTATAGCGATGGCCGATCTTCTGGTAATAGCAGCCCCAGTCTGACCAATTGCTCGTTTCAAGCCAATGTAGCTTCACAAGGCGGGGCAATGTATAACTGGGGGTCTGACAGAGGTACCAGCAGCCCCAGCCTGACCAACTGCGTACTGTTCGGCAATGGGGGCGGCAAGACATTATTTAACGCTGACTCGGCCAGCGTCTCGGCCCGATATAGTTTGTTCGATGCGTCGGTAACGGGCTATCTCACCGGGCCGGGCAACCTCACCACCGGAACGCCGGCCGCTACCTCCTCACCCTTCAGCAGTAGTACGTCCACTCAATTAGCCCCCGGCTCCCCGGCCATCAACGCCGGAGACCCGGCTACGACAACAGCCATCGTTGGCAGTACCGATTTGGCCGGCAACCCCCGTTTTGTGAGCGGTCGGATTGATATGGGTGCCTACGAATTTGAGTCGCCCACGGGCGCACGTGCAGCTACCGGCGAAAACCCCACTTCGAGTAAAGAAGAACAGCGGTCATTGCTGTATCCCAACCCTGTGTCGGCGGGTGGGTCGGTGGTACTGGAACCAGCAGTGACCTACCGGCAATACCGGGTAGTAGATATACTGGGCCGGGTCGTGTTGCGGGCCGATGCGCCGGGCGAGTTGTCGGGCCTGAACACGGCAGGTCTGGCCGGTGGAGTCTATACGTTGCAGGTCGAGACGCCGAGTGGGTGGGTACGGTGGCGAATGGTGGTCCAGTAATTTAAGACGACTTTATGAAGCAGTTTATGTTTCGCTGATACGCGCTGACCGTTCATGCACATAGTTCGGTCGTTCGTATCTATAGCCACACTGATTGGGTTACATTCCCATGTTCCTCGCAAACGAGCACGTTACATTCGGGCTGTTTCTACCCTTGAACAGCTACGTAATGAACCTATCTCTCCTACTTCTCAACCCTGTAACTCCGCCCGGCTGCAGACGTATTTACACCTGCAAATCAGCTGATTACACCGGTACATTAACCACCTGGATGGTGGTATTGATCCTGCTTGTTTCACTGACCGGCTGTCCGTCACCGGCTACTACACCCTCGCCAACTCCCACTCCAACGCCTACCCCCACCCTCGCTCAGCGGATAGGCAAAAGCTGGTCGGCCAATATCGTGAAGGAAGGTACGGTAGCGGTTTACACCAAAGGGGGAGCGGCTAATATCAAACCCGGTTATTTGGGATTCAAACTCAACCTGAACAGCCAGACAGGCGTATCGCTCACCGAATTTGATGGCAACACCTTTACAGGGCAATGGGCACTATCGACAGACGGAAAGATGCTGACCCTGAACAACCTGAACCCACAGCCCACCGATACGGGCGGTACTATTTCCTATACAATCAATGAGGCAACCGATGCCAGCCTCAAACTCACACGCACCACGGTTAGTGCCAAATCGGGTGGTACCATCAATGATTACCAGCTAACGAATCCTTAGGCCGAAACCTTCCTCTTTTTCTGCCTCTCGCAAACGACCCTTACTTCCCTACTATGAAACTACGTATACGCATCCTATCCATTTGCCTGCTGCCCTTGCTTTGGTACGGCCAGTTGCAGGCCCAGCAGGCTGACTTCAACCAGAAAGCAACCGTCAACACCAAAGGCGGTGCCGCATCGGCCTACCCAATCAACATTTACCTATCGGCCAATTACAAAGACAACGGGGGCAAAGGCCGTATGTTTGTCTTTGAGGGCACGCCCTCAGCCGCCGATGTTAAAGCTTCCATTTTCAGCCGGGCATCGGAAGGGATTGGTAGTTTTTTCCTGATTGCTGCCGGTAAAGAGAAGCTGGACTTTTACATCTCGTACGGGTATGACCACGATGATGACTCCCGCTTTGCCTATGATAAAATTACCTACACGGTGGGTGATTATGGCGTTGCTACCGGTGAGTTTGAACAGCCCCTGCTCCGGCAGGAAGAGTACCGATACGACTGTAATGTAGTCGAGCAGAATTGCCGGGTCCGGCAGCAGTACTCAGCTATCAGCGTGGACCGGAGCAAATCGCACCCCAATGCCGCAACGGCCTACACCAAGCTCCTGATGATCAAGCTGTATGTCGGCAATACGGTCGACAAAACCGTGCTGGTACCCATTACGGTGCTGGGACGCGGAACGCAATTCATGGGTACGGGCAACGGCCCCATCGAGTTGATAACCATTCTGCGGACTGCCCCCGGCGACCAGAGTTATACGTACTGGCAGGCCGACACCGAAACGTCCAATGAGATCAGCACGTCTATTCAGGAAACCAGCGAAAACAGTACGACCAATTCCATCAAAGCCAGCGTGGGTATTGAATTAGGGGCTTTTGAAGGGGGAGAAGAAGTTGAAACCACGGAAACCTCAACAGTTACCAAGACGGGCAGGGCTGATAGTTCGTACGTCGTTACCTACACCACCAGCAACAAATACACGAATCGGGAAAAGAGCGATCTGTTCATTGCCGAGCAACACAGGCTGGATTGGGGGCTGGAGTTTAATCTGAATTTCTATTTTTATCCGCAGGAAAATTACATTCGGGTGTTTACGAAAACAACGCCCCGAATCCTGTTTCACCGGGGGCGGCTGGTCCGCCCGCTTCAGTATACCGAAGCGGAATTGCTGTCGACGGTTATTCCTGAACTGGAAGCCACGAACAACAAATCGGAAGCGAAATTCTGGCGCGAAGTGATTGCCATGAACAACCGCATCAAAGCCAATGCACCCCTCGACCAGCAGGGCGTGGTGCTGACCACCAACGGCCCGGAAGTTAGTTTTGCCACCACCAAATCCTCGACACAATCGTACTCGCAGGAAATCTCCCTGGCAAACAGCAAAAGCACAAAAATTACTGCCAGTGGGGGCGTTGAAATAGGGGAAATTGTCAAAGCAAGCGCAGAAGCCAGCCAGGAAAAAACCTTCACCTTCACCACCACCAACAGCCTCGGCAACACCAAAACATCGGGCAACACTAAAACCATTGGCTACCAGATTGCTGACAATCAGTTTGGCACCGGGGGCGACAAAGTGGTGTATGATTTACGAATAGATGGGGTTTACGGAACGCCAATTTTTGTGGTCGACAGCCTCAAAAGTAAAACGAGTTGCCCCTACGAACCGGGTACCACCCCCCGCGACCAGTTGAGCATTACGGTGAAAGACCCGGTAACGGGGTCGACAACGGCAAAGAGTGCCAAATATTCCGATCAGTTGCTGGATGCCGAGGTGACATTTAACCTCACGCTTAAAAACAACAACAAAGACGAGGCTCGCGCCTATAAACTCAGCATTCCCTTTCCGGCCGATGGGCTGCTGCCCACCATCTCCGTACCGGGCATCAGCAGCAGCCCCGTTGTACAAACCTTTACCATTCCCAAAGGCGGCACGCAGGCCCTGACGCTGAAAGTAAAAAACTCCTTTCCCGAAGCGAAAGGATTCCGGGATATTCAGGTAAGGCTGGAGAGCGACTGCGATGATTCCGTGTCCGATTCGGTGCTGGTATCCGTGTTTTTTGGCGATTCCGATACCACCCGCGCGCCCGATAACGACCTGGCCTGTAACGCCATTGCTATCCCCGCCGATGGGAGCCTGCAAACGAATGTCAAGAACAAGTTTGGCACCTTCTCCAATTTCACCAACAGAAACGCTACCTCTCCCCCCGCCGAAGCAACACTGACGCCAGCCGCCGATTGCGACACGGGCTGGTGCCCCGAAACAACCGACAACAAAGCCGCCATCACCCACTCGGTCTGGTTTACGTTTGTGGCCAAAACGCCCACGGTTGTCGTGAGTACCTGCGATCAGCTGAACGATGCGTTCGATTCACAAATGGCCGCGTATCAGGTCACGAACTGCAATGATTTGAAGACCTTTACCCTCATAGCGGCCAATGACAACGGCTGTGGCAGAACAAGCAAAAGCAGTCGGCTGGTGCTGGAAAACCTGACCGTTGGCACAACCTACTACGTGATGGTCGATGGGTACAAGGGAGCCCAGAGTCAGTTTGGTATCCGCATCACCTCGCCCGTTCCCGCCAACGATAACTCGTGCCGATTTGAATATTTAACGGTCAACGGCAAGCCGAATCAAGGCCTGAGTGCCAACAACAGAACGAATTTCCACTACTCTACCTACCAGGCCACGGCCGATGACGGCGAACAGGTGCTGACCCCTGCTTCCACCGACCCCATTGTGGGCTGGAAAGCCGACAGTATTCAGCATTCGGTCTGGTTTTCCTTTGCTGCGCCCGATGGGGGCGAGGCTGTGATTGACATCACTAATGCAACGTTCGATGCGCAGGTTAGCGTTTTTGGTGCCGGTAACGTCTGCGGCCCCGACTATTTTCTAGGCTACGTGCTCCTGGGGGCTAACGATGACATTTCGCTGCTGGGCGGCTTAAACAGCCGGGTGACCGTAACGGGCCTGACGGCGGGCAAACGGTATCAGATTCTGGTGGATGGCTACAAAGGTGCGGTTGGTACGTTCGACATTACGGTATCGGCCAAGCCCCCCGTCAATGATGATCCCTGCAATGCCATTACCCTGAAAACCGACGGCATTCCCAGCGGCCCCTACCGCAATGGCGGGGCCACGACCTCTACCGCCGAGCAGCCCCTTGCACCACCCTATAATGAAAAAGGCCTGCAAGGCTGGACCGATCAGACCGACAGCCGGGCGCGGGTCATCGAAAAGTCGATCTGGTTCAAATTCGTCGCTCCGTCGAGTGGGTCAGTGAAAATCAGCACCTGCAACATGGCCAGTTTTCAGGCGCAACTTGCGCTGTATCAGGTGGGCAACTGTGCCGACGTCAGCACGTTCAAGTACCTCACCGCCGACGATAATTCGGGGCTTTGCCCGGCTCCCGCCAGTTCCGATTACCCCAACGGGCACAACGTACGCGGCAGCAGCATGACGATTGATAACCTTCTGCCTGACTCTACCTATTATATCATGGTCGATGGCGGTATTCTGGGCTACGGCAACGTCAGCATTTCGATCACCGTACCACCGGCTGCGCCACCCGTCAATGATGAGGTTTGTAAAGCGATTGCGTTGCCTACCAACGGCGTGGTCCAGAAAGGCTTTACGAATGTGGGAGCCACTGTATCGTCCAGTGCCGAACGGGCGCTGGCGCCGATTCGCTGGAACGACCAGGCCATGAACAGCAGCGTATGGTTTACGTTTGTGGCCCCGGCCAGTGGAGAAGCCGAAATCTCACTCTGCGACCTTGCCACGTTCGATACGCAGATTGCGGTCTATGCGTCAACCACCTGCACCGATTTTAACAGCTTCAGCCTGGTTGCGGCCAATGAAGATGGCCCAAGATACTGCGCTACCAAAGGCGATAGTTTCCTGCCCATTACCGGCCTGACACCGGGCACAACCTACTACCTCGTTGTGGATGGCTACCGGACCTTTACGGGTAATTTCGACATTGTGATTAAAGACAAAATCACCCCCGGCCCGGAAAATGATGATGTTGCCAAAGCCATTCTGTTGCCGGTCAACAATGTGATTCAGAAGGGGTATACCAATATTCTGGCCACGGCCACCAAGCTGGAACAGACCATTAAACCCAAAAATACCGGCGATTGCGTAAACGGCTGGTGCGACGATCAAATCGACAATTCAGTCTGGTTCAGGTTCGTGGCTCCTGCCGATGGTATCGTCAACGTAAGCACCTGCGACCTGGCCAATTTCGATACCCAGCTCGCGGTTTATACCGCCACCGACGTGAACGACTTCGGCACCTTTACGCTGGTGGGTGCCAATGATGCCGGACCGGTTGAATGCGCGACTTATTTCGACAGCTATCTGCCGCTCAAGGGGTTAAAGCCGGGCCAGACCTATTACGTAATGGTCGATGGGTTCAACGGCGACATGGGTAAATTTGACATTGCCCTATATACCAGCCCCGACACACAGGCTCCTACCGCGCCCACCAACCTGACCACGTCGGCCACGACCGCAACCAGCACCAAACTTACCTGGGCCGCAGCGACCGACAACATCGGAGTAACCGGATACAAGGTGTACGTGGATAGTTTGTTGACAGCAACGATCACCGAAACGACCTATTCGCTAACGGGGCTAACGGCAGCTACCAGCTATTCTGTTTATATTGTAGCGGTTGATGCCGCCGGGAATGCAACGTCCTCGTCGAAACTGACCCTGACCACCTTAGCCACGCCCGACACGCAGGCCCCAACAGCACCAACCAGCCTGACAGCCAGTGATATCAAAACAACCAGCTCTACGATTTCCTGGACGGCGTCGACCGATAACGTTGGCGTAAAGGAATACCGGATTTCAGTCGATGCGGTTATCCGGTACACTACGACCGCGACAACGTACTCGCTGACCGGGTTAACACCGGCAACGACCTACACGGTCTATGTGACAGCCGCCGATGCCGCCGGAAACCAAACGGCGTCTACCGCAATAAAAATAACGACGCTGGCAGACTCGGACACACAGGCACCAACAGCACCGACGAACCTGACCGCTACGGCCATCACAACGACCGGCACAACGATAAGCTGGACAGCGTCGACCGACAATGTGGGCATTACGGGTTATAAGGTCTATCTGGACGGCAACCAGATAGCAACGTCAACCGCGACAACGTATTCACTGACGGGGCTAACCCCTGCGACGGCCTATTCGATTTATGTGGTGGCAGTTGATGCGGCAGGTAATGCATCTGCGGCTTCGACAACGTTCAAGGTGACCACTTCAGCCGTGGCTGTAGCCGACACCCAGGCTCCAACGGCTCCGACAAATCTGACTACTTCGGCCACGACAACCAATAGCGCCAAACTGACCTGGACAGCGGCAACTGACAATATTGGGGTGACTCAGTACCGAATCTACCTAAACAGCGCCTTAAAAGGTACTACGACCGAAACGACCTATTCCCTGACGGGGCTTACGCCTGCCACCGTTTATTCCACGTATGTAGTAGCTGCTGATGCGGCCGGAAACGCATCCGTGGCCTCAACAACCGTGACGGTGAGCACCGTAACCGATAAGATCATAACTTCCATCGATGAACCTGTCCTGAGCAGCCAGTTCGATGTATTTCCGAATCCATCCCGGGAGGTTGTCACAATAAAACTAGGGGGCTCGGTGGCCTTTCCGGATGAAATAGAACTGCGGGACCTGCATGGCAGCGTACTGCCGGTTTTAATACGAAGCGATATCCCAACGCGCACCGTTAAACTGGACCTGACCGATACGCCAACGGGTATGTTCATTATCGTCATGAAGGTCAGGTCGGCCGTTATCTACAAGAAGATTATCAAGTATTAGGAAGTAGCCCAGGCTATGTATGCGTGAAACGCCCTGATTTTGGCCAAAATCAGGGCGTTTCAACTGCATTCAGTTTTACCGTATCAGTTCACGAACATGACGCCCTTTTCTTTCGCCATCTGGTTGATTTTTTGCAGGTTGACGCCAATCGTTTCGGCGAGTCTCCCCAGCTGTTCGTCCACCTGTTTCGACAGTTGCTGCCGCACGTCTTCCCCCTGTTTGGTGGGTGGATAGTCGCCCTGAGCCTGTTCCGACATCAGGTGGGCCAGGCGGTTATTGAGCTTGATGCCGTAATTGAGGGGGTCCTGAACGCTGCTGTTTTTGGTTTGATGGATGGTATTTTCGAGCGTTTTTAACTCATCCTCAAACTTTTTGATGGCGTCGTTGACGTCTTTATTTTTAGGGTCTGCACCCATCTTCTTTTTCAGGTAACTCAGGTCCTCGTTGATTTTCCGGATGTTGAGTATGCCCTCATTGGCCTGTGTTACCTTATCCCGCACTTTCATCAGAAAATCGAACTGGGCCTGAAAATCGGCCGGGGTGGTAGTCAGGCGGGGGTCTTTCAGAATTTCGAAGTCCTGCGTTTGCGCCTGTCCGTTTACCGTCAGTCGAACCTTATAGTTGCCCGGAACGGCCTTGGGGCCCAGATTGGGGGAGCCGTAAAAGACCATGCCCGGAAATGTTTTATAGCCGGGGTAGCGCATATCCCACACAAACCGGTCACCACCGGCTTTGACGGTCAATTGATTGGCCTTCTCCTTCGCTTTGTTACTGAACGAACGAATGGTGTCGCCATCGCTCTCCAGAATATCGAGTCTAACGTCCGATTTATCATCTATGTTTTTGATGAAATAATGAATCAGCACGCCGTTCGGGTGGTTTTCGCCTTCCAGCGCGGCCTCCCGTTTGTTGCTCCCCGCCATGCGGTAAGACGGCATAGGCTTATACAGAACAGCGTCCTTTGAGGCTACATCTTTACTTACCTGGTGCAGAGGAGTAAGGTCGTCAATCAGCCAGAAACTTCGTCCGTGGGTAGCGGCAATCAGGTTATCATTTTTCACCGCCAGGTCGTGAATGGGTACCGGGGGCAGGTTAAGCTGTAATTTCGACCAGCGTTCCCCATCATCAAATGATACCCAAACCCCCTTTTCCGTGCCGGCATACAGCAGCCCTTTCCGCTTCGGGTCCGCCCGCACAACCCGCACAAACTCATCGGCGGGAATGCCTTTTGTCACTACGGTCCAGGTTTTTCCGTAATCCAGCGTCTTGTAGATATAGGGCGTGTAATCGCCAAATTTGTAGGCCGTAGCGGCAATGTAAGCGCCCCCCTTCACGAACGGATTCACCTCCACCGCATTAATCATGTTGACCTTAGGCGACATGGGCGGGGTGACATTTTTCCAGTTCTTCCCCCCGTCGGTGGTCAGGTTTACCAGCCCATCGTCGGAGCCGGTCCAGATTTCGCCTTCGGTGTAGGGCGATTCGGCAGCGGCAAAAATGTTGGCGTAGTATTCGGCTCCGGTGTTGTCCTGCGTAATCAGTCCGCCCGATGACTTGATGGTTTCGGGGTCGGCCCGAGTCAGGTCGGGGCTGATCACGTCCCAGCTTTCGCCCCCGTTATAGCTGACGTGCAGATGGTTGGAACCGGCGTAAAGCTTCTCTGGATTATGGGGACTAAAAAAGACGGGGTAGTTCCAGTTGAACCGGTACTTCATCACGTCGGCACCCGACCCGGCCGGCAGGTCGGGATACACATTAGTCGAGCGTTCCTGCCCCGTAGCCAGGTCCTGCATGGTCATATACCCCTTGTAATCACCACCATACACTATTTCCGGATGCAGCGGGTCCGGGGCCAGATGAGCACTTTCACCAATGGCCAGGGCGGTCCAGTCTTTTTCGGTAACGGCGCTCCCCGTGGTACGGTGCGGAATCCGAATGCTAGTGTTGTCCTGCTGGGCACCGTAGATGCGGTAGGGAAAACTGTTATCGGTAGCGACCCGGTAGAACTGCGCCGTTGGCTGGTTGTGGTAGGTGGTCCAGTTATTACCGCCATCGTTGGACACCTGCCCGCCCCCGTCATCGCCAATAATCATGCGCTGGTTATTATCGGGGTCAATCCAGAGGTCGTGGTGGTCGCCGTGGGGGGCGTTTTTCAGCTCAAAGGTTTTACCCCCGTCTTTGGATACGCCGTAGCTTACGTTCATCACGTACACCAGGTCTTCGTTTTGGGAGTCGGCATAAATGCGGCAGTAATACCAGGCGCGTTGCAGCAGGGCGCGGTCCTGATTGATCCGGCTCCACGTTTTACCCGCATCCTCCGACCGATACACACCCGGTGCTTCGGAGTTTTCGATGATGGCCCACACCCGGCTGGAGTTTTTGGGCGACAGCGTAACGCCGATAATACCGTTGGTTCCTTTGGGCATCCCCGGCTTGTCGGAGAGGTTTTCCCAAGTATCACCACCGTCCGTACTTTTCCAGAGTTTGGAGTCGGGCCCACCGCTGTCCATCCGGTAGCCATTTCGCTTTATGTTCCAGGTGCTGGCGTACATGATGCGCGGATTGTTGGGGTCCAGAATCAGGTCGGCGGCTGCGGCCTGGTCGTTGATGTAGAGAACCTTCTTCCAGGTCTGCCCGCCATCCGTACTGCGGAAGATGCCCCGCATGGCGTTGGGCTTCCATAGGTTACCCATAGCCGCTACGTAGACCAGATCGGGATTTTTGGGGTGGACCCGAATGCGGGCGATGTGTTTGGAATCCTCCAGACCGATACTCTTCCAGGTCACTCCGGCATCCGTCGATTTCCAAACGCCATTGCCGGATGCTACGTTGCTTCGTACCGTTTGCTCGCCCTGTCCCACATAAATCACGTTGGGGTCACTTTCTGCCACGGCAACGGCCCCGATGGTACCGCCAAAGTAGTTGTCCGTGATGTTGCCCCAGGTTTGCCCGGCATCGGTCGTGCGCCAGACCCCGCCCCCTACGCTGCCAAAATAATAGAGATTGGGTTTACCGGTTACACCCGTTACGGTACAGGAACGCCCACCCCGAAAGGGGCCCAGCTCCCGCCATTTAATGCCCTCGTACAGCACAGGGTCAAACGTCAGCGATGCACTGGCTTTGGGCTGTTGGGCCAGGGCCACCTGGGTAAACAGAAAACCGGCGGTGATGAAAAAGAGGAGTTGTTTAAGCATAAGAACGGTTAGTTGATAAATTAATGGGAGAACGGGTTGCCTTGACTCCGTCGGCTTATTGATTTGACGTAAATAACCGCCGGATTGCGACCACCCCCAACCCCCTCCTAAAACAGGAGGGGACTTGAAAAAGGGAACCCTTCAGCGTAGCCCCCTCCTGTTTTAGGAGGGGGTTGGGGGTGGTCAGTATGGGCGAAAAAGCGATTGTTGGTTCGGCGGTTATTTTGTTCAACTCAATCAGCCGACGGTATGAGATTGAGCTTGTGAATTTCCCCAAAAATAATCAGGATGACCTTATCTGACGACTTTTTGTACCGTATTACCCGATTATCGGTGGATTTGGGTGGATTTTATCAGAGAAAAGGCAAACCCATTAAATTTTCGCTGTTAGCCAATCAACTTCCCTGCTCACGCGTTTATACCCCAACTTACTTCCTTACCATTTTACCTATGAAAACGACTATTGCGCTAATTGGTAGCCTGCTCCTGGTATCGGTAACACTGGTATCAGCCCAGCATCGGTTTGGTCTTTCCATTACGGCTGCGCCAACCTATTCCTACGCGAACGCGACGCAGCCATCATACGTCGCGTCTACTATGAACGGTTCTGCGGTGTTGGAATCAGTTATCCTTTCTACTAAAACCCAGGCATGGGGTTATGTAGTGGGCGGGATGATTCATTACCAACTCACGCCAAACTGGTCGGTGTCAACGGGCTTGTGGTACAATTATTCACGCACTACTTCCCTTTCCATTTCTACGTCCGACCCTATTCTTACACTAACCCAACTTCCGGCCCGAACTAGTAGTCATGGCTTAAAAATCCCTCTTTTCATCAATTATCGGCTAACCAGCAACCGACTATCGCCCTATTTCTCCGTAGGTGGTTTAGCCAGTTTTCGTCAACGCACACGGGTAGAATACGAACCAGGTTCCGGTCAGAGCGATTTCGAGTTTCTTTCGGGCAAAGCAGTCACGTATCGGCCTGTTTTGGGAGCCGGTATCGCGTACCGGCTCAATCCACATTTATCACTCATTGCCCAGCCTTTGCTTATCTGGAATGTCAAACCGAATGGTAATTATACTCATTACACCTCGTATCAGGTGAACGGGCAAACACAGCTGGTCTATTCGTTCTGACGGCTACCGTTGGCTGAATGACATGCACTAAATAGTTGCTGTTTTACCACCCCCAACCCCCTCCTTGAAGAAAGGAGGGGGCTATGCAACGGGGCGCCCTTTGTGAAGCCCCCTCCTGTTTTAGGAGGGGGTTGGGGGTGGTCAAGGTGAAATGGCTTAGTTCATGTCAATTAGCCAATACCCCCCAGGCAAAAAAAACGGCTGAACAGCTTCGCTCCGTAGAAAGAAGCTGTTTACTCACACCTCCACCGGCGACCGGCGGTACTCGGTGGGGGTTTTCCGGGTGTGCTGTTTGAAGAAGGTGGTGAAATAGGCGGGGGAGTTGAAGCCGGTTTCTACGGCAATATCAGCCATGGATTTACTGGTTTCGCGAAGCAGGAACTTAGCCCGTTTCAGCCGGATGTCGGACAGGTAGTCCATCACGTTCATGTTCAGCAACGCCTGTACTTTGCGGTACAGCTGCACGCGGGAAAGGCCCATGTCGCGGCTCAGTTTCTCCACGCCAAAGGCCGGATCGGTCAGATTTTGCTCCACCAGCGCGGCCAGTTCGTTGATGAATTTCTTGTCTTCCCGGTTGCCGGTCTGGGCGGAGAAGTCGGCGGCAAAACGCTGCTGCAGTTTCTGCCGGTTCGCCAGCGTGGTGCGGATGGATTCCAGCAGGTAAGCGGTGTTGAACGGCTTGGTCAGGTACAGGTCGGCCCCCGCCCGCATGCCCTCAATACGGCTTTCCATCTGCCCTTTGGCTGTGAGCAGGATAACCGGAATGTGCGACGTGCGCCAGTCGGTTTTGATGCGCTGCGTGAGTTGAAACCCGTCCATCGCTACGTCGGCCGAATGCGGCATCATTACATCGCTGATAATCAGGTCGGGGATAATTTCCAAGGCCCGCTCCCACCCGGCCATTCCGGTGCATTCGGCCACCACGTCGAATTCCTTCCCCAGCCGGGCCGTCAGAAACGCCCGCAACTCGTCGTTATCTTCCACCACCAGCAACGTAGCCGCCTGTCTGTCAGGTAATAGCGCAACCGGTTGCGGGCTTTCCGTCTCTCCCTCGGTATCGTCTACCAGCGATTGATACAGGGCTGTTTTCTGGCTGATGGTGCCGTCTAGTTCATCGGCATCCAGGTGGGCGTTCCCCAGGGGCAGCAACACGGTAAACGTGGTTCCGGCATCCTGGCGGGACTGTACGCTGATATCGCCCTGGTGCAGTTGGATAAACTCCATCGATAGGGCCAGCCCCAGCCCTTTGGAGAGATTGAACGTTTTGGTGCCGCTGAAAAACAGGTCGAAGGCGTGGGCCTGTTCATCGGGGGTCATCCCGTCGCCGTTATCGGCCACCTGAACCCGCACCCGGCCCTCCATGGTATCCAGCCGCACGTGAATCAGGCCCCCTTTGGGCGTGTATTTGAAGGCATTAGCCAGCAGGTTCACAATCACTTTGTCCAGCTTCTCCCCGTCGAACCAGACCGGCAGCCGGGGGCTGGACGGAATAAACTGCAGGTCGATGCGCTGCTTCTGAGCTTTGCGTTTGAAGTCCTGCACAATATCGTCAATAAAGGCTACCAGGTCCTGCTCGGCTGCGTGCAGTCGTTGCTTGCCCGCGTCCGTCTTGCGTAAATCCAGCATCTGATCAATCAGACGCAGCAGGCGGTACGCGTTTTTCTGCACCAGCGACAGGTTACTCTTTAACTCATGCGGAGGCACCGTTTTCTGACTCAGCATGTCTTCCGTTGGGGTCAGAATCAGGCTCAGGGGCGTGTTGAATTCGTGGGAGATGTAGGAGTAAAACCGGAGCTTTTCTTCCGTCGCCAGTCGCGCCTGGGCCGACACGCGTTCGATTTCGTCTTTCTGCGCCCGTATTGCCCCGTTCTGTTTTTCGAGCAGCTCATACGCCGTCCGTTTCGACCGGAACAGGTACAGCGCGTAGCCCCCCAGCACAATAGCCATCAGCAACAGCGTAACGATGAGGTAAAGCGTGTTTTTCTGCGACGCGTAGGTGCGGTTCAGTTCGTCGATGCGCTGAATCTGCTTCTCGATATCCTGTTGCTGCTCCATCACTTTGTCGTTCTGCAACTGCGTAATGCGCACGTTCGTAGAGTCGATGAGGGTAGTAGGCAGGCGATTCTCGCGTTTGAAGGGTTGTTTTTTCAGGATGGCCACCGCCGTTCGGATGGCCTCCTTGCCCCCCGTCGGGTACAGCACGGTGGCGTTCAGGATGCCCCGGTCTACCAGACCGATGCCTTCATTTTTACCGGGCAATCCATCCACACCGATAATTTTTACCCGGTTTTGCAGCCCCAGTTTCTGGCAAACAGCGTAGGCTTTCAGGGCGGTGCGGTCATTCTGGGCGAAGATAAGGTCGATGGTGGGCGTGGTGGTTAACAGCCGCGTCAGCTTACCGGCGAAGGACTGTTTATCCCAGTCGCCTTCCAGCTTGGTCACCAGCCGAAGGGCGGGGTGCCGGTTGATGGCCTCCACGAAACCCCGGTGCCGGTCGATATCGGCCGATGACCCCGGCGATTCGCCAATCTCCACCACGTTCCCGCTGCCCTTCAGCAACGCGCTGGCGTAGGTACCCGCCGTCCGACCCACCTCTACATTATCGGCCCCCACGTAGGCGGTGTACTGGTCGGACGCGGTGCGCCGGTCCAGAATAACTACCGGGATGCCCTGCTGGTAGGCTTTTTCGACGATGGGCGTAATGGGCAGGGCCGCGTTGGGCGATACAATCAGCAGGTCGACACGCTGGTCGATCAGCTCCTGGATCTGGGCTACCTGCCGACTGGTTTGCCCCTGCGCGTCTTTGATGATAAAATCAATTTCGGGCGTGAACGACAACTCCCGACTCATATTCTCCTGCATCGTTTTGCGCCAAGTATCCGCTCGGGTACGCTGCGAAAAGCCGATGCGGAGCGATTTAGTGTCGGAAGAGTCCGACTGGCAGGCTACCGTACTTATCCAGACGACCAGCAGCAGTAACCGGGCGATGGTTACCCGGTTAGGTCGGTGCTGGCCAGAATAGAAGCCCGCCCGCCTGTTGAGCCGGTTACCTGAATAATGCATGGAGAAAGAAGCCGTTTTTGGTATTGTCCAAAGATAATCTATGCGTATTTGACTACAAAACAATTCGGTGCGGGCGGTTATAATCGGTCAGTAATCTGCCTCTCATGTAAAGGCATTAGGGAAGTCTCCCTAACTTGCCACCCTGTAACCTAATCTACTCCCCTTTTTATGCAACAAAAAATTCGTCGTGAGGATGCCCTTGCCTACCATGCCAACGGCCGTCCCGGCAAACTTGAAGTTATCCCAACCAAAGAATACAGTACGCAGGCCGACCTCTCGCTGGCGTATTCGCCGGGCGTGGCCGAACCTTGTCTGGCCATCGCCGAAAACAAGGAAGACGTTTACAAATATACGGCCAAGGGCAATCTGGTGGCCGTTATCAGCAACGGAACCGCCGTGCTGGGCCTGGGCGATATTGGCCCCGAAGCCAGCAAACCCGTCATGGAGGGCAAAGGACTACTCTTTAAAATCTACGCCGACATCGACGTATTCGACATTGAGCTCGACACCAAAGACGTGGACGAGTTCGTCAGGATGGTCAAAATCCTGGAACCGACCTTCGGCGGGGTCAACCTGGAAGACATCAAAGCCCCGGAGTGCTTCGAGATCGAGGAACGGCTCAAGGCCGAACTCAACATTCCCATCATGCACGACGACCAGCATGGCACGGCCATTATTTCGGCGGCTGCGCTGCTGAACGCGCTGGAACTGGTGGGCAAGACGATTCAGGAGGTAAAGATCCTGATCAACGGCGCGGGCGCTTCGGCCATTTCCTGCACCAAGCTGTACGTGTCCCTCGGGGCCAGCGTGGAAAACGTGGTGATGTGCGACAGCAAGGGCGTGATCCGGTCCGACCGCACCGACCTCGATGAGCGGAAAGCGCTCTTTGCCACCAGCCGCGACATACGCACGCTGGAAGAAGCCTTCGTGGGGGCCGACGTGTTTGTGGGCCTGTCCAAAGGCAACACCGTGAGTCAGGACATGGTGCGTTCCATGGCCGACAATCCGATTGTGTTTGCGATGGCGAACCCCACGCCCGAAATCAGCTACGAAGACGCCATTGCCGCCCGGCCCGACATCATCATGGCAACCGGCCGCTCCGACTACCCCAACCAGGTAAACAACGTACTGGGTTTCCCCTACATTTTCCGGGGGGCGCTGGACGTTCGGGCCACGGAAATCAACGAAGCCATGAAACTGGCCGCCGTTCACGCCCTGGCCGACATGGCCAAGAAGCCCGTTCCCGACCTGGTGAACATGGCCTACGGAACCGACAACCTGCTGTTTGGCCGGCATTACATCATTCCCAAACCCGTTGACCCGCGCCTGCTCGAAACAGTAGCCCCGGCGGTGGCGAAAGCCGCCATGGACTCGGGCGTGGCTAAGCACCCCATCACCGACTGGGAGGCCTACGAAAGCCAACTGGCCCGACGACTGGGGCAGGATACCC
The DNA here is from genome assembly GCF_000374085.1 of Spirosoma spitsbergense DSM 19989. Taxonomy (GTDB): domain Bacteria; phylum Bacteroidota; class Bacteroidia; order Cytophagales; family Spirosomataceae; genus Spirosoma; species Spirosoma spitsbergense. Next base: position 6,165 of record NZ_KB893598.1, on the reverse strand, counting down.
GGATTTCCAGGGTTATCAACAACAAGGCCCGCACCAACCCGAAGCGGGTGGTCTTTGCCGACGCCGAAAATCTGAAAGTACTCAAAGCGGCTCAGCAGGTGCGGGATTCGGGCATTGCCCACCCCATTCTGCTGGGCGAAGTGGCCATGATTCAGGCCATGATCACGCAGAACAGCCTCGACCTGGCCGACGTACCCATCATCGACCCACGGGCGCACGAGCAGCAGGCTACGGTGGAGCAGTTCGGGGATTTATTCTATAAAAAGCGGTACCGCAAGGGCATCAGTGCCGCCGAAGCCCGGAAGCGGATGCTATCGCGCAACTACTACGGGGCCATGATGGTGGAGACCGGGCAGGCCGACGCGCTAATTTCGGGGTTGACGCAGAGCTACCCGGATACCATTCGCCCGGCGCTGCAGGTGATTGGCAAGGAGCCGGGCGTGCAGAAAGTGGCGGGTATGTACATCCTGCTCACCAACCGCGGGCCGCTGTTTTTCTCGGATACCACCGTAAACGTGAATCCTACGGCGCAGGATATTGTGGAGATTACCGAGCTGACGGCGCGGGCGGTGGAGCGGTTCAATATCAAGCCCCGTATTGCGCTGGTGACCTACTCCAACTTCGGCAGTGCCAAAGGCGACGACGCCGACAAGATGCAGGAAGCAACCGACATCCTGCAGCGCAAACACCCCGATATGGTGGTGGACGGGTCTATGCAGGCCCACCTGGCGTTCAACACCGACCTGCTGCGGCAGAATTACCCCCTCAGCAAACTGGTAGACGAAGGGGCCAACACCCTGATTTTCCCCAACCTCTCGGCGGCCAACATCGCCTACAACCTGATGCGGGAAGCGGCTGGCCCCCGCTCGGTTGGTTTCGACGCCATCGGCCCCATTCTGCTGGGCATGTGCAAACCCGTCTACGTCCTCCAGCTCGGCTCCTCCGAACGCGAAATCGTCAACATGGTCGCCATCGCCGTGGTGGAAGCGCAGGGGGTGAGCTAGCTTGCAAAAGTTTCCAACAATAAACTGCAAGTCAGGCAATTAGCTAAAATTACCTGACTTGCATGAGTGCTTAAAAACACAGAAATGGTTCAGCTGGGAAGCGAAAACCTGCGTATATTTGACAATTGGGTTTCACCTTAAAAGCGAAAGGGTAATGTACTATTCGCGGGTACAATTCTGTTAATTTACGCTTAGTCTATTCAACGCTTGACATTCGTTCACCAAAAGAAATTGTAGGGTATGGAGACGACTGATAAAAAAGTGAAGGAGTTTGACACGGTCAAAACGTTCAGAGAAATTAAGGAAAAAATCTCAAAGGATATTCAGGGAATGACCTTTGAACAGTTGAACGCGTATCTGGACAAAACTAAATTGACACCAAAAACCCCCTGATGCAAAAACCTCACCCATTATACGGTTTAGTAGTACATTGGGTTGATGGATAAGTCGTCTGTAATCTCGGAAACTATATGTCGTTTTTTGAAAAAACAGGTTAATGAGGTGATGTGATTATGCGTTTCAAATACCCAATTCTTAAAAATCCACTTGTGACTATAATTTGAATGAGCAGGGAAAACCAAATAGAAAAGGACTTAATTAGGCAACTAGCAGACCTTAAGTATATCTATCGACCTGAAATTGTTGACCGGAAAACGCTTGAGCAAAACTTCAAAACTAAGTTTGAGGCACTTAATCGTGTTCGCCTTTCAGATAACGAATTTTTACGTTTACGGGAAGAAATTATTAATCCTGACGTTTTTGCCGCGTCGAAACTGCTGCGTGAACGGAACTACTTTCAACGGGAAGACGGAACACCACTGCATTACACGTTGGTGAATAATAAAGACTGGTGCAAAAATGATTTTGAAGTTATTAGTCAGTTACGCATAAATACCGAGAATAGCCATCAACGCTATGATATCATTCTGTTGATTAACGGTTTGCCTATCGTGCAAATTGAATTGAAAAATGTAGGCATCACGGCTCGTAAGGCCATGGAGCAAATCATTGATTATAAAAATGAACCCGGCAATGGCTATAGCAATTCGCTACTTTGCTATATGCAGTTGTTTATAGTGAGCAACAGAACAAACACGTACTATTTTGCCAACAACAAAAATCAGCATTTTGCTTTTAATGCCGATGAACAGTTTTTGCCTATTTATCAATTGGCCGATGAGAACAACAAAAAAATCACGCGCCTTGATTTATTCACTGATAAATTTCTGACCAAGTGTACCCTTGGCGAAATGATTAGCAAGTACATGGTGCTGGTGGAAAGCGAGCAGAGATTGCTTGTGATGCGGCCGTACCAGATTTATGCGGTAAAAGCCATTGTAGATTGTATTCAGCAAAATCGAGGTAACGGCTATATCTGGCACACGACAGGAAGCGGCAAAACGCTGACTTCATTTAAAGCATCTACCCTGCTGAAAGACAATCCCGATATTGAAAAATGCCTGTTTGTGGTTGACCGTAAAGACCTGGACCGACAAACCCGCGAGGAATTCAATAAATTTCAGGAAGGCAGTGTAGAAGAAAATACCAATACCGAGACGTTGGTAAGGCGCTTGTTATCAACCGACTATGCCGACAAGGTTATCGTTACCACCATCCAAAAATTGGGACTAGCACTAGACGGAACGAACACAAGAAAATATAAAGAACGCCTGGAGCCGTTGAGCAATAAGCGAATGGTTTTTATCTTTGATGAGTGCCACCGTTCGCAGTTTGGCGATAATCAGAAAGCCATCAGGGAGTTTTTTCCGAATGCTCAACTATTTGGTTTTACCGGTACACCTATTTTTACCGAAAATGCAACCTACGTAAAACGAAATGGTGAAGAGGCAACCCTGTTAGAGACAAAAGATATTTTTCAGCAGGAATTACACGCCTACACCATTACCGATGCCATAGACGATAAGAACGTCTTGCGTTTTCACATCGACTATTTTAAAGGGAAAGGTACTCAAAGCACCAAACCGGGCGAAGCTATTGCGCAACAGGCAGTAGTAGAAGCTATTCTGGATAAGCACAATGCTGCTACCAACTCAAGGCGATTTAATGCATTACTGGCAACGGGGTCTATCAATAATGCCATCGACTATTATCAGCTATTGAAAAGCAGTCAACAGAAAAAGAAAAAAGCAGACGAAAGTTATGTTCCGTTAAATATAGCTTGTGTATTCTCTCCACCGGCGCAACTCATTGCAAAAGACGGTGATCAGCAAAGCCAAAAAAATGCTGCGGACATAAAACAGTTACAGGAAGATTTAATTCAGGAGAAAGAAGATAACAAACAAAATCCTAAAGAGAAGAAAGAAGCCCTGAAAACCATTATTGCCGACTACAATCAGCAGTTTGGTGCCAATCATTCGATTAACGAGTTTGATTTGTATTACCAGGATGTGCAACGGCGCATTAAGGACCAGAAATACAGCAACAAAGATTATCCACACAAAAATAAAATTGACATTACCATCGTGGTAGATATGCTGCTGACGGGGTTTGATTCCAAATACCTGAATACGCTGTATGTGGACAAGAATCTGAAGTACCACGGACTGATACAGGCGTTTTCCCGCACCAACCGGGTATTGAACGACACCAAACCGTACGGCAACATTCTGGATTTTCGGTCGCAACAGGAAGCCGTGAATCAGGCTATTACGCTCTTCTCCGGCAAAGACAACGGGCGAGCTAAAGAAATCTGGCTGGTTGACCCTGCTCCTGTGGTGATTGAAAAATACCAGCAAGCCGTAGCTGCATTGGGCGCGTTTATGGAGCAACATAACTTGGTGAACGAGCCGCAGGAGGTGTACAACCTGAAAGGGGATGCGGCCCGGATTTCCTTCGTGAAAAACTTTAAGGAAGTACAACGGCTCAAAACCCAACTGGACCAATACACCGACTTAGACGAAGTACAGCAGGCTAAAATAGAAACCATCCTGCCGAAGGAAACCTTGCAGGAGTTTAGAAGCTCGTATATAGAAACGGCTAAACAACTGAGGGATATCCAGCAAAAGGATGGTGACCAGGCACCGCCCGACATCCAGCAACTGGATTTTGAGTTTGTGCTCTTTGCGTCGGCCGTGATTGATTACGACTACATCATGACCCTGATTGCCGACAGCACGCAGCAGAAACCCGCCCGGCAGAAGATGACCAAGGAGCAGGTAATTAGCTTGCTGAGTGCCAATGCTAACCTGATGGACGAGCAGGAAGATTTGACGGGCTATATCAACGCGCTGGACTGGAACAGCGGTCAGGATGTGGGTACGTTACGCCAGGGGTACGAAACGTTTGTGGTTGAGAAAAACGAAAAGGAACTGGCTGCCATTGCCCACAACCACGGGTTGAAAACGGCAGACCTGAAAACCTTTGTGGATACGATTATGAGCCGAATGATTTTTGACGGCGAAAAACTCACCGACCTGCTGGAGCCGCTGGAACTTGGCTGGAAACAACGCCGGGTAAAAGAACTGGCCCTTATGGAAGAACTGGTGCCCCAACTAAAGAAAATTGCCCAGGGGCGTGACATTTCAGGATTAGCAGCTTATGAGTAAAGGCAATCAATTAGTTTCCATAAATACGCAGGAATATACCGACATCTTACAGCAGGCACTTGTTGAAATTCGCTCGGCTCGTGTTTCTATTGCTAAACAAGTAAACAGTGCCGCTAATGCTGTCTATTGGAATTTGGGCAAACTACTAGTTGAAAAACAACTGGAAGAGGGCTATGGCAGTGGTGTGATAAACCAGTTGTCCATCGACCTGAAAAACGAGTTTCCGGATATGGGTCTGTCTCCGCGTAATTTGTGGGATATAAAGCGTTTCTATGCCCGTTATTATCAGGCAGACACAAAACTGCGACAAGCTGTCGCAGTTTTGCCCTGGGGGCATAATCTACTCCTGCTTAATAAAGTAAAGGAAGATGTTCCAGTTGAGTACTACGCCAACGAAACCCTGACAAAAGGCTGGTCAAGAGATTTGCTGCTCAATGCCATAAAGATGGATAGCTATGCGTACGCACAGAAAAGCAGTAGATCGCATAATTTCGATATAACACTGCCGTTCGTTCATGCCGATTATGTTGACGAGGTATTTAAAAGCACCTATAATCTGGGATTTTTGGGTGTTACCGAACCCCTCAGCGAGTTGGCACTGGAAAACAGACTCATCGCCAAAATCAGAGCCTTTATACTGGAATTGGGCAAAGGGTTTAGTTTCATCGGCAACCAATACCGGCTGGAATACAACGGCAAGGAATACTTTGTCGATATGCTGTTCTTCCACCGGGGCCTTCGCTCGCTGGTGGCCATCGAACTAAAAATTGGCAGCTTTAAAGCCGAATACGTCGGGAAAATGAATCTGTATCTCTCCCTGCTCGACCGTCTGGAGAAGAGTACTACCGAAAACCCATCCATTGGTATCATTCTCTGCGCCGATAAAGACCACCTCGACGTAGAAATAGCTCTGCAAGACATCAATAAACCCATCGGCGTAGCAGAATATCAGCTTCTGCTCCCCAAAGCAGCCCTACAAACGCTGATCCTGAACGAATTAAATGCCACTCAACAAAACAATGGATAACGAAACGAATAAATTAGTACCCGAATTACGTTTTCCTGAATTTGTGGAGGATGGTGGATGGGAAAATGGAATGCTTAACAATGAAAATGTTGCAAAGTTTATTAATGAGAAAGTAACTCTTCAAAATCTAAAGAATAGGACTTACATAAGCACCGAAAATATACTTCCAGATTTTGGCGGAGTTATATTATCGGCAAAACTTCCATCATCAGGCTCCTTTACAAAATTCGCTGAGGGTGATATATTAGTTTCAAATATTCGTCCCTATTTACGAAAAATATGGTTTTCAAATACAAACGGGACTGCATCAAATGACGTTATTATTATCAGAGCAGGCAGAAAAATTGATAAAGTATTTTTATCATATCATTTGAAAAATGACAATTTCATTAACTATGTAATGAAAGGGGCCGAAAGGTGCATTTCAAAACTACCTGCCTTAAGTTGACTTAGTCGTTGTCAACTAAATTTAGGCGGTCTCTGACCAATTGCCAGCGGCCACTCTTAGCCGCTACCCGTAAGTTGAGCATCGCTTGCGCCCCATCATCACTCCACCGCTGACCGCTGC
>NZ_KB893597.1 GCF_000374085.1 Spirosoma spitsbergense DSM 19989 | reverse complement strand
CGTTCGGTCAACAAACTTGATTACCATTTTAATGCAGCCCTGAGCGCGGTTAACGTGGCTAAAGTTGAGCAGGGCGTTGGTCAACAACCCTTCTCGATGGCCACTATTAAGACGCTCTACCACAATCGTTTACTACTAGATCGTTTTTTTTCTATCTTACCCAAAGGCACTAAACTGGAGAAAAATGATCCTAGAGTGCGTCAACTTTATCACTTCGGCTGTATAGCCGCCTAAATATTGACTAACCATTGATTTGACAACCCATCCCCGAAATCAGGCATCAAAAAATCACATGTTGAAAGCAGTCAGCCTGGCCTTAGCCCTCTTATTCGGTTGCTGCTCGTTGGCCGGGTCCCTCCAGACCGGGGCGCAGCACTTTGCAGCCTCTGTTCAGCGATATGGCCCGGAGAACGGCCTGGCCCACCGTGAAGTGAACGCCATTTTCCAGGACCGCCGGGACTTTATGTGGTTCGGCACCAAGTTTGGGCTCAACCGCTTCGACGGAGCTACGTTCACCACCTACACCAAAGAAAAAAACGGGCTTAATTTTGATGACATCCGCTCCATTGCCCAGGATGCAGACGGGCTGCTGTGGCTCATGGGCCCCGAGGGTAAATCAGCCATCACCCTCTTCGATCCGGTAACGGGCGTAGCCACCTCTTTCGAGGAACGCTTTCAACGGCTCCAACCCGCTAACCCCCCGGCAGGGCCGCAGATCCTGCTGAGTGGTACAGACGGAACCATCTTCTTTATTGACCAACAGCCGGCCAAACTGAACGTCTACCACCCCCGGTCGGGTTTGAAGACGGTGTCACTACCCCGCTACCGGACACTAATCCTGGCGGCCGTTACCTCCCGCAACACCGTCTGGGCCATTGCCAATGGGAATCAACTCGTGGAGTTGACGGCGGATGGGCGCGTGCTGCAAACCGTCAACCACCCAGGAACTATCTATATCTGTTTAGGCCAGCGCCATGCCGGTACCGAATTCTTTTACGGCACTTTACGAGACGCGCAGCACCCTGATACGACCCCACTGTATAAAATCGACGGGGCGGGCCATCGCCATGACCAAGCCAATGAGCTGATCAAACCGGAGAAAATGCGACAACGACTTGCCTTTGCCTTCGACCGGAGCGGACTGGTTTGGAATGGCTACCAGTTGCGGGACACGGCCAATCGGGTGGCCCTCGACATCAGCGATCAACTGGCCAGCGGCCCGATTGACGACCGGAGTTTTTTTCGGGACAGAAACGGGGGCCTTTGGATGGGAACCAGCTTTGGCCTCTACCAGATCCGGCTTAGCCAGAACTATTTTCAGCGCCTGTTCCATCTATCCGGCAGCGGGAAACAACCCGCCGTTCGGGGCATTACCGCCGTGGGCGATACGCTCTACACGAATCTGGAGAATGACGTGGGTTTATTCGCCAGCAGGCGTTCGGGGACCTCGGCCCGCCAACTGCTACCGAAGCAGCGGTCATTCATTAGTTTGAGCGGTAACCTGGCGGGTAAGCTCTACTTATGCGCAGACCATACGCTGATTGCTTACGATTACCGGACCACCAAGACCAGCGTAACGCCCATACCCGGCCCGGGAGCCGTATGGACCATTCATCCCTTTTCGGCTAACCCCCACCGGTTGCTAGCCGGTGGCGACCCTGGCCTGTGGCTGGTTGACCCGGCCACAAACCGGGTAACGCCGTTTGGGGGCTATAACCAGTTTCCCGAATTAGCCCAGGCCCACGTCCTGCACATTGCTCCCGACCAGCAGGGTACCCTTTGGCTGTGCGCCACCACGGGGCTCTACACGGTCGATCCACAAAAAGGCGTCACGGCCCGCTACTGGCGTGGCGGTAGCGGACCATTCAGGCTGCCCGCCGACAGCTACCAGCACTTCTATCAGGACCCCAATGGACTATTCTGGCTGGCCACGGCCAATGCCGGGCTGGTCCGCTGGGATCGCGCCCGATGCCGCTACCGTCCCTTCAAACGGGCTGATGGGTTGAACAACGATAATATTTACGCCGTATATGCCGACCGGCGGGGCCACCTCTGGCTCAGCAGCGACTACGGTATCATGCTGTTTGATCCCTTCCGGCTCACCACCCGGACCTACACGGTGCAGGAGGGCATCACCCACAACGAGTTCAACCGCATCGCGCATTACCAGGATGCCCAGGGGCGGCTCTATTTCGGGGGTCTCAACGGGGTAACGGCCTTCGACCCGCGTGATTTCGAAGCCGAGCCCCCCCTCCCCTCACTGCCCCTGCGGGTGGTTTCCTTCCGCCAGTTCAATGCCGACCGCAACACGCTGGTCGACAAAACCGGGGAGTTGCTCAAAACCGGTCAGATCACGCTGCAGCCCAATGACCGGAGCAGTACCCTCGAGGTCGCGCTGCTCAACTACACCGATGCCCAGAAAAACACCTATGCCTACCAATTCAAGGGGGTGGATAATACCTGGCGTTACCAGACCGAGTCCTCGCTGCAACTGGGTAACCTGCCCTATGGCGATCATACCCTGCTGATCCGGGGGCAGGCCGCCGACGGTCGCCGGTCGTCGGCTTTGCTTTCCATTGGGGTGCATGTGCTGCGGCCATTTTATCTGCGCGGCTGGTTTGCCTTTCCCCTGGCGTTTTTGTTGCTGGGCAGTGTGTGGGCCTGGGGGCGATGGCGGGACCGGCAATACCAAAAAGCGCAAATTAGACTGCAAACCCAGATCAACGAGGCCACCCGGGTCATTGCCCGGCAGGCTCAGGATCTGCAACAGCTTGACGAGACTAAGTCTCGCTTTTTTGCCAATATCTCCCATGAGTTTCGCACCCCCCTGACGGTCATTCTGGGCATGGCCGACAACCTCCATCAGCAGGCAGACCCCGGTTTGCGGCAGACGGCCCGCCTGATTGAGCGCAGCGGCCGCAACCTGCTGCGGTTAATCAACCAGATGCTGGACCTCTCCCGGCTGGAAGCGGGTGAGATGCCGTTGCAGCTGGTGCGGGGTGACCTGATCCACTTCATTCGCTACGTAGGCGAATCGTTTCAGTCAATGGCCTGCACCAAAGGCGTGGAGCTGGCGATACACGCGGAAGAAGCCTCCTGTGAGGCCGACTTCAACCCGGACAAACTACAGGATATCGTCAGCAACCTGCTGGCCAACGCCCTTAGGTTTACCCCGGCGGGGGGGCTGATAAGGTGCGAAGTGGTCATTCAGGCCTCATGGCAACCCCTCGCTCCCGCGGGCTACCACGAGGCACTTATCCCCAGCCAGCGTCTGGATGGCCCGTGGATTCAGATCACCGTCAGCGATACCGGCCCCGGCATTGACCCGGCCAGCCTGACCAGGATCTTTGACCGCTTTTATCAGGCCCCGCCTGGATTGGCTGGGCCACGTCAGGCGGGGCCGCCCCCGGCTGATATAGTTCAGCCCGTCAGTGGTGGCACTGGCATTGGTCTCTCGCTGGTGCGGGAATTGGTAGGTCTGATGCAAGGGGGGCTGGCGGTTCGCAACCGGTCCGGCCTGGAGGGGCACGGCGCGGACTTCATGGTTCGTCTGCCCCTGACCAGGCAGGCACCTCTGGTCGACGACGTGCTTCCCGTACCCACACTGGTCGCGCCTGACCCGGGCGAGATGGGTGACGGGGTCGAAGCAGGATCGGAAGTGTATCCGGACCAGCCCGTGCTGTTGCTGGTGGAAGACAATGATGACGTAGCCGCCTATATCCAGACCTGCCTGCGGGAGGAGTACCAGGTGGTACGGGCCGAAAACGGGCAGATCGGCATTGACCAGGCCATAGCCATCACACCGGACCTGATTGTGAGTGATGTGATGATGCCCGTCAGAGACGGATTTGAACTCTGCGACACCCTGAAGAACGACGAACGCACCAGCCACATTCCGATTGTACTGCTCACGGCCCGGGCCGCGGTAGACGACCGAATTACGGGCTTACGGCGGGGGGGCGATGCGTACCTAATTAAGCCCTTCCAGCGGGAAGAGTTGCTCCTCGTGCTGGGTAATCTGCTACAGACCAGACGACTGCTGCAGCGCTTCTACAGCCAGCGGGCGCTGGGCAACCCGCCCCCTGGCCCGGTTCCTGCCAACGGGGCCGACGCGCGGGAAGACCAGTTTGTGGCAAAACTGCGCAGTACCCTGGAGCTTCATCTGGATAACGTGGCCCTTGATACGACCATGATCTGTCAGTTGATGGGCATGAGCCGGAACTCGCTGTACCGTAAGGTAATGGCCCTGACCGGCATGTCCGTGATTCCTTACCTGAGGGCTCTTCGCCTGCAAAAAGCCGAAGAGCTGCTACTAAATTCAGCGTTGAGTGTTGCTGAAGTTGGGTATGCGGTAGGCTTCGATAATCCCCGGTACTTCAGCCGGGTTTTTTCGGAAGAAAAAGGGGTCTCCCCCAGCAGCTTTCGGGACATGGCGTAAGCAATCTCCGTTTTTTCTACCCGCTGGAACAGTTCTGCCTTTTTCCGGGATGAACCCTCATCGCGTAGTTTTGCCAAATTGGTGTATTATCATTACCCTACACCCTCGCCTTCTCCATTCAATTGTGCCGGCTCAATTGAGTGATTTTACAAGGACAGTACTGCTCAGTTTTCTTCAGGCAAAAGATAGCTCGATAATCCCTCGTTAGGCTTCTGATACAGGTTACGTCGCGTTTTCTTTACACAACTAGCCTGTTTAAATCGGTACAGTCCCCCTCCTACTCAACTGGCATTTCTGTCCAACAAAAGGCTTGTGAATGCAAATTAATGAGCTCGTTATTTGGCTATCAGTGAATAAGTTGTACACGATCAGCAACCGCTGGAAATCGTTCAGATAAACCTCCGATTCCAGCTGAGACTGGCCAGGTTGTAAAGGGGGAGTGAAATAGGATTTTTATTCCTTTTCCAACCGACTGTACCGAAATAATCACCGCATCAAAAAGCCGCGCCAGCAGGACTAGGGAGCGGCTTTTCGAGGGAGTTTAGTGTACGGCGTTAATCACCAGATTATTTCGGCAGCGTCAATTGTTGCCCATCCTTTAGCAACGCAGCTTTGAGAATTCCGTAAGGTAATTTCTGTGGACTCATCTTACTTTGAATGGCCAACACCGCGGCAGTAGCCGCCGACTGACCCAGAATCATGAACACCGGTTCCATCCGAATACTGCCATAAGCAATGTGGCTGGCCGATATGGCAACGGGTACCAGCAGGTTCTGGCACTCGGTTTCTTTCGGCACTATTGACCCATACGCTATGGAGTAGGGTCGCTCGGGGTGTACACCAATGTCGCCCTCATTCTGCACGAAGCCATCGGCTTTTACGTACCGTTGGGCATTGTGCGCATCCAGCGCGTAGGAACCCATGCCGATTGGATCGGGTACGGTCGTTCTACCCAGCGCGTCGGCCTCTTTCATCACAAACTCGCCAGTCATACGCCGGGCTTCGCGGACGTAGATCTGGTGGGGCCAGCCGCCGTTATCCTTAAATTCATCTTTGGGTAACCCCCATTGCTGCATTTTCTCGTGTACGTCTGCGGGTACGCGCGGGTCGTTTTGCAGGAAGTACATCAGCCCTTTCTGGTACAACTCGTGGTCGCGGATAATCTCGCGCCGACGTTCGTACGTGGCTTCGGGATAGTCGTAGTTTTTGCCAAGATAGTCCGTGTTGAACGGGCCATGGTTGTTGGTATCCGTTTTACGGTTTGGAATGGCATCATACTTATCGAACGTTTCGGTGTAACCATTGGCATATACCCGCGCCAACAGTTCGTAGCGGGCGGGATCATATCCCACGGGTTTAATAAAGGGAATGCGGTTATCGGGGTGGTTGCTCAGGCACATCCGAAAGCAGTACGCCTGAATTTTAGTATCGCCCGATCCTTTTTTGCCGATAGGTTCCGGCGAGACTTCGGGGAGCAAACCACTGTTAGGATCGCCGGGAGTTTTGTAAGGACTGACGTTCGTTTTGAAATGATGGCCGTGCTGAAACACCTCCGGTTGAATGCCATTGAACTCCTCGCCATAGACGCTGTTGGCCTCGCGGCCTACGTGGAAGGACACCCCCGCTGCGGCCATCAAATCGCCCTCGTAGGTACAGTCGATAAACATCTTACCGACGTACTGCTGACCACTTAATGTTCTGAACGATTGAATAGCAACACCTTTCTTCTGAACACCCCCTGCTGAGCGATCAAGGTATTCGTCGCGGTAAACGGTGAGATTATTTTCCCGCACGAAATCCTCAAAAACCCGTTCGGCCGCGTGAGGTTCAAAAATCCACATGGTGCGGTTAGCTCCGTCGAGGGCGGGGGTTCCCTGTCCTTTGTTACCAAACTGTTCGCGCTTTTCCCACGTCCAGTTTTCGGGTTTCTGGTAATGGTCGTAAAGACGGCCATAGAACGTTCGTGCCAGCCCGCCAATCACCGATTTATCGCCGGTATCGGTAAACCCAAGCCCCCCCGAACTCAGCCCGCCAAGGTGTTTATCGGGCGAGACGACGATGACAGATTTACCCATTTTTTTAACCTGTACAGCCGCCGTAATGGCCGCCGAAGTACCCCCGTAAACAATTACGTCAGCCTGACGTGGCCCGGCTTTGATTGGCCCGTCCTGACGTGGCCCGGCCCGTCGTACCTGTGCCATTGCTGAAGGCAGCAGACCCGTCAGGAGCAGAAGAATCAGTATTTTTCTCATACTTAGATGGTTGGCGATGGACTTGATCAATAGCCGGGGTTTTGGTTCAGTGATGGGTTTACGTCAATTTCTGTCTGGGGAATAGGAAGCAAATAATGCCGCTCCTCTACTTTTATGGTCGAATTCTGCGCCTGCATCGCGCTGATGAGCCGTTTGGTACGTACCAGATCGTACCGGCGGTGGCCCTCAAAGGCCAGTTCGAGCCGCCGTTCCAGTAGCACGGCATCCCGGAATTGCGCCTGCGTTAGGCCCGCCAGGTCGGGTAGCCCCGCCCGGTTGCGGATGCGGTTCACTACGGCGTAGGAATCGGCATTCCCGGCGGCCTGCTCGTTCAGGGCTTCGGCGTACATCAGCAGTACGTCCGGATAGCGAATGATGGGGAAGTTGTTCGAACCGTCGTTGTTGCCTGTGGCAGTAGGGTCCAGATATTTATACACGTAACACGGAAAGTTTACGCTACCCGGAGCCGCCGGGGTGGTCGTCGCCGAATACAGCCGCAGCGTTACGTTCCGGCGTTTGTCGATGGCGTTATACGCATTGTACAGATTCTCAGTGGCCGGGTCATCACCAAAACCGGCTACACCGTTCACGCGGTCAAAGTTGGGGCGCATGTAGCCCTGCATCAGACTGCCTTCTCCCACCCCACCGCCGAGAGCCTGCATCTCGAACACGCCTTCTTTACCGTTCCGGTTAGCCAGCAGAAACGCGTCACCAAAATTGGTCCACAGGTCATACACACCGAGGTCCATTACTTCTTTGGCCTTGGCCGATGCTTTCGACCATTCCTGCCGGGTCAGGTAGACCTTCGCCAGAAACGCTTTGGCGGCTCCTTTCGTAGCCCGGCCCAGGTCGGCTCCGGTGTAAGATGTAGGCAAAACGGTTTCAGCATCGGTAAAATCCTGAATGACCTGCTTATACACGTCTTCCACCGAAGCGCGGGATACGTTCAAATTAACCAGTGAGGTTGTTTCGGTTACCTGTAATGGAACACCCCCAAACAGCCGAACGAGCGTGAAATAGTAAAATCCACGCATGAATTTGGCCTCGGCCACAAGCCGGGTTTTCAGCGTTTCATCCATCGTAATGGCGGGTACCCGCGCAATGACCGTATTGGCCCGGTTGATGCCTTGATACGTAGTGGTCCAGAGCGACTGAAATGTGCTCGTAGCGGGCGTGAAGGTGTACCGGTCGAGGTCGTTTTTGGGCTGGTTCGCTGTTGAGCGACCCCCGCCCCATTCAGCATCGTCGGTAGACTGGTCCTGCAAAATCCACATCACCTGCCCGTACATGTTACTCGAATTCAACGGGTCATATACAGTGCTGACGGCGGCTTTGGCATCATCGGCGTTTTTATAAAAATTGGCGGGCGTAAAGCTCGATTCAGGTTGCAGCTCCAGCACTTGACAAGCGGTCAGGCCCGTTAGCAAACTCAGGAAATAGATCGTTTTTTTCATGATCGGGAAGGGGGTTAGAAGCCAACGTTCAGGCCGAAGAGTATGGTTTTGGCGGTCGGGTAACTGCCGTAGTCGAAACCCTGACTGCGACTATCCTGCCCAAACCGGTTCACTTCGGGGTCATAACCCGAATACTTAGTAAACGTCAGGTAGTTCTGGGCACTGGCATAGACCCGAAACGATTGAATTTTCAGCGTTTTCAGCACCGACTGGGGCAGGTTGTAAGCCAGCTGAATATTCTTCAGCCGCAGGTACGAGCCATCTTCAATCTGCCGGGTCGAGATGCGGTTGGCCGGGCGGGTGGTCGAGGCCCGGGGAATATCGGTGCTGGTGTTGGTAGGTGTCCAGCGGTTGAGCACGTCCCGGTCCTGATTCGACAGCCCGTTCAGGTATTCCAGTTCAAAGCGATTTGCGTTCAGAATCTGGTTGCCCGACACGCCCTGAAAGAAAACGGTCAGTTCCACACCCTTGTAGGAGAACGTATTATTGAGTCCACCGATGAGTTTTGGCTGGGTCCGCCCAATAATGGTGCGGTCGTTATCGTCAATTTTCTTATCCCCGTTCAGGTCCGCGTACCGGCGGTCGCCGGGTTTGCGGGCCTGCGGGTCGGCTACAGCCGTCAGTTCATCCGTCGTCTGGTAGAGACCATCCGTTACGTAGCCGAAGAACGAACCCAGAGGCTCGCCCACACGGATGATGCCCGACGTAATATTTTGCCCGATGTTGGCCACCTGTCCGGCAAAAATCTGGTTGCTGCCGCCCAAATCCAGTACCTTGTTACGATTGGCAGACAGGTTGAAATCCGTACTCCACTTAAAGGCTTTATCGATGTTTCGCGAGGATATGCTCAGTTCTACACCCCGGTTTTCGACCCGGCCCAGGTTTTTGATGGCACTCGAATAACCCGACGTGCTGGGGATGGTAACGGCCAGCAGCAGGTCGCGGGTTTGTTTCAGGTACACGTCAGTAGTCAGTGTAATGCGGTTGTTGAACAGCCCCACATCCAGCCCGAAATCAGTTTGGGCGGTGGTTTCCCACGATAGATCTGGGTTGGCAATCTGCGACGGGCCAATGCCAGTGGAAACGAGGTTGCCAAAGACGTAGTTTTGCGAACTCAACAGCGAGTAAGCCGGGTAGTTGCCAATACCATCCTGATTACCCGTCAGTCCGTAGGTAGCCCGCAGTTTGAGGTCGCTGACTACGCGTGAGTTTTTCAGGAAGGCTTCTTCGCTGATGCGCCAGGCCAGGGCAGCTGAGGGGAAAAATCCGTAGCGTTTGTTAGCTCCGAAGCGCGACGACCCATCAGACCGGAAACTGGCAGTCAGCAAATATTTGTCCTGATAGCCGTAGTTCACCCGTGCCAGATAAGACTGCAGGCCCCACGTGCCCACGCCGGAGCCAGGTATCAGTGGCACCGACCCTGATCCTAAGTTACCCGAACCGAGGTTGTCATTGACGAAGTTCCGGGCCGCAGCCGTGCTAAACTCGGTCCGGTTGGCCTGTTGCGTAAAGCCAAACAGGCCACCTATGGTGTGTTTTGTACCAATGGTCCTAGTATAGGTCAGCAGGTTTTCGTTCAGCCACGTAATGGCCTGACTATTGAAAATGGACGCGCTGCCGCCCAGCGCCTGTCCACTTACCACTGTCCGGGGCAGGTAATTGTCCTGCTTCTGCAACACCCCGTCGATACCCAGCAGTACCCGCAGGTTCAGCCCGTCGATAATCTGATAATCGCCGAAAATGTTGCCAAAGATGCGATAGGCCGTATTGCGATTTTTGCTGTCGCTGGCCAGGGCAGCCGGGTTATCGGCGGTAAAATTGAGCTGCGAGCCATTGGTAAAGAAGGTACCATCCGGATTATACACCGGAATGATGGGTGGGTACTGAAGGGCCGCAACCGTTACCAGCCCCGCACTACCCAAATCGCCATCGCTGCGGGTCTGATTCAGCACCGTCCGGTTAACGGTCAGGCTGTTGCCAATCTTGATACGGCTGGTGAGTTTGCGGTCTAAGTTGATGCGAAACGAATACCGGTCGAAATTGGAATTACGCACCAGGCCGTCCTGCTTGAAATAGCCGCCCGACAGCGCGTACTGCGTTCTTTCGTCACCCCCGCTCATCGAAAGCTGATAATTACGAATGGGTGCCTGCTGAAAAATCTCGTCCTGCCAGTCGGTCCCTTTCCCGAAGGCGTTCACCTGCTCGGGCGTGTATAGGGCGGGGCGACCTTCGTTGGTATTGGCATCATTGACGAGCTGAGCATACTCGCTGCCGTTCAGCACCGGGTATTTACGCCGGACGTTCTGAATACCGTAATAGGCATCGAAATTAACGGTCGATTTCCCCGCTTTGCCGCGTTTGGTGGTGACGATAACTACGCCATTAGCCCCGCGCGAACCATAGATGGCCGTAGAGGAGGCATCTTTCAAAATCGAAATACTCTCGATGTCGCTGGGGTTGAGGGTGCTTAGTACATTGAAACTCGAGCCACTACCTGCGCCATCGTTTTTAAACGGGATTCCGTCAATGACGTACAGCGGTTCGTTATCGCCCTGAATAGAGTTACCCCCCCGGATACGAATGGTAGTGGCGCTGCCTGGAGAGCCGGAGTTTTGGGTAATCTGTACCCCGGCGGCCCGTCCCTGCAACGACTGGTCGAGCGAGGTAACGGCCAGTTTACGTATCTCGCCCACCGGTACCGTGGATACAGACCCTGTCAGGTCCGTTTTCTTCACCTGCCCATAACCCACCACAACTACCTCATTCAGCGCACGGGTGTCTTCCAGCAGTGTTACGTTCAGGCTGTTACGGTTACCCAGGTCAATTTCCTGGCTGATATACCCCACGAAACTGAATACCAGCGATACACCCAAACCATCCGGCACACTAAGCCGGAAAGCCCCGTCAGCATCGGTAGTAGTTCCTTTCTTGGTGTTCTTTAGCACCACGCTTACGCCGGGCAGTCCTTCGCCGGTTTCGCTCAGTACCCGCCCCGCAATGGTGCGGTCAGCCGGGGCGGGGCGCTCCGCTACGGTCGCCACGGCCGGTTTAAGCTGGGTCGCGGGTTCGGTCGCGGGCTGGTTCAGGCTGGTTTCGGGTTCGGAATCAGCCTGAACCGCGCCAACGGTTCGCACATTGGGCTGGCTGGTGGGCTGTTCCACAATAACAAAGGTGTTCCGGCGCAATTGCCGGTAGGTCAGGCCCGTTCCGGTCAGTATCCTGGTCAGCACTGTGCCAAAGGGACGGTTGTTGAACTGACCCACCGGACCAACGCGTTTACCGCTCAAAATCCGCTCATCGAACAGAATCTCGACTTTCCGTTCATTCATGAGCGTCAGCAGCGCATCGCGCAGCAAAGTGGGCTGGGTGGTGGGGCTCGTGGTATTGGCCCGCTGCTGAGTAGCAGCCGAAGCCAGCATCTGTGCCGATACGGGCAGTACCCATAGCCAGAGGATACTTAGACAACCGCAACGCAACAGCCATGAACTGAATCTGGTAGAAAATCGCATAGTATACAGAGGGTTTATTTATAACAAAAAAATTACTTTCAAGGAGTTATAGTTTTGATGCCATTTTGCTCTACCAGCCGATAGCCGGTTAAGGTCGTAATAGCCAGCAGCAGTTCGTCAGCTTCTCTGGCCCGGAACCGACCAGTAATCTGGGCTTTGGCCAATGAATCGTGGGCCAGTTGGACCGACACGCCAAACTGCTCATCAACCATCGTCAGCACGTCGGGGAGGCTGGTATGATCGAACACAAATTCATGATCCTGCCAGGTAACCAGGCGTTGGGTAGGCTGCCGGTGTTGCAAACGGCCCCTTTGCAGCCGGGTTTGGGTGAACACGTCGCCGGGGTGCAGGGCCAGCGGGTTCTGGGCGCGGTCATTGTTAGCCCGCAGCATAACTTTGCCCGTGTGTAGCGCCACCCGAAACCGCATTGGGCGGGCCGTTACGGCAAACTCAGTGCCCAG
The DNA here is from genome assembly GCF_000374085.1 of Spirosoma spitsbergense DSM 19989. Classification (GTDB taxonomy): domain Bacteria; phylum Bacteroidota; class Bacteroidia; order Cytophagales; family Spirosomataceae; genus Spirosoma; species Spirosoma spitsbergense. The sequence goes on along the minus strand of NZ_KB893597.1, from coordinate 20,254 downwards.
TACCACCACATCGAGGGGGTTATCGGTACGTACTACAAAGGGCTGATTATTGGGTTGGTGAGTAATTTTAAAATTAGCCTCTCCCTGTAGCCAGACGAACCGCTCCCGATCCATAAACCTGCCCAGCCAGGGACGTAGCAGCCGCAGTCGTGAGTTGGCGTTGAGTGTGGCGGTGCTGCCATCGGGCAGGGTAACGGGTATCACCTGTGCATAGCCCGTTTGGTAGGTCGTATAGACAAACTGGTTGCGAAACAGCCAGCCGAGACCTGACGTGAGCAATAAACTGGCCACCAGCCACCACACCCGCCCCAGGCTATCGGAATGCCAAATGGTGGATTTTGCCGCTTCAGTCGGCGGGGCTGGAGCGAGCGAGGGTAAACTCATTTTAACCGATAGTTCGGCCCATGCCTGATCGGAGTCAGGCTTCGACTGCGGATGCTGCTCTTCCCACTCCACGAGCCAGATATAGAACAGTTCCTGATGGTCGGGCTGGTCCAGCCAATCGCCAATGAGCTGCCGCTGCATAGGCGTAGCCAGGCCCGACCAGTACAGGAACAGCAAGTGCTTATTAATATCTGAGCGCATACCAGCGAACGTCTTTATATGATGGAGAGAAAATACAGCCAGTACACTTACGCGTCCAGCACAATGGCTTTCAGAGTGCGCATGGCTTTGTAGAGATGGGCTTCCACCGTTCGGATTGAAATCTGTAGTCGTAAGGCAATTTCAGCGTTGGTCCGGCTCTCGGTCCGGCTTAGCACATACACCCGCTGGCACTGGGCGGGCAGGTTGCGAATGGCAGCATCGATCTGGAGTGATAGTTCGTCGTACTGCAACACCTGTTCGGCGGTGAGCAGCGTAGAGATCATACTGTCGGTAGCTACGTGAGACAGTGGTTCGCTGGTCAGTTCCCGGCGCAGGTGGGCCAGAGCTGCGTGCCGCACCGAAGCCATAAGATAGGCCCGGTACGACGTTTCTACGTGTTGATAGGCTTGTTTTTGCCAGATGTAGAGAAAAACGTCACTGACAATATCGTCGGCAATGGTACGCGAATATACCAGCCGGGTAGCCTGGCTGTGCATAACAGAATAATACCGACGAAACAGCAACTCAAATCCCTTAGCGGGATTATCGATCAGCACCTGCCGTATAAACTGCTCCGTATCGGTTGTACGCGTCTCCGTGACCAACTCATTGGGTTGAATGGCAGGTATGTCATCAGGGTGTCGATTGGGAAGACGCATAGAAACCAGAAAAACAGATGGCTTTAGAAGCTGTTTGAGTTAGCGATTTGAGACCAAAAGACGAGTTTTGCGGCCAAAGCGATTAACTCAAACAGCTTCTTAGTCTAAGGAGACAAAGAATACCTGACTTACTTAGTCGGCTGGTACAATTTTTATAAAAATCTACATTTTATGGGCAGAGCTTTTATTGTCTCTCCCCGTTCGTTCATGGGATATTGCTGGAACTGGCCATGGGGCCAGCCTGTTCTATTCCCCCCTTCGAAAAGCAATGCGCTGAAACTAGCCAGAGGCAGCAGCTACCCCGTCGGACCACGGACACGTTTCTGGACGAATGGGAACTGGGCGGCAATTAAGTCTCGAAAGTTGTTTCAACAAGCACTTCCATTAGCTAACCGGCAAAAGCCTCCCTGAATAGCGTCGTTTTGGGCAGTAGCATTAGCAGTATGGCCTGAACAGCGCTGATTCGTTCGTCAGCGAAGCGGTATCTGCACATTAAACGAGTGCGTTTGGTCGACAGTGGCGGCCAGCATAAGCACCGCCGGTTTACCCTTGTCGAACCAGAGCTGAGGGCGTTCCAGATAACCAACAGATTGTACCCTTCCGTCGGCCCAACGTATCTGTGGGGTCGATACCAGCGCATGTTTAGCCAAGTTCCAGTCGAAATCATCTTTGGATTCAAACAGTACCAGCGACCGACCGGCTGACGTAAATGCCCCGTGCATGTCTTTCATAATGGCCCAGTACCGATCTCCCTGATACCAGACAAACGGGTCTTCGGCAGGGAAGTCGGTTCCTTTGGCATTGAATACGGTGTTGGGCGATTTAACAAACGGTCCCGTTGGCTTCTCTGCCGTGGCAACCATATGAACAACCGGGCCACCAAACACACCGGGCCGCTTCTTGCCAACGGCTTTATACACCATCAGATAACCACCATCGGGTCGTTGCGCAACGGATGGGTTGCTGGTCAGTAAAGCATCGGGGGCTGTCGAGTCCGGGCTTACGTCGATGAGCGGGGTGTCGGTTCGTTTCCAGGGGCCACCGGGCTTGTCGGCCACGGCTACGCCAATACGTTGGTTATTGCGGTGCGTAAAATTCAGGGCTTTCATGTTCTTGCCGTCGCCGGTGTTGCCCATGTAGTACAGGTAGTATTTCCCGTTGAATTCATGAACGGTCGGGTTATGCGTACAGTGCCCATCCCAGAACTGCGCTCCACGAGCCGGTAGGGCCACATTCTGAAACGTGTAGGGGCCAAGCAGGTTTTTAGCCGTGGCGTGGGCTACTTCCGAATGCGTAACCCAGGCGTTGAACCCCAGTTCGCGTTTCCAGCGCGAATAGTACAAATGGCAGGTGCCATCATTGCCACGAACCATTGTTCCGCACCAGATGAAGTAGGCCGAATCGCTCAGGACCGCCGTGGCGGGCACCGGCTGTAGCATAGCCTGTAGATTCAGGTCGGCCGCGTCGCCTGATTGACTGGTAACTGCTGTCCGGCAACCCGATATGGCCAGCAATCCGACAACAACTAACCAAAACAGGTAGTGTATCCTCTTCATTTTTAGATTATTAGCGAATATTTACACTAGTTTTAGTCCCCAGCCCCCAATACCCATACGATACGGTAAGCTGTTTCGGACCGGCCAACGGGAGTGCATACCGCGCCCGAAAAACCCCCGAATCGGGTGCGGTTTCCTGCACTGCCACCTTTACTGGCTCGTTATTATCAAAGCTCACCAGCACCCAGCCCGATTCGGCTTTGGTGGGGTCCAGATTGAGGGCCGCTGTCAGTTCAAGCGTAATGGTTTGGCCTGCTTTGGCGGTTGCAGCCATTTTTTTGTCGCCCGCATCCAGCACCCGAATTTTCTGCGTACCGAGGGGGGCAAAGGTGAGGGTAGCCAGCCAACCCCGGTTCGATATGGCCCAGCCTTCGGTCGCGTAGGCGTTTTGGCCAATATGATCGCCCTGCCCCTCGGTCGATTTGTCGGTAGTGGCTAACGTACCTGGCCGGGGAAACTGCGCGTCGAGAGGAGTGCCGTCAAGAGTGCCGCGTACCTTGCCGAGCATACCGTAGCCGTTGGGGTGGCTGCGGGGCCAGCCGTTTTCGACCCCGTCCCAATAGCCGTTGATAGCTAGCCGGTCGGCACTTTTATTGCTCAGATGCGCACCAACGGGGTTGAGGCCAAACACAAAGTTGACCTGCGACCAGCCGATGTCGCGTAGTTCGCGGTCATTGAGCAGATGGGCCACGGCAAACATAGACCCGCCCAGCGCCGGGGCGCCACCCAGTTCTTTGGTGCGGGAATGCGCCCATTCGGTATCGCTGTGTACGCGGTAGTGCCAGAAATTGGCCGTCTTCTGCTTCATGTGATCCCGCCAGGCCATCAGTTTCTCGCGCGTGCCTTTGGGAGCTTTGTCGGGTGCTACCAGCAAAAAAAACGCCAGTGCCTGCGGGGTGATGTGCTCTGCGTTGCGAATCCACCACATATGCCGGGGGTTATTGAAATCCCAGTTTTTGATGATGTCTTCGGCACTCTCCTGCGCCCAGCGGAGGTACTGATCGGGCTGACCGTCAGCTTCCTCTTTCTCGGAGAGGTACATATACAGGTTGCTGAACACCGACTGCCCAAAAGCATTGCCCATCTCGTTAAACTCCTGATAGCCTTCATCGACCCATTTGGTGCTTAACGTCCAGTGGCGTACCACCTTGTGACGGTCATAGGCCTGCCAGCGTTTGCGGCATTCGGCACGGTACTTCAGGTACGTTTCGCGGGGCAGGTAGGGCTTCAGAAAACTGTGGTAGCCCGCGCAAACGGCCGCCAATTGGTCGAGGGTGTTCCAGTAGTCATAATTCATGCGCGGCTGCCCTTCATAACCCAGGGTTCCATGCCGACTGGCAACCGGGCCGTTGTAGTCGACGTGGTGATAGGCAAACTCCCCATGCCATAAAATAAGGTCGATTAGATCGGCGGTTTTTATGTCGCCCAGTTCAGTCGTCCAGCGGTCGAACAGGGCGGGGTTAGAGGCATAAAAAAGCGTTTCAAACGTTGTTTCGAGTCCATACGAACCCTGATCGCGGGAAGGCCCACCGCCATATACTTTCGCTTCGCTTGAGTGTACCGGATCTTCAGAACCACGAACGTCCACGAAGAAGTCGTAGGCCAGTTTCGATGAAATGCCTTCTATCAGGTGGTCGGCAATGCGAAACGGTACCGAACGTTCGCGGTCTTTGATGGAGATAACGTACTCCGTTTGGCCGTTTTTAGGGTTGAAATTCGAAAAATCGCCCGCCCGGTTTCTGATCGTTCCCGAATACACCACGGTTTTGTCGGCCAGACGAACGAGTTGAAACGGAGTGCTGTCGGGGGCTTCGTAGCACACAAAGCGTTTGGCCTCCCCCCGGTTATAGCCGGCCTGGTTGACCAGTGGAACGGCCAGCGGTTTAGCGGGTTGCGCCAGTGCCAGATTGCTCAGTGCAAGGCATATAAGCAGCAGTATAGATGTCGCGTTCTTCATAGTATCCAGAAGTCGTGTAACTGATTGAACCCGGTTACGTAAAAATCTTAGTGTAGGTACCTATCTTTTCGTTGCTTATTCGTAACAGCGAATCTCCATCAGCGACGGGGGCACTGCGCCATTCACGGCGTTCAGGTGGATGCTCAGACTGCTTGTGTTGACTGGCTGGGCAAAGCGAATCGTATGGCGACTCTGGTGGTTGCCAGTCAGTTCATACACCCGCTGCTGCTGATCGTTGCAAACCACCAGATCGCGGATACAGAACGGGGTGGTTGTTTCGGGGTGGGTCATCAGCACCGATTCGAGCGGGTGGTCGAAATCAGTATCGAAACTCATCACCACCTCCCGAACCCGTTTCGGTTCGGACCACGTTAGGGTCAGGGTGGGCTGCGGGTCGTTGGGATGAGCCACCCAGGCGTTGGGTATGTTGGTAGGCCGTTGAAGACCGTTTCGTACATTTTCTGGGTTGAACATCCGAATGCCGGGTTCAATCTGAACGGCCAGGTTATGGCCTTGGGGCCGTCGGTCGGGTGTCCAGAACTCAAACGCTTCTACGCCGATATCGTCGGTCGGTTCCTGCTTGCCGTAGTTCGACACGGCCGGATTGGTTTTGTTGAAAACCGACACGATGCCCGACACCCGCAGCTCGCTGCATTGAACCGACACCTGTTCATTTTTCAGGAAACAAATAAAGGCGTAGCCGTCATAGGGCATGGACTCGGTAAAGGCCAGCTTAATGGGCTGTTTGCCTTTACTCAGTTGAATTTCGCGCCGGTCAAGGGTTTGATCGGGCGTGTGGTTTTGGGGTTTACTGCTTACCCGAAACTCAACCGTCAAGGTCGTGTCCTGAGCAGCCACCACCCAAAACGTAAACTGCGGAACCGGTCCAGTCGTAAGCGGGAGCATCTGCCCGGCCGAATGCCCAAGAGCAATCATCGGGCCACTGGGCGGCAGTTCGGTCAGAACCAACTCGCTCGACACCGACAGTGTGGCCTGATGGGTCAGGTCCTGCCCGTCGCGAAGCCGGAGACCGGGAATGTGCTGACCTGTTTTGAGTAATGCCTGTTGCAGTTCGTTTATCCGTTGTGGCTTAGCCGTGATGTCGCGGGGTAATAAGCCTTGTTGGGCGCAAAGGGCTGCGGCCATCCCCACGGCCTGCCCGCCATGTGCGCTCGTTCCCATCACCCGCGACGAGCCAAAGGCCACGTGCGAAGCCGAGATAATGCGTCCGGCCAGAAACAGGTTCGATACATTACGGCTGTAGAAACTCCGAAACGGCAGCGAATAAATGCCTTTGCTATGCCACTGATTACAGCCGGGCTTTTCCGAAAAAACGCCATCAGCCGGGTGCAGGTCGATGCTCCAGCCGCCAAACGCCACGGCATCGACCTGGTGCCGCTGTTCCACCACATCCTGTTGGGTGAGCATGTAATCGCCCTCAAACCGGCGGCTTTCGCGCTTTCCGGGAATATGACCTACCCATTCCAGCGTCAGGTTGGCCGCTTCGGGGAAGTTTCCCGAGTTTTTGATGTGGTTCCAGGCACCATACACGACTTTCCAGAGCTCCCACTTAATGGTTTCGGTATCATGTACAGTATCGTGCCGACCGCCATACTCCAGCCACCACAGCCGACAGCCGTAATCGCTGGTATTGAACGATCGAAAACGCGGAATCTGGGTGATATCTGCCAGCGCATAAGCGGGCGGTACATACCGTACGGGCTTGCCGGTGTCTTTGGTGTAGAAATACAGCGAGTGGCCCAGCAACTCCCCGTAATCGGCCGAGGGAGCAAATTTTTCACCAAACTCCTCCATCGATTCGGCCCCCATCCGAAAGGCCGCCCCGGCCTGAAACGCAACGATACCATCGCCCGAGGCATCGCAGAACAGAGGAGCCGCCAGTTCGTAGATCGTGCTATTCTGCGCGCAAAACGCCTGCACCGACTCAATTCGACCCGTAGTTTTACCCGCCATTTTAACGTTAAATACTGCCGTATTGAGCAGCAGGGTAATGCTGGGTTCGGTAACTACTTTTTCGAGCAGTATAGTGTCAAAAATCAGGGGATTGCCTTCCGGGTTACGGTAGAGATTTTCTAGCAGCAGCTCGTCGATAACGCCCCCTTCCCGCGCCCAGCGGTTGTTGTTGCCCATGTGTGAAGTGGCGCCCAGCACCCACAGACGTACCTCGCTTGACGAGTTGCCGCCCAGCACGGGCCGGTCCTGCACCAGCACCACCCGAATACCGGCCCGGGCAGCCGTAATGGCGCAGCACACACCAGAAAGCCCCCCGCCAATTACCAGTAAATCGGCCTCATGCCGCACCGTCCGAAGTGGACGTTTATCAGTTGCCTGTTCGCGTATCATTCGTTAAGTCAATCGTTTGAGTAAATACCGTAAAGCCCGTCGGTTTGCTGATGTCGATCGGTAACCGTTGCTCAAAACCGCGCACAGTCAGGTCAATGTCAACGTGTTGGCCGGGCTGTAAATCGGGAATACGTATCTGTTGAAAAGTGGTATTGAGCTGGTACTGGTGGAGGGCATAAGCCGGAAAGTCGGCACGCGCAGTTATCCGTACCCGCAGCGTGTGAACGCCTTCATTGCCAGCTGTCCAGCTTATTTTTTCTACGGTGAGCGGTGCCATCCCGCTCTGATGCGCTTTGTACAGCGGGCGTTTCGAGCGATCACCCCGAACGAGGCCCCACGGGCGGGTGCCATCCGGGTTGGTGCCGTCGTGCCGGCTCAGGTAATCATTGAATGACCACCACGACGCGCCCACTACATAGGGCAGTTGCCGAATATCGGTCAGAAATTTGTCGAGGTGCGTCACCTGCCCCGCTTCGCCATCTTTCCCATCCGCCCGCGTACCATATTCACTGATAAAAATGGGTTTGTCAGGATAGAGCGCGTGAATGTGTTTCAGCACATTAGCGTGGTTGCCGTAGGTATTGGTCGAGATAAAATCGCAGTACTGACTGGCTTCATCTTCAGGTTTTTTTGGCAGACCATTGAGCCGCATCGACGCGAAGGTGTACAGGCGGGTTGGGTCGAGTTCGCGGGCGTAGGCGATCATGTCTTTTGTCCACCGCTGACCCGCCGGTTGCTCAGACAGGTATTCGTTACCCACGCTATAAGCAATGACACTGGGGTGATTCCAGTCGCGTTCGGCCATCTCGCGAAACTGCTGCCGGAATTTGGTGCGCATGGTGTCGTTGTCCATCTGCCGGGGTGTCAGCTGCCAGTTCCCCGCTTCGCTGATGATCAGCATCCCGTTGCGGTCGGCCCAATCGTACACGGTTTCAGCCGGGGTATAGTGGGTGAGCCGGTGCAGCTCCATGCCCGCTTCTTTCATCAGGCGCATATCTTTCTCCACCACCCAATCGGGCTCCAGCGAACCCAGGCCCGCATAATCCACCACGCGGTTTCCTCCGGCTACTCTGATGGGCTGCCCGTTCAGCAGCAGTTGCGCGTTGCGAACCTCCACTTTCCGAATGCCGAAATGCGTTCGAACGGTGTCGGTCGCGGCAATCACCTGCACTTCATAGAGGGTCGGCTGGTCGAGGCTCCACAGTTTTACGTCGGCGGCTTTAAGAGCCGTTTCAGCGTCCAGCACGGTCGTTTGGCCAGCGGCTATTGAACCCGTCTGTTGCTTCCAGGTAAGTGTAATGGGTTTACCATTTTGCGCTACCCAAACAGCAAGCGTTGGGGTTACTGCCTGCTTTCCCGCATTACGTACCCTGACTTTTACGTTTACTATAGCCGTTCCTTTTACCAGATCCGGCGCAGCATTGGTCTTGATGTTTTCGACGTACACCTCCGGCTCAATGGTCAGGTAAACGGGCCGGATAAGGCCGCCGTAGTTGAGCCATCCCGGAAACGATTCGGGCAGGTTATTATCCTTTGCACCCGGTATGGTCGTCGTTTTCCAGGTGTTGTTATTCACCGAAATGGCAATGGCGTTCAAGGCACCGCTTTCTGTTTTCAGGTAGTCCGTAATGTCGAACTGAAAGGGTGTATAGCCCCCTTCGTGCGTTCCAACTTTCTGGCTGTTTATCCAGACGGTCGTTTCGTAATAGGCCGCATCGAAATGCAGCATGACGCGTTTCCCCGCTCTGGGTTGACACGGAAAAGTCCGGCGATACCAGGCTGTTCCGGTGTAAAACTGAAAGCGGGGGTCAACCGAGAAGCAGTGCGGCACAGTCACCTTTTCCCATCGATTCAGCGGGGCATCTTCCCGAAACCAGTTGCCCCGTACGCCCGCGTCGACGGGGTCGAGGGCAAACCGCCATTCGCCGTGCAGCAGGATCGCATTCGGCTCGCGGATGCTGTATTGCGCTGACAATGAAAGGGGTATCAGCAAAAAGAAGAGAATAAGACGGTTAATCATGTTGTTTTTTTAGGGTTGATTGAATCCCGGTACGTTCAACGGATGGGTAGTTTGACTGCTTCTACCGGCTTTGCAACGGGCGTTAGTTTAGAAGCGGCCCGCCAGGGAATAATGGCCGTTACCAGCACAATGCCGGCTAACAGTGCGGTCACCCCGGCTCCCTGCGTAGTCAGTATACTTAGTGCCCCCAGAATCAGGGCCGTAACCACCAGCGAGACGGCTATAACGCGCAGACCAAACTGATTTTGACGGTTCACCTCGTCGGCTTCATCGGCCTGCTCCTGCACGGTACTTATGGGCGCTTCTGCACGGATAATTTCGTAGGCGAGATAATCGGGGCTGTCGGACCGGTTGCGCGATGCCAGCCACTCGGTCAGGGCCAGCAGCAATACTGGCATCCCAACGCCAATGACTATCTCTTCGGCCCGGCTGAGTTTAATGCCCATTGCCAGCGGTAAAATAATCTTACCAAACAGATTCAGCGACAGCGTTATCAGGGTGATACGTAGTGTCGTGCGGCCGGTCAGGCGTTTTGAGAAGAGCGCCCAGATGGGCGGGGCCAGTAGCGGGCCACCCGTTACGGCCCCAATGGTGAGTACCACCTCTACGATGCCACCGATGTAGGGCACCAGTAAGGCGATCACAATCATACCGATCCCGAAGCCCCAGGAGGATAGCCGCGCCACCCGAATTAGTTGTTTGTCGGTGGCGGTAGGGTTCATCAGCCCTTTGTAAATATCGTTGGTAAATACCGCCGACACCACGTTGAGGGTGGTATTAGCACTGGCTGAGGTTGAGAAATACATACCCGTCAGCATCAGGCCCAGCAGCCCCGGCGGTAGCACCAGTCGGCAGATTTCGAGGTAGGCGTTTTCGGTATCGAGACCCACCAGCGCCGGGTTGATGGTCTTGTATATCATGGGCGGCAGCATCCAGATAATGGGACTGACGAGGTAAAGTCCCGCAAACAGGAACGCCACTTTCCGGGCCGATTTCGGACTATCGACGCTGGTGTAGCGCTGCACAAACGTCCAGTTACCACCAATATAAGCCACCTGATACACGAAAAAAGCGAGCATGAACCCAATGCTATATTCGCCGTTGAGCAGGTTGAAAAAATCGTCGGGTGCTTTGGCCGTAAAACCGGCTATGCCCCCCACCTGATCGAAGGCCAGCGGAAGCAGGATACACACGGCCGCCGAGAGCACCACAAACTGGAGAATATCGGTGACCATCACCGCCCAAAGCCCGCCCACGGAGGTATAGGCGATCATGAATATACCGAGCCCGATGGTGGTGGGTACCAGCGGCAGACCCAGCGAGACGCTCACCAGCTTGCCCACCGGATAAAGCACCGACCCTTTGATGAAGACGCTGACGAGGGTAAAAATGAAGATATACGTTTTCTGAACCGGCAGCCCCAGCCGTTGCCGGATGTATTCGGCAGCGGTAAGGACGCCGGTTTTTTTCCAGCGCGGGGCCAGCCATAACCCCGTAACCAGCGCCCCGGCGCACATCGTCCACTGAATGGTGACGGCCACCCAGCCGTATTTGTAGGCGATGCTGCCCCAGGCCACGAACGTACTGGCCGAGAAAAAACTCATGAACAGCGACAGGCCGCCAATGAACCAGGGGACTGCTTCGCCCCCGGCAAAAAATGATTTCATGTTACGCCCCGTCCGGGCAAACAACAGCCCAATACCCAGCACAAAAGCCGAGAAAATGACGATAACAGCGGTATCAATCGTGGTCGTGTTCATAGCTTCTGCAAACGATTACTGCCAGTCGAATTCCCAAACCTCAATCCCAAACGGCGGCAGCGTCAGGCCTGGCTGCGTCAATTCAATCGCTTTCCCGTTGGTCAGCCTTTTCCACTGACCACGCCCCGCCCGAATTAAATCCGGTTGCAGTTTAACCGTCGCGGTGGTGGCCTGAGCGCGGTTGTTCATCAGCACCACAAACAGCTTTTTCTTATCCAGCGACTGAGCCGTGATGTATTCGATGTTCGGGTTGTCGGGCGTTACTATGCCCTCGCGGATAATCAGGTCGGCTGGTTGGCCGTAGATGCTGCCGGGCGCGAACCCATACGTCTGGTGTGGTCCCACTTTGGGCGTAACGAACCCACGCGGAAACACCACCTCACCACCCGACCGTAGTTCGGCTTCAGCCATCAGGTAGTCGGTTATCCAGCCGATTTGCCACCACGCATGGTGCGGGTATGGTCCGGCTCCTTTATTCATCGTGTTCCAATAGTACGAGGCTACGCTGGTAGCCGAGTCCACAAAGGCGTGGCGACCGATAGCAGCCGCCCGCGCCATATCAGCAAACAGGGGCTCCTTCGTCAGGCCATAAAGTCGGATGAACATACCCGCATGACTGGCCAACTGAATTGGTCCCGCCCGGTTGGCCGAGCCGAAAATACCGCCGTGTTCAAAGCTCAGTCCCGACTGCGAAATTTCCCAATCCTGGCGCGGTCGGCCATTGACTGTTTTCTGTTCGTGGTCGGCAATGGGGTGCGTGTAAATGGATGTCGTGTATATTTTGGCGGCTTCGATGGCGGCTGTTTTGTAGCGGTCGTCGTGGGTCAGGTCATATAAATCCAGCAATGCCTGCGCCGACTGCCCCGTCGCGAAATCGGGGGCGTAGCGGGCATCGCCACACACGCCGAGGAAACTGCCGGTTTCGACCGCGTTTGTGATAAACCAGTTGGCTCCTTTGCGGGCAACTGTCAGGTACTTCGGGTCATGTAGAATCCGGTAGGCCACCAGCAGGCCGTAGAACGTGGGGCGCAGGTCCTGAATGTCTAAGAATGCTTCCTTATCCGTTTTTTTGTCGTAAGCCACCGCCCAGTTGCCCCCCGGTTTCTGCCAGGCCAGCAGCCGGTCGGCACCGAGTCGCAGCCGGGTTTTGAGTTCGGCGTTGTCGGGTTCAAAGAGTAGCATATTCCCGATGTCGAGCATGGTGTAATAAGTCAGGGCGATGGGTTCAACTACTTCGCCCCACTCCTCCACGAACTTTTTGGATTTGGCTAAATAGTACTGTCCCTCCACGGCTCCCTTAAAAAAATCATCGTCGGTGTCCTGTTGCGCCAGTTTGAAATTCAGGGCGTAGGGTAGTACGTTTTGGGTCAGTAACGTGTCGCCTGTGGCCCGCGCCAGCATCCACATGGCCCCGTAGTCCGAGTTTTTCATCGCGTCTTTGTTGGAACCAACCACGCCACCGAGGTACGACTGCGCCCCAATCTTCATCCCCTCAAATTCCTCCACGTTCCACAGCGAGGTTTTAGGGTTGGTGAGGTAGTGGTGCATCTGCTCCACCCGGCTGGTCAGCGATTGTTTGTTCTGCCGCAGAGCCAGCGATTTACCAAACCCGTACACGTCGTTGGCCGCGTGGTTGATGGCCGAAAACCAGTCGCCATTGGTCAGGCTGTAGTGAAACGTAAACGATACAGTGTCACCCGGTTTCAGAACTGATTTTGGTTCACCCAAAACAGGGTAATACAATGTCGGGCTAAGGTCAGAACGGCGGTTTTTGTGCGACAGACCAATATGCCAGTCCGTTTGGGTACTGTGGTCTTTTGCCCAAGGGTCGCGGCCCAGACCAAGAGCAGGAATGACCGATAAGGTTAAGCCAGCTTTCGTACTGACCAACGGACTAAGGGTACTGGCGCAACGTTCGCGGTACAGGGCGGGCAGGTCCGGGATGCCGTGTCCGTAGGCGTAGGCCAGCGCGAAGTTTTTCTGGATGTGATTGCCCTGAAAATAGCCCGGCACGGTAGCCCAGGCCAGATTAGCCTCGGGTACGGTAGCCAGCGTCGGGCTGGCAGCCGAAAAATACCCGGCTTTGGTCGCGGTTAGTGTTTGGGTGACAAGCACATCGGTTGGAAAAGCCGGGTCGAACGACCAGTCGGTGGTGATGGTCGCCACGTCGGTCTCCTGCCGGAAGCGCAGTTTGTTCGTTCCCGTTTGTGTGCCCGTTTTAGGAAAGAACTGGATAGCCCGTCCGGCTTTGTTCAGCGAAACGGGACTGGTCGCATCGGCCCACTGCGTTTGCTGATAGTGATAGGCCGGTCCCGGAAACACATCGCCGGTGATGCTGCGAAACGTTGTATCGGGTGTACCGGACGGTTTTTCGGCAGTGTACAGCAACGTGTACTCACCCGATGGCTTGCCCAGCGGCAGCCAGTTTTTCCCCGTCCGTCCGGCGACGCGCTGAAGCTGCCAGCCGTTCGGCGTTTGTTGCCAGACCAGGCGCACCCGCTCGTTTTGCAGGGACAACGCCCGGCCCGGCTGCGCCTGAATTGGGCAGACAGAACACAGGAAAATCAAAACGAAATAAAGAAAATAGTGCATACGTAATGTCTTGTTTACTGCCAGTCGGGATTTTGCTGCATCTGCGGGTTGGCGTTCAGTTCATCCTGTGGGATAGGAAAATAGCGATTCTTAGCCGTTGGGGTTCGTACGGGATACACGCTGTTAACCGACTTCGGAATGACCGGCAAAAACGTGTTGGTGCGGGTGAGGTCGTACCAGCGGTCGCCTTCGGCGAAAAACTCCCACGACCGCTCCTGCAACACGGCGGCAATGAAGGCATCTTTACTCAGACCCGCTTGGAGATTGGCTAGGCCCGCCCGCTTTCGAATGGTGTTGATGTAGCCGTATGCCACCGCCGTTGAGCCGTTGGCGCGGGCTTCGGCTTCGGCAGCAATCAGGTAGGCATCGGGCAGACGAAGAATCGGGATATTGGACGTATTGCCGATGGTCGAGATGGGGTCCTGGTATTTTTTGACCAGCACGGCCTGCGTCGTAATCGGCGTGATGCTCCGTTGCGGCACCCGTGCTCCCGCTTTGTTGACGTAGGTCGTGTCCAGCAGTTGCCGACGCAGATCCTGCGGACTGAACGAATCGAAAAACGACTGGTAGGCAAACATCGACCCAAACGACGAGCGCGAATATTCCGGTCCGGCACTGGAGGCTGGCCCCAGCAGACTCGTTATCTGCCCGCCCCGGCTGGGCGAAAACCCGCCCTCGGACTCAAACGCCCAGATATTTTCAACGCGGGCTGCGTCTTCCTTATCGTAGCGGTACACGTCGCGAACGTCGGGCATGAGCGAATACTTTCCCGAATTGATAACAGCCTGTGATTGCTGCAAGGCCCGGCTCCAGTCTTCGTTGTACAGTGCCACTTTGGCGTAGAGGGCAGAAACGGCTTCGCGCGAGGGGCGGCCCTTTTCGATACCCGGTCCCGATACCAATCCGGCAGCGACGGCCAGGTCAAGGTCGGCGTAAATCTGCTTGTACACGTCGGTGCGGGAACTTTTGGTCACGATGGCTTCGGCGATGGTCGTGCTCGCTGTGGTCTTGACGGGTATGTCGCCGAAGTTTTTAGTAAGCATCCAGTGGTAGAAGGCCCGCAAAAAATACGCTTCGCCAATAATCTGCTTCTGCCGGACGGGGTCCATGTTGGCACCCGGCACCTTTTCGATAATCCGGTTGGCCTTTTCGATGCCGTCGTAGCAGGATAGCCAGATTTGCTGGGGAGATTCAGAGACCCGACCGGCGGTTTTCTGCGTGGTATAATTGGGGTCGTAAGTAAACAGCGTCAGCGTGTTGCGGCCCACTACGGCGCGTGGGTACGTCTGGTCGGCACTGAGGTCGCTGACGAGCGTGAGGGCCGGACCAACGGCCATGTCGGCAATGGGGTCATACACGGCAATCAGCCCTTTTTCGGCATCGGAAGCCGTTTTGTAGAAGTTCTCGGTGTAAATCGACGAGTAAACGGTTTCGTCTAATTTACAGGACGAAAAGCCCAAAGCAAGGCATATAAATAAGCTAATTTTTTTCATTTGATTGACGGATAATTGGGTGAACCAGCGAATGAGTGCGTACTAGCGGGCTGATTAGAACGTGACCTGCAAACCACCCAGCACCGACCGGGCGGGGGGATAAACTAAGTTGTCGATGCCGATGACGGTGTTGCTGCCCGCGTAGGTGTTCACCTCCGGGTCGAAACCGGTGTATTTGGTGAACGTGAGCAAGTTGTTACCACTGACGTACACCCGAATCCGGTCGACTCCCTTAAAGCGCGGCAGCGTGTAGCCCAGCGTCAGATTCTTGACCCGCACGTAGGAACCGTCTTCGATGAAGCGGTTACTGACCGGCAACCGTCCGCCCTGCGCCCCGCTGGCGTATTCCTGATTCGGGTTGGTGGGCGACCAGCGTTTAGCCGTGCCCGCCAGCAGGTTACGCCCGCCCAGCGGGGTCTCGAAGGCAAAGCGGGCCTGGTTGAAAATATCGTTGCCGTAGGAACCCGACAGGAACACGCCCAAATCGAACCCTTTCCAAGCCAGATTGGTCGAGAACCCAAAAATGGCTTTAGGATTAGGGTTGCCCGTGACAATCTGGTCGGCGGAGTTGATAACCCCGTCGCCGTTGATGTCCTTGATTTTATGGCCACCCAGCCGCCCGTCGTAGCCCGGTAGAATGGTTTCGCCCGTCTGGTTGATACCGTCAAAAACATAGGTCTTGAACAAACCCAGCGGCTGGCCCACGCTCAGAATACTGTACGTCGTCACGAACCGCTCCTGCGTGGTGCCCCCGTCGAGGTCGAGGACTTTATTGCGGTTCATGGTCACGTTGGCGTTCACGTCCCATTTCAGCGGCCCCTGCAAAATCCGGGCGTTCAGGGCCAGTTCAAGCCCGCGATTTTGCAGCCCGGCAAAGTTGCCCGTAATGCTGCCGTAGCCCGACGACAGGGGCAGGGTTCGGATGTAGAGCAGGTCGCGGGTGGTTTTGTTGTAGACATCAGCCACCAAGCTCAGCCGGTTGTTGAACAGGCTGATGTCCAGCCCAATGTCGGCCTGAGTGGAGCGTTCCCATTTCAAATCGGGGTTGGCAATGCCGGTAGGATTAATGCCTGTCAGGTACACGTGATTAAACTGATAATCACTGCCCACCGACGCCACCGTAGCCAGGGACTGGTAGGGCGAAATGCCGCCTGCGTTGCCCGTTATGCCGTAGCTTCCCCGCAGTTTTAAGTCGGAAAGAATGGTCTGATTTTTCAGAAACGGCTCTTCGATGATGCGCCAGGCGGCTGATATGGCCGGGAAGAAGCCGTATTTGTTGTTGGCGCCAAACTTACTCGACCCATCGGCGCGGGCCGTCAAATCCAGAAAATACCTGTCTTTGTAGCCGTAGTTAATCCGGCCCAGGTAGGAGTCGAGCCGTTCGCTGCTGCGCCCGCTGCTCACGGTGCGGGCCAGGGCCAACTGTACCGCTTCGTTGGTTGTGGCATCGTTGGGGAAGCCGTTCGCATCGATGTTATTATAATTGCCCCGGATGCTCTGGGTGCCGAAAACGCCCGTAAACTTGAGTGAATGAGCACCCGTCAGGGTCGTTGCGTAGGTCAGAATGCTCTCGTGCAGCAGCAGCGCACTATTCGCGTTTTGTTTGGACGCGGAGCCGGAATTATCGGTCAGGTCGCCCGTGGCCACAATCGAACGGGGCGAATAAATGTTGCGCAGACTATTTTGCAGGTCTACGTTGAACGAAGCCCGGTAGGTCAGCCCTTTCAGCAAATTGACTTCCCCGTATACATTGGCGAGTATGCGCTGGAGGCCAAACTGGTTTTGAACGGCAGCCAGCCCCAACGGGTTGGTTACTTCGCGGTACTGCCCGGCGGCCTGTTCGCCAAACGGAAACAAACTACCATCGGGCCGGTAGGGCAGCAGCGTGGGAGGTGCGCCAAGGGCCGCGCCCAGAATGCTGGTCGTAATGGCGGGTCCATCGCCAAGGCTGGTGGAACCGTAGGGTACGTTTTTACTGTCGGTGTAGCTACCCAGGATACTCGTGCCAACCTTGATTCGTTCGCTGATGCGGTGGTCGAGGTTGAGCCGGAGCGAATACCGTTTGAAGCCGGAATTAATCACAATACCGTCCTGACTGAAGTAGTTGGCCGACAGCGCGAGCTGCGTTTTTTCAGAGCCGCCGTTGATGCTCAACTGGTGATTTTGAATGGGAGCCTGCCGAAAAATCAACTCCTGCCAGTTGGTACCCTGCCCTAAGCTAGCCGGGTCGGGATAGTAGTTGTTCTTGAATACCTCATTGTCGAGCTGGGCAAACTGAGCCGCATTGAGTACGTCCAGTTTTTTGCGAACGCTTTGCACCCCGTAGTAGCCATCGTAGCTGACGCGGGTAACGCCCGTTTTGCCGCGTTTGGTCGTAATCAACACTACCCCGTTGGCCGCCCGCGACCCGTAAATAGCCGTTGCCGAGGCATCTTTCAGGACTTCCACGCTCTCGATATCATTTGGGTTGATGGTCGACAGCGGGCTGATGTCCGAAACGCCCCCGCTATTGCTGATTTGAATCCCATCGACAATGTAAAGCGGCTCCGAAGTGCCGTTGATGGAGTTGGTACCCCGGATGCGGACGCTGACGTTGCCACCCGGCGCACCGGAATTCTGCACGACCTGCACGCCCGCCACCCGCGCCTGAATCCCCTGCGCCACGTTCACCACGGGTGTCTGCACCAAGTCCGAGGATTTGATGGAAGCGATGGAGCCGGTCGTTTCAATCTTACGTTGGGTACCGTAGCCCACCACCACCACTTCGCTGAGGGAGCGGTCGTCGGCTTGCAGCGTCACGTTAACAATCGAGCCATTGCCCACGGCAACATCCTGCGATGCGTAGCCAATGAATGAAAACGTAAGTGTGGCTCCTGCCGACGTGCCGGGTAAGGTGTACTGACCATTGGCATTGGTCGTGGTGCCGCGTTGCGTACCTTTCACTACCACACTAACACCGGGCAGGGCCGCATTGTCCGACCCGGTAACGCGACCGCTGACTGAGTTGGTCTGCGCCCTGACGGTAGTAACTGCAAGGGATACGAGTACACCCAGATAAGTAAGGAAACGTATTGCTCTTTTCATAAGGTTATTATTGGAATAGTTAAATTTCACTGTCAATAGTAAGCATCACCAGCACTCTGGTAACAAAAGCAGATAAATGGCCCAAATTCTGGTTTTTAGCTGTTTTTACCAGTGTTATAATTGAATCTCATCATTAAAAAGACTTTTGTCAAGGTAAAATTTAATTTTTTCATTGGGAACATTCCCAATGAGACTTGGGAATGTTCCCAATAAAATGAGAACTTTAGAGCGATACGGATTACTGCGCATCCTCGTTTTAAGGAAAAATACAATTTATATGACCCATCACCAGACCACCATTATTGATATTGCCCGGCAGTTAGGCTTGTCGAAATCAACGGTTTCGCGGGCCTTAACGAACCACCCCCACGTGAATGCCGATACCCGGCAGCGGGTACTCGAGCTGGCCGAGTCGCTGGATTATCAGCGTAATCAGTTGGCCATTTCGCTGCTGACCAGCCGGACGCGCACGGTTGGGATTATGATACCGGAATTTTTGAGTTTTTTCTTTCCCAAAGTCATCATTGGGGCGCAGGTCGTGCTGGCCGAAGCGGGCTATAATGTTATTATCTGCCACTCCAATGAGTCGTATGCGACGGAGGTGACCAATGCCCAGGCGTTACTGGCCAGCCGGGTCGACGGGCTGATTGTCTCGCATACGAAAGAGACCCGTAACTTCGACCATTTCCGGGTGTTTGAACGCCGACACGTGCCGGTGGTCTTTTTTAACCGGGTTTGTGAGGACATGGCCGTATCGAAGGTAACGGTCGATGATTACGATGGGGCATTCCGGGCGGTTGAACACCTAATTGCTACCGGAAAGAAACGAATTGCCCACTTGGCCGGTCCAGATTCGCTTCAGAACAGCCGAAACCGCCTGAATGGCTACCGGGATGCCCTGCAACAACACGGCCTGCCCATCAACAATGAGTTGATTATTTCCTACGACCTCAATCTGGACAAAGCCAAAATTTACGTCAGTCACCTGATGAATTTACCCGACCCGCCAGATGCGTTATTCGCCATGAATGACCCGACAGCTATCGAAGCCATGAAGGTGTTAAAAAGCCGGGGTTTTCGCATCCCGGATGACGTAGCGGTAGTGGGGTTCAGTAACGACCCGGCCTCCATGCTGATTGAGCCGGGCCTGACCACCGTAGCCCAGCCCGTCGATGAAATTGGTCGGCAGGCGGCCCAACTCCTGCTAAACCAACTGACCGATAATAAAGGAGGCATGGCCACAGAAAACATCGTGCTTCAAACCGAACTCATCATTCGCGGCTCAACAACTGGGTAGCTTTGAAGAGCGAGCAATTGTGATGTACTGAAATACCAATGATTTATCCAGCACAGTGCTTCTTAGCGGTATTTAGACAAGAAGTAGCTCGAAATCCCTTTTAAAGGCTTATAGTATAGGTTGAGTAGCGTTTCCCTTATTTGACATCTGTATTTATTTCCGTACAGGCTCCCCTCCTACTCAACCGGCCATTTTCGGGCAATAAATGGGTAGAGAGTGCAAGTTAATGAACTCGTTATTTTGCTGTCAATGAATGGTTTGTCTAACTAGCAGCCACCACAGAAAATTGTTCACGAAATCCTCCGAATCACAAAAGAAGCCGCGCTCCCTGGCAGGAACGCGGCTTCTTTTGTAAACCAGTCTGTCGAAGATAATTGTTATTCCGCTTTGAACAGCTTGAGCGTCTGGCTTTGGGTGGATGTGCTCACCCGCAGCAGTAGCACGCCCGCCGGGGTTTGGCCCAGTCTGAGCGTCTGCCGCTCCACCACCCCAGCCCGACCAACCGACTGCTCACTTACCTGGTGGCCAAGCGCATCGATTACCGATAGTGACAGGGCTTGTCCTTCGGCACCCCGCACCTCCACGGACACCGTTTCACCTGCCACCGGGTTGCCCAATACGGTGACCCTCAGGGGTACTTCTGAACCCGTGCCCAGCCGGGCACCCGGGTTGCAGGCTGCCAGCCAGCCATAGCTGAAACTAGCACTTACCCCGCTCTGAACCGCTCGTAAACCGATGATGGGGTTGTCGGTGTACAAATCCAGCGTGTAGGGTCCTGGATTGGTTGTAGGAACCAGCTCGTTAACCACCGAGAAGCTCACCGGTGTGCCGTTCAGGCCCGCGTAGCGGGGATTGAAGGTGACCCGTCGCTGGCCCGCTGAGAGCAC
>NZ_KB893596.1 GCF_000374085.1 Spirosoma spitsbergense DSM 19989 | reverse complement strand
GGGCAGGTTAGCTACTATTGTACTCAGTAGGGCTGGTCCTTGCATAAAGGCGTTGTTTGGTTTGGATGTCAGATACCCAAAACTAACACGCCTTTTTCATATCCCTAAAAATTGACGAACCATTGCCTATTATGAGCCAGGACCAAAAAACCGTTATTAACTGATGAAATTTTCGTTACCAAACCGTTTGTACATAGGTTTTTCCATTGCTATTCTGCTCGTCTTCCTGAGCGGATTACTTTCCTACCAGACTTTTCAGCGGCAGTTGGAATCAGCCAACTGGGTAGAGCATACGTATCAGGTGCTAAACCAGGCTCAAACCATCGAGAAACTGATTGACGACATGGAAACCGGTCGCATTCGCTACCGTAGCACGGGCTTTAAGCAGTTCCTGACTATGTACAATAATGCCTTACGGAGAATAAAGCCGACCATCAACGAACTAAAGGCACTTATGGTCGACAACCCAACACAGGCTGATCGGGTAAGCCGGATTGAGGCCAATGTCGAAACGTTGTTAGTGTTCTGGAATAAACAGACCCGCAACAGACCTGTTCAGTTCAATCAGGAAGAGTATGTTGATTTGATTGTTCGGCAAAAAGTATTTAGTGATAAAATTAAAAGCGAGTTAGCACGGGTTATTCAAACGGAGCGGCTGCTACTGACCCAACGAAAGATCGAAAATGAGGCATCGGTTGAGTCGGTTACCTACAAGCTTATCCTGAGCACTTTCCTAACCTTACTTATTGTCCTGTCACTTATTTATTTTACCATTAAGGGGTTTAGAAGTAACCGGAGGGCGCAGGCTGCATTACAGGAAAACAACAAGGAACTTGAACACCTGAATCAGGTTGGTACCGAAAAAAACTGGCTGCTCACGGGTATATCGCTTATTAATGATAACCTGCAACAGGTGACCGACGTCGCTTCGCTGTCTCAATCCAGTCTAACGATATTAACAACCTACCTGGATTTGCCAGCCAGTGGTTTTTACTGTTATAATGAGAAAAGCAAGAATCTACAGTTAAATGCATCCGTAGCGCTGCCAGGTCATATTCAGAAAATATATGACCTGGGCGAGGGGCTGGTAGGTCAGGCTGCTACAAAACGTACACTAACCGTAGTAAACGACGTACCCCTCAACTTTTGGGAAATCCAGGCGGGTAGTAGTAAGGCCCAGCCAGGGCAGGTCGTCTTTTTACCACTCTGGTATAATAAAGTCCTGAGAGGTGTTATGGAGTTGGCTACATTCAGGCCGCTTAGCGAGCAGGCACTTTTACTGCTTACCTCCGTAGCCAACAATATTGCCGTAGCCATTAATGCAGCGGATGATCATGAAAAAGTAATGAACTTGTTAGAGCAGGTTCAGGAACAAAAAGAAGCGCTTGAAAATCAGCAGGGGGTTCTCCAGCAATCCAATAGCGAACTACAGCGGCAGGCCGAAGTCCTGCAGGGATCAGAGCGGGAACTAATCGTTCAGGAAGAGGAACTACGCCAAATTAACAGTGAATTACGGGAGCGCAACATAGCCGTTGAGAGCGCACAGCAGGAGCTGACGAACAAAGCCCGGGAACTGGAAGTAAGCAGCAAATTCAAGTCGGAGTTCCTGGCTAATATGTCTCACGAACTCCGTACCCCGCTGAACAGTGTGTTGATTCTGGCCCGGCTCCTGGCCGAAAACAAACAACAGAACTTAGTAGACAAGCAAATTGAATACGCCAACATTATTTATAAATCCGGCACTGATTTGCTCGAACTCATCAACGACATTCTGGACCTGTCCAAGATTGAAGCCGGTAAAATAGAATTCCTGTTTGAGCAGGCTATCACTGCCGACATTGCCGAAGACATGAATCAGTTGTTCGGCGTTGTAGCCAATGAGAAGGGAATACATCTATCAACGAAAATTGGCGATAAGGTGCCGGACACTATCTGGACTGACAAACAGCGGCTGGAACAAATCATTAAAAACCTGCTTTCCAACGCGGTGAAATTCACCCCTAAAGGCGGTTCAGTTAGTCTGGTACTAGACGTAGTCAATCAGTCTGCCGGGCGTCCGGCAAACCATTCATCGACCCCTTACCCCCTCCTGTCTTTTTCCGTTACAGACACGGGTATTGGCATCTCGCCGGAAAAACAGCAGATCATTTTTGAAGCCTTCCAGCAGGTCGACGGCTCCATTAGCCGTAAATTTGGTGGTACAGGGCTCGGCTTGTCCATTAGTAAAGAACTTGTTCGCCGGTTGGGTGGCGAATTCAGCTTACAGAGCGAAGTGGGCGTTGGCAGTACCTTTACCGTGTACTTACCCCTGGGTGTGGGGCCAAATAAGGAGCAAGTCCCAATCAACGGCTCCTTGTTAAGCACCATCACCTCGCCCGCAGTCTCAACTCAACCAGCCCCGCCCGCTGATGACCGGGCTAATCTGGAGCCGGGTGATAGCATCATCCTCATTATTGAAGATGACCCGGCTTTTGCCGGTATTCTTCAGGAGTTTGCCCGGGATAAAAATTTCAAAACGATTATTGCCTTACGGGGAGATGAGGGCCTGCAGTACGCACGCCAATACAAACCCTCGGCAATTATTCTGGATATGGGCCTTCCCATTATGAATGGCTGGGACTTACTTAAAATACTCCAGAATGATGACACCTTGAGCCACATCCCCATTCATATTATCTCGGCAAGGGATGAGCCAGCAGTGTCAGGTAATGATATACTGTCTTATACCACCAAACCCGTTGGAAAAAAAGAATTGGAAAATGTACTGTCTACCATTAAAAATTACCTGAGCAACGGGGGTAGAAACACGCTAGCATTATCAAACAACCTGTTACCTGCTAAGACGGGAAGCGAACCCGTTCGTGCCCCCCTACCCCAGCCGGCCATATCCCTAACAACCAAGCCTGTTATAAATCAGGCAGCGTTTCAGGGTCAGAAAGTATTACTCGTTGATGATGATATGCGGAACGTGTTTGCCCTGAGTACCCTGCTGGAAGCGAATCAGCTGATTGTGGTTACTGCGGGCGACGGACAGGAAGCCCTGGATCAGTTAAATGAGCATCCCGACACGGCCATTGTCCTGATGGATATTATGATGCCCGAAATGGATGGCTACGAAGCAACCCGACACATTCGGGCCAACCCCCGGTTTTCATCCCTGCCGGTAATAGCCCTGACGGCTAAAGCGATGACTGGCGACCGGGAAAAATGCATTGACGCAGGTGCTTCCGATTACATTACCAAGCCTGTTGACAGTACCCAGTTATTTGCGCTGATGCAAGTGTGGCTGTCCAGGTAAATGCCGTTTTGTTTGATTAACATACCCCTCTCCCTGTGAATATACCTGACCAACCAAGCGAATTTACAATCCTGCTGGTAGACGACCGCCCCGAGAACCTGATTTCGCTGGAGGAAATGCTGGCTCAGGAGGGACGAATCTTCATCAAAGCATCGTCTGGCAATGAAGCCCTGCGGCAGGTGCTCAAAAACGATCGGATTGGCCTGATAATGCTGGATGTACAAATGCCGGGTATGAATGGATTCGAAGTAGCCCAGATCCTGAAGTCCAATCCTAAAACAAGGGATATTTCCATCATTTTTGTCACAGCACTCAGCAAAGAAGATCAGTACGTACTGGAAGGATTTCGGGAAGGAGCGGTCGATTATTTACAAAAACCCCTGAACATCGATATAACCAAGGCAAAAGTCAACGTCTTTGAGAAAATCCACTTTTACCAGCGAAATCTAGAAAATACCGTCACCGAGTTAGACCGGATCAATAAGCAGTTAGAGCGGTTTGTTTATACCATTTCTCATGATCTCAAGTCGCCCCTGACCGGTATGATTGCCATCCTGTCGTTATTGGAAATGCGCCAGGAAGAAGGTGCATTCATACAGGAAGAAGCGATTGAATACATGGTGCTGGCCAAGTCAGCGGCTTACTATATGTCTACCATGATTGATGACCTGTTAGCCTATTCGCAGAAGAGTGTCGATCAGCAAACGGTTGAATCAGTTGATACGAAGGAGTTGACCCACCAGATTGTCCGTTTATTATTTCCCCCTCCGCACATTCAAATTCAGATCAGCGAGTCAATGCCGACCTTAAAAACCAGGCGGTTAAAACTCCAGCAGGTGTTCCAGAACCTGATTAGCAACGCAGTCAAATACAGTGACAAAACCAGTGGCCTCATTGAAATTGGTTGTGAGGACAAAGGAGATTCAATAGAGTTTTTCGTAAAAGACAACGGGCCCGGCATTTCTGATAACGACCAGGCCGTTATCTTCAACCTGTTCCGGCGGGGCCGGGCTGAATCAACCCTACAGGAAAGCAGCACCGGCGTCGGGTTGAACATCCTGAAAATGCTGGTTGAAGAACAGGGAGGAACAGTACGAATTGACTCCAGGCTGGGACAGGGAAGTACGTTTTATTTCGAGTGGATGAAGTAATAATTACGCAGAAGAAACCCTGCTCCAATCATCGCTAGGAAATAAGCGTGGCCGCCTTACCGGTGGCTACACGCTCAATTTTCCCGACCAGAAAAATGTAGGAACAGGCCCCAATAAAACCCAGGACGCCAATAAAGACCAGCGCCGGTTCGAAGTCCCCGTCTTTAGCCAGATAGCCAATCACGATGGGTACCACGATGGAAGCCAGATTACCCATAAAATTAAAGATGCCGCCCGTCAGACCAATCAGGTGCTTCGGTGATAAAAGCGAAACGAATACCCAGGATATCAGGGCCATTCCCGAGCCAAAGAAGGCCAGCGCCATGAAGAAAATGATAAAAACCGTATCGGTACTGTAATTAGCCCCGATGATGCTTACCGACAGCAGCATACCAATAATAATCGGGGCTTTTCGGGCCATACTGACCGATTTTCCCTGCCGAACGAGCCGGTCGGATACGAAACCGGAGAGGAGTAGACCCGCACAGGCCGCCAGAAAAGGTACGGATGCCAGATAGCCGGATTTAATAAAATCGAGGCCCCGATACTTGACCAGGTAGGTAGGAAACCAGGTCAGAAAAAACCAGAGCATCGAGTTAACGGAAAACTGCCCAACGTAAACGCCCCACAGTGTCCGGCTTGAAAAGACCTGCTTAATATTCGCCCAGCGCCAGATGGTTGCCGGCGTCGTAGTCTGTTCCTTAGCCCTGAACAGGCCACCTCCTTCTTCAATATAGTTCAGTTCAGCTTCGTTCACCCCCGAGTGCTCCAGCGGATCACGATAAAATAGGTACCAAACCACACTCCAGATCAGCCCGACAACGCCCGTACCGATGAACAACCCCTGCCAGCCTGCGTAATACTGAACGGTCACCAGTATCGGCGTGAGGAAAGCCAGCCCGATAAACTGCCCCGACACATAGAGCGCAATGGCCGATGCCCGTTCACTATCGGGAAACCAACTGGTAACGATTCGGTTGTTGATGGGATAGGACGGTGCCTCGAATGTACCCGTAGCCAGTCGTAGGGCAAACAATGAGGAGAAACCCCTGACAAACCCCTGCCCTACCGTCGCTAATGACCAGGTAACCAGGCAGAAAGCATACAGAATGCGTGGTCCAAAGCGGTCCGCAATGAGTCCTCCCGGAATTTGCAGCAGCGCGTAAGTCCAGCCAAAAGCCGAAAAAATATAGCCCAGCTCTACCGACGACAGATTCAGGTCTTTGCTCAGCATAGTCCCGGCCACTGAAATATTACTCCTGTCCAGGTAATTGATAACGACGTTGATAAAGACCAGCGCCAACATCCTATATCGGACCCGGGTTGGCTTGGCAGGAGGGGTGAGTGGTTTCATGGCAGGGCTAAGGTTCGTGGTTTGATGTTTGTAGTCAGTAGGTTGAGGTTGGTGGTTTGATATGTATGGTCAGTAGTTGGCTGACGCCGGAGGAACCACAAACTATAGACATCAAACCACCAACCATTTAAACTATCTCGCCGTCCAGCCGCCATCGACGGTCAGCATGGAACCAATCATGAAACTACCGGCGGGGCTGGCCAGAAAAATGGCGGCCCCCTGAATTTCCCGCAACTCGCCCCAGCGGCCCAGAGCGGTAGCCCCTACGACAAACTTTTTCCCCTCTTCGGTATCGGCAATGGGCAGGTTCATTTCAGTCAGGAAGGGGCCGGGACAAATAGCGTTGACGTTGATGTTGAACGGCGCCAGTTCCAGGGCCAGGGCGCGGGTCATCTGTACCACGGCTCCTTTGCTGGACGTATAGGGCGTTCGATTAGCCAGACCAACCAGCCCAAGCGTGCTGGCCAGATTGATGATACTACCCCGACCCGCTTTCTTCATGTAGGGCGTAACGGCTCTGGCGCACAGCCAGGTGCCTTTTACGTTCACATCCATTACCTGGCTGAACTCGTCGGGTGTCAGTTCATCGATTGGCCCGCGAATGTTGATACCCGCGCTGTTGATGAGTATATCAATCTGGCCGAAGGTATCCATAGCCGCTTTAGCCATCGCTTCGGTTTGTTCGGGACTGCTGATGTCGGCAGGGAAAGAAACCGCTTTTATGCCAAAGTCCTGGCTTAACTCCTGAGCGGCTTTTTCACCTTCTTCGGCATTGCGATTAACCAGCATTATATCCGCGCCGGCCGAAGCCAGTCCGGCGGCCATTGCCAGACCCAGGCCTTTGGAACCACCCGTAACGATGGCCACTTTATTACTCAAATCAAACTGACGAATTCCGGGAAGTATTTCTTTTTGCATGTAGCAGGTTGTATTTCAAAGTTTTTAGCAGAATCTGTTTACGCTTTTCGGTTTAACCGCAGAGAACGTTAAGGCAAGTCCGCAAAGGGCTCAAAGAAATCAGTCAGCCACTTAGTGCTCTTTGCGCGTTTGCCTTCGTGACCTTTGCGGTTAAGTGCTTTTTTCACTTTTCCCTATGTCAGCCGCAGTTTATCCCGACTATAAGCCAGGCATTCAAGGATATTGTTTTCCTCGAATGCCAGCTTATTTTCAGCATTCAGGGGCGTTGTTCGGGGTAGGCCGGCTGGATACGCATGTTGCCTGACCAGCCGGAGCATTTGTGCCAGTTCGGCGCCGGGTACGCTCGACAGCGTTGCCCAGTAGTCGCTCGTCAGGCAGGGAATTTCCAGCGGGTCGCGGGTAATCATTTCCAGACTGAAGGTAACGGCAGGGTTGTGTTTTTTGCAGAGTTCAATCATTTTGGGTACATCAGAAATACCTTTCCCCAGCGGTACTTCCGACAGTAGAAACCCGTTGGCGTACTCCTCAACGGCCATGTCTTTCACGTGCGTGCTGACCACGTAGGGAGCCAGCGTTTCCACAACGGTCATTGGGTCCTCCAGCAGAGCCATGCTATTGCCAAAGTCGAGGGTAACCCCAATCCACTCGCTGTTCAGTTCTTTTAGCAGACCGACCAGTTCCGGCGCCCGCCAGTCTTTATGATTCTCGACGCCCAGTTTCACTTTGTGCTTACGCAGCACCGGTTCGGCCAGTTTCAGCGAAGCCAGCGCGTTTTTCCTGAGTTCCTGAAACGCTTCGGCAGAGTGATAAGCCTCATAGCGTCGCCCGCTCGAACAGACGGTTCGCAGAATCTGCGCGCCGGCCTCTTTGGCGTTACGGACATCCTGCTCGAATTTCGACACATCCTCCGGCTTTTTTGGCAACCCGATGGAGCCTTCCAGATACATGTCCAGTTGCTCCCGTCTGGTCCGTACCTTTTTGGCGAAATCATCCGACCAGCCATTTACCACTACCTGCACCCCACCCGCGCCAATCTGATGGCAATGTTCGAGCAGGCTGAGCGCATCCGTAAACGCGGGATATGCGGAACTGTCTGCTTTCGAATTCCAGCGAAACCCGTACGAGTGAACGACAATGCCCATCCGATGATTCGCGACGTAAGCAGGGAAAACAGGCAGACTAAGTGCCACGGCACCTACGGCCGTTTTCTGTATAAAATCTCGTCTGTCCATCTGTGTAAGAAAGGGTTTGGGTTAATGAATAATGGAGAATGCACAATGAATAATGTAAAATGAACAGTACCTCACTAGTCGGCAGGTTGACATTGTTCATTATCCATTTTACATTTACTTGCCATCCGTAGTAGTGGCTTTTGCTTCGAGCATGTATTTATTAAGTTCTTTGGCCGTCCAGGGAATCACTCTTCCCTGAGACGTAATTCGGGTCATGCCCACGGTTCGTTTACTCATGGGTCCGGCGTTATTTCCCCACTCGTTGCGGATGTAAGTCAGAAT
The DNA here is from genome assembly GCF_000374085.1 of Spirosoma spitsbergense DSM 19989. Taxonomy (GTDB): domain Bacteria; phylum Bacteroidota; class Bacteroidia; order Cytophagales; family Spirosomataceae; genus Spirosoma; species Spirosoma spitsbergense. The sequence continues at coordinate 24,921 of NZ_KB893596.1, read as the reverse complement.
AGCGGTAATGGCCCCATCGTCCATCGTCGAGTGGGCAGGCATAACGGGTAGTATGTCCGGCGCATCATACACACGTTTGCTTATTTCTATTGGCCCCTCCATACCCTGCAACACAATCAGCGCCAGGCGTTTCTCATCGCCCAGCACCCAATCGGAGCCGACGAGGGGTGGTGCAAACCGGGACAACCCAGCCCCATCGGTTCCATGACAGCCGGAACAGGTGTTCAGGTAAAGCTGCCTGCCCGCAGCAAACAGTTTCTGGTCATCGTCTGATAAGAGATTCTTTTTTATCGCGTTGCTCCTGACGGCAACATGGCCGGGCCAGTCAAAAAGAGCTGCCAGGTCATCCCGGCGCGATGGGTCTACTTTGGAAACCGAACGGGTCAGCAAACCGGGGGCCGACGCCAGTTTGATTGGCTTCATCTTGTTAGTACGGCCCCCAATAGCCAGCCCGTTCACTATTGCTTTCTGCTGCCATGCCAGGGGGGGCTTGGCGGCATCGAGTTTAGCCAGCAACGCGGTTAACTCGGCCGGGTTTCGGTTGCGGATAACGGAGGTTGACAGCATCTCAAGAAATATCTCTTTGGCCGGGTCACGGGTTTGCCACTGGGGGGCCACCAGTAACTGTTGCAAAAAGGCGAATTCCTGACTTTGGAGACTGCTCAGGGCGGCATCCCGAATCAGGGACGACTCACCGTATTGCCCGACAATGCCCGCCAGCAGTGGCCGGGCGACCGACGGCTCCAGTATGCTGGCTGCCAGCGATATCTGGAGAATTTGCTCAACAGGGGCTTTCTGCCAGCGGTTGATCACTAGTTGACCCAACGTTGTCCGAACGGTTTTATCCGCTTTAGCCATTGGCTCAAGCAACCGTAAAGCCGTGGTACTGATAAGCGCACTTGGGTCTGTCAATAACGCCAGCAATGCGTCGGGCTTATTGCCTTTTAAACCGTCCAGCGTCCACAAGGCATGAAATCGTCCCAACTCACTGGCACCCGTCTGGGCCAGTTTCGTCAAAGCAGGAACCACGTCGCGGTCGTTACGCTCAACCAGTAGTCGCTGTGCCATGTCCCGATGCCATCCGTCCGGATTTGATAGCTCGACGACCAGTTCATCGGCCGAGGCATTGGATAATTTCTTGCTGTTATGGGCTTTCCAGTTCTCGGGGACAATACGCCAGATGCGACCCATGTGGACGGGTTTGTCCAACTCACGCGTCATTGTTTGTTCCCTTAAATACGGCGTCATATAGGCTTTGTGCTGGACAATGCCATGATACATATCAGCCACATACAGCGCCCCGTCGGGGCCGGTTGCCAGATGAACCGGACGAAACCGTTCATCGGTGGAAGCCAGAAATTCGCGACCGGGATGCGGGTCATTCGCTGAAATCATCAGCCCATCTTCTACTAAACTATTTCGCTTGATTAAGTTACCGGCGGGTTCACAAACGAATGCATTGCCCTGATAGGCAGCGGGAAGGGCAGTGCCCCGATACACGAGCGGGGAACAGGCAGCCGTGAACTCCAGCAAACGGCCTTCCTTATCCAGGGTGCCGGGGATGTAGCCCCGGTTAATGGCCGGGTTAGCCCGGATTGGATAAATACGCCGGTCGACGGTCAGGCCGTGATCGATACCGGTCGTTGGTTTGTGGTTTTTATTTCGGGAGAGGTAATTGGGCGGAACAAGGTCGGCATGCAGCTGCGACCAGTTGTAATTATAAAACAAGTGCCCTTTATCATCCTGACTGATACCCCATTGCCCCCGGAACTCCGTACTGTCGCGCAACCACGTGTTCTGCTCACCAACCTGTAGCTGATAGCGGGCGCGTGATTTGGCATTGTAATACCAGTTATCAACGCTTCTCCACAGGCCATTTGGTGCGTGTTCGGGCAATCCTTTGTCGGCGTAGTGGGCATCGACAAGGGTTTTGGTATCGGCTTTCAAATCGCCATTTTTATCCTGGGTGAGCCATAGTGCGCCATTTTCAGCAACCAGCGCCCCCCCCGGCACCAGGGCCAGGGCGCGGGGCATCACCAGGCTGTCGAGGTAAACGGTACTGGCATCCATCTGTCCATCCCCGTTGGTATCGGTCAATACGGATATTCGTCCTATCCGTTTCCCTTCTTCCTCCCCGTCGATATCCGTCATGAAGCCCCGCATTTCCACTACCCAGAGCCGTCCATCGGCATCAAACGTTATGGAAACCGGGTCCTGCACCATCGGCTCGGCCGCTACCAACTGGATTGACAGCCCTGGTTCGAGTTGAAACGTGGCAAGTTCCTGGACGGGCGTTTTGGTGGGCGACGGACCGTCGGCAAGCGTGGTTCGGACGTTGGCTTTAAAGCTGAGCAGGCACAAAAAACCAATACCAATCAGATAGAAACGATGAGCGGGCTTCACCATGAGGTATGATCAGGTAGTATTATAGAATAAAGCAGTATTCTAAAAATCCTACTTTATCACTAACATTTTACCTCTTCTCCCGTTCACCGCAGTACCTACAACGAGAGAATATATCATTGATACGAATCGGGCGAAACAAAAAAATGGCGCGTACTACCATTTGGGTATTACGCGCCACGGCTAACGAATCTGACCCCGTTAGAACAGGTTCGGGTAATCGGTAATGATACCGTCCACAACAAGCTTTACCAGTGCTCAAATTCAGCTTTCGCATGAACGGTCCACGGTGCCGATTTGATCTCGATATTATACTTCGGCAACGGCTTTTTTTAGCTTTTGCGTAGGCTTCAACCGAATCGATCAACTTGGCCAGCAACGGTTTGTACGTGCAAAATTTCTGCTGTTGCGAAAACTACGGATGTGGGTTGTAGTCCACATCGAACTGCCGGGTCTGATCGTACTTCAGTTGACACAGGTCGATCGATTTCTGCCCATCAGCCGTTGCCAGCATTATTTTGACTGAGTAATTACCAAATAATCGAAGACCCGTAAAAACAAAACAGGCCGGACATTACTGCCCGGCCTGCTCCTCTATAACTCTACCCGTTATTTACTCGGTTACCTCTTCCGGCTTCTTCACGGTAATTGTCAGCGTTTCGCCTTCTCCACTGTAGTCGGCCTGAATTACATCGCCACCTTTCAGTTCCCCTTTCAGAATCTCTTCGGCAACGGGATCTTCCAGATAACGCTGGATAGCGCGGCTCAACGGACGGGCACCATACTGAGGATCGTAGCCTTTCTCGGCCAGGAAATCCTTCGCTTTCTCCGTCAGTTCGACGGTATAGCCCAGATTGGTAACCCGGCCAAGCAGTTTGCCCAGCATCAGGTCAATAATATGGTGAATATCTTCACGCAACAGTGAGTTGAACACAATCACATCGTCCAGACGGTTCAGGAACTCCGGTGAGAACGCTTTACGCAGGGCACTTTGAATCGTGCTCTTCATCAGGTCATCCTGGCTTTCGGCATTTTTCTTGGTAGCGAAACCGATACCGGCACCGAAATCTTTCAGGTCGCGCACCCCGATGTTCGAGGTCATGATGATGATCGTGTTCCGGAAATCGACCCGGCGACCCAGACCGTCCGTCAGGATACCATCGTCGAGCACCTGAAGCAGGATGTTGAACACATCCGGGTGTGCCTTTTCGATTTCGTCCAGCAGTACGACGCTGTACGGCTTCCGGCGAATCTTCTCGGTCAGCTGACCACCTTCTTCGTATCCTACGTAGCCCGGAGGGGCACCAACGAGTCGGCTAACGCTGAACTTCTCCATGTACTCCGACATATCGATCCGCACCAGGGCGTCATCTTTATCGAAGAGATAAGTAGCCAGCACTTTGGCCAGTTCGGTTTTACCCACGCCCGTGGGGCCGAGGAAAATGAACGAACCAATTGGCTTCTTGGGGTCTTTCAGACCAACACGCGTCCGCTGAATGGCTTTCACCAGTTTATCGATGGCCGACTGCTGACCGATTACCTTACCCTTCAGTTCGGCACCCATATTGACCAGTTTCTTGCCCTCGTCGTTCGATACGCTCGTGACCGGAATACCCGTCATCATGGCCACTACTTCGGCAACGTTCTCTTCCGTTACCGTATAGCGACGCTTCTTTGTATCCTCCTCCCAGAGCTGCTTGGCGCGGTCGAGCTGATCGATCAGCCGTTTTTCCTTGTCGCGCAGTTGGGCGGCCTCTTCGTACTTCTGACTCTTGACAACCTGGTTTTTTTCCTTCTTGATATTCTCAATCTGCTCTTCCAGTTTCAGAATATCTTCGGGAACCGTGATGTTGGAGATGTGTACGCGGGCACCTACTTCGTCCATTACGTCAATCGCTTTATCGGGCAGGAACCGGTCGGATATATACCGTTCCGACAGTTTCACGGCTGCTTCAATCGCTTCTTTGGTGTAATTAACGTGGTGGTGTTCTTCGTACTTATCCTTGATGTTGTTCAGGATTTCGATGGTCTCGTCAATCGACGTGGCATCCACCATCACCATCTGGAAACGACGGGCCAGAGCACCATCTTTCTCGATGTACTGACGGTATTCGTCCAGAGTCGTGGCACCGATACATTGAATGTCGCCCCGCGCCAGCGCTGGTTTGAACATGTTGGAGGCATCGAGTGAACCCGACGCACCACCGGCACCAACGATGGTATGCAACTCATCAATGAACAGGATGACCTCCGGCGATTTTTCCAGCTCGTTCATCACGGCCTTCATCCGCTCTTCAAACTGACCCCGGTATTTTGTACCGGCTACCAGTGAAGCAAGGTCAAGCGTAACAACGCGTTTGCCGAACAGCACCCGCGAAACTTTCTTCTGCACAATGCGCAGGGCTAAGCCTTCGGCGATGGCGGTTTTACCAACGCCTGGCTCACCAATCAGAATCGGGTTGTTTTTCTTCCGGCGGCTCAAAATCTGAGCTACGCGTTCAATTTCTTTTTCACGACCAACGATGGGGTCAAGTTTGCCAATTTCGGCAAATTTGGTTAGGTCCCGGCCAAAGTTATCCAGCACCGGAGTCCGCGATTTTTCGGCTCCTTTCGGATCTTTGCCCGAACTGGAACTGCTGCCACCAAACATGCCCCGGTCGTTGTCGTCATCATCGGTTTCGGGGCCCATCACCGGGCGGCTTCCCGAGGATTGATATTCCAGCATCTCCTTAATGACTTCGTAGTTGATATTGAATTTATTGAGAATCTGCGTGGCGACATTGTCTTCATCGCGCAGAATCGATAATAACAGGTGCTCCGTGCCAATGAGTGGACTCTTGAAAATCTTGGCTTCCAGGTACGTGATTTTCAGCGTTTTTTCCGACTGACGGGTCAGCGGAATATTCGCCAGATTTTTCACATTGTTGGTTGCCGTTCCTTTCGTGGCCTGTTCAATGGTAACCCGGAGTTCATCGAGTGATATGCCGAGTTTTTTCAATAACCCGACAGCTACACCCTCCCCTTCACGAATCATACCCAGCAACAGGTGTTCTGTTCCGATATAATCGTGGCCTAAGCGTAAGGCTTCTTCCCGGCTCAGCGTGATAACTTCCTTTACGCGGTTTGAGAATTTTGCTTCCATTCGTTTTAGGTTCTCCTTAGGTAAGCGTACTATACAGGCCTAACGAAGAGTTTTAAGGATTTGTTCACTCCCGAAGGCCCGCCATCAACACATCCGTAGCGGACGGTCCCTGGCAAAACAACAGGTCTATAATGCTAAGATTGGGTACAAAATCTTGGCCAAAGTTTTGTGGATAGACGATTGGCTGATGGAATACATACGTTTCCGGCTTATTGGCCGGATTCACCTTCGACCGGGCATCAAACAGCCCGGCTGATGCCGTTTTCTCGTACCATTTTGTCAGGTTTATGGGTATACGTACCTGCATTGATTTCAGACAAATTGTCAGCAATTCATACGTTAAGTCAAATAAAAAAACCCAGCTCTTCTGATAAACAGGCGCAAAATCGGGAGCGTAGTACTCAAAAAAGGGAGCCTTTCCGTAGGCAGCCTGTAAACTACGCCAGTGGTGCAGTTGCCAGGAGCGATCAGTCGCCAACTTAAGGTCGCGGATGGGCTGGTGATGTGTTCCCTTTTGAACGGGCACCGTCAGCACATCTACTTTGTTGGCTGTCCGGATGTAGCACCGATTTCTGTAACTTTGCTTCTGATAATGTTCCTGGGCTTCAAGTTGCACCCCTCCGAATCGCATTAGCCCCGATATGTAATCCAGACAGGGCAAATAGTGTAGTTCAATGAGTAAATTCGTCGGTGAAGGGGCTAACAGGTACTTTTCCAATAACAATTTATCTATCCGTTCACAAATAAAGCAAAAATTCAATACGACCAACGGGGGTTTAGTATTTTTTTAATTTAAGGGTAAATCCCTTCTTTTTCGCTTTTGCACAGAATTCGATCATTAAATGATGTTTTTCCGATTTTTATCACGATTACCCTTTGGCATCCTATATGGCATTTCTGATGTTCTGCATTTTTTGATGCGCTATATAGTTCGGTATCGCAGGGAGGTAATCCTGGAAAATTTACGCCTGTCGTTTCCCGAAAAATCAGCGGCTGAAATCCAGTCTATCATGAATGGTTTTTACTACAACTTAGCCGACATTATCGTTGAGACGGTCAAGATTCCGGGCATGTCGGCCGAGGAGATGCGCAGACACGTCCGGATTACGAATGCCGAAGCCATCCGGGCGAGGATACAGGCGGGGGAAACCGTTATTGCCATGGGGTCGCACCAGTGCAACTGGGAGTGGTATGCGCAGGCTATCCGGGCACACGATATACCCATCGACATTGTGTATAAACCCCTGACCAGTGAATTTTCCGGGAAGTTATTGTTTTACATCCGGTCTCATTTTGGCGGCAACGTGGTGTCGATGCACAGTTTACCCCGCCATTTGGCCGCCAACCGGCACAATCCCCGCCTGATTGCCCTTGGGTCCGATCAGGTGCCTGACATCCCCGAACAGGCTTTCTGGACCGACTTCCTGCACCGCGACTCCCCCTTCTACCCCGGCTCCGAGCGCTTATCCCGACGGCAGAAACTACCCGTATTTTATCTGGACATTACGCGCATCCGGCGGGGTTACTACGAAGCCACGATCAAGCCCGTTGCCGAACCGCCTTATGATGATTTACCCCTCGGCAGCATCATGGAACGATACCGGGATTTGATTGAATATACCATCCGGAAGCACCCGTCCGACTGGCTTTGGTCGCACAAACGGTGGAAGCACTGGCGGGAGAAATACGCAAAGATTGTGGCCAAGCTCAACTAAAAAACAACGTCCCGAAAGCAGGTGCTCTCGGGACGTTTGGTTAGCCAACCGCAGAAACGGTTTACAGTGAATCGCGCCGGGCTTTAACAGCCTGTGTCGAATCCCGTTTAGCTTTCAGTTTATCGCCTTCCGTAACAATGGCATTCTCGGCTTTGTCCAGGCCCTTGTTAACTGCCCGCCCTACCTTCTGGGCCGTGGTATCCACAGCGGCACCAGCTACTTTGGCCTTCCGCTTTATCCCCTGCCCCGCTTCATCAGCGGCATCACCTACGTGTTCGCCAGCATTTTTGAGGTCACTTTTCACGCGGGCTTTTCGCTCGGCTTTCACCTGCTGCCGTGCTTCTTTCTTCTCCTGTTTAGTCATGGCTGCGTTTTCCTGGGCATAGGCCCCAACGGTTAGCAGCAGCGTTAATGCGAGAGCACTTACTACTTTAGTTTTCATAGCGTTGTTTTCGTTAGTTAATTGGTTGTATTTCCAGTTTTTGACTCAAACCCCATTTCATATATGCTTGCAGTCTTCGAACGAATCAACTGGTAAACAACTCTTTTGTTTACCCCTTCTGACATAAAAAACTCACTATCAATGTTATTTGCACGAATGATGTTTATCATCAAAAGCGAACATTTACGTAAAACCTTACGTTTTCCAGTTGACCAGATGTCAAAACCGGACAGTGGCTTTTTCCGTACCTTTGTTTGTGTAAAAACAGCCCTGCCGCAACTTGTATGCTCGATTCACTGCTTACCCCTTCCATCTCAGCCACAGCCGGTTTGCCGGATCAATCCAACCCAGCCGTTCTGTACACGCCCTCGCTTACGCAGTACATTCGCCGAAAGACCATAACGGTCAACATTGGTGATGTGCCGATGGGGTCTGATTACCCAATCCGGGTACAATCCATGACTACCATCGATACGATGGATACAGCGGGTTCGGTAGAGCAGAGTATCCGGATGATTGAAGCGGGTTGCGAGTATATCCGGATTACGGCGCCCAGCGTGAAGGAAGCCCAGAATCTGGAGAACATTCGCAAAGAACTACGGGCGCGTGGCTACACCACACCCCTTGTCGCCGACATTCACTTCACCCCCAACGCGGCCGAACTGGCCGCCCGGATTGTGGAGAAAGTCCGCATCAACCCCGGCAATTACGCCGACCGCAAACGCTTCGAGTTTATCGACTATACCGACGATGCTTATGCCGCCGAGATGGAGCGTATCCGGGCCAAGTTTCTGCCGCTGGTACGCATCTGCAAAGAATACGGTACGGCCATGCGCATCGGCACCAACCATGGCTCCCTCTCCGACCGGATTCTGAGCCGCTACGGCGACACGCCGGTGGGCATGGTAGAGTCGGCGCTGGAGTTTCTGCGCATCTGCGAGGATGAGCAGTATTATAATATCGTACTGAGTATGAAGTCCAGCAACCCGCAGGTGATGGTGCAGGCCTATCGACTGCTGGTACAGCGGCTGGATCAGGAAGGCTTAAAACCCTACCCCCTGCACCTGGGCGTGACCGAAGCCGGTGAAGCTGAAGACGGACGCATAAAATCGGCCCTGGGTATTGGCACGCTGCTGGAAGATGGTATCGGTGATACCGTTCGCGTATCGCTCACGGAAGAGCCGGAACGCGAAGCGCCCGTTGCCCAGGCGCTCATCGACCGCTACACAAAGCGGACAGAAATGAGCCAGCCAATTCCGGCTATCAATACTTACCCGATTACCCCATTCCAGTACACCCGCCGAACAACTCATTCGGTTGCTAATTTCGGTGGTCAGAACGTACCGCGTGTCATTGCCGATTTCAGCCGGACGCCGGTAGTTGTTCATGACGATTTGAAGCCCATCGGGCATTTTTACCTGCCCGAACCCGACAAGTGGCGAATGAATGACCTGGGGGCTGATTACATCTACACGGGAAAACATCCGGCAGCCTTCATGTTGCCGAATGGATTGAAGCAGATTCTGGATTATGGGATCTGGCAGACGACTACTGATATACTCAATACCTTTCCGCTACTGACCGCAGCGGAATATATACAGGCCGAGACGGAGAAAATGCCCCTGCACACCCGGCTCAACTTCGTTCAGTTATCCTTACCGGAATGTTCAAAAAACCTGCTCGACAGATTTCGCGATGACCAGACCGTTGTGCTGCTTATAAAAACCGACAATGCCCACGCCATGCCGGAACTGCGCCGGTTGTTTGTTGAGTTGATTAATCAGAGCATTACAACACCCATTGCTGTGCAGCGAAGTTATTCCAACGTACCGGACGAAGATGTCCCCCTGTATGCCGCCACCGACGTGGGTGGATTGCTGATCGATGGCCTGGGCGATGGGATTATGCTGGCACAGCCGGAAAGTGGAGATCTAAAAACGCTCAACAGTCTGGCCTTTGGTATTTTACAGGCCGCCCGTACCCGCATCACCAAAACCGAATACATATCGTGTCCATCCTGCGGCCGCACGCTGTTCGACTTACAGGAAACGACGGCCCGCATCCGCCAGCGCACCGATCATCTGAAAGGGGTTAAAATTGGCATTATGGGTTGTATTGTAAATGGTCCGGGCGAAATGGCCGATGCCGATTATGGCTACGTGGGCATCGGGCGCGACAAAATTGCCCTGTACCGGGGACAACAGGTCATCAAAAAATCGGTTCCCGCCGATCGGGCTGTTGATGAATTAATTGAACTCATCCGGGAAGATGCGCGGTGGATTGAACCAGGTTTAGTGCATGAATAATAAACCGCACGGGTGCCCCATAATGACTATTAAACAATCCGGCTACACGTAAGGTAGTGTTTTTTTGCCCGCGTTCGTTACTCGTTTTTGCAGGTACATAATCCATTCTTCATTTCGTCAATCGGGGCTGCCCGCGCGGTCCGCTATACATTAATTGCTCGTGAATAGATTCTTAGATTACCTCAAAATTGGTCCTGTTTTTTCTTATTTCCTGCGCGTGTTTCGCAAGCCCGACCCGAACCACCCAACCAGTGTAAACCTGCGTATGATGCACGGAATCAATCGAATTTCGATTGTCATGTTCTTGGTCGCTATCATTATTTACACCGTCCGGCACTGCGCACGATGAATACCGAGACACTGCGCGAATACTGCATAACTAAACCCAGCGTTACCGAATCGTTTCCGTTTGGCGGTGATGCGCTGGTGTTTAAAGTGGGGGCTGCCGGAACGCCGGGCAAGATGTTCGCTTTGTTAGCTACGGAGAGCACACCGACGACAGTCAACCTGAAATGCGACCCCGAACGGGCCGTTATGCTACGGGAAGAACATTCCGCTGTAACGCCCGGTTACCACATGAACAAGACCCACTGGAACACCGTCACCCTCGACGGAAGCATTCGAATGGCCGACGTTCACGACTGGATAGACCACTCCTACGAGCTGGTTAAAAAGAGTTTACCCAGGGCCGTTCAGGCCGAACTAAACTAATGTTGCGGTTTGCAGAAGAAAGCCACTCCGCCTTAACTTAACTCAGTACCTATAGAAGCAATCATACGGAGATATGGAAATTGCGTTGTTGTGTCTGTTTTTTGGTATTTATTTAACCATCCGGTATTACATGGTCGACCATGATACCGATGCCGATAAGGATCGAAAACGGTTCAAAAAAGGCATTGATCTCTTCCAGCAATCAGATATTATTGAAGCACATACCTACTTCGACAATGTCGTACAGCAACAGCCAAAATCAGCCATTGCGTATGCCTACCGGGGCAAATGCCAGCTCGCTCAGGCAAACTATTACTCCGCCATTTACGACCTGACCGAAGCCCTGAATCGGGACAATACCCTGGCAGATTGTTATCTGGAGCGCGGCATTGCGTATTACAAGACCAACGAATTTCAGCAGGCATTCCGGGAGTTCGATAAAGCCGTTTGGCATTTCAGGGATGAGCAACCCGACGCCTACCGTTGGCGTGCCCTGGCCCGAATTGAACTCCGCCAACTCCCCCAGGCCGAAAATGACCTCCGCCGGGCCATTGCACTGGGCGATGAAAACTCCTTTCACCTGCTCCTCCAGCCACCGTTTACCCGGCCCGTTTTTCAGCGATAAAACCTGACACGCTGACAAGCAAGGCCATCACTGACCGACAGCGGCTATGCTCTGGCTTACAAACGTACTTCGTTTGCCCCGTAACCGTCTTAATTAAAGAATTCAACCGACGCATTGGTACTTCGATTGTCAAAGTAGTTCAGGATGGTCGGATAATGGTTCTGGATCGAGCGAGCCACCGTGTTGAAGGCCTTGAAACCAGCCTGGCGTACCTGCTCATGCCACTTGGCTAAACGCCCTAAGCCGTAGAGTTTGTCAGTGGTCGTCGCGAAGATAAGGATCAGTGACTTGCTCAATTCATAAGCCCGCTTCAAGGCAGGATATCGTTCAAAAAGTAAGCTGTCCCGCTGGCCTCCAGGGCTAATTGTTGAACATGAAAACGATCGGTCACTTGAATAGCCTTTGGGAAACATTTCCTGGCCATCAAAGCCATATTACTGGCCATGTCGAGGGTAATCTCACATACTTTTTTACGAAGCTTTTCGGGGATTTTTTGCAGGATGTCAATGACTATCTGGGCTTTGGCGCCTGCCATAATGGCCACAATGCTACCCTTACCGCCTTTGGCCGCTTTATTGGTCAGAATCGTATACAACTCCCCATTCCACAGACTCGTTTCATCAATAGACAGATGCGTACCCACATTTTGAGGGTAAAGCAACCAGTCTTTAGCATGCTGGCGTTGATCCCAATTTTTAAATCCATCCTGAAGGTCACCATAGTGCCGCAATAGGGTGCTGCCATCAACCCCATAAAAGCCTCCGATGGATCGGATGTTAGTGGGGTTGGTATCGACTGATATCTTTTAAAAAAGCGGCAAACTCACTGGTCATCCGCGCTCCATCCGCCACATGGGTCCAATCTGGATACACGACTTTACCGGTTTGGGTATTGAGCTACCGACGAGGCTTGATAGGGAGGAAAACCTGGTGTCCACGGAGGGGAAAATCCTGGACGGTGATCGGTGGGAAAAAGCCTTTGGAGAGTAGTTTTTTCCTTTCTAGATTGTTCTGATCCGCGTTTTTCTCTTCGATATGGACCTGAAAGATACCATCCTGACGGTCAATGGATGTCAATTCGAAATGTTCCAGGATAAAATCGGGCAACAGGAACTGGATGATAGGCAAGAAACTCTCCAAAACGAGCTAGGGGTGATCAAACTCACAAAGCTAGAAAAAGCCTATGCCCTCCACAAGTTTTTGAATTGATCCAAATACAATCCACTCCACAACTTTTAGATTTGATCCCGTGTTAGTCGAAATGAAAAAAGCACTTACCATTGCTGATAAGTGCTTGATTTTCAGTGTCGGGGTGGCAGGATTCGAACCTACGACCTCCTGCTCCCAAAGCAGGCGCGATACCGGGCTACGCTACACCCCGAAGGTTTACTCTGTACTCAGCGGAGAGAGAGGGATTCGAACCCTCGGTACCGTTACCAGTACGACAGTTTAGCAAACTGTTCCTTTCGGCCACTCAGGCATCTCTCCGAAGCCCAATCATTCCCTTCTTCCTGAACGATTGGGACACAAAGATAGAGTAATTCATCGTTTAGGTCAATAGGGAGTCCAAAAATCTTTTTGTAATCATTAATTTCGCCTTTCCGTTTTGGGATAGCTTCCCTACCAAACCAAGTCAGTCTCAGCCTGATACTTTACTGAATGAACTGGTTATATCCTTTTTCGCGTACCGAATTTATTTTCATTTTTCTTTTTATCAGCGTCTACACGCTGTACGTATGGCGTACTTTTCGGCTGGCCCGCCAGTTAAATACGTCAGCCTGGGGCGTAGTACCTAAATTTTTTCTGCGTGGAAGCTACCTTACGTTATTGATCATTGCGTTATTGGGGCCTTCCTTCGGCGAAGCGGAAAGTGAACTGGCCACTACCGGCCATGACACGTATCTGCTGGTTGACATATCCCGGTCTATGGATGCCAGCGATGTAGTGCCAACCCGTTTGGAGCGGGTAAAATACGATATTCAGCAGTTGTGCGACACGCTGCCCGCTACCCGGTTCGGATTGGTGCTGGCATCATCTGAGTCCTTCGTCTTATCGCCACTTACTGCGGATCAGGATGCCCTCAAGCAACTCATCCGCGAAGTACATACCAGCATTGTCCCAACCGGGGGAACGGACCTGTGCAGTGCTATCGAACTGGCTTATCAGAAATTACTGACCGACCCATCGACCCGCCAAAACGTCCGGTCCATCGTTCTGTTCAGTGACGGTGAAAATTTTGCCCCCTGCGAGCGTAGCGCATTAGCCCGGCTTCGCACGCAGAATATGCCCCTCATCACCGTGGGGGTCGGTACCGAAACAGGGGCATCCATTCGGAATGGACGAGATTTTATTCGCGACGATAGCCGCCAGATTGTTCGCAGCCGTCTGAACAGCGAGTTTCTAAAGAATCTTGCGCGGGATGGACGGGGGCAATATATTCAGGCCGATGTCAATGGCCGATATATAAATGAGTTAGCCGGCGTTTTACGGTCGCTGAAAGGGGGAGCCATCGACCAGCAGCGCATAGCGGTTTCGACAAATAAATACTATTATTTCCTCCTGGCTGCGCTGGGATTGCTCCTTCTCGACTTAATTGTGACTATCCGAACCTTTCGGTTATGAGTTGGTCTCAATGTTTCGTCTTATTTTTGACCACCCATTGGTTATGCTATTATGATGTACTTAGTCATTGCGGCCTGGCTTTGGTTGAATAATTTACTCGCACAAAATCAGGTTTCGCAGAATAATCAGGCTCGCCAGGATGCACAGGCCGCCTATCAGGCCGGTCAGTATCAGCGTGCCCTGGAATTATATGCCTATCTGAGCAAGCGAACAACAACGATTGATCCAGCCGTGCGGTTAAATCTTGGCCATACCTATTTTAATCTGAAGCGGTATGCAAAAGCAAGACCCCAGTATGAAACACTGCTCCAGTCCGACCGGGCCGACCTTCGTACAGCAGCCGCGACACAATTGGGCGTAATGGCCTGCCTGGAAGGTGACAGCGCAAAAGCACTGGTCCTGTTTGAAAAAGCACTGCTCGAAAATTCCAATAATGAACCGGCCCGGTATAATTTTGAACTGGTAAAAACCCGTTACTCCGGCAAACCTCCGGCTACTCAGAAACGTCCGCAGGATGCTGGTCAGAAACCGCAACCCATTACGAAACCAAAACCTTCAGGCGGGCAACAGGTTGAACGGTCAGACCGGCAGGATGAGCTATTGCGTCGTTTTCAGCGGCTTAACCTGAATGAAGCCCAAGCCATGCAACTGCTCGATGCCATGCGGGGTGATGACCTGCCTTATGCATTGACGCGGGCAGCCCGCCGAACGGGAACAAAACCCAAAGAAAACACGAATCGGTGGTAATTCGGTTTGCGGTTTACGGTTGGCTGACGCATCAACAGCTTTTACGCGTCAGCCAACCGAATACCTCAGACTGAATACCCTAAATACAAAGAACATGAACGAAGTTGTTATTATTACCGCTGTTCGCACACCCATTGGCAGTTTTGGCGGTGTATTCTCCACGCTGTCGGCCATTGACCTGGGAGCGGCAGCCATAAAAGGGGCTTTGGCCCGAGCCGGTATCCAGCCCGAACAGGTACAGGAAGTGTACATGGGTAATGTCGTGTCGGCTAACCTGGGGCAGGCTCCAGCCAAACAGGCCGCCCTGAAAGCGGGTTTACCGGCAACCATTCCGTGTACGACCATCAATAAAGTTTGTGCATCGGGCACGAAAGCCATTATGCTGGCGGCTCAGGCCATTCAGCTTGGGCAGGCCGATATTGTTGTGGCGGGTGGTATGGAAAGCATGTCGAATATCCCCTATTACGTACCAAAAGCACGTTTTGGCTATAAATACGGAAACGCGGAACTGGTAGACGGGCTGGCCCGCGATGGGCTGGTCGATGTGTATGACGAGTGCGCGATGGGTCTGTTTGCCGATAAGACGGCCCAGAAATATACGATCAGCCGCGAAGAGCAGGATGCCTATACGATTCAATCCTACCAGCGGTCGGAAGCCAGTACGAAAAATGGTCAGTTTGGTGCCGAAATCGTACCGGTCGATGTGGTTGGGCGCAAGGGCACCGTGACCGTTGGGGAAGATGAAGAATATAAAAATGTTATCTACGATAAAATCCCAACCCTGAAAGCCGCTTTCTCGACGGATGGTACGGTAACAGCGGCCAGCTCCTCCCCCATCAGCGATGGCGCGTCGGCAGTGGTGGTTATGAGCCGACGGAAAGCGGACGAACTGGGATTAAACCCACTGGTCCGGATTCTGGCCTACGCCGATGCCGAGCAGGAACCCCAGTGGTTTACCACCGCTCCCACGAAAGCAGTTCCCCTGGCGATTGAACGGGCCGGATTGACCATCGATGACATCGACTTTTTTGAAATAAACGAAGCCTTTGCCGTTGTACCACTGGCGTTCAGCAAAGTGTTGAACGTACCCCAGGAGAAAATGAACGTACTGGGCGGAGCCGTTTCTATTGGCCATCCACTGGGCGCATCGGGTGCCCGCATTTTCACGACGCTTACCAATGTGCTGCAACAGACCGGCGGCCGCTATGGGGCAGTAGGTATCTGCAACGGGGGCGGTGGAGCATCGGCTATTATTATTGAGAAATTGTAATTTGGTTTATCGTTCAGAGTTTTTGGTTATGCCGGTTCGCCGGTTCGATTGGCTGATGACGACGTAGTTACACACCAGCCAGTCGTAAACCATAAACCACAAACCATAAACCGTAAACCCATTCTGATGAACGCCATCCAGGAAACCAATTTTAATTTCCCCGGTCAAACGGGCTTTTACCGCGGCAAAGTGCGGGATGTATACTCTTTTTCTGATCAGAGCAATGGCCCGAAACTGGTGATGGTTGCCTCTGACCGTATCTCAGCGTTCGATGTAGTGCTACCCCGGCCCATTCCATTCAAAGGACAGGTCCTGAACCAGACAGCCGCCTATTTTTTACGGGCCACGGCCGACATCGTCCCCAACTGGCTTCTCGATGTGCCGGACCCTAACGTGAGTATCGGCCTGAAATGTGAGCCGTATGCCGTAGAGATGGTTGTTCGGGGATATCTGGCAGGACATGCCTGGCGGCAGTATCGGGATGGCCACCGGATACTGTGCGGGGTATCCCTGCCCGATGGATTGCGGGAGAATGACCGCCTGCCAACACCCATTATTACCCCTTCGACCAAAGCCTACGAAGGGCACGATGAAGACATTAGTCGGGAAGAAATCCTGAAACAGGGTATCGTTTCGGAACAGGAATATGTCCAGTTAGAACGGTACGCCTTGGCCCTTTTTGCGCGGGGAACGGACATGGCGGCCGGGCAGGGACTCATTCTGGTCGATACCAAATATGAGTTTGGGAGTCTGAATGGCACGGTTTATTTGATCGACGAAGTACATACACCCGATTCTTCCCGGTATTTTTACGCCGATGTGTACGAGCAGAACCAGAACGCCGGACAGCAGCAGAAGCAGTTGTCCAAAGAGTTCGTTCGGGAATGGCTCATTGCCAACGGCTTTCAGGGAAAAACCGGTCAGTCTGTTCCGGCCATGTCGGACGAGTGGGTAAACCAGATAACAACCCGGTACATTGAACTGTTTGAAACCGTGACGGGGCAGTCTTTCCGGGCCGACATGGTTGCCGACCCGCTCGTACGAATCGAAAAAAACATTCTACAGGTACTAAAAAACTAAATTCGAGTGATTATCCGGCAGCGCATTGCTCCGTTGCCCGGTAGTCAGTCAATCATTAAAAATTGACAGATTATGAATTACACAATCGAAAAAAACGAACAGTTTGCCCTGCTTCGCTTAACAGAAAGTGCCTTTTCGGACGAAGTTCCTATTGAATTTGAGACGGTTAGCCGCGTTTTGTTTCGGGAAGGGTATAGTAATATCATTATTGATATGGACCCGGTTCAATCCGTGGATCAGGGAGGAGTAACTACCCTGCGTAAAACAAGCCGACAGTGTACCAACGAGAATGGCCTGTTCATTGCAGTGACCAAAAACGACGACCTGATTGAGTTCCTGGACAAATCCAATCTGAGCGAACTGACCATTATGCCCACCGTAGAGGAAGCCATCGATGCTGTGTTCATGAATGAACTGGAAAATGACTTCCGCAGCGAAGAAGATGACGAATATGATCTTGGGGGCAGTGTCGAAAATTAACCTGACCAGCCATCCCGACCAGCATCTGTGAGTATAGCTAAATCAGACCATCCGCATCCGAAGCGTTCGCCCTTCACCCTGACCATTCTGGGAGCGGGTTCGTCTACGCCCACACTCCGGCTTCACCAGACCGCTCAGCTGGTAACCATCGGCAACGATTATGTACTGATCGATTGCGGTGAGGGTACTCAGTTCCGGTTGATTGAGCAACGCATCCGGCCCGGCCGATTACGGTATATTTTTATCAGTCACCTGCACGGCGACCATTACTTTGGTCTGGCTCCCCTGCTGTCGACGCTGAACATGGCCGGGCGGACGGAAGATTTGTACCTGTTCGGGCCGCGTGGTCTGGACGAGGTCCTGACCACTATTTTTCGTGTATCGAACTCCCGACTGGGCTATAAGCTACATTTTCAGGCTGTTGACCCCGACAAGACGGTATTTTTACTCGATCATCCGCTCATGAGCGTGCAGTCCATCCCCCTTGAGCACCGGGTTGACTGTACGGGCTACCTCTTTCGGGAAAAACCGGGCAAGCCCCACCTGCTGCGGGATAAGTTGCCCGCCGATATTCCGGTAGCCTACCTCAAACAGCTAAAAGAAGGGGAGGATATTCTGGATGCGGACGGGTCTGTTCGCTACGCCGTTGCTGACTATACAGAACCGGCACCCCCTCCCCGCTCCTACGCGTATTGCTCCGATACCCGGTATTCCGATGCGATAATACCACAGCTACAGAGTGTTGATGTACTGTATCATGAGGCCACCTTTCTGGAAGATAATCAGGCACGAGCGGCTGAAGTTTTTCACTCTACCGCTCGTCAGGCGGCTACGATTGCCGAAAAAGCGGGTGTCGGTCAGTTGCTGATCGGGCATTTTTCGTCCCGATATAAAGAGTTCGAGCCATTTCTAAGCGAGGCCCGAGCTGTTTTCCCGGAAACGTATCTGGCCACGGAAGGGCAAACGATTGATATCTGAGCCCTGGCTGGTTTGATCGGTGGAATACGCAGCTATCGCTCCTTTCGAGGCAGAAAGTAACGGCATCGGATGATTCTGTTTATATTTAACCCGGAAACTTTCTTTACTTAGTACATGCTGGCTTTTCGCCTGGGATTTTTAGACATCGGCTGGCTCGACCTGTTCGATATTGGGTTGGTAGCCCTGCTTATCTACCAAATCTATAACCTCGTTCGGGGCAGTGTTGCCAGTCGGGTATTTATCGGGTACCTGCTGGTTTATCTGGCCTATCTATTGGTTAAAGCCCTGGGTCTTAATCTGATGACTACTCTCCTGGAGTATTTCATCAGCGTTGGCGCATTGGCCCTGATTATCATCTTTCAGCATGAAATCCGGCGTTTTTTGTTGCTCATTGGCAAGTCGACGAACCTCACCAATAGTCGTCTGCTACGGCAGTGGCTGTTCCGTGATGTCAATAGAACCGATGCAAATACCCCGCTGAAACCCATTATGGAAACCTGCAAAGCGTTGAGCGGTGAATTTTCGGGGGGGCTGCTGGTGCTTCAGAAAAACGATGACCTGGAAAAGTTTGCCGAATCGGGCGAGATAATCGATGCCGATGTATCCAAACCGCTATTGCTGGCTATTTTCAGTCAGTACAGTCCCCTGCACGACGGGGCTGTTATCATCAGCGAAGGTCGTTTGCGGGCGGCCCGCTGCATTTTGCCCGTATCGGATGATGATGAGTTGCCACCTTCGCTGGGGTTTCGCCACCGGGCGGCACTGGGGATGAGTGAAGCAACGGACGCAGCCGTTATTGCGGTTTCGGAAGAAAGCGGCCGGTTGTCCCTGGCCATCAACGGCGACTTGTTTATCAACCTGAGTCAGGCTGAACTGGAAAATCGACTGGAAAGCTATTTACGAAAATCCGCCAAGTGATCAGGTGTATTCAGTAAACGACTTACGCAGGTCCTGCCATAAAAAAGGGAGTGATCGATCACCCCCTTTTTTGTAGAAACGGTTTCTTAGTATTCCAGCATTCTGGGCAGGAGCTTTGCCTGTTCCACAAAATCACCAATCTGCTCTACGGAGGGTGGTCGCTGGGTAAACTGCCGGACGCTGTTAATTTCAATCAGTTTGGCATGCAGGTTTTTAGCGGATCGCTGCGCCAGTTCCTTCACGGTATCAACGCCTGCTTCTTCCATCAGATCGCTGTATACCCGGCCAATTCCCTTTATGCGGGCTAGATCGGCCCGGTTAGCCAATTCCAGGATAACAGCGCCATCAACGCCGGAACTGGCAGCCAGTTCTTTACGGTCTTTAGGGGTTTTAGTCGCTTCGAGCAGCGAATCACTATCACTGATGCCCTGAGCCTTCAGGGCATTCTGTACGGCATCGGTTATGCCCCGTAGTTCTCCTAATGTAAGGCTCATATAAAAATAAAATGATGGGTTGGATAAGACAAAGCCCGACCTTCAAGCTTTTAAACATATACACGTTAACGAACAAGGTACTTCCTTCGGGTATCATTCAAAAGAAATTTCTTTTGAACGGTAAAGCTTTCGGGATGCATCTGGGCAAATTCGCGTTGCCACTCACTGAATCGTTCGGGTTCTGCCTGCTGAAACCTGTCGGCATCAATTTTTTTCTGGGCTAAGTAGTCGTCAAATGTCATAAGGTAGCCTGGCTCTCTCCCGGCAGAATCGGCTGATCAAAGCGATCTGTCCGGGGGTATGTACGGAGCAAAGGTAACCAAAAGCACCCGGCGGCCGACTGTTGTAATCAGCCAATACAACCGTATGTTTGCAGAACGACTACTACAGTAAGTCCTGCTCACTACGCTTATGAACCGTTTTTTTCTGCTTCTGTTTACGCTCACGACTATGACGGCTACCGCTCAGGAGTTCAAGGCGTTCAAGGTAAACCTGTCTGGCGGCTACGCGCTCCCCATCGGCCGGGGGGCATCGGGCGGGCTGCTGTTGTCGGTGGAGCCTAAGTACGGACTTAGTGACCGGATTGACCTGGGACTACGGTACGAACTGGGCCTGATTATTAAAGCCTATACGCTGAATAATGAGCAGGGTGAAACAACCCTAAAAGGGGCAAGCTCTTACCTGATTACCGGAAACTACCTGCTGTCGGATACTGATTTCCGGCCTTTTATTGGGGCTGGGGCTGGGGTGTTCAGCATTCTTAGTGTCAATCTTTCAGACAATGGGGGTTCTGTAAATGGTGGGATATCCGGTGGTACCAAATTTGGTGCTATGGTGCGGGCTGGTTTCAAAGCGCGCCACTTTGTGCTGGGAGCCGAGTATAATCTGGTGCCCAAAACCAGGGGAATCGTGGTTGGTCAGTCAGGGGCTAATCTGAACTACGAGAGTTCAAACGCTTATTTTAGCCTTAAACTGGGGCTGGATATTGGTGGAGGGCGGTACGAATGACAGCCATAGGCTAGAACCATACCGCGATGCGCGGCTACACTCCTTACTGCGTTACTCTTTGGGGAGAATAAGCGGGTGAAACCGAAGGCCTTTTACCCGACTGAACTCCAGTGACGGTGCCGGAATCTTGAAAAACTGAACTGTCCCAATGAATCGCTGTAACGAAGGAGAAAACGTACCGATGCGGGATAAATCGGCATCGGGCGAGATAAAAAACTGCCGGTAGCGCGTAAACTTCACCTCCTTTCCATCCGCATCGAACACCACCGGATTATCATG
The DNA here is from genome assembly GCF_000374085.1 of Spirosoma spitsbergense DSM 19989. Taxonomy (GTDB): domain Bacteria; phylum Bacteroidota; class Bacteroidia; order Cytophagales; family Spirosomataceae; genus Spirosoma; species Spirosoma spitsbergense. The sequence goes on along the minus strand of NZ_KB893596.1, from coordinate 3,702 downwards.
GCCACCAATCATGCCGCTGCCACTGTACCCTACATCCAGATTCAGCCAGCGCGGAAAACGCTCCCCTACCGGCAGTACCGATGCCAGGTTGACCGATAGCCAGTACTGCTGCCCGTTGTAGTCTTTAAGCATCTGCTGTCCGGTGGTTTTACCCAGTAAGTTTGGGCGGTAGGGCGGAAAAATCGTTTTCCGGAACCCATATTTCATGCTTACCACCTGCTGTCCGGTGCCGTATTGCTGCCCCACAAAGAGAGCCGTACCGGCAACATTGGCCAGCATATCACCTTTCGAAAACCCCCACCCGTCAGCATGGCCGTCATACACTTCCAGCGTCGTCTGAAACAGCAGGGCCAGCAAACCACCCGTCAGGATACTGGCGCGTTCGTCAACACCACTCCAGCGCATGAGTTCATACCCACCCCGACTCATACAATAAGCCGTAGCCACGTGACCCACTTTGTCCATCTGGAGCCACTCCCGGTTATCGTTGAAGGTGTGAAAGGGCACCCGTTTCTTGTACCATTGCTTCTTGAGCAAGAGCAGCGTAATCGTATAAAATGCCGCCGTACTCACTACCACGCCAATAAAGCGACCTTTGTTAATACCCGTCGGGTCGGGGCTAGTGGGTATACCGGGCATCGGTTGCGCCCGCACGGACTGACTCAGTAGCAACCCGGTTAATACAAGGAGGACAACCGCCCGAAGTGGGATTTTCATGCGCCAAAAGTACCGTAAAATCACCGAAACCGCACTCGTCGTCCTGCTTTCGGCACCAACAGGCCGCTAATTTTAGGTTAGCGCAACAGTCTTCCCTGTCTCATCCCCCATTTCCGGCAGTACACGTTGTACCCCGGTAAACAGTAATTTCACGTACGGCTAACCGTCCGTACGGAGTTGACCGCGTAACTTGCGGGTCAATACGCTGCATAACAGTCATGAACGAACAGTCTTCCCCTCCGCTTACCCGCGCCCAGGAATCGCGCGCGGCCATCGAACGGCTCTACATTACCATGCGCCACTTGTTTAACCGGGGATTTTACAAACCATCGGGCGTATCGGGCGAAGAGATTCGCCGGGCGCTGCTCACGCTGCAACCAGAAATCTATGGCTTCGTAGGCGACCCGCAACGCGTAGAACTGGACGGACTGGTATACGTAATGGATCGCTTGCCGAAGGGTATCGAAGCCTGCCGGGTCGTTACGCTGGCTTCCCGCGAGGGTTTCGAGCATGCCCATTTCCCGGTGCTGGTACCCGCCAAACGCCGTCGCAACTGCTACCGCATCGACCAGGACCAGATGGTGATTGAAGTGACCAATGGCCGCAGCGAAATCTATGACATCCTGACTCACCTGACGTTTATGTTCATGGAAGCCGACAAAATCCGGCGGAACGCGTTCCAGGAACGGGGCAGCAAATCGAGGGAGTGGGAGAAGCTCGAAACCATCATCCGGTCGGGGGGCACCGTTACCGACGATGAGCGCGAACTCGCCCTGACCTACCTTAGTTCGATTCTGGGCCGCACCTTTGAAGAAACGCAGCGGGCTTACCTTCGTTTTGAGGAAACGGGTAATACCAATAATGGCCTGTTTCAGATCGTCCATAGCCTGGGTAGCGTGTCCATCAGCGAGGTACGCGAAAAGAACCTCGACCGCGAAATCAATTTTACGCCCATGCTCCGCGAACGCGTTGGTCAGCACCTGTACGGCGAACGCTGGGCCACGCGCATCAAGGCCTACATCTGGGCAAACGGGTTGCAGGACCGGCCGCTGCATATCATCAGTGCCAATCCGCACAGCGTGATGAACTGCCTCTATGCTCCGGCGGCTCTGGCTGATGCCACCACCTGGGATGACCTGTACGACCTGGCCATGACTCTGAGTATGTCGGCCAAACGCGACCTTCGGAAGCGGGTTGTCAGTTACGCCGTCGAACATGGGATGCATGTACTGGAAGATACCGCTGGTACCAGTTTGCAGGTGCAGCTAATCGACCTGGCGCAGTGCGACATGACGACTTTGTCGACTGAACTCAGGGCTGACCCGGACTATGTTCGAGCCACCCAGCCATTACTACTCGTGATGGACTACGCCTTCGGCGAACAGGCGTTCGAAACAATGGACGAACTGCTGAAACCCTACGAAATAAATGATGAACCATTCCCACTTAGGGTGGCCTCCATCACGATTATGGGCAAAGCGGGCATTCTGACCGGCGACAAAGGCGACCTGATGATTCCGACATCACACATTTTTGAAGGCACCGCCGACAACTATCCGCTGGACAATGATTTCCGAAAGGAAGATTTCGAGGGGCACGGACTGGCGGTGTTCGAAGGAGCGATGATTACGGTGCTGGGGACCTCCTTGCAGAACCGGGATATCCTGAGCTACTTCTGCAAGTCATCCTGGAAAGCCATTGGCCTGGAAATGGAAGGAGCACATTACCAGAAAGCGATTCAGGCCCACCTGCAAATCCGTCACAGTGTACCCGCCGATGTAAAAGTCCGCTACGCCTACTACGCGTCGGATAACCCCATGCTCACGGGTGCCACCCTGGCATCGGGCAGTTTGGGTACGCTGGGCGTCAAACCAACGTACCTGATTACCATGAAGTGGCTGGAGAAAGTGCTGCGGGCGGGTTAACAGACGAACGAACGAGATTAACTGGCTACGTAATCGTCGTAAACCGCTCATATACCGTAGTGATTATTACATCGGTTACGCCCGCGCTGGTGTATACCCTGCGCTTGTTAACGGTTTTTAACTGACCATTGTCCTGTACGGTCACTGATTCGGGCCGTATCCAGCGAAACGGATTTCCATTATCATCCGGAATGACCGTAATCTGTTTGTGGTCGGAGGAGAACGAGAATTTACGCAGTGTACTCTGAAACTCATAGTCGACCACGTAATTCGGATTGTAGGCAATCTTTTCGTTATTATCCCAAACTTTTCCCGGTCCGGTTCGAATGAACTGTTCTGGCCACCACTGTACAAAAAAGTACTCCGGTGTTTTGGGGTAGTTGGCAGGCGTATACGCCGGATTATACAGGGAGGGGTCAGTAATACGAAGTTCGACGTTGTACTTGGTCTGGTTATCCAGGGCTAAATCCGGTATCTCCTGAAGCATATTGGTCGAGGCTACTCCGTCCTGATTGACATCAATAGCCACATCGCTCAGGGAGCTTACTATCTTATACTTCCCCTGGAACTGCACGCGGAGCATGTCAGCTTCTTTGTCCGTTGTCGGACTCACAACCGTGTTTAGCACAGACTCTTTCTGGGAGCACCCTGTTACTCCAGCCAGTCCTATCAGGGCCAGCATAAATAATTGTTTCATACGGATGTTGAGTTTGTACGTATTAAAAAGTTTCGCTCGGCAAATTACTACGTTGACACATATGAATGGTTCATAAGTCTTATTAAGTTAATGTTAACGCGAACTATGGGATTGTGAAATTCTTAAAACCGGCGTTTAAAGGGCATATGAGCCGAAATTGGTAGTTTTGGGTGCTAACCAAACAAAACTAACCAGCCCCGAACTCACATGCTGACCGAAATTTACTGCGATGTCGATGACTTTTGCAAAGCACAACGCTCAATCATTGCTAAAGCTCTTCACCACTGTGGTGCTTACAAGAAGAATCATCCCAGTCAACTCACTCTTAGTGAGGTGATGACAATTCTGATTTATTATCATCTA
>NZ_KB893595.1 GCF_000374085.1 Spirosoma spitsbergense DSM 19989 | reverse complement strand
TGGTTGATAGCCAGACTCCATTGAGCCAATGAGGAGTCAGCCAGTTTCAAGAGGGCAATGATCAGCAGGGCCATAAAGCGGATACGCCGTTTATCACATTGAAAATGATCTTTGATGGCATCGTAGACAGCATCTTCGTTACTTTGCATAGGGAGTAGTTGGAGGGGTTTACGTTTAGCGACACAAAACTACCTCAACATCAGCTACTCCCTACTTTTGTCCTGTACTTAGCTTGTACACTAAATCTTTCGTGATTTTGAACGAAGGACTAACGTTGGCAATAATCCGGTTGGTAGTCGTTATGTCTTTCTGTAGTGCCAGTGTGATGAGCGGATTTGTCCCACCCTGGTATTTGTACGGATTGCCATCTGTATCGTAAGCCGGATACGTCGGATTGGCGGAGATAGCCCCGCCCACCAAACTACCCGGGCTACCCGGAGCGCTCCCACCCGACGAATTGTCGATGGGTGGGCGTTGATTGGCGGTATAAGCAGCGTTTAGATTGACATCCAGTGTAATCCGGTCATCGAGCAGTTTCTGCGATACGTTGATACGGCCCGTGTAACGGTTGAGGTTACTATTCTTGAGTATACCTTCCTGATTCTGAACGCCCACCGAACCATAATAAGTCGTTTTTTCTGAGCCACCACCGAACGACAGGTTATAGTTTTTTGTGTAGGCCGTCCGCGAAATCTCTTTCTGCCAGTCGGTGTTACCGCCCAGGTCATCTAATACACCACCCACTGCCACCACCTGCTTCCGGTACTCATCGGCAGAAAACAAGGCCAGTGGCCGGCTTATGTTCGAGATAGCCATACTTGCCGACAGATTCAGGGTAGTGGCTCCTGCTTTTCCTTTTTTGGTGGTAATCAGAATCACGCCGTTAGCCCCACGAGAACCGTAAATAGCCGTTGCCGAGGCATCTTTTAGCACGTCGATGCTTTCGATGTCCTGCGGATTCAGGAACGTGAGCGGATTGGTCGCACCACCCGTACTGGAATTGTCCAGGGCCAGGCCGTCGAGTACGAATAATGGCGTACTACCAGTCCTAACACCGCCCGGGCCGCGCACCGTAATCCGCTGCTGACTACCCGGTTCGCCACTGGCGGAAGTCACATTGACCCCGGCCACTTTTCCCTGAATAAGTTGCTCCGGCGAGTTGATGATACCCCGGTTAAACTCTGTGCTTTTGATGGACGTTACGGCACCGGTAACGTCTCTTTTGGCGGTGCTGCCGTAACCTACCACTACTACCTGGGCCAGGTCGGAAGCGGATGCGCTTAGGGCTACGTTGATTGTACTTCTATTGCCAACCGCAACTTCCTGTGAGTTGAAACCGATGAAGCCAAAAACCAGCGTAGCATTTTCGTTGGGCACGGATAGTTTATAGGTTCCGTTGGCATCCGTAGTTGTACCGCGCTGGGTTCCTTTCAGCACGACCGTACAGCCGGCGAGTGCTTCGTTTGTGACGGCATCCGTCACGCGACCACTGACGGTAATGTCGGCCGATGGCTTTCCGCTGCGCATATCCGGGGCTGCAGCCTGTAGCGGTAGTGAAGCCGTCGCCAGCAACAGGCAGGCCACCAGCATCAGCGCACCTGGTCGTAAAAGAGAAAGGTAATTAACCTTCATACGTTTTGTTGATTAGTTGAAGGCGCAAAATTACCGGCACATACCCCTAGCCTACCCAATTATCAGATTACGATTCCGTTATCATGACGATTGAAAAGCACTACTTTTGGTCTTAAAAACTTAATCATATCTTAACCTTCAAAACCTTGTAGGGCTATACCTTTCCGATCATGAAAACACTCTTCTCTCTGCTCTTTCTAGGGATATCAACCCTAACTACTCCACCCGATTTCAATACAAAAAGAATCAATCAGATTCAGGTTATCGGCTCACACAATAGCTATAAACAAGCTATAGATCCCGCTCTTTTTTCGATGCTCTCACGCACTGACTCCGTCCGATTCAAAGGCATTGAATACAGCCACACCAGCCTGAGCGAACAACTGGATTTGGGTTTGCGGGGGCTGGAAATTGATGTGTATGCTGATGAAAAGGGGGGGAAATATGCTCAGCCGCTGGGAATGAAATTGGCAAAAGGGCAACCACCTTACGACCCTGGCGGTGAGATGAATACCCCGGGTTTCAAGGTACTGCACATTCAGGATATTGACTTCCGCAGCAACTGCCCCACGTTTGCCGGGTGTCTGGCCGAACTCAAACGCTGGTCGGATGCGCACCCGGACCACTACCCGGTCTACGTGACCATGAACGCCAAAGACGATACCATCAAACGACCCGGTTTTGTTATTCCTGAATCGTTCACAGCCGCCGTGCTGAACCGGTTAGATAGTGCGGTGGTACAGGGCTTGGGGCGCAACAAACTACTCACTCCCGACGATGTGCGGGGAAAAAGCAAAACGCTCGAAGCGGCCGTGTTAGCGGGGAACTGGCCGATGGCAAAAAATGCACGGGGTAAATTCCTTTTCGTACTGGACGAGACGGGTACCAAAAGGGCAGCTTACATCAACGGTCATCCGTCTTTGAAAGGCCGGACTTTGTTCACCAACTCGGAGCCGGGAACGCCCGAAGCTGCCTTTCTGATTATGAACGACCCACGGAAAGACGAAGTCAGGATAACCGAACTAGTGAAAAAGGGATATCTGGTCCGTACCCGCGCCGATGCCGACACGAGAGAGGCCCGCCAGAACGATTACCGGAGTTTCGAAGCGGCCCAACGGTCGGGGGCGCAGATTATAACGACGGACTATTACCGCCCCAGCACCCACTTCAAATCAGATTACATTATTCATTTCAGCGATAAGGGCTACGTTCGGGTCGACCCCGTGCAGCAATAACTGCTGGTTGCAGAAGAGGGGCTAATAGTCCTTCGCTTCGCGGATTAGCGATTTGTACTGAGCAATCGAGAGTACTTTCTTGTAATACATATCGGCTTTCTTCCGGTCGTTGGCCCGGGAAGCAATGCGCGCCAGACCGGCGTAGGCGAAAGCCTGATATTCCTTTGTATAAGGTACATTGACGGGTAGTCGGAGGGCGGCTTCGTAAAATTCGGCAGCTTCCTTATCTTTCTTATCGGCCATCTCCGCCAGCAGTCCGGAGAACGTACTAACCGCTAGCGGCACCAGTTTACCAGGCATCTGTTTGAGCCGCTGCACGTGAGGGCGAGCCTCATTGTAGTGCCCCGAGAGCAACAATGCTTCCGTATAATTCATAGCAAAGAGCGGATTGGCCGGGAATTTATCGCTCAGGTACTTTGCGTAGCCAATCGCTTTCGCAGAGTTACTCTCGTACTTGAGCATAATATGAGCGAGGTAGTAGTTGGCCACCGTTCGCATAAATAAGCCTCGCTGGGCGGCTACGTCCATCTGTTGTAGTCCCTTAGCCATGTTGCCATCCGCGAAAAAGAACATGATTGGCTTCACAATCGGGTGGTCAACGGGGTAGCGTTCGACGTAGTAGTTGTAAAGCCCGGTGGTAAAGTAAAAATCAGTGTTTTTATCGACCAGCTTAAAGCCATTCCTTATAAAATCATACGCCTTTTTCGATTCCCCAACTGCTTTTAACGACTCCCCCTGATTATTATACAGCGAAGCCAGATAACTGTGGCAGGTCAGCATAAAAAATACCGCTTCCGGGTCGTTCTCATTTTTGTCGAGCATGCGCCTGGCCAGTTGCATTCCCTGTTCAACGGCCTGCGCGAATTGCCCCGTAGCGGCTTTATTGTCCGACAGGGGGAGGTTCTGTAACTCAATCTGCGTGGCCCGCAGAACCGGGCCAACCGGATGCTGTGGATAGCGAACCTGAAGTTGTTTAATCAGGCCATCGGCTTCCGAAAATTCCAGGTTATAGATATGGTCGAGGGTGGCTAGAACCAGTTTCTGCGAAGCCGGGTCATTCATTACCTGCGCCGGAGCAAGCAGTGGCAACACAAGCCCAAGTAAAGCCAGGAAGATATGTTTCAGAATGAACAAAGTATATGACCAGGTTTCATCGTTTGATTCTATACCGCCGAAACTGTACTTTTGTTCATGGCGTATTATCTAACGAGAGCTTTACGCAAAAGGTATATTCATGATTCATTACGAGAAATTTGTTTTAGATAATGGCCTACAGGTGTTTGTTCATGAGGACGCTTCTACACCCATTACCGCCGTTAATATCCTATATAATGTTGGCTCCCGCGACGAAGACCCTACTCAAACGGGTTTTGCCCATTTGTTCGAACACCTGATGTTTGGCGGCTCGAAAAATATTCCGAACTACGACGAACCTTTGCAGAAAGTAGGGGGCGAGAATAACGCTTTTACCAGTTCCGATATCACTAATTATTACATCACCCTCCCGGCGGCCAATCTGGAAACGGCTTTCTGGCTCGAATCGGACCGGATGCTTAGTCTCTCCTTCGACCCGCAGGTGCTTGATGTGCAACAGAAAGTGGTGATTGAGGAATTCAAACAGCGTTATCTGAACCAGCCTTACGGAGACATTTGGCTCAAACTTCGCCCATTGGCCTACCAGCAGCATCCATACCGCTGGGCAACTATTGGAAAAGATATCAGTCACATTGAGGAAGCTACGCTCGATGATGTGAAGTCGTTCTTTTTCAAGTACTACCTGCCAAATAATGCCATTCTGGTGGTTGCGGGGAACGTAACGATCGAGCAGGTGAAACAGTTGTGTGCCAAATGGTTTGCTCCTATACCAGCGGGCGACGCGTATGTGCGCCAACTTCCGCTGGAACCGGTACAAACCGAGGCTCGAAAACTGGAAATGTCGGCCAATGTTCCACTGAACGGGTTGTACAAAGCGTATCATATGCCGGGCCGTTTCGATGCTGGTTTCCCGGCTGCCGACCTGTTGGGAGACATTCTGGGCCGGAGTAAATCATCCCGATTATATCAGCGGCTGCTGCGGGACAATCCTTTATTTAGTAGCATCAATGCCTATATTACGGCCTCCGTTGAGCCGGGGCTGCTGGTTGTGCAGGGCAAACTCAATGAAGGTGTATCGCTCGAAGAAGCCGATGAGGCCGTGGAAGCCCTCGTACAGGAGTTCATCGACCAGCCTGTGCCAGAAGAGGAATTGGCCAAAGTAAAAAACCAGGCCGAAGCCACGCTGGCCTTTTCTGAAGTGGAATTATTGAACCGGGCCATGAACCTTGCCTTTGCGGCCAATGCGGGCGATCCGGAGCTGGTAAATAAGGAAGCGGAATTTATTCAGGCCGTAACGGCGGATGATGTGCAGACGATGGCCCGGCAGATACTCCGCAAAGACAATTGCTCGACGTTATATTATCGACGGGAGAATTAACTTTTGTTGTCATTGATTGGCATTGGTTGTCATTTTTAGCCATTTATCGTTTTGGCTATGGCAATGACTAAAAATGACACTATTGACAGGCGTACTGATGGAAACAATTACATACGATCCCAAACCCCTCACAGCCAATCAGCTACAAAGGCTGTCGCAGGAAGTAAAGCAGGCTCTAACCGAGCTCTACGGGGAGCGGCTGGACCAGGTGATTCTATATGGTTCGTACGCCCGGGGTGATTTCCACGCCGAGTCGGATGTTAATTATCTGGTGGTGTTGCGGGATGAGGTAGTAAAGCATGGGGGTGAGATTCGTTTTATGGGTAGTCATATTGGTGAACTGAGTACAAACTACGACTTATTCATTGCTGTCAAACCCGTACCAATGCAGAAATACAGGTTTTCACAACTGCCTTTTTACCAGAACGTTCGCCGGGAGGGGATTGCTCTATGAGTACAGCAGGCAGCTACATGCTATTAGCAGAGGATTGTCTGGCTCAGGCAAAACTACTGTACGAAAACAAATTTTACCGGGGAGCCTGCGGCAAGGCGTATTATGCCTATTTCGACGCTGTGCGTGCGTTGTTGATGTCGAAGGAAATAACTACCCAATCGCATAGTTCAGTACGTAGTCTGTTCAGTTTACACTTTGTTAAAAATGGTCCTTTCACGAAACAGGACTCATCCGTAATCAATGAATTGTTTCTATTACGTCAAACAGGTGATTACGAACCGGATGACTATATACCGGAAGCCGATGCGTTGAGTTCTATCGAAACAGATACCGAATTTCTGCTCCAAACGGAAGCTTACCTCCGCCAAAACGGTTTTGATTTATGAAAATTCGAGTAGGGCAAGGCTATGATGTTCACCGGCTCGAAGTCGGCCGCCCCTTCTGGCTGGGGGGCATCCAGATTCCATGCGAATTTGGTCCGGTGGGTCATTCCGATGCGGATGTAGTCTGCCACGTATTATGCGATGCGCTGCTAGGAGCGGCCAATATGCGAAACATTGGCTACCATTTTTCGGACAAAGACCCACGCTGGAAAGGTGTCGATAGTAAAGTTCTGCTGGCCGAAGTGCTCCGTATGGTACGGGAAGCTGGTTACGACATATCGAATGTAGATGTGACTGTGGTATTGCAGGAGCCGAAACTCAACCCGCACATTCCGGCCATGAAAACCTGTCTGGCGGGTGTGATGAACATTCCGGAGGACGATATTTCTATCAAAGCCACCACCTCCGAGCACATCGGTTTTGTAGGTCGGGGCGAAGGAATTGCCGCGCACTGCGTGGCCCTTATTTACCGTTAATTTTTATTATGCTGACGAAGGAAGCATCTTCGTTGAGTGCCCAGTGCTGTGTATAACTAAACTGCTGTTAGGGAAGATGCTTCCTCCCGCGCCGGCGTACCGGTCAGCATAACAAAAAACTGCCTGTGAAGCATCTGATTTACGCTTTCGTCTTGATACTACCAGGCTTGATAGCCTGCGGCCAATCGGCACCCGCTAACAAACCCACCGACATGCCTTTGGGCTTCGAGGAGTACGACCCCGTGTCTACGCTGAAGGTACCGGAGCATAAACTGACGCGGTCCAAATATCCATTCATCGATGTGCATAACCACCAATATCAGATGGATAAAGGCGATTTAAGCAAGCTCCTCACCGATATGGACGCCATGAACATGGGGCTGATGATTAACCTGAGCGGCCGCGGATTTAGTAGCAATACCGGTGATGCAACAGTTTTTTTCGATAATGCGCTGACTAATATCCAGAAGACTGACCCGAAGCGGCTGGCCCTGTTTACGAATATCAATTTCTCTAATGTGAATGATAAAGGCTGGACAGCAGAGGCCGTAAAAACGCTTGAAGACGATGTAAAGAAAGGAGCTAAAGGGCTAAAAATATACAAGAGCCTGGGCTTCAGCGTTAAAGATGACAAGGGCAATCGCGTTCAGGTGGATGACCCGCGCCTTGACCCTATCTGGGCAAAGTGTGGTGAACTGGGCATACCTGTTCTGATTCACACGGCTGACCCCAAGCCCTTCTGGGACCCAATGGACCGCTACAACGAACGCTGGCTCGAACTAAAACTGCACGGTGGCCGCAAGCGGTCTCCTACCGATCCCGTTCCCTGGGATAAGCTCATTGCCGAGCAGCACAACGTATTTCGAAAGCATCCGAAAACTACGTTTATTGCTGCCCACATGGGCTGGTATCCAAACGACCTCAGCAAGCTTGACAGTCTGATGCAGGTTTTCCCGAATATGAACGTTGAGATTGGGGCGGTCATTGCCGAACTGGGTCGGCAGCCGAGGGCCAGTCGGAAGTTTTTTGAGAAATACCAGGACCGGATTTTATTTGGTAAAGACAGTTGGGTTCCTTCCGAATACACGACTTACTTTCGCGTACTGGAAACCGATGACGAGTATTTTCCTTACCACAAAAAATATCACGCGTTCTGGCGGATGTATGGTATGGGTTTACCCGATGAGGTGCTGAAAAAAGTGTACTATAAAAATGCCCTGCGCATTATTCCAGGACTGGATAAAAGCCAGTTCCCAAACTGATTCAATCATGAAAACAGCCATTTTATCCCTTGCCCTATTCTTCTGGTTGTCAGCAGTATCGGCACAGGTACTACCAGCCGACGCATTTGACCAGCAACTCCGGCAAACGCCTATCCCTCAACTGCTTGATGTCAGGACACCGGGCGAGTTTGGTGGGGGGCATCTACCCAACGCCAAAAATATTGATTATCGGAATGCTGCTTTCCGCGATAGCCTGACTCGCCTAGACAAAAACCAGCCAGTGTTTGTGTACTGCCTGTCGGGTGGACGGTCAGCGCAGGCGGCTGATATTCTACGAAAAGATGGATTTTCTCAGGTCTACGAACTGCAGGGCGGCTATCTGAAATGGACGGGGCAACAGAAACCGGTTGAAGGCGTACCCGCAAAATCGTCGGTTAAGGCTACAGCCCTGACGCCAAATGAGCTGACAAAGATGCTAGCTGCAAACCAACTGGTACTGGTCGATTTTTATGCGTCCTGGTGTGCTCCCTGCCAGAAAATGCTGCCTATTATGGCGCAGTTGGAAACAAAGTACGCGGGTAAAGTAACCATCGTAAAAGTTGATGCTGATGCCAGTAAAGAGCTGATGCAGGCATATCAGGTCGACGAAATCCCGACGTTACTTTTTATAAAGAAGGGCAGCGTAGCAAACCGGTTTATTGGTTTTCAAACCCAGGAGACGCTAACAAGCCTGCTTGACGAGAATCTGGTTCAAAAATAAGTGCCTATGCTGGTGCAGGAAGCGTGCGCTTCCTGCTACTATCTCTTGTGCTGGTATTTATTGTTTCGTTGTGCCTGAACCATGAAAATCACTTCCATCAAACTTTACCGCTACGACATTCCGCTCAAGGCTCCTATTGCCATCTCGCTGGGTAGCATCGAACATGCCCGTAACATACTGGTCGAGATTCAAACGGATGAACATATTACGGGCTGGGGCGAAGGGTCTCCATTCTGGATGATTGTGGGCGAAACCCAGGCGTCGGGCCTGGCCGCAGCCGAGGATATGTCCAGGCTACTTATTGGAAAAAACCCACTGGCCATAGAGCAATGCCTGCATACGCTTATCCGTTACCTACCCGGACATCCTACAACACGCTCGGCCTTTGACATGGCCCTGTATGATATTGCCGCCAAAGCCGCCCGAATGCCCCTCTACCAGTTCCTGGGCGGAACCAAACGTACCCTCATTACCGACGAAACGATTTATATCAACCCTCCCGAACGCATGGCCGATGATGCCCTGCGGATTCAGGCGAAGGGTGCAGAAGCCATCAAGGTAAAACTGGGAACAAACGTCCGGGATGATATTACCCGCGTAAAAATGATTCGAGATGCTATTGGCCACGAAATACCCATCCGCACTGATGCTAATCAGGGGTGGGATGTTGTAACGGCATCGGCTGTATTGCGAGCCCTTGCCGATTACAACGTCCAGTATTGCGAACAGCCCATTAAACGCCATGACACGGACGGTTTGCGACACTTGCGTCAGCACTCGCCCATACCAATCATGGCTGACGAGAGCCTGTTCGATACTGTCGATGCCCTCCGGCTCGTGCGTGCAGAAGCAGTCGATTATTTCAACATCAAACTGTCCAAGAGCGGGGGTATTTTTGAGGCCCTCAACATCAATGCCATTGCCGAATCGGCGGGTATTCCCTGCATGATTGGCTGCATGTCGGAGTCGCGATTAGGGTTAACGGCTAATGCCCATTTCGCAGCTGCTCGTCAGAATGTACGTTTCTGTGATTTAGATGCTTGTTTCGAACACGCTGACGACCCTGTTCACGGCGGTATCCTATACAATGGCTACCACATCGAACTACCCGAAACACCTGGTATTGGGGCGGAAATAGATTCAGCCTTTTTGAAAAATCTGCCAGTGAAAACCGTTGCCTGAACGTTATGCTTACCATTACCACCGTTCAATCCGAAACCGACATAATCGGTATTCTTACGTTACAACAGGCTAATCTCCGTAAAAATGTACCGGCTCACATTCAGGTCGGGCAGGGGTTTGTAACGGTAGAGCATAACCCTCAGGTGTTGAGCCGAATGAACCAGGCGGCTCCAAGTGTTATTGCCAAAGATGGTGATACCGTTGTCGGTTATGCGTTGACCATGCTTCCTGAGTTTGGAGCCGATGTGCCTGAACTGCTACCCCTATTCGCCCTGATTAACTCACTGACTTATCAGGGAAGACCGATTCATGACTACCCCTGGTACGTGATGGGGCAGGTTTGTGTCGCTGAAGGCTACCGGGGGCAACAGGTATTCGACCGGATGTTTCAGCACCATCACGAGTTGTATTCCCCCCGTTTCCAATTACTGATTACCGATATTTCGGCTAATAATACCCGCTCATTACGAGCACACAAGCGGGTAGGGTTTGAGCCAATTCATGAGTTCCATGACCCAACTATTGGGGAAACCTGGGTTATTATTCTGTGGGACTGGAAAGAAAAGATTTTTGCGCCCTAGTGTGCCTATAGTAGGATAATGACAACGCCTTTGAAACGACTTCCGTTTTTCAGTTGACCAATAGGGAAGGCAATTAAAGGTCTATAAAGCAAACAATCCTCTAGCTCGCTGTGAATTAGAGGATTGTTTGCTTTTTTGGCGGTCCGGTATAGCAGGCAAACAGGAATGCCCGGAGCGTAGTTTCGTGGCCTGGGTCCAGATCGTCGGAATAGAAATGGCGTTTCAGGGTCAGGAACTCTTCTTCATTCAGATAGTCAAGCCAGGTGGTCGTTGTCGGCATCCGGAAGTTCTTGAACGGGTATTCGAAGAAGTACCCCGCTTTGATAGCCTGGTTGGCATGGGTACGAAAATCCTTGAGTTTTTTCCAAACGGTATTGCCGAAACAGCTAGGCTTATAATCCTCTAGGGCGATTGCATGAAAGTGGTAGTTAGCTATCGAAAGTGATTCGCACGTAAAGAATTGATTGTTTTCATGTCAAATCAGGTCGTTTTCAACACTAGTTAAATCGCCATAAAACGGTATAGTACCATGATTTCCTAGAAATATTATTCGTGCAATTGCCCTATATAATCCTCTAGGAATGCCAGGTTAATTTCATTGAATGCCAGCTGTGGCTTATATATCCGCAGCGTGGCCAGTGATGATCGTTGGGAGATCCGGGTAACCTTACTGATTTTCCCCTTTACGAAGTTCTCGTCTACCTGACGCTCCCAGAAGGAAAGGAAATCGTGCTGGGAGAATTGGTTAGCCAGTTCGCGGTGGAAGGTAGCCACCGTCAGTTCTACTTTGGCGAGCTGCGCCCAGATAAACACTTCATTGATTTCGTTACCCTTCCGTTCAATGAGTCGACTATAATCTTCGTGTGTCTTATCGGACCGATTTCTATGATCTAAACAAGCGTGGGCGTATATTTTTTGTCATAATTTCGGTCTTCCCGAACACAGGCAAAAATACGCAGTACTAACTTGTTACGGACGTTATTAAGGACGAGCATTTTGTTCTTGCCTTCTTTAACTTTTCGCTGGTAATAGGCTTTGAGTTGAGTGCAATGCTGGATGGCCGACATGGCGCCCAGGTGGAGCAACGATTTTACTTTTTTATTGGCCATGTGGCTGACTTGGGGCTTACCCTTTCGCTGGCCCGAACTACGCTCAAAGGGAACAACTCCGGCGTAACAGGCAAACTTTTTGGGATCCGTGATAGATTTGAATTCATTAGTGGTGACGATAATTTCAGCCGCTGTCGTCTGGCTGATACCGATGATGGAGGTGACACGCTCAAAAAGCCGCTTGAGTTCAGGATCAGCTTGGGTCAGTTCAAAAATTGCTTTATCGGCTGATTTTAGATCGGTCTTTAGAGCTTTTAAAGAGGCTGCACAGGTCTGTTGTTCCGCTTTGTCAACGAAGCCTTTGGAGTCGGTCAAGGGCGTCTGCAACTGTTTGATGACTTTGACCAAGCGAGCTCGTTGGGCGGTCAATCGATCCAATTGGGCGATTACGGTACGTGGTGGTGCCCACAAGCGAGCCTCATCGCGGTTTTTGTAAGCGAACAGCGCAATACGTTTGGCATCGACTTGATCCGTTTTACCTCGTGTCAAGCCCATGCTCTCCTGAATGTGGACAGCTCGCTCGACCCATATGTTAGCCGAGAGTTGGTGAAGTGCTTTTAATAAAGGGTTATTATAAATTCCCGTATGCTCCAGACAGAATAAACACTGGTCAATAGAGGCTTCAGTTTGCTGACGTAATGCTTTGAGGAACTTGGTAATGCCTTTTTTGTCATTACTCACCTGCTGATGAAAAAGAATCTGGTTGGCTTTGGCAACCGCAAAATCGAGGGTAGCCTTTGAGAAGTCAATACCAATGAAGTAGTTGAATTGCATAACTTTACCGGGTAAAAGTAAATAAGTAGGCCAACGTTTAGACACCTTCAATACCTTACTAATGGGCCGCGAACCCGCATTTCTATTTGAAGTCAGTGTCTAAATTATCCCGGCAGGGTCTTGAATCGGTCCATAGGTTTTACCTGGCCGACGCGTTAAGGTATCCCTGCCGGGGTTGGTCACTCACGGTCTGTGAGTAGGTTCAAGTTACACGACTAATCTTAGAATCGTACAACGGCCCAAATCTAAAGGCTGTCGGGGGACAATATCGGACCGTTCGTCATCAAATTTTCCGGCTGGCCAGTACAGATCGAGAGGAACGGTCGTCTTTTTTCCATTGATAATAATTTGATAAAAGATAGCGGCCGTGCCACCGGGTCGAATACGCTGCTTATTCTGCCGCAGCTTATAACTGTATTTCATGTTGAAGCCTGGTTGAAATGGACAGGAGCAAAAGGCTTATTTGGGCGATTTAAAGGTGTGTTGAAACGAAAAAACCGCTTAAACAGAGCGTTTAAGCGGTTTTTGACGAGATTAGCGGTCCGGACGGGGCTCGAACCCGCGACCCCCTGCGTGACAGGCAGGTATTCTAACCAACTGAACTACCGAACCATCTTTCGGGTAACGTTGCCGTTTCCTTAATCGTGGCACAAAAGTATGGTTTCGCATTCTTCTTTGCAAGCAGGTGACAAAAAAAATCTGTATGTCACGTTAAATGGGCATAGTTTTAGCAATTGAGCCGTTAAACAAATGTATCACCTTGCCCGCATTTTCGTACTTTGCAAGTCTACCTGCATCATTTTAGTGCACAAGTTATGAGACTGCGCTTTTTTTTTCTTGCTTGTCTTTTTACCTGCTTTTTGCCTGCGCGCGCCCAGCAACGACTTCGGCTAAGCGTTGTTGTGCGCGACGGTGTAACGAAAAAGCCGGTTTCTGGTGCCAGTTTATTTATTGCCGAAACGAAATCCGGGGCACGGGCCGACAGCGCCGGGGTTATTTCAATTAGTCATCCTCCCGGAGTATTAACGCTGTATGTTTCGGCTGTAGGATATATTCGGGGACGCGAAACGATTACGCTTGACTTTAACAAACGGGTTGAATATTTACTGCAACCCCGATCAACCGATCTTGATGAGGTGGACGTAAGGGCTACCCGCGAGGATAAAAATATCAAAGCGGTTCAGATGGGGGAAATTCAACTGAGTATGCCTGAACTGAAACGGATGCCGGTGATATTAGGCGAACCAGATATTCTGAAAGCCCTTTCCTTACAGGCGGGCGTAACGACGGCGGGTGAAGGAGCTGGTGGATTTAACGTTCGGGGAGGTCGGGCCGACCAAAATTTGGTACTACTCGATGGAGCACCGCTGTTTAACACATCGCACCTACTTGGTTTTTATACCAACGTCAACCCTGACTTAGTGCAGGATGTGAGCCTGAACAAAGGAGCTTTTTCGGCGCAATACGGGGGTCGGGTTTCTTCACTATTACTAATGAGCAGCCGAAATGGTAATAAAGAAGGATGGCGGGTATCGGGCGGGCTTAGTCCTGTGAGTGCGCGGGTATTAGTAGACGGGCCAGTACATAAAAAACTGACCCTGCTAGCCGCCGGGCGGATTGCCTTTCCTAACTACCTGTTACAATTATTTCCAACCGCAAGTGTAAAAAACAGTCGGGCGTTTTTTTACGATGGTAGCCTGAAATTGACTTACACTCCCGATGAACGAAACACAATTTCTCTGTCGGGCTACCGAAGCCAGGATAATTTTCGGTTTCCGGGGGATACGCTCTACGGCTGGAAAACTGATGTGTTAACAAGTCACTGGAGTTTTCTGATCCGGTCTAACTTACAGTTGAATTTAACAGCGCTATACAGCGGCTATCATTTGAATGTTGATGGTGTAACACCAGGGCTGACATTTCGCTTTAGATCATACATCGAACAGCGTGAAGGGAAAATAGATATATTTTATACCCTCAACCAAAAGCATAAAGTTCAGATGGGAGTCAATGCCATTCGGTATGACACCCAAACTGGAAATGTGCAGCCGACGGGCGACAATTCCAGTATAAACGCTAAACAAATCAACCCCGAACGGGGCCGGGAATTAGGTGCTTACCTTAATACGGAATGGGAACTAACGCCTAAAATCAGTTTACAGGCTGGACTCCGGTATTCGGCATTTGTTTCGCTGGGGCCAAAAACGGTGTACCGGTATGCTGAAAACGAACCCACCTCACCGGAAACTGTAATTGATTCAATACGCTATGGAAAAGGTCAAACGGCGCAGACGTATGGTGGACTGGAACCCAGGCTGGCGTTGCGCGTACAACTGGCAAAAAATACAGCTTTGAAGGCAAGTGCGGGCCGGACCCGTCAGTACCTCAATCTCATCTCCAATACGACCTCCATTACTCCTCTTGACTTCTGGAAGATAAGTGATCGCTATATCCCTCCCCAAATTGCCGATCAGGTTTCGGTGGGTTTATTCCAAAACCTTCGGGATAATATGTACGAGTTAAGCGTAGAAGGCTATTATAAACGTTTACAAAATCAGATTGAATACAGGTACGGGGCAAATCTGATTCTGAATCAAATGCTCGAAACCGCCCTGGTACCTGCTGCGGGCCGGGCTTACGGAGTGGAGTTTGGTATCAGTAAGAATAAAGGGCGACTGACGGGTCAGTTTAATTACACCTATGCCCGCTCACTAATTGCCGTACAGACTCCCTTCGATGAATTGCGTATCAATGGAGGAGCCTACTACCCATCCTATATAGATCGACCTAATACGCTAAATGCTCAGGTTCGGCTGGCCCTTTCGCACAACTGGACGTTTTCCACCAATTTTGTTTACTATACCGGCGTGCCTGCTACCTATCCTGATGGACAATATACGTATAATGATGAACCTGTCCAGGATTACTCCCGGCGTAACGCAGACCGTATTCCAGACTACCATCGTTTGGATATAGCTTTCTCGAAAGATACTCGCTACAACAAAGCCCAAAAACGGTACGGAATCTGGACGCTGGGAATTTACAATCTCTACGCCCATAAAAACCCCTACTCTATTTATTTCACGCGCTACAATCAGCGGACAGAATCATATAGGCTATCTGTATTTGGCACCCTGATTCCCTCTATTGCCTATAATTTCTACTTCTGATATGCACAGGGTCATCATTATAGTGATTGTTACAGCATCGGTAATTGCCTGCATCGATCAGGTGGATCTACCCATTCGCACTGAAGTGCCGCGTTTGGTTGTAGAGGGACAGCTAACCAACGAAGCACCTCCTTATACGATTCGACTGACGTATACCGGAAAATATGGTGGTGAGAATGGCCAGAATATCAACGATCAATACGTACAGCAGGCACAGGTAATACTAGCCGATGATCAGGGTCGTTCGGTGAATTTCTTATCGGTTGGGCAGGGCATGTATCGCACAATGGATACTACTTTCCGGGGGCAGATTGGACGTACCTATAGTTTGTCCATTGCATTGACCAATGGAAAACGATATATAACAAAGCCCGAACGGATGCCTGCCGTCCCGCCTATCGACAGCATTTCCCCGAAGTTGATTAAAACAGGTAATCTGTCTAAACCCTATGCTTTTGTTTATTCTGCCAACACCTCTGACCCTGCTTCCGAAAAAAACTATTATCGCTGGACAGGGTACGGCTACACCACCCGATTATCTGTTGGAGTGCCCTGTAGTTTGGGAAGCCCCAATCTATGTAATTATCGTTGCTGGACCTTGGTTGCTACTGATGCAGTCAATGTATATAGTGATGAAGCTATTAACGGAAATCCGCTTCGCGGACGGGAGGTTTTGCAGGTACCCGTTTACGCAGTCGGCCCTCAACTGGTAGAAATACAGCAGTACAGCATTACCCAGTCGAATTACCAGTTCTGGAAACTGTATCAACAGCAGAATGCCCGAACAGGAAGCATCTTTGATCCATTACCTGCGCCCGTTATCGGAAATGTTGTCAATGCCAGTGATCCAACCGATGCGGCACGGGGCTACTTTGCCGTTACCTCCGTTATGCGAAAGCGGCTTCGGCAGCAAAATCTACCAAATATTGTTTTCTATCAGGCTCTGGTTGGATTTATTAGCAGTCAGATTCTCCCGCCCGGCGACTGCCGGAATACATATGGCTATTCTACTGCTGTGACTGAGCCTGAAGGATGGTAGTACATGGTAGTACGTAGCGGGAGTTAGGGCTAGTTTACGGCAAAGCTTTGATTTTCTCAACCTGAATGTTTCGATAGAATACCTCAGCTCCTTCTGACTGAATCTGGATTTTCCCTTTGGTGAGGGGTACGGCTTTTCCATCGATCAGGTGACGGGTGTTAGTTACCTTCATGTTGACCTTACCGTTGAGCATATGGACACAGGTACCACCCAGACAGTAGAGGTCAAGGGTGTTCCATTGGCCCGATGGTTTTTCAGGGTCTGGATTTTTGATGCACCACCGTCCAGTTGGTGTTTTATCCTGAAAGGTTACGGGTGTGGCATCAGGGCGATACACATAATTCCCCTTTTCATTTTTCTGTGCAGTAATATCGGCCAGCACGTTCATGACACCCCAATAGTCACCCGTGTCGCCTTCCTGAATCTGAAACTCAAAAGACTCCATCCAGAGCATAGGAGTTCCGTGTGGGCCGACACTGTGATAAAGCAAGCCACTATCGCGGGGGCGGTCAAGCTTGGGTGGCCATTTTTTTGTACCCCATTTGAACTCGAACCGGAGGTGATAGTTTTCAAAATCAGCCAGAGTATTAATACCCCCGAACGTTTCACCCGATACACGCAGGGCTGGCCCTCCATCCACCTGGACAACTGAAAAAACGCGATTAGGATCGTTATTCAACCCTAGTGGCGCTTCCTTCTGTTGATCATCTTTGGCGAAAGGCCGATCAAGATAGGTCTCCCATCCCGTTAAATCTTTTCCGTTGAAAAGTGATTGCCAACCGACTGGCCTGGTTGACTGCCCGGAAACCGAGAAGCTGAAAAACAACCAAATACAGGCTATAAAAAGTGAAGATTTCATAAAGAAGGACTTTGGCCGAAGCCTTTACAACAAAAAAAAGAACACTCAGTTACGACTAAATAAATAATACACTCAACGTACACTCATGAAACAATTTATTGTGCCCATTCTACTTGGGGTAGGCCTGGTAGCAGGATGCCAGAAAAAAGAAAATGCCAAAGGGGTCGATACCGGTAATTTAGACAGCGCCCAGGAGTCCGTATCCACTATTGGCGATCCTAAACTGCTGTATACGTTAGTCGATAAGTACAACACACCCGATGGACTGGCTTTAGCCCCCGATGGGTCGGTTTACCTGTCGGTACCGAATTTGGCGGATAACAGCTATCCTGGTGTAATCGTGAAATTTGCTCCCGATTCGGTTCAGTTTTTCACCAGCTTACCCGCGCATCCCGATACGAAACACGCCTGCCCGATGGATTTAGCGTTCGGGCCTGACGGTAATTTGTATTACGCCGACAATCAGTACGAGAACGACAAGAATTACAAGTCGCGGCTTATGCGGATTAAGATGCAAAATGGCAGGGCGGCTGGTATAGAGCCAGTAGTGACCGGATTTGGTTTGTCTAATGCTGTCGTCTGGAAAGGGGATACGATTTACGTTACAGATAGCCAGTGGGATATGCCGGATAACGATAAAGGCAGTGCGGTTTTCCACTTCACGCTCGATGAACTAAACAAAGGTCCAATCGTACTAAAACCGAAAACAATGGACCCACACGTTTTAGCCACGTTTACGACGGAGGTAAATGAGACGGGTGTCGATAATGGGGCCGATGGACTAGATTACGACAGTAAGGGGAATTTTTACACGGGCTCTTTTGGCGATGGAACACTTTATAAACTAGCCCTCACACCCGATGGAAAGCTGGCATCAAAAGAAGCAGTTTACATCAGCAAAAAAATACTATGTATTGATGGGCTGATTATTGACCGCAAAACGGATATGATTTATCTCTGCAATTCACGGATGAACGCCATTATGACGGTAACTCCTGACGGTAAAGTCAGTACGATAGTCCAGAATGGTGATACGGATGGTAAAGACGGGCGAATTGACCAACCAGCCGAAGTGTTATTGAAAGGCAATCGGCTATACATAACCAATTATGATAACCCCGAAAAGAAATTCGTTAATACCAAGGCGGATATGGTTCATACCATGTCTTATCTCGATTTGGCAAAATAAGGACTCACTCTAAAAAAAACGGGACGAATCACTGCGATTCGCCCCGTTTTTTTTAGAGTGGCTGTAGTTTAAAATTTCGCCACCGCACTTTAATGCCGCCCCCATCATGAATTTGCAGAGCAATGGAGCCATCAGCCTGACCAATCTTCTCATCATGCATATCTACCATTTCAGTGCCGTTGAGGTACGTTTGTACATGATCTCCTTCTACTCTGATTCGGAGTGTATTCCAATCGTCAGGTTTTAAAATAGTTTCTTTTTCGTCGGGAATCTGTACCAGCCAACCCCGTCCATACGATTCGTAAACACCACCTGTGTCATGGTTGGGCGGGGCCACTTCCACCTGCCAGCCGCTGACCTTGGTACCTTCAATGGTAGAGCGGAAAAATACACCACTATTCCCATTAGCCTCCTCCTTGAAGTCCAGGGTCAGGTCGAAGTTCTTGTAGAATTTTTCGGTTGCTAAGTAACCGTACTTTTTATCTAGACCACTCTCGCAGATGAGTTCGCCGTTTTCGACGTACCATTTTTCAGTACCGTATATTTTCCACCCCTTCAGGTTCTTACCATTAAACAGATTAATGGTTTTTGTGGGGGCAACGAAGGCAAACACGCCGATTATAAGACAAAAAGCAATGCAGTATTTCATTAACTGTGCGTATTTAGAGGTATCGGGATTAGTTAAAGATTACAGGTTTGGCATAATGACGCAAACAGCAGCGGGTACTTTTACGGATTGACCGGTATAGGTTAGTTTTCCCGTTTTCTGATCACGTTTAAAAATGGTGATCGTATCAGATTCCTGGTTAGCCACAAATATAAATTCACCCTTGGGGTCGATCAGGAAATTACGGGGTGTTTTCCCTTCTGTCGGCTGGTCGCCTACTTTGGTTAATTTCCCGTCGTTCCCAATAGAAAAAATAGCCAGCGCATTATATCCCCGATTTGATTGATAGAGAAACTTACCTGACGGGTCGATATGAATATCGGCACTCGTATTCTGGCCGTTAAAATCGGCAGGTAAGGTTTTTACATTATCCTCTATCAAGGTTAGTGCCCCTGTTTTGGCATCACGTGAAAACACGGCCACTGCTGATGTTATTTCCTCTACCAGATAGGCATATTTACCAGTTGGATGAAAGGTAAAATGGCGTGGCCCCGAACCGGGTTTTACAGTAGTATAGGGCACAGCCGCCGGTTTTACCGTGCTTGCCTTAGGATCAACGGCAAAGATATTGAGCCGGTCTAGACCCAGGTCTGCTACATAAACGAACCGGTTATCGGGTGCCAGCGTAGCCGAGTGAACGTGCGGCTTTTCCTGCCGTTGTGCGTTCGGGCCACTGCCTGCATCCTGTACAGTGTCCGTTGCCGCACTTAGTGTACCGTCAGTTTTAATGGGCAATACCGTTAGGCTACCGCCCCCATAGTTAGAGACGAAGGCGGTTTTACCAGTATGATCCACACTTATATGACAGGGGCCTGCCCCCATTGATGATTGACTATTTAAGTAGGTTAGTTTCCCTGTTTTCCGATCAATGGCATAGGAACTCACTCCGCCCGTTTTGTCAGCTCCCTCGTTGACGGAATACAAATAATTACCCGATGGATGAACTGCCAGGAATGACGGACTTTTTGTATTTGAAACGGACTGTATTTGATGCATAGTGCCCGCTTTCCGGTCAAACTCGAATACGTATATCCCTTCGCTGCCCCGGACTGAATAGGTACCGACATACATAATTTCTTTGGCGGGCTGAGCCAGGGCACTTAGGCTTACGTTCAATAAAAGAATAGCTATTACTTTATTCATAAAACGCGGGTGAGTTGACTTAATAAGGTAAAAACAGGTATAAACTAATGAGCAAATGTCACTTTTTCTATCCCGGAAATTCGCAGAACCTCAAAGTTTTTTCAGAAAAATAAAGAAATAACGCTATCATAACCGTTATATATGAATGATGATAGCAAAACAGTTTGCCAGAATCCTTTAATTTTGCGGTACGATTCAGTACGTTTTGTAGCACATATCGTTTGTTAACCTAACTTTTTCAGTACACGTTATTTTCCCTCTAATCAGTATGAAACGAATTTTGATTGTTATTGCCGCCGTGACTATGCTGGCTTCCTGCAATAGTAAAAAGCGTCTGGCCGAAATTAAAACCCTACAGGAAGCTCGTGATAAAGCCGTTGCCTCACTGAACGATTGCGACCAGCGCACGGCTGATCTTCGTACGCAATTAACGGCAAAAGATACCGATTTGCAAAGCAAGGCTAAACAGGCGACTGATTTGCAGGCACAGATCGACTACCTCAAGAAAACCAACACAAATCTGCTCGACAGGATGTCAGATTTGTCGATTGTGAGTAAGTCAGGTGCTGAGAGCATCAAAAAGTCACTGGAAACATTAAACGAGCAAACCAAGTACACCAACAACCTCAACGCTTCTATCCAGCGCAAAGACTCGATGAATCTGGCATTGGTGATGAGCCTGAAACGATCGCTGGATGACATCAATGACCAGGACGTTCAGGTTGAGGTGAAGAAGGGTGTCGTTTATGTTTCTCTGTCAGATAAAATGCTGTTCAGATCGGGTAGCTACGAGGTACTGCCTGCCGCAGAAATCGTGCTGGAGAAAGTAGCGAAGGTAGTAAATGACCACAAAGACCTCGATATTCTGGTAGAAGGTCATACGGATGCCGTCCCCATTTCTACTGCATCGATCAAAGATAACTGGGATTTGAGTGCGTTGCGTGCTACATCTGTTGTGCGAACAATGCAGAACAAATTTGGCGTTGCTCCTGGTCGCCTAACGGCTGGTGGACGGTCAGAATTTGCTCCGAAAGATGATAATACAACGGCTTCCGGTCGTCAACAAAACCGCCGGACAGAGATTATCATTACTCCGAAAATGGATCAGTTTTTCAACTTGTTATCAAGCGGTCAGGCTGGTGGAAGCAAGTAGTAGTTACAAAACCTGTGTAAAACGAAAGGGCCGATCTGCTATAGATCGGCCCTTTCGTTTTACACAGGTTTCATTCCGTAGTCTTCTCTTCGTCAGTCAAGCCCGACTCAGATATAATTGGTTGTTCCTCCTCGTTTGTATGCACTCGGGCTTCTTTTTGATCGTCAGATGAAGTTGAATCCATATCCTGAGATTCTTCAGTAATGAAATCAGCAGCAGGTAATACGGATGCTTCTACCGGATCTGGGCTGGAAATGGGCAGCATACTGTCTTCAACAGACTGATCACCAAAAAAACGACGTTGAAAAAACAGTATAAGGCAGACACCAATAAAAATGCATGAGTCGGCAATATTGAAAATAGGTGTCGAATAGTATTGACCTCCCCAAAGTGGCACCCAGTCGGGAATAAACCCTTCCCAAACGTCTACGAAAATCATATCGATCACCTGCCCATGAAACCAGGGGGTTGGCGATCCATAGGGGGCATTATTCAGAAAAACTCCGTAAAACGTACTGTCGATTACGTTTCCAACAGCACCGGCCAGAATCATTGCCATTGCCCACAGCAGTCCATTAGGGGCACCCCGGTGGGCCAGCATCACTAAATAGTAGCCAATACCGACCATAGCAAACAGCCGAAACACACTCAACAGCAACTTCCCGTATTCGTGACCCAGCTGCATACCGAAAGCCATACCCGGATTTAATACGTAGTGCAGTTTAAGCCAGTCGCCAACGATTTTGACCTGACCAGCAAAGCCGGGAGCCATATAAAAATGAACGGCCAGTTTTACACTTTGGTCAAGTGCGATTAAAACCAGGGTTAGCAGGAAAAATTTAAAGGGACTTTTCTGAATCATGGTAAAAAAAATCGGCACAGCATGGGATCCGTTCCGGTATTCCGGTGGTTGTCCGGTCTGCTGTGCCAGTAAAGAGTATTTGCCAGTTGTACGTAAATATTGTTACCGGCCACAACTTGATTTTATTGACAAACGCTCATTTTGACCGACAGGTCTTCCGACGTTTCAATTCATCACTAACCAGCGTAAACTCACGGCTACTCTGCCCGGCAATAGATTTGTTCTCGTCAGCGCGCCGAAATAAGTAAGGCATTACGGTATCAACCGGCCCGTAAGGTACGTATTTGGCTACATTGTAGCCTGCATTAGCCAGATTATACGAGATGTTATCGCTCATGCCCAATAGCTGAGCAAAGTAGATATGAGAGTCATCTGGCGCAATACCGAATTCTTTCATATGGTCAACGCAGTACTCACAGCTTTCTTCATTGTGTGTACCCAGGCACATCGAAATAATGTCCCGATGTTCCAGACAGAACTCAATAGCCATATTGAAATCCCGGTCAGTATCTTCTTTCGTAGCCTGAATAGGGTCCTGATACTCTTCCTCGTGCGCTCGTAGCCGTTCTTTTTCCAGGTAGGCACCCCGAACAAGTTTTACGCCCAGGTAATAGCCTTTAGCGTGGGCTTCGGCCGTGTCGCGCTGGAGGTGACTAAAGCTTTCCCAACGGTACATTTGATACGTGTTATACACCACAGGTCGCTCATGGTTATAGCGATCCATCATTTCATAAGCCAGTGTATCAATGGTATCCTGAATCCAGCTTTCTTCAGCATCAACAAAGATGCGGACGTTTCGCTCATAGGCACGTCGACACAGCGTGTCAACCCGATGCATAACCCGATCAAATTCAGCCTTCTGTTCTTTATTTAGTGAATCCCCAATCTGTATGGCTTCTAATAGTTCCATAGAAGCAATACCCGTCACTTTAAAAACGGAGAATGGAATGTCTTTTGATTCGCTGGCACGCTCTATTGTGCGAAGAATTTCGAGCGTTGTTTCATCAAAGCTTTTTTCGGTATCTTCTCCTTCTACCGAGTAGTCCAGAATTGTACCGACATGAACATCGTGCAGATTCCGAATCGTTTTTTCACAATCGCGGATACTTTCCCCTCCGCAGAATTGGTCAAAAATAGTATTCTTAATGAGCAATTTGATGGGAAGATGCAGTCGTAAGGCAATCTTTATGAAAAAAGTACCTAATTTTACAACCCATCCCTTATTCATCAACGCAAATAGCCAGTAGGTTTTTCGGAGTTTAAAGTCCGACTGGCTTGAGAAAGCAATGGAAGTGTCCTCAAATGAAACGGGTTTTACGTTAGTAAAGCCTTGGACTGCCTCCGGCATTAGATTACTTCGGTTCGACATATCAGTGCTCCGTTTGGGCGGTGCTATGTACATAGCGTAAATTTGTGTCGGCAAAGACGACCGAAATATATAACGAAAATTCGGTCTGACGATTAATTTACCGCCACAGCTTGTTTTAGTAAACTAAAAACTGTTTTAGATAAAATAGGGAACCGGCTTGAAAAACAGCCAATTCCCTCTGCAAATATACCATAATTTTAACTTGAAAGTTCCCCATAGAGTAGTAGGATTACTCGTAGAATAAGTATCTAATATATGAAAGTTGAATTAGCTGTAGAGCCGCTTGGGTCGTGGATTGACACCAACGGTAAACCACTGATCATTGCCGGCCCCTGTAGTGCCGAAACGGAAGATCAGTTAGTAGAGACTGCCCGGCAGTTGAAAGACCTGGGGGCCGTGCATGTAATACGGGCGGGTGTGTGGAAACCCCGTACCCGGCCCGGCAGCTTTGAGGGCATGGGCGAAGCAGCCTTGCCCTGGATTCAGCGCGCAAAGGCCGAAACCGGTTTACCCTTTGCAGTTGAAGTAGCAACACCGGAGCATATCGAACTGGCGCTGAAATATGGTGTGGATATTTTATGGATAGGTGCCCGCACAACCGTTAATCCCTTTAATGTTCAGGAAATTGCCGATGCGCTGCGTGGAGTGGATGTGCCGGTACTGATCAAAAATCCGGTTAACCCCGATCTGGCCCTGTGGGTGGGTGCCTTTGAGCGTATAGCCGGTGCCGGAATTAACAAGTTAGGCGCTATTCACCGGGGATTTGCTACGGGCGAAGCTAGTAAGTACCGCAACGTACCAATGTGGCAGATGGCGATTGAACTGAAGTCTATCTTCCCTCAATTGCCTATCATTGGGGATCCGAGCCACATGGCGGGTAAGCGTGCTTACCTGAATGAACTGTCCCAGATGGCCATGGACCTCAACTACGACGGTCTGATTGTTGAATCACACATTGACCCCGATAATGCCTGGAGTGATGCGGCTCAGCAATTGACGCCTGCCGCGTTTGGTGAAATGCTTGACCACCTCGAAATTCGGCAGGTCGACTCCCCGAACCGCGAATTTCAGACGTTTATGGAGCAGTCCCGTCGTAACATTGACAACGTTGACCGGCAGCTTGTTGAAATGCTTGGCGCACGGATGGCTTTGGTAGAGCGTCTGGCCGAATACAAGCGGGATAATAACGTTACACTGTTTCAGCCCGACCGCTGGAAAGAGATTCTGGAAACCCGCACCAAAATGGGTCAGAAACTGGGGCTATACCCCGAACTGGTAGAAGAAATCTACAAAATCATCCACATGGAGTCGATCCGGAAGCAGACCGAAATTATCCATAGCGCACCACAAAACGTGTAGTCTCAATAGTCGGTAGAAAATAGTAAAACGGGTGAATTGGAGTCATGATATGACGCTGATTCACCTGTTTTCATTTCAACGTCTTTGTTAGAACGGCGTTGTTGTAACCAGCGAAGCACCCTAATCCGCCCACTATATTACTGGGAATCAGGACCGGTTCAGCAAAGGGGTTATTGCGTGACCGGCGCTGTCGGTTAATGGCTTCCTGAAATCGATAATAAGCCTGATCGATACTCATCAGATTGACCGTTACGAGAGCGGTTTTGTACTGATTAGTGAAACTCGACTGCTGTGTGCTACTGGAAGAGGTTGCTACGAACGCACGACCTGAAACAAACGTGGTTCCATCAAGACCAATATCAGTAAATAACCCCCGATTTTCATCATCGAATGCAAGGCTATTGAATTTTTCTTCTTTAGCAGCTACTGAGGTAGTATATCGAAAAATACCCGCAACCTGGTAATAGTTGGCTTGATTTGCGGGGTCCTGCCATTGACTTTTTACAAAATACCGGCGCACTTTCGTGCGGTTCTGGGTATCGTCAAGTGAGTCAAATGTAATAGCCGCTGGAAAAACGGGGGCCGGTATCGTACAGCTACTACTGGCACGCTGGCCGTTGGGCGTCACTACCGTAAGTGTATACGTTTGCCCCGAAGTAATAGGCAACAACTTGGCACTCATGCTGTAATAGGGCTGCACCTTAGTACTGTCGACGGGGCGATTATCATACCGCAACGTAATGGACCGGTCACCCTGGGCGAGCGTGACGCTTGCATTCGTGACAGTATTGCCCGTCTGTAGTAGGCTAATACTATCACCTACTACGGTAGCGGAACGGGTAACTTTCACCGCCAGTGTAGTATCCTGTGGGGAAAGAAAACAGGTAACTACCAGTTTTGGTGACTCTACACCCAGCAAACTGGGGGAAATCTCATTTCTCAGATTAGTGCATCTCCAAAAGAGAAGTGCTCCGATCAAGGCGAAAAATGCATGGTCAATTCGTACGGGTATACGCATCAGAATTTGAAATTATAGCTAAACGCTGGCACAATCGGAAATACGGAGTACCGAAACAGAGCCGTACGCGCTGGTTCGGTTGCTGTAGCGGGAACGGACTCAAGCCGATAGAAAAATGGATTACGACGATTGTACAGGTTATAAAAACTAATTTCCCACGTACGCTCGTGGTGTTTTTTCTGTTTATGAAACTGAATGCCGAAATCGAAGCGGTGATAGGCTTCGGCCCGAAAACTGTTTTTCTGCGTGCCATAATCATCCGTTGTGCGGAGATTCTGAAAAAAGGATTGTGCGATGCCGGGGCTTCCGCCATACACCAGCGTATTACTGGCCCGGTAGGTGTCATAGCGCCCCGATGGAATCGTTAGGGCGTTGCCCGTACCATATACCCAAACGGCAGAGAGCGTAATGCGCTTGTTTAATTCATAGATACCCACCAGCGAAACGTCATGCCGGCGGTCGTAGCGGGGGTAGTAAGGTTGGCCACCGTTCAACTCGGCAAACTGCCATTGGGTCCAGGATAGCGTATACCCCGCCCAGCCCGAAAAACGCCCGACTTTTTTTTGCAGGAAAAACTCTGCCCCATACGACCAGCCCCGGCCCGCCGTTACATTGTCTTCCCAGCGTACACTATTCGCGGACGTAGGGTCATTAATAAGTAGAAAACTGGCTCCTTCTTTGTAATTGATAATATTACTCATCGTTTTATAATAGCCCTCTACCGTCAGGGTCAGCCCTTTGTTTGTGAAGTCTTTAGCAATACCAATAGCTACCTGTTGCGATTGCTGAGGTTTTACACGGTCGGTAGTTGGCACCCAAAGGTCGGTGGGGAGACCAATGCCCGTGTTCGAGAGCAAATGAATATATTGATTCATCATGGCGTACGATGCTTTGACGGACAGGTCAGGCTTGAGGGTGAAGGCGGCAGAAATGCGGGGTTCGGGCCGGACGTAACTCACTGCTTTGTGTTGAAAATAGCTCAGCCTTAACCCCGTATTGACACGCAGGCGGCTGGATGGCCGCCAGGTATCTTCGGCATAAATACCAGACTCCAGCACATCGATGTTATCGACGTTGTTTATTGATTGATTGATACCCGCATTTTGCAACACCACGGCACTCGGCGTGAACCGGTGGTAGATACTCTGAATCCCTGCCCGAACGGAGTGCTGGGGCGATGGATAATAGTCTACGTCATATTTCAACGAGAAATCACGAATGCCGGAGTTATATTGAAGCGAATAGGTATCAATACCCTGCGTACTCTTCTCAACGGCCGAAATCTGGAATTTATAGTCGCTGAAAATGAGAGACAGGTTCGCAAATAATTTCTGGTTGAATAGGTGATTCCAGCGGAGCGTTCCGGTAGCATTGCCCCAACTCAAGCCCGTGTCGGTATTCTGAGTATTATCTGACGCATAAAACCGGTCCCGGCCAAAGTAGCCACTGATATATAGTTTGTCTTTAGGGCTAAAATCGTAGTTTGCTTTAGCGTTCAGGTCGTAGAAATAGTATCCGGCGGTTGTTGTTCCACCCGACTGTGCCCGTATCAGGGGAGCGGCCAGTACATCTAAATAGGTACGGCGGCCACTGACCAGAAAGGACGCTTTTTTGTTTTTGGTAAGGGGTCCTTCCAGCATAAGCCGGGAAGCAATCAGACCGATACCACCTTCGCCGTGGAGTTTTTCCCGGTTGCCATCTTTCATGTTCAGGTCGATAACGGAGGAAAGCCGACCACCGTACCGGGCCGGGAAGCCCCCTTTAATCAATTCCACACTCTTGATGGCATCGCCATTGAAAACCGAGAAAAACCCGAACAGGTGATTGGCATTATACACAACGGCATCGTCCAGAATAATCAGATTCTGGTCGGGGCCACCACCGCGTACATAAATTCCGGTCTGACCTTCAGAGCCTTTCTGTACGCCCGGCATAAGTTGAAGCACTTTCAGTACGTCTTTTTCCCCAAGAAAAGCGGGTATTTTCTTAATCTGACCAACCGGAATATCAATGGTACTCATTCGGGCGCTCTCACTGACTTTTTCAACGGCGGGTCCGGCTTTCACGTCAACTTCTGTCAGTAACCGACCGGGTGTGAGTGAAACGTTCCGGGTTTGGTCGGCCCGGAGCGAAACGGTGCGGGCAACCGTTTCGTAACCCACAAATGAGTACGCCAGCTTAATACTGTCCTGAGCGGGTAACGTCAGGGAATAGAAACCATACGTATTCGTTGTTGTGCCGGTTGTTGTACCCGGCAAGTAAACGTTTACCCCAATCAACGCTTCCTGACTGCCTGACTCCCGAACATAGCCACTAACGGTAACCCTAGACGAAGTGCTTTGTGCATTGACCAGATTGATTGATAAAATGAAAGAAAGTAATAAGAGTACAGATTTCTGCATGGGGTAAGCCGTAAGTATCCGGGTGATGTACGAAGAGGGCGAAAACAGTTACTAAGAGAGAAAGCCTATAACGAAACGATGAAATCACTAAACCATTGTCTGTTCTATGCGTTGGAATTTGAACAAAACGACTGATTAGTAGGTACTATAACTAAGAATTAACTGTGCATGCAATGCCCTTATAACTATGCTTCAATTCGATAAACTTTCGCTCAACATACCCGATACTACCAAGCCCCGCGTCGTTATCATCGGGGGTGGATTTGGTGGTATGAATCTGGTAAAGGCACTGCGCGATGTGGATGTGCAGGTGGTGCTTTTCGATAAACAAAACTACAACGGTTTCTGGCCATTACTATATCAGGTTGGTACGGCCGGCCTGGAACCGGATGCCATTGCCGAACCATTCCGGAAAATGTTCGACGGGTTCAGGAATTTCTACTACCGCATGGTGCGGGTAAATAAGTTTGACCCGGAGACAAGGATAATTTCTACCGTCATTGGGGAATTGCATTATGATTATTTAGTGATTGCCACTGGCTCAAAAACTAACTTTTTCGGGAACGATCAGATTCAGAAATACGCTTTCCCGCTCAAAACGATTCCCGAAGCCCTTAACGTACGCAGTCAGTTTTTGCAATGTTTCGAGCAGGCCAGTATTACTACCGACCCTAATGAGCGACAGAGTTTGCTCAACTTCGTCATTGCCGGTGCAGGCCCAACCGGCGTCGAAATGGCGGGGTCACTGGCCGAAATGCGTAAATACGTTCTGCCGAATGACTATCCCGGCATGGATTTCAGCCTGATGAATATCTACGTTGTGGAGGGCCTGGGCAAGGTCTTACCGCCTATGTCGGACGAGTCCGGGCAACGGGCGCAACGCTATCTCGAAGACCTGGGTGTCATCATTAAACTCAACACAATGGTTGAGTCGTACGATGGCGAAACGGTGACGTTTAAAGGGGGCGAACAAATAAAGGCACAAACACTGGTTTGGGGAGCTGGGGTGACTGGGGCAATGATTGATGGCATTCCGACTGGCTCGGCGGAGAAAGGGCGTATACTGGTTGACCCGATTAATCAGGTGCAGGGATTAACCAATGTTTTTGCCATTGGCGATATTGCCTTTATGAAACTGCCAGATTACCCAAGAGGGCATCCCGGCGTAGCCCAACCCGCTATTCAGCAGGGAAAACATCTGGCCAAAAATATAAGCCGGATGCTAAAAAACGAGCCAACCAAGCCTTTTGACTATTTCGACAAAGGCTCACTGGCCATCGTGGGGCGTAGCCGGGCCGTTGCCGATTTACCCGGTAACCTGCACCTAGGCGGATTTATTGCCTGGATGGCCTGGCTATTTGTCCATATCTCGTTTCTGGTAGGCTTCCGCAGCAAACTATCGGTATTTACGAATTGGATGTATCGTCTATTTACCTATCAGCGCAGTACGCGACTTATTATACGTCCGTTTGTACGGGTAGATGATAAAGTGGGGAAGGAGATTGCCGCGCAAAACGAAATAGCCTAAAGGAGTGCCGCCAACAGGGTTGACGATCTTCCTATAGTTTTCTGAGTGGATAATTGAATCCAAAAGCCAAACTATATTGCAGCGAGTAAAAATGGTGCGTTGCCAGCCCCTGGTGATCGGCACCAAGTTTGGTATTGGTGTAATCGACCCAGGCACCCTGTAGGTCCGTTTGCAGGAAAAAATAGGTGAGCAGGTCAAGTTTCAGACCCGCACTTACTCCGGCTACTACGCCGTGGTAGTGAAAATATCCTTCATCATTGTTACCCAGAATACTGGATATGGTGTACGAAATCAGTGGCCCACCCCCTACTTTACCAATGGCACTCAACCGCATCTTTTTATACTCCCAGAGTTTTTGACGCTTTATCAGGTTTAACATCAGATAGTTATTGCCATTGGTATGCTGTAAATGTACAAAGTCGGGGGTTACCAGCGTGTCTTTATCAATCTGATGCCCTCTCACCTGACCCTGTACGTGAATAACCTGATTGTCGGTGACGATATACTTAAGGTGATTCCAGGCAATTTCGATACCCAGGTCTCTCCTGTCATTGAAAAAATACCCGATATTAAGGTCGTACTGTGGAATGGTGAGGCTGGTTATTTTGTAAAAGTCCTGCATATCAGGCCTGTCATGAGCTTTTGCATCAATGAACGTAAAGTCATAATTGTCCGTCGTCGTGTTACGGAAGTGAATCGTACTCTTCGTGTACCAATCCCGATTGTAGCCCCAGTTGATATATAATGCGCCATGCATTTTGCCCACTTTTACAGCGTTATTCGGAAGGGTTTGTTGGGCAGATACAGACTGAGAAAGGCAATAGAGTAGCCATGCAACCAGTAGAGATTTACGGTTCATATAGGTTGTGTACATGTTGGTGGTAAAAGATAAGCAGGTATTAATTGATGGATAAAGTATATTTCTGTTGGTAGAGTTCCTGGCTATCGGCGTACGGATAAAACGTTTGCCGTATTTTCACGTTTTAGATTCGTTCCATTCTAATTCTATCTATTTCATGCGTCCTACGAAAATTCACGCCTTCCTGTTGACAGGGGCTTTTCTGGCATTGCTGATCGGGGTATCTCCCGCTCAATCCATATCCGATACCACCAAAGGAGGACCGCTCGATTTGGGCAAGATGTGGACGTTCGACAATCCACCGAAGGCCTTCTTCCAGAAAACATACAATTTCAGTGCCGACGAAAAGTGGTTTGACGAGGCCCGGCTGGCATCTCTGCGTTTCGCCGATTATTGTTCGGCCTCGTTTGTATCAGCCAATGGGCTTGTGATGACCAACCACCACTGTGCCCGTGAGTCCGGAACGGGCGTTACCCGTAAAGGTGAAGACCTGAACGCGACGGGCTTTTTTGCCAAAACACCTACCGAAGAGCGGAAAGTAGACGGTTTGTTCGTAGACCAGCTGGTAAAGATTGAGGACATTACCAGCCGCGTACAGGATGCTATGAACAGCGGCACCTCCGAACAGGCCCAATTGCAGGCCCGTGAGCAGGCGTTCTCAACCATCAAGCAGGAATACGGTCAAAAGGACGGCTGGAAAGGGCTGGAATTGCAAACCATCGTTTTCTACAATGGGGGGCGGTATTCACTGTACGGATTCAAACGCTATAACGACGTTCGGCTGGTATTTATGCCCGAACTACAACTCGGTTTTTTTGGCGGTGATTACGACAATTTCACCTACCCCCGCTACGCCCTCGACTGCTCATTTTTCCGGGTTTACGACAATGGAAAACCCTTGCAAACCACTCATTTTTTCAAATTCAATCCCGATGGCATTCGAGACGGCGAACCTATTTTCGTCATTGGGAACCCCGGTCATACCGAGCGACTCAAAACCGTTGCCGAACTCGAATTTGACCGCGATTTGCAAACCCCCGCCACCATTCAACTCCTAAAAAATCGTTCCGCAGCCTTACAGGCCTATAATGCTACGGCCAAGAGCGATAGCGTGATGAATGAAATTTTCAGCTACGAGAATAGCCTGAAGGCCTACGGCGGTCAACTGGAAGGCCTGCGCGATGCCAGTCTGATAGCTCGTAAAGCCGTTTTTGAGGAGCAGTTCAAAGCAGCAGCCAAAGCTAAAAACCTTCCTGCCGAACAGCTTAAGGCCTGGGATGAGATTGCAGCCAACACGGCGCAGCTACGAACCATCTTTAAGGATGCCAATTACCTCGCCCCCAGCGAACGCACGATGGGCGAGTTGATGACCTTTGCCAATATTGCCACGCAGTTCAGCGAATTACTGGCTAGCCGCCCTGAGGACGCCGAGCGTGCCAAGTCGCTCATGGTTCCTCCAACGGTAAAGAACATGGCATTAGAGGAGGCCTATCTGGCGGCCCACTTAGCTGAAGCGCAGGCAGCGTTGGGGAATGATGACCCTTATGTGAAAGCAGCGTTAACAGGTCCGGATGGCAAGCCTCGTACACCAAAAGAAGCGGCCACCTATCTGGTCAAAAATACAAAACTGACCGACCCTGCTTTTGTAAGCGAGCTGACCACTCGTCCTAATGCTGCCAGTGCATCGAACGACCCAATGCTGGCACTGGCCAAAATTGGTTTTCCCAGGTATCTGACCGCTGCCCGTCAGGCCCGGCAACTGAGCCAGAAACAGGAAGTTTTACGTGGGCAGTTAGGCCGGATGTTATATGATGTATACGGAACAGCGGTTCCGCCCGATGCCACATTTTCACTCCGAATCAACGATGGCGTTGTGAAATCTTATCCCTACAATGGTACAATAGCCCCCATCAAAACCACTTTCGCCGGTTTATACGATCGGAATTATTCGTTCAACGATAAATTTCCCTGGAGCCTGCCCGCCCGATGGAAAAATCCACCTATGGCTTTGCTGAAAGAGCCGATGTGCTTCATTTCGTCCAATGATATTATTGGTGGCAATTCGGGCAGTCCGATGATTAATAAAAACCGGGAAGCAGTTGGTTTAGCGTTCGATGGCAACATGGAAAGTTTGCCCGGAGAGTTCATTTTTGTTCCCGATAAGAATCGGACCATCTCTGTTCATACGGGCGGAATCATTGCCGCCATGCGGTATATTTACAAAGCCGACCGACTGATTATCGAACTGATTGGCACACCATCGACAAAGAAGAAATAAGTGTAAGGTTTGTAGTTTATGATTTATAGACTGATGTTACGCATGGTTGATCTATCTGTAGCAACCTCTTTCTAAATTTACTCAAAAACACCACAAAAAGCGCTCATGGAGTTTATATCCCCTATTTTTGACCTCTACTCGGACTATTTGCTGGTCAATCAGAACCAGCCAACAGCCACCCGACTATCGGCACTGGTGGATGGGAAACT
>NZ_KB893594.1 GCF_000374085.1 Spirosoma spitsbergense DSM 19989 | reverse complement strand
GGCTTTTCGGGCGGGAAAAGCCGAATTGGGGCTGGAGTCACCTCGACTTTGGTTCTGGGAGAACAGGCTGAAGTTATTGGGGATGGTCGCTTTGGTGTATGACTTCTTGTTGTCGTTACTGAGGAATTGGCCCCATTGGGTGCCTCTTTTTCTCAAACGGTGGGTACCCCGAACAGGCAATCGGCACCGAAAAGCTTTGGTGCCGATTTACCGCTTACGCTCAGCCATCACTAACGCACTGATGGTCGCATTCGCCATCACCCAAAATTCGGGATGACTCATGTTTGCAGGTAAATTCAGGCAGAACGACTACACCATCAGCATTTATCGACTGATAAAAATCCATCTGTGTTATGTTAGTCACAAAACAAAGGTATCCCCTACCCTAATTTTGTTGCGTAATGAGTATTCAGGAATTAATTGGTTACACTTCAGCTGTGATTGTAGGACTGGTTATTGGGTTAGCCGGGGGCGGAGGTTCCATATTGACCGTCCCGATTTTCGTCTACGTGTTCGGCGTTCCAACCATGCTGGCCACCACCTACTCCCTGTTTGTAGTCGGGTCAACGTCGGCGATAGGGTCTATTAATCATATCTGGAAAAAACGGGTAGACTTGCGGGTAACCATGGCTTTTGCCGCCCCCTCATTCCTGTCGGTTTACCTGACCCGTCGGTTTTTAGTCCCGGCCCTCCCCGACCCGTTATTTCAGTTCAATACGTTTACGTTATCGAAGAGCGATGCCATTTTATACTTTTTCGCCTTCG
Source organism: Spirosoma spitsbergense DSM 19989 (assembly GCF_000374085.1). GTDB lineage: Bacteria > Bacteroidota > Bacteroidia > Cytophagales > Spirosomataceae > Spirosoma > Spirosoma spitsbergense. The sequence goes on along the minus strand of NZ_KB893594.1, from coordinate 32,671 downwards.
TTATGGTTGTGGCTGCCCGCGCCATGATTCACAACGACCGGCCGGAGCAGGGTGAAGCGGCCGATGGTCATCCCCGTTACATAAGCCTGGCACTCGATGGGCTGGCAGTGGGTTTACTGACGGGGACGATTGGTGCGGGGGGTGGGTTTATTATCGTACCCATGCTGGTGTTGCTGGCCGGGCTACCCATTCATCGGGCCATAGCAACATCAGTGTTAATAATTGCGGTGAATTCATTCGTCGGTTTTCTGGGCGACATTCACCACACGACTCTTGACTGGAATTTTCTGTTACCGTTTACCGGTTTATCTATTGGTGGCATTTTTATTGGCATGTACCTGGCCCGCTTTATAGCCTCTAACGAATTAAAAAAAGGCTTCGGCTGGTTTGTATTGACGGTAGCAGGTTACATGATTTTTCAGGAATTGTCCCACGGACATTAGTTTGTTCTTACCAGTATGATTTCATACTCAACCAATTACTATGATAATCGAACAAATTTATACAGGTTGCCTGGCACAGGGAGCCTACTACATTGAAAGCAATGGCGAAGCCGCCATTATTGACCCGCTGCGCGAAACAGCCCCTTACATACAGAAGGCAGAGCGGGCGGGGGCAAAAATAAAGTACGTATTTGAAACCCACTTTCATGCCGATTTCGTATCGGGGCATCTGGATTTAGCAAAGAAAACGGGAGCAACCATCGTGTATGGTCCGCAGGCTAAGACAGCCTACCCGGTTCATCATGCTACCGACGGCGAGCGGTTTACGGTGGGCGCTATCACCATAAAAGTGCTGCACACGCCCGGCCATACATTCGAGTCGACCACCTATTTACTAATTGACGAGGCCGGGAAAGACCATGCCATTTTTACCGGTGATACGCTATTCATTGGCGATGTAGGGCGGCCCGATTTAGCTATAAAAGGGAAGCTAACCGAACGCGACCTGGCGGGTATGCTGTACGACAGTCTGCAAACCAAAATTATGACGCTGGCCGATGACGTTATCGTTTATCCGGCTCATGGCGCGGGTTCGGCCTGCGGTAAGAATATGAGTAAGGAAACCACCGATACGCTGGGTAATCAGAAGCGATTCAACTACGCCTTACGGGCTAAGTCGAAGGCCGAGTTTGTCGAAAAAGTACTGGATGGCCTGACTACCGCTCCCGCTTATTTTGCCGAAAATGCCCGGCTCAACAAAGAAGGCTACGAATCCATTGACCAGGTGATGCAGCGCGGCAGTAACGCCCTCTCACCCGCTGCCTTTGAAGCCGCAGTGAATGAAACCGGAGCCCTGGTTCTGGACGTTCGGGAAGCGGCCGATTTTGCGAAAGGATTTGTTCCAAATGCCATCAACATTGGCCTGAACGGGCAGTTTGCGCCCTGGGTAGGTGCGCTCATCCCCGATTTGAAACAGCCCATAGCCCTTGTCACCCCCGAAGGTCAGGAAAGTGAAACCGTTCTGCGACTGGCCCGTGTTGGGTATGACGCCTGTATCGGCTTTTTGCAGGGCGGTATGGATTCCTGGAAACAGGCAGGAAAGGAAATAGATACGGTTACCTCAGTTTCGGCCGATGAGTTTGCCGGGCAGCATCGGCAAAACCCGGCAATAACCGTAGTGGATGTTCGGAAGCCCGATGAGTTTAAGAGTGGTTATGTAGCCAACGCCGAGAATTTCCCCTTAGACAACCTCAACGATTACATGGCAGAACTACCCCATAATGAACCGATTTATGTTCATTGTGCCGGTGGTTATCGCTCTATGATAGCCAACTCGATACTTAAGGCGCGGGGTTTCGACAATGTCGTGAACGTAGAGGGTGGCATCGCTGCCATCCAAAAGGCGGGGATACCCCTGGAAACAAAAAAATCTGTTAATCAATAAATTAGTCAATAGTGCTCAATTTCATTTCACAGCCCTGGCCCTGGTACGTGGCCGGGACGCTCATTGGTCTCATTGTACCCACGTTGCTTATTTTAGGCAACAAAGCCTTTGGCATTTCTTCTTCGCTGCGACATATCTGCGCGGCCTGTATGCCCGCCAAAATTCCGTTTTTTAGTTACGACTGGCGCAAAGAAACCTGGAACCTGTGGTTTGTGGGCGGTATCATCGTTGGCGGGTTCATTGGCGGCTTGCTGTTGAAAAACCCAGCGGCCATGACCATCGCTCCCGATACCTTAAACAGTTTAAAGGCCCTGGGTGTCCATGATTTTACCAGCGGCTTATTGCCCACAGATATTTTCAACTGGGAAAATCTATTTACGGCCAAAGGGCTGGTATTCTTCATTCTGGGCGGATTTCTGGTCGGTTTCGGCACCCGTTACGCGGGGGGATGCACATCGGGACATGCTATTATGGGATTATCCAATCTGCAATGGCCTTCGCTCGTAGCCACCCTTAGTTTTATGGTGGGCGGTTTCGCCATGACCCATCTGGGCTTACCCTTTCTCATGCGCTGGGTGGGTCTCTAATCCGGGACGAGTGGTCTTTTTTTCACAATTTTGCTTTTAAATAACATGGTTTCTATAGTCACAGTAGAAGAAAAAATACCTCCCGTAGCAACGCCTACCAAAGCAGCCAACTGGAAATTCGGCCTTGTCGGCGTTTTCTTTGGTATCGTGTTTGTTAAAGCGGAAGTAATTTCCTGGTTTCGGATTCAGGAAATGTTCCGGCTCGATTCATTCCATATGTATGGTGTTATTGGTACAGCCGTACTGATCGGCATGATCTCAGTCCTACTCATCAAACGCCTGAATATCAAAACTATGCAGGGTGACCCCATCACCATTGCACCGAAGCAGTTCAATAAAGGGCAGATTTACGGCGGACTATTATTTGGGTTCGGATGGGCCATTACGGGTGCCTGCCCGGGGCCGCTGTTCGCTCAGATTGGCGCGGGTTACTCCGTCGTTATCGTGTCCTTGCTGAGTGCTATTGCAGGAACCTGGGTATATGGAGCCATACGGAAGTACTTACCCCATTAGAGCATGTATGCTTCGTTACTATCAATCTAGCCCGAATATTCCGTAAGCGGGCGATTTAAATCACCCGCTTACGGAATAGAGTAATGAGCATACCTACTGACCCTAGCCCTATTAATAAGTTCCAGAATTTACTGACTGATACCAGGCTAAAGATTTTATTTTTCGAATCTCCTGCTACTCACTACTTCTTCTCGGGCATCAATACCAGCCGGATGTAGTTTGGGCCAAAATACTGGTTAGCGGCTTCTTTCGTACTTTCTACGGTTACTTTCGCTAGTTGTGCATCTTCGTGAAGGACCTCGTCGGGCGCGTCGCCATTGTAATACTGGTTCTGTAAATAACCCAGCCAGAACTGGTTGTCTTTTAGCTGCAGTTCCGTTTCCCGGCGGGTTTCAGCTTTGAATTTGGCAATGTCGGCGGGTAAGGCTCCTTTTTGTTTCAAGTCGGTGATTAACTCCTGCGTTTTGGCAATCAGTTTGTCCACGTTTTCGGGGGCACAGCCAAAATTAATGCGAAAGGTGTAGCGAGGCACCGGGTATTTGGCGTAGGCACCATTGGCACTCACCCCGTACACGCCACTTTCCTCTTCCCGAAGTTTCTCGATTAATTTAATTTCCAGCACTTCGGCTAATGCGTCTAGTTGCGTCGTCGTTTCCGGCGACCAGGTAATATCGCCACTGTAAATCAGCTGAACGGATGCTTTGGGGTCAAGCCCTTTGTACACCGTTTTGCTAACTTCGCCCTTCGGTGCCCGGATACCCAGGTCCTTAAATTTCTCCTTCGTATCCGTAGCAGGCAGACCGCCGAGGTATTTCTCGACCAGCGGTTTAAGCGTTTTTTCATCGATGTTACCCACGAAGAAGAACGTGAAGTCGCCCGCGTTGGCGAAGCGTTCCTGGTAGATTTGCAGGGCGCGGTCGAGATCAATTTTGTCCAGATCGGCGGGTTTCAACGGTTGTCGGCGTGGGTTATTGCTGCCCAGCGTCACCGTTACTGTATCCTGAAATACCTGTTGGGGCGTGGGCGTATTAATGCGGTTTTGCAGAGCACTCCGCTGATTAGACAAAAATCCTTTTATCACATCGGCATCTTTACGAGGCTGGGTGAAATAGCTATAGATAAGTTGCAGGGCCGTTTCCAGATCTTTTGGCGCTGCGCTGCCGCCAATACCCTCGTTTAATTCTCCTACGAATGGATAAACGCTAACCTGTTTGCCCGACAGGAATTTTCCGAGTTGAATCTGGTTGTAGGCACCGGTTCCACCCATAGCCGCCAGCGTACTCGCGAACCGAGCCGATGGGAAGTCCTTCAGGTCGTACAGCGAAGAACCACCGAAGCTACTCGCCGAAAACAAAATCTGGTCATTCTTAAAATCTGTGGGTTTTACTACTATCCGAACACCGTTTTTGAGTGTCCATTCCGTTACGCCGATATCCTTTATTTTTTTCTCCTCCACCACGGGCGAGCCAGTCGGCTCTTTAACCAGGAGTGGACTATCGAGCGTTTTATCTTCGTAGGCTGTCAGCCCCTTACCAGCATCGTTCACATAGCTCAAAATCTGGGTTTCGGTTGGGAGTTTGTCCTTATCCTTCTCCGGTGCCAGGACAATTACGGCCCGGTTATCGTTATGAATGAACAGGTCGACAAGGGCGTTTACTTCGGGCAACTTAATACCATCAAGCTCTTTCTTCAGAAAACTGTAGTAGAACTCAATGCTGGTGTATGGCTCCTTATCCGTAAAATTCTGGACGTATTCGTTCACGAAATTGACCGACCGGGTTTTGTTCCGTTCGCTGTAGGCCTGTTCCACACTGGTCATAAACTCCTGCCTGGCGCGGGACAGTTCGGTGGGGGTAAAACCAAACTGTTTGACGCGGGCGTTCTCATCCAGCACCGCCTTGATAGCCCGCTCTACGTTGCCTTCTTTCGCAATGGCAATAGAGGTAAACGCATCCAGATTACCCAGAAAATCGCTGTAGTTGCTGTAGCCGCCCAGAAACGGTGGGTCGGCCTGCTGGGTGAGTTCCTGAATACGGTTACCCAGCATGGTGTTGAACAGCCCCCGTTTGATGCTTTCGCGCAGGTCATTTAAGGTTTTCTCTTTTATTTCGGGCCGTTTGTAAATTACCTGCACCACCGTGTTGGGCTGCTCGGGGTCGGTTACGATTACAACTTTGGTATCCTTGTGCGGAGGGATTTCGTACTCCGTCCGGGGTTTGGGCGATTTGGTTGCCGGAATCCGGCCAAACTTATCCTGTATAATCCCCTCTACTTCTTTAATGTCGAAATCACCCACGGCGATAACCGCCATCAGGTCGGGGCGGTACCAATCTTTATAAAACTGCTCCAGCGTGGCCGGTTTAAACGTTGTCAATACCTGCTCCGTACCAATGGGCAGTCGTTTGGCGTACTGCGAATCGTTGAGCAAAGCTGGAAAATACTTATCCCGCATCCGTTGCCCGGCACCGCGCCCCAGTCGTCGTTCTTCCAGCACAACACCACGTTCCTTATCTATTTCTGTGGGGTCGAGCGTAGCGTTGTGCGCCCAGTCTTCCAGAATCTGAAAAGCTCCCTTAAAAACATTGGCCGAATCCGTCGGTACGGGTAGTTGATAGACTGTTTCGTCAAAGCCGGTGTAGGCGTTCAGATCGGCCCCAAATCGCACACCCGCCGATTGCAGGAAATTAACCAGCTCGTTTTTCGGGAAATTCTTCGTGCCATTGAACTCCATGTGTTCCATGAAGTGCGCCAGCCCCTGCTGATTATCGTTTTCCAAAACGGACCCCGCCCGAATCACCAGGCGTAGTTCAGCCCGATTTTTTGGTTCAGCATTTTTGCGGATGTAATAGGTCAGTCCATTGGACAGCACGCCGACTTTCACAGCCGGGTCGAGCGGAATAGGCGCGTTGAGATTAAGGGTAGCGTCTGCTTTTCCAGCTTTCGGGGATGCCGACTGGGGCGCAATCTTACCGGATGATTTTGCTTTGGGAACGGGTTGCGCCAGTACCAGTGTCGCACTCAGTAATAGACTTATGCTTAAGGGAAAACGTACCATTTGGTCGCCTGTGGGTTTTGTTCAACGGGTTGAAATCTGGAACAATAACGCCACAATACGCCGAATCGTTTAGTGTTTCCACACTAACAGCAGGGCGACGATGACCGATGCGATAACCGAGAACCAGCAGATGGCAACTACCCAGCGCATAGGAATTTCCCACATGGGTGCGTGAAGTAAGACCATTTCGCCGTCTGCCGCCACTTCCCCATAAAAATTGCGGGTACAGAAATCGGCCCAATCATCGTAGTCGACAAAGCGGGCCAGTGTATCCAGAGAATCCGGGGAAGGAACAACCGACGATTGCCAGAAGTTTTGTAACGAATGAGCATCTACCCGCTGATGCGTATAGTGAAAAACGAGATTGCTCAGGTGCGTGAAGTCACGCGTCCGCCAGTGGGACGATTGCTCCCAGTGCAACACGCGTTCTATCTGCTGTTTGAGGTCCCTGGTATGACGAGTCATACCTTAATGATAAGGCTTTTTCGGATAATTACCGTCCTTCCTACCCCACCGTTACTAATTGGACAGCGGTCATATCCTCCTTCGGCGCGTCGCAGGTTGAGCAGCCATAATCCACAGGTAATTGCCCGAACGGCGTACCCGCCGGAACGCCCTGACGCTCATCGCCATACTGTTCGTCGTAGACGGTAAAACAGTGCGGGCACTGGTGTACCAACGGAGCATCGTTATAAGCAGGCTCCATTTTTTCTATCTCCTGACGTACCGGCTCCAGCTCTTCCTGTATCCGCCCGGCGTTGAATTTTTGGCACAGGCGATGTAACTGGTTGGGCAAATGCAGCTTGAATAACCCTTTCTCAAACAGATGATAGGTCCGGCTGTTTGGGTTGAAGTTTTCGGTAAAATAAATGTCGTACAAACTGAACAGGGACAGTTGTCCAATCTGTAATAAAGGGCGTTTCCGAATCAAAACGGAGCCGAATACTTCTGATTTTGGGCGTGTTTGAATACCAAAACACAGGCCAAAGGTCCGGGTATCATTTTTGGCAAAGAACCGTATGATGTAATTTTTCAGATTGGCACCGTCTTCGTTCTGGTCTTCCGTCTGCCAAGCCAGTTCATTAGCCGCGTGACGCACGTTGATATTATGTTTGCCCAGTACGTACGACCAGGCCACCCGGTCTTTCTCTTCAATACCCTTGATGATGAGCGATTTCCAGGTGGTCACGCACAGTTCGCCGATGCGGGTTTTCAGACACAGTGCGCACACATCCAGCAGGAACGCAACCGAAAACTGCTCATCCCGACGATAAAGTCCCAGCCACGACCGCTGCCCATACCGATTGAAGCCTTCGTAATACGGTAGCGAAAATTCAGGCAGATCAATTTCTTTTGTAGCCAGTTGGGTAATAAACGACTGACCAGCCATTACAGCTTTATAAACTTCATCTTCCGTTTGGCAGCCCCCATCCAGCATGGCCTCTTCGATGGCTTTAGCAAGTCGCCCAACGTCGTTGGTATAAATCAATTCAGGCCATCGAAACAGGGTATTTGTTTGTTTCGGCCGGATATATAAATAGAAGAAATGAGGTTCGGGAGACGTGATAAAGTTCAGATTTCCCGTGAAAAACGGCGTAAAACTCTGGTTAAAATCGGACAGGTTTACTTTGAGTCGTGGGCCGTAATCAAACTGGTCGAGAATCGTGTGGTATTCGCTTTCGCGCAGCCATGCCCCCGCGCGAAATACGTCTTCCCCACAATATGAGCTGATAACATTCGGGTACTGTTCTGTATTGACTTCATACGGCATCGATTGCTGTTTGAGGTCTTTTCCCAGAAAACGCATATCCTCATAATGCACCGTCATCAGCAATTGCTGTCTCGCGCCAAAGCGCACAGTCCGAACATGCGCACTACGCGCCATTGTCAGAATGGTTTGCAGGGCACCGGGTGCTACAATGCCACCAGGCAAATTGACCTTTACGGTATAGTAATCGCGCATGGCGTTAAAGAGTGAAAGTGCGAAAGAATGAAAGTGCGAAAAAGGCTTGGTTCCATTACGGAACGGTTTGTCCACTCTTTCGCACTTTCATTCTTTCGCTCATTAAGTCAAGTATACTCCGCACTTCGGGTCGGCACGAGCCACAGCCGGTTCCGGCACCCGTTTGCTGGCAGAGCTGCTGAAAATCGGCACAACCAGCCTGAATAGCCCGTTCCAGATTTCCCTGCCCGACACTGTTACAGGAACAAACCAGCTTGCCCGCTACGGGGTCCACTTTTTTACTGGCCCGCAGTAGTTGTAACCGTTTGTCGGACAGTTCGAGTCCGCTGGCAATGAGTTCACGAAACTCAGCGAATTCATTTTTGTCGCCGACCAGCACGGCCCCCACCAGTTTATCACCCTGCACGATGCACTTCTTGTAATAGCGCTTCGCTTTATCGATGAAGATGATTTCCTCGTAATCACTACCCCCTGCCCCCGTCGGCACTTCGGTAATTCCCATACTACAGAGGTGCAGGCCCTCCATTTTGAGAATACTAATGGCCAGGCTACCCCGGTATGGTTCCGCAATGTCGCCCGCCATGAACCGGGCAGCCGCTTCGGCCTGCTGCTCGGCAGCCAGGGTGATACCCCACATCTGCCCGTTCCACTGCGCCACTTCGCCAGCGGCAAAAATAGCCGGGTCAGAGGTTTGTAGGTAATCATTAACCACTACCCCGCGGTTGCAAACCAGGCCCGCTGCCTGAGCGAGTTCCGTATTGGGCACGGTACCAATGGCAATAACCACCGCCTGACAGGCAATCTGTTTGCCGGAGTTCAGTCGCACACCCGCAACGCAATCCGTTCCTATATAAGTCTGAACTTCTTCGTTGAAGTAAATATCGACTCCGCGATCAATAAGCTCCAGATAGAACAGCTCACTAGCCATGGGGTCCAGCTGACGCTCCAGGAACCGGCCCGCCCGCTGGATAACGGTTACCCGAACGCCAATCTGCCGCAGGGAAGCGGCTAATTCCAGCCCCAGCAAGCCACCACCTACAATGACAGTAACCGGCGGTTCGGCCGATGTACCGCCCGATGGATTCAGGAAAGGCATGAGCGAGTCGGCATCCAGCCGGGAACGCATATTGAAAATACCGGGCAGATTCGGTATACTTTTAGGCATAAACGCCCGACTACCGGTACCAAGCAGAATTTTATCGTAGCTATGCTCGACACCTTCGGTATCCGTTACAACCTTCGCCTTCCGGTCAATGTGGGCAATACCCACCCCTTTGTGCACAATGATGCGGGCTTCGTCGAACTGGTCTTCGCGCAGTTTGACGAGCTGCTCCCACGATTGCGCCCCGCTGATGTAATCGGGCAGTAATACGCGGTTGTAGAACGGAAAAATTTCTTTGGAAAAGACATGCAGCTCATCTTCGACCGGCATCTCGGTACGGCCCGACTTCATTGAGCGATACGCATTGATAAAACCCAACCCTGCCGACCCGGCCCCGATGATAATAATCTTCTCGACCGGCTTTTTGTACGGCATAACCTCTACCGCCGTAAACTTAAAATCGGGCTCTTTTGATCGCGGGTCGACCAGGGAATTGGTCAGGTTATTGGCGCGATTCAGGTTGGTATTCAACGCATCACCAGATCGTTTTTTGCCCCAGTGCATTGGCAGGAAACAAAGGCCGGGCCTAACATCGTCCGTCAGTTGCACTTTCACGCGTACCTCGCCCCTACGCCCCTGCACCGTTACCAGTTGACCATCCAGAATACTCCGCGCACCGGCATCGGTCGGGTTTAGTTGTAAAAAAGGCTGCGGACTGTACTGATTGAGTTTTGCCACCCGCCCCGTTTTGGTCATGGTGTGCCACTGGTCGCGGATACGGCCAGTAGTTAATACAAGCGGAAAGTCCTCATCAGTCGGCTCCGACGTGTTCTCATCGGGTACAGCGTGAATTTTAGCCCGACCATTTGCCGTGTAAAATTTGTGGTCGGAGAAGAGCCGGGGCGTTCCTGCATTCCCCGGCTGACGGTTCTCTTTTTTCCTATCCTCTACCGGAAAAGGCCACTGCACCGTCCGCCTTTTCTTTAGCAGGGCATAATTTACGCCGGTTATATCGACGTTTGTGCCAGCCGTCAGTTGGGCGTATTCATCGTACACTTCCGATGGGCTGGTGTAGTTAAATGCATTACCAAACCCCATTTTCTGAGCAAACCGCCAGATAATTTCGGAATCGGGTAATGCTTCTCCGGGGGCATCGATGATTTTAGGCAGGTGCGCAATCCGGCGTTCGGCATTGGTCATCGTCCCTTCTTTTTCGAGCCATGCCGCAGCGGGAAGTACCACATCGGCAAACTGTACGGTATCGGCCCGGCTCGACACGTCCTGCACAACCACAAAGCGGGCGCTTTTCAAAGCACCCTCGGTCGTGTTGACATCTGGCATACTCACCAATGGATTGGTGTTGATAATCCAGATAGCTTTTAACCGGTCGTCGGTTAAGGCTTCGAACATTTCAGTGGCTGTAAGACCGGGTTTGTCGGCGATTTTTACTGGTCCGTTCCAGAAGGTTTCGACTTCGGCGCGGTGGGCCGCGTTGGTTACGTCGCGGTGGGCAGGTAGAATGTTGGCTAACCCTCCCGTTTCGCGCCCCCCCATTGCGTTAGGCTGTCCCGTAAGTGAGAATGGCCCGTTGCCGGGTGTACCAATTCGGCCCGTAATCAGATGTAGATTGATGAGCGACAGGTTTTTATTGACGCCAATGGCCGACTGGTTCAACCCCATCGTCCAGAGCGACAGAAAGCCTTTTGATGCACCAATCCAGTGGGCTGCCTGCCGAATACTTTTTGCCGGAATTCCGCACAGGTCGGCAGCTTCGTCGATCGTACGCAGCATCACCTGTTCCTGATAGGCCGTGAAGCCATCAGCGTGGTTGGTAATAAAGTCGAGGTCAATTTTGCCGTTTTCAATCAGTAACCGGCCAAGAGCATTATTGAGTACAATATCGGTGCCGGGGCGGATGGGCAGATGCAAATCCGACGAACGGGCAGTGTCTGTCTTTCGGGGGTCGACAGTAATGATTTTAACGTGCGGGTTAGCCGCTTTATGCGCTTCCACCCGACGCCAGAGAACAGGGTGGCACCAGGCGGGGTTGGCACCCTGGACCAGAAAAATATCAGCCTCTTCAATATCATCGTAACAAACCGGTACCGAATCCTCCCCCAGCGACAACTTGTATCCAACCACCGCCGACGACATGCACAAGCGGGAGTTGGTGTCGATATTATTGGATCCGATAAACCCCTTAATGAGTTTATTGACCAGATAATACTCTTCCGTCAGGCACTGCCCCGACACGTAGAACGCAACAGAATCGGGACCGTATTTCTGGATGAGCGTTCTGAAAACGGCAGCCGTACGTTCCAGTGCCGCATCCCAGCTAACCCGTTGCATCGGCATGTTGCGGTTACCCCGCATCTGCGGATACAGCAGCCGGTCGGACTGATCCATGACGGTGTAATGCAGATTCATCCCCTTCGAGCACAGCAATCCCCGGTTAGAGGGATGTTCTTTATCACCCTCGACGGTTAACCGCCCTTGCTGCTCCTGTTTGACCACGATTCCGCAACCAACACCACAATAACAACAGGTAGTTTGATGAGTCATAACATTGAAATGAATAATGTAAAATGGATAATGAATAATGTCAGGCAGAACAAACGCACACGTCAGATTATTAATGCATTAGGCATCTTACATTATTCATTATCCATTAAATTCAAGCTGTCTGCAATTCCGATTCGGCGGGTTCTATAACAACGGCTTTGTTGAAATTGACCAGAAACAGCAGCACACCCACCACGGCTACCACAGCGCCGATGTACAGAAATGCCTGACCATAACTGATGTTTTGTGACTTGAACAGGAAGCCCATCAGCATACCGCCCACGTTACCACCCGCCCCCACTACACCCGAAATAACACCAACGGCTTTGGGATTCACGAATGGCACAATGGCATACGTGCTGCCGTTCGACATTTTCAGGAACAGGGCAAAGGTCAGCATGGACGCGATGGCCAGGGGCAGGCTACCCGCCTGAGCGAACAGCATGATACCAACGCCTTCCATCAGCAACAGGCCTGCCAGCAGTACCCCTTTACCGCGCATACCGTATTTGTTACCTACTTTATCGGCGACGATACCACCCAGCGCACGGGCGAAGATGTTCATGAAACCAAACAGCATGGCCCAGAAACCAGCTTCGGTCTGCTCCATCTTGAAATTGTCGAAGAAATACAGAGCAGCTACGCCATCAAACGTAATTTCCATCCCGAAGCAGCAGGCGTAAGCCAGTGCCAGGGCCCACACACGCATGTCGGAGCAGGCTTTCCAGAAGCCAACCGATTCGCTTTTTTCCACCGTCCGGTCAAGCTCATCGAAATTACCCTGTGGTGTGTCAGTGGTATAGCGGTAGTATAGGTACGCCATGATAAGCATCATCACACCCGGTACAATCATGGCGTACCGCCAGGCTTCTGGTTTAGTGTAGCCGAAGCCAACAATCACCGCCATGATAAGGGGCATAGCTAACTGAGTAATACCACCACCCAGGTTACCCCATCCACCCGTCAGGGCATTGACCGTGCCTTTGATTTTGGGCGCGAACATCATTGAGGTATGATACTGCGTGATAACGAACGAGGCACCGATAGTACCAATGGCCAGACGGAACAGCAGGAATGAGGTGTAATCGTGCGCAAGCCCAACCAGCATAACGGGTAATGACCCTATCACCAGCAGCGCGGTGTAGGTTTTGCGGGGTCCCCAGGTGTCGCAGAGCTTACCCACCAGAAGGCGGGCAAAAATAGTAGCTGACACGGCTGCGATAATAATATTACCAATCTGGGGTTTAGTCAGCCCCAGGTCTTCCCGAATAGCAGGCATGAGCGGAGCCAGACCAAACCAGCCGAAGAAACAGATAAAGAAGGCAATCCAGGTCAGGTGAAAGGTTCGCATCTGGACGCCTTTCAGGCTGAAGATGTTAATTTTTTCGAGTGGTGTATTCGATACATTCATGATTTCCTAGATGTTTAAGGTTGTTCAAAAAATAGGTTTCTTACTTTTTGGGGGCGTTGGCGGCAAAAAAATCGGGGCGAATGTTAATCATCAGATAGGCCCAGGTACCCACCTTATCTTTCTGATTCATCGTTCCCTGTTTGGTATATTCAAGCGTATTGGTGCCACTCATGATGGCGTAACCACCTTCAACCGTCGTGAACTTATTGAGGGAATAAGTAGCCGTCAGGTCGTACTCCATGCCCAATTTGGCCGAGAGGGGGGTTGTCGAAGCCGCATCGGGCAATTTATTGTACACGGTACTGGCCAGCGCAAAATAATGCGCGTCGAAACTGGTTGTCAGTCGCTTGCCCGTATATTTTACTTTCAGGTAACCGTCTTTCAGCCCGCCCGATGGAGAGCCGGTACCGGCGTAGAAATAGTCCATCAGCCCCCAGAACTTGTGAGGAGTGCCGTACAACGGGTCGAAGCGGCTGGTTTGCCCGGCACTGATGGTGGCATCGTTCGTACCCGACATTACTTCGTAACCCGGCCCGAGACTCAATGGACCGCGCTGAAACATCAGGTTAGCCCCGTAGTGATAAGCTTTTTTGATTTGCAGTCCATCCCGGTCTTTACCCCCCTGCCCGTAGGCAAATGCCTGCCACGCAATCGGCAGACTCGTACCAGCCAGTCCGGTCAGCATAGCCCCGTAGGTTACCCGGGAATTCGTACCCGAAACGTCATAACGGCGGCCATATACGTAACCATTGGTAGCGGACCCAAGCGAGTCTAGCCGGTACTTTTGGAAGTTGTCATTGAAGAACAGCGCAGAGAACTTCGTCTTATTAAACTTGTGCGCCAGGTAAATCATATTGAATGATTTGAACTGCTGATTTTGGCCGTTGGTACTCACGGCATTGGCCAGCACGGGTGCTCCTCCTTTGGTAGCTGTGGGGATAAATCCAGCCGGAATGGCCAGCGTCACACTTTTGGTAGAGAGCGCCGATGCAGGTACGTTACCGGGTGTATAATACGTCCCGCTTACGCCAAATCCATCCGTATTCTGATTAAATCCGGTACCCAGGTCCAGCTGCCAGCCTTTATGCTGCGCTTTCAATAGAGCCGCATCAAACCGACGGGCCTGTTGTAGCCAGTCCAGATTACCGATTAGGCGTGAATCGTCGTACACCATTTCCTGTCGCCCAATTTTCAGCGATAGGTAGTCGATTGGGGTAAATTTCATGGTCGTATCGGCGCGATTGATGAGCGCAACATCGGCCCATGCTTCGTGAACCATGAGCTTGTTCCCATCCGCGTTCGAGATTGTAGAGGCATCCTGCCCCCAAACCCGAACATCCTGAATGGCCATACCAAACGTGATCCGGTCCCACTTATAGCCGAACGTCAGTCGTGCCCGCTGCGAGGTAAAAGCCGCTGCCTGGCTACCCGTCACGGGTAGATTACCAACACCATTCCGGATTTCGGTGCGGGTACGTAGCTGACCAATCAGGGAAAACTGTGCATTGGCCTGCGGCAGTATGCCCACCATAAATGCGCACAAAAAGAATAATCGTATGAGGTATGACTTTTCCATTTTAGTAAAAATCGTAAAGGAGTAAATGATTGAAAGAGTTGCCCTAGACCGTGTTTTCTGACTGGTAAGGCCATGGCAACGGGCTATTTTCTTTTCTCAGAATTAGTGTAGCAGGAAGTGCGTCCGCACAGCATCCCCTTACCCACGCCAGCGTAGTAAAATCAGGCTGTTAGTAAATCAGGAGACAGTGGTTGGGCGTTGAGAATCGAGTGATTCAAGCTAACAGGTTACCCAACCCTAAAGAAAGCAGATTTGCTTTACGTGTTTTTTTTCATTTTCTTTGAATCGTTTGTGTTTTTCGCATAAACAAAACCCTGATTTAGCCGATCCAAAGGTGCCCCCACACCGGATCGGCTTTTTTTGTTTGGTAGTCATTGATCATAAAAACAACGAATGACAACCAAATGGCGCACCGCTAATGACTATAAACGACGCTCTGCAAACAGGCCGATAAATAGGATGGATGCAGCGTAACTACCTCGCCGATGATGAGCACAGCGGGTGCCCCCACACCCTGCTCTGCTACCAACTGCGGAATAGTCCAGACCTGGCCAATGACGCACTGTTCATCAGGCCGCGTTCCGTTTTGTACGACTGCCATTGGCAAATGACCGCGTCCGGCCTGACAGTACATGGCACATAATTCGTTTATTTTCCCTAAGCCCATCAGAACCACGATGGTAGCGTTCGATTGAACGGCTAGTTTCAGATCGTCCGACAATTCTCCGTTTCGGGTGGTACCGGTAATGACCCAGAAACTTTCGCTGACACCCCGGCTGGTAACCGGAATTCCCTGTGATGCCGGTACGGCAATACAACTCGATACGCCCGACACTACTTCGCAGGCAATCCCATACTGACGGACGTAGTTACTTTCTTCGTAGCCCCGTCCAAACACGTAGGGGTCTCCCCCCTTGAGCCGAACAACGTGTCCATGCTCCTGCGCCAGCCGGACGATCAGCCGGTTGATCTCGCCCTGCGGGAAGGATATCCTTCCGGCCCGTTTGCCCACATACATTTTCAATGCACGTTCAGGCGCAAATTCCAATAATGTACTATTGGCTAGGTCGTCGTATAAAACGACATCGGCCTGTTGAAGCGTCCTGATTCCTTTTAAGGTAATCAATTCGCCGTCGCCGGGACCCGCCCCCACGAGTGTTAGCTTTGGCTGCATCTGACTTTCCTTTTAGTGCTTATAGTAGTATAGTACTATTTTTAGTAAAACCCTACTATTGCGTTTTGACAGTTCAAAAGTAGAGATCAAATTTGTAAAAACAAGTCTTTTCCAAAAAAACATCTTTGTAAATAAAGTTTTTACAGAATAATAAGTTAGGAAATCACGAAAACACCTCTTACTTTTGACTTGTCTTTTTCGGGGGAAACAAGGCGCTTTTATTAAATTAGTACAATTATAAGTCAGGGTTTTCATAATTTTATAGTTACTTATAACTATGATCACAAACAAAAAAAGCAATGTCGTTGTCATAGGCAATGGCATGGTTGGCTATAAGTTCTGCGAAAAACTCATAGCCAAAGACAAAAACAGCGAGCGATTTGCCCTAACCGTTTTTGGTGAAGAGCCCCGGGTTGCCTACGACCGCGTTCATTTGAGCGCCTACTTCGACGGTAAAACTGCCGAAGACCTGACGATGGCGCCACTTGACTGGTACATCGACAATGGCATTCAACTATACCTCTCTGACCCGGTTGTCGATATAGACCGGGAGCGGAAACAAATCCGGTCGCACCACGGGGTTGTTGTCCCGTACGATTACCTGATTCTGGCTACCGGGTCTGGTGCTTTTGTCCCACCCCTTAGCGGTGTGGAGAAAGATGGCGTATTCGTTTACCGAACCATCGAAGACCTGGACCTGATACAGTCTCACGCGCGCAGAGCCCGTAAAGGAGCGGTATTGGGTGGTGGTTTGCTGGGTCTTGAAGCTGCCAAGGCCCTACTCGATTTAGGGTTGGAAGAAGCCCACGTGGTTGAATTTGCCCCGCGCCTGATGCCCCGGCAACTAGATGATGCGGGTTCGGGCGTTTTACAGCGTCAGCTCGAATCACTGGGTTTACATATTCACCTGGCCAAAAGTACCCAAGAAATCACCGGCGACGATGCCATAACGGGCATGCAGTTTACCGATGGCTCTTTCCTGGAAGTTGATATGCTGGTAATTTCGGCCGGTATCCGTCCCCGCGATGAACTGGCCAGGTTATCAGGCCTGGAAACACACCCACGCGGGGGTATTGTGGTGGATAACTTCCTGCAAACATCCGACCCATCCATTTTTGCCATTGGTGAATGCGCCGTTGCCCACCACATGATTTACGGGCTGGTGGCACCCGGCTACGAAATGGCAGAGGTGGTGGCCGCCCGGATGATGGGCGACGAAAAGGAGTTTAAACCGTACGATATGTCGACCAAGCTGAAACTGATTGGTACCGATGTTGGCTCTTTCGGGAATCCGTTCGCTACCGAGCCGGAGTGCCGGACGGTTGTTTACGAGAACAGGGCGAAGGGCGTTTACAAGCGCATAAATATATCGGCAGACGGTAAAGAGTTACTGGGTGGTATTCTGGTGGGCGATGCCGATCAGTATAACATGCTGTTGCAAACCTGCAAGAACAAAACCATCCTGCCACCCAACTCCGAAGACCTGATTCTGGGTTCGCGTGGAGGTGAGGAAGCCGGAGCAGGCGTTATGAGCCTGCCCGACGATGCGATTATATGCTCCTGCGAGGCTATCACAAAAGCCATGCTGTGCCATGAAATTGGGGAGAATGGCAACGATACCATCGATCTGCTCAAAAAGGCAACCAAAGCCTGCACGGGCTGCGGGGGCTGTACACCCATGGTAAAAGACATCATTCAGGGGGTGCAGAAAGAAAAAGGCGTGTACGTTCGGAACATCCTCTGCGAGCACTTCGATTTTACGCGGCAGGAATTATTCGATCTGGTGAAGATCAATGGGCTGAAAACCTACACCTCCGTTCTGAATACATTCGGAAAAGGGGATGGTTGCGAAGTCTGCAAACCAGCTACTGCGTCTATTCTGGCAAGTTTGTGGAACGAAAATATCCTGGCAAAAGACCGGGCACCCATTCAGGACTCCAACGACCGTTTTCTGGCCAACATTCAGCGGGGTGGTACGTATTCGGTGGTGCCCCGCATAGCCGGTGGCGAAATTTCCCCCGAAAAACTGATCGTGCTGGGGCAGGTAGCGCAGAAATATGGCCTTTATACCAAAATCACGGGCGGGCAGCGTATCGACCTGTTCGGAGCGCACGTCGGCGATTTACCGAAAATATGGGAAGAGCTCATCGTGGCGGGTTTTGAGAGCGGTCATGCATACGGCAAATCCCTGCGGACGGTGAAGAGCTGCGTCGGCACTACCTGGTGCCGGTACGGCGTTCAGGACTCCGTTACGTTTGCCATCGAACTGGAAAACCGGTACAAAGGCCTACGGTCGCCCCATAAGCTCAAATCCGGCGTATCGGGTTGCACCCGGGAGTGCGCCGAAGCACAAAGTAAGGATTTCGGCCTTATCGCCACCGATAAAGGCTGGAATGTGTACGTATGCGGCAACGGGGGCACCAAGCCCCAGCACGCCCAACTGCTGGTTTCCGATGTAGATAAGGATACAGCCGTCAAATTACTCGACCGGTTCCTGATGTTCTACGTAAAAACGGCGGACCCACTCGCCCGCACGGCTACCTGGCTGAATAAAATGGAAGGCGGAATAACCTACCTGAAAGCCGTTGTTGTGGATGACGTACTGGGCATTGGGGCCGAACTGGAACGCGAACTGCAACTCATTGTGGATACGTACGCCTGCGAGTGGAAAGAAGTAGTGGAGAACCCTGATCTCCGCAAGCGGTTCTCCCACTTCGTTAATGAGCCGGAAGTGAAAGACCCTACCGTGCAGTTTGAACCCCTGCGCAACCAGGTAAAAGCCAGAGAGTGGGCGTAAATGCTTTCAGTCCTGTAAATCAGTCAAATGGGTTATCGAATATTAATCTGATACACCGCAAACTTATCGAAGCAATGGAAGTAACAGCGATACATAAAGACAAATATACCTGGCTGGCAGCCTGCCCGGTCAACAGTGTTCCGGAAGATGGCGGTGCCTGCGTACTGCTCAATGGGCAGCAGATTGCCCTATTTAATTTCACCCGCCGGGGCGAATGGTATGCCACCACCAACGAATGTCCGCACCGTCAGCAAATGGCGCTTTCGCGGGGTATGATTGGTAGCCTGGGCAATGAACCGAAAGTAGCCTGTCCTTTTCACAAAAAGACATTCTCACTCAAAACCGGGGAGTGCCTGAATGATGAGGGCTACCAGATTACCACTTTTCCCATTAAAGTGGAGGACGGCGTGGTGTATGTAGGCGTTTGAAAAAGTCTGTCGTTTTTGGTTTACGGTTTCTGATTACGCAATACAATATGAACCAACTTATTAGCGAACCGGAGGAACACATCGCGGAACCAGAAACCGTAAGCCGAATACCGGAGGTCGATCCTTTCAAGAATCAGCTCGATCGGCAGGTGGCCAGTCGACTAACCCGATTTTACGTTATTGCACTCACGATTCTGGCGGTGTTATCAATAAGCGGCCTCCTGTTTATCCGGCAAACACTAAGCACCCACTATGACGATGGGCGGGTTGTCAACGTAGCCGGACTGCAACGGATGCTCAGTCAGCGTCTAACCAAGTTAGCCCTACTACGAACCCAAGGCCTGACTACGGCTGACACCGTTTCGTTTGATTCATTATTGAGTGCCTGGGCCCTGAATCATGCTCAGTTGCGAAACGGCGTTCTGCGAATGGAGAAAAACTATACCGTTCGGAAAAGTCCTCAGCTGGAACGCATGTTAGCCAAGATTGAGCCAGCATTTCAGTCGATGTACCAAAGTTTTAGCCGGATCAATAACCCGAATACTACGCCAGCTGACCGGGAAGTGGCTCTTGCGGTAATTCTTCGGGACGAAGTGGCTTTTCTTGGACAGATGAACGACATCGTTTTTCAGTTCGATACCGAAAGTTTCGGACGCGTAAAACAGCTGGAGCGTATTGAATGGGTATTGACCATCGCTACCCTGCTGACCCTTCTTATTGAAGGTCTGTTCGTATTCCGGCCCGTTGTTACGCACACCAAAAAAGTTATCAACCGGCTGAGAAGGTCAGAAATGTCGTTACAACAAGCCAACAACCGGCTGGAAATCAGCAATCGGGAAGTAAGGGCCACCAATGAAAATCTTGCCTTTACGAACCGTAAATTAGTAGAGACCCAGCAGGAACTGATTCGAACAACGGAAGAAAAGTACCAGTTGAAACTGTCCGAAGAAACAATCCGGTCGGCAGCCCTGCTGGAGGGTCAGGAAGAAGAACGACGGCGCTTTGCCCGCGAACTACACGACGGCATCGGCCAGATGCTGACCGGGGTGAAACTGCATGCCGAAAAGCTGAAATCATCCGTGATCCTGGATGACGATAAGCAACGGCAGCGATTTGCAGAACTTTGCAACCTGATTGCCGACATTATCCACACCACCCGGCAGGTTTCCTACAATTTGATGCCCTCCACCCTGAGCGATTTTGGGTTAGGTCCTACGCTACAATTACTGGCTCAGCAAACAGGGCGTTCGTCAGGAATCAATATAATTTTTACGGGAACAAGTGACGTGAAGCGATTGAGTCCGGCGATGGAAATTGGATTATATCGCATCGCGCAGGAAGCCCTGCACAATGCCATAAAATATGCGGCTGCTCAAACAATATGTATCAATTTGTTACAGGATAGCCATAAATTAGTGCTCTCAGTTGAAGACGACGGTAAAGGATTCACCCTGAAGGCTGATCGCCGGAAAGAAAAATCTGTACGGATCGTTAATGGTCTCGACAATATGCGAACAAGATCCAAGCTGCTCAACGGTGATTTTACCATCAGATCAAAGCCCAAGAAGGGAACGCATGTTCAGGTAAGCATTGATTTATCAGCCAACACGCACTAGCTATGTCGATACAAATTCTAATTACCGATGACCATTCTGTGGTCAGAAAAGGAATTCGGACTTTATTGGAAGATGAAGTTGATATGCAAATAGTGGGCGAAGCCTCAGATGGCGACGAAGCGATTGCGTTTCTTTCCAAAACAATACCCGATGTAGTATTAATGGACATTACCATGCCCCGGATGTCGGGAATTGAGGCACTGAAAGTTATTTCCCAGCAGTATCCCAAGGTACGAACGCTGATGTTCAGTATGCACAACAACCCGGAGTACATCCTGAAATCCGTTCAGCACGGGGCTGCGGGGTATTTGCTGAAAGATAGCGGACACGAAGAAATATTGCGGGCCGTCCGCACCGTGGTTAAAGGGGATCTGTACTATCCGCCCAATGCGTCGTCAGTCATTATCCAGCACCTGGTATTGCCAAACAACGTTCAGCGGAAGGAAGAGAAAGCATCTCCCAATAAAAAGACATCCATCTGGAATAAAATCACCTCCCGCGAAGCCCAGGTCCTGACCTGCCTGATCGACGGCATGAGCAGCCCCGAAATTGGCGAACGTTTCGGAATAAGTCCCAATACGGTAGCCAACCAGCGGGCCAGTATTCTTCGGAAAGCCGGTGTAAAAACAACCGTCGACCTGATCAGGCAGGCCCTGCAAGAAAAAAAGGGAGAGAATTAGCGAAAGCTTATACCTTGATAATTACCTGTTTCCGGTACATCCACCACAGGATCACGAACCAGATACCTACAAACGTTAAGGCACCGGCGAGTGACGCATTTTTAGGGTCGGCAAACGGAGGAGCAATGAACGTGCGGAAAAGGTATTGCTGCAATCCCACTTCGGTACCATCCGGTTTGGTAACGTGAATCAGGTTCATCATGCGCGGAATCAGCCCCGACAAAAAGAAAACGGTGATGGCATTGACACCGAACGCCACAATCGGCAGTACACCCTTCTTTCGGTTTTTCACGTCAATCAGCCAGTAGCAGAGGGCCAGCCCGATCATAGCCAGGCCACCGGCCAGCAACACGTACGAACTGGTCCAAAGGGCTTTGTTGATGGGAAAGAAACCTCCCCAGATCAGCCCCCCCAGAGTAGTTAGACAGCCTGCCGTAAAAAGCCCGGCCGCCTTCTCCATGGCCACCCGATTACTGCGCAGCCAGGCTCCGGCTAGCATACCCAATAAACCGGTACCTATAGCAGGGAGTGTGCTCAACAACCCTTCCGGGTCCCATACTTTGGCGGGTTTATAAACGTGGGCAGGAGTCAGAATGACCCGGTCGAACCAGGCCGACAAATTACTTTCGGGCTCTAAATTAGCATAACCTACCCCCGGCACCGGAACAACCGTTAACAACAGGCAGTAACTAACCAGTATGCCAATAAGCAGGTACAGTTGCTGGCGTGGGGTAGTTTTCAGAAAAATAAAGGAACAGGCCAGATATACCAGGGCAATTCGCTGCAACACGCCCATAATCCGAACCGTAGTAAGATCGAACTTCGGGAAAAAATTCAGGAAAAATCCCAGCATAAACAACGTAACACTCCGTTTCACAATCTTGCCGAGCACCCCTTTTTGCACGTCGTCAAACCGACCCAGCGCAAAGGTGATGGATACGCCAACAATGAACAGGAAGAAGGGGAAGATCAGGTCGGTAGGCGTCCAGCCATTCCAGGGAGCATGTTCCAGTGGCGCGTATATATGCCCCCAGTCCCCCGGATTATTGACCAGAATCATAGCCGCCACCGTCAGGCCCCGAAAGAAATCGAGCGAGAGCAGACGCTCCGTATGGGCTTCATTCGGTAAAGTAAGACCAGGGCGAGTCGAAACGGAAGGTTGCATAATGGCCGAAAAGGTTTCCCGAAGATACAAACAATAAAAGAATGGAATCAACTGAACACTTTTGCCAGTTTTTTTTCCAGATCCTTTTCCAGTTTCAGCAGGCCTTCGGCGTTGGGCAGGTAAGTAAGTGCCCGGTGGTGCCGTAAATCAAACGGAATATCACCTACCGACTGTGTAATGGGAATAACCAGTTTACCCAGCGTATGCGCCACCCCGGTTTCGTAAAACACGTTAGGATTTCGGTCGGTGAAGTCGGTAATGACCGCCCTCGAGGTAAAAATCAGATCGAATACATCCTGAATCAGGATACTGTTATCCCAGATATCATCGGCCCGTTTGCAGTCGATACCGAGTGTGGTGCATACGTTCCGGATGGCCGTGTAGGTGGCGGAGAATTTCCCGTCAAAAGGCATCATCACCGACAACCGATTCGGTTCGACCGGCTTATCGGGAATACGAAACACATCAGGGGCAAATGTAATGACCTGATCTGGCGGATTTGACTGAACTGTCGATACAAAAGCCGATGCCACGGGTACCATCTGTTTCATACCCGCTTTTCGCCCCTCAACGTACCGCTCTATTTCAGCCAGATTGATCGTTCCGTCGGCAATGAGTTTCGAAAGCACCTGCAAACTATTACCGTCGTAATCGTCGTCGCGAAAATCCAGACTACGTAACAGGCGGGGGTGGTCTTCAATCAGGTCGACATTGTCCGTCAGGTAAGCCACCCGAAACCAGTCAGCTTTCGTAAAATATGCCCTGACAAATTCATGTAACGCAAAAAGCCGGGCCGTTCGTTGTTTTGTTTCTTTCGTCATAACGCACAGTAGAACTCACGCAAAAGAAGTTACCTTATAATACATCTATCATATATAACTGCAATAATATTCAAATTTCGTATCATAAAAAATACAGTCTAGCTAAAATAAAAAGCCATCCCGGTTAAGAGATGGCTTTTAAATCGGTAAAATGCCCGGTTATAACTTCTAAAACCGCCAGCGCACGAAGGCTTCCATTGCTTCGTACTCGGCTACTATTTACTCTAAACTGACTTTGCACATATTTACCAAATCGGGAACTTGCTTTCCATTATTCTTCGTTCCCACACTGGGAACTACAACCGATGATGAGAAACCGAAACAAAGCCGGATGAAGCAAAAACAGATGAGGGTAGTTAAAATCAAAACTCTGAGAGACTTCTGGGAACAAGAACCCAATGCAAAAGTAGGGCTCCAGCTTTGGTATAGAAAAATAACCAGTCGTCGCTGGCAGAATGCAAACGAACTAATAGCTAATTTTCCCGGAGCCGATGTAGTAGGTAATAACCGGATTATTTTTAACATTCGTCACAACGACTACCGGCTGATTGTGAAGTTCCAGTACGAAATTCAAATCTGTTACATCCGCTTTGTGGGGACCCATAAAGAGTACGATAAGCTCAACGATATAAGCAATTTATAACGCAAACTCAATGGAAGCTAAAGCAGCACTGAACTACGTGGCCCGTCCTATCAAAACGGAGGAGCAATACGACGAAGCCATCGCCCTGATTGATGAACTCGTTGATGCCGAAGTGGGTACTCCCGAACTGGAGCTGCTGGAATTAGTCAGCATCCTCGTACACGATTACGAGCAGCAACTATTTCCCATTGGCGAGATAGACCCTATTGATGCCATCAGGTATCAGATGGCAGAATTGGGCGTAACAACGACTGAGATAGCCGACTTGGTAGGCGGTAAAAGTCGCCTGTCTGAGTTGCTCAACCGGAAACGTCCGCTCTCCGTTCGCCAGGTTAAAGCGTTGTCGAGCCGTTTGGCTATTCCTGCTGATGTTTTGCTGTCGATAGCGTGAAAAGCATCTTTGAATCGTCTGGAATAAGTTCGACGTCGAAGAAAATGGCAAGACGCGATTGATACGTGTTGAGGTTATCTATGTTCTCATGGTAAATAGAAAATCCTGCTCAGCCTTATTAAATGCTGAGCAGGATTTTCTATTTAGGGTACGTTGCTTTTTACAGTTACGCTTAAAACCGCCAGCGCACGAAGGCTTCCATGGCCTCATACTCGGCTAGTCCCAGGCGGTTGTACAGCTCAGCGGTATCCCGGTTGCGGTCTTCGGCACGTTGCCAGAATTCGCGGGAGTCGGTTCCCTGATACACCACGCCATCCTTCTGCGACTGATGTTTGAAGATGCCAAGCCGCTTTTTCATCACCTGGTCGGGCGACATCGGTACGGCCATCTCGATTTCGTGAATATCCCACTCGGCCCAGGCTCCGCGGTACAGCCATACCCAGCAGTCTTTCATGAAGTTTTTATGGCTCAGGCGACGGATAGCTTCCAGTACGGCATCCAGACACACTTTGTGCGTGCCGTGTGGATCGGCAAGGTCACCGGCGGCATAGATTTGATGGGGCTTTACCTCTTCAATCAGTGCCATGGTAATCTTGACATCTTCTTCGCTCAATGGCTTTTTCGCGACCGTACCTGTTTCGTAAAAAGGCATGTTCATGAAGTGCGCCTGTTCAACCGGTATGCCTACAAAGCGACAGGTTGACTTGGCTTCGCCCATTCGAATTAATCCCTTCACGTACCGTACTTCGGCCGTGTCCATCTCGGTATCCCCTTTATCGCGGAGCGATTTAGCCGCATCCTGGAAAATCCGGGTGGCTTCGGGGCTTTTGATGCCAAATTTTGTATTAAAGTCAACTACATAATCGGCGAAACGCAGGGCTTCATCATCCGCTACAGCAATGTTGCCCGATGTCTGGTAGCCGATGTGTACTTCGTGTTCCTGGTCAACAAGGCGCTGGAAGGTCCCCCCCATCGAGATAATGTCATCATCGGGATGAGGGCTGAAAATCAGGCAGCGTTTGTGAGTGGGCAGAGCGCGTTCGGGCCGGTTGGTATCGTCGGCGTTGGGTTTACCGCCCGGCCAGCCGGTAATAGTATGCTGAAGCTGGTTGAATACGTCGATGTTAATGTCATACGCCTGCCCGTACTGCGCCAGCAGGTCACTCATACCGTTGTCGTTATAATCCCGGTCGGTGAGTTTCAGGATTGGCTTGCGGAGTGTTAAGGACAGGTGCGTAACCGCCTTTTTCTTCATCCGGTTATCCCACACGACGGAATCCACCAGCCAGGGTGTTTTCATGCGAGTTAATTCAGACGCAGCCGCTTCGTCAATCACGAACAGCGAGTTCGGATGGGTTTGGAGGTAGGAGGCCGGATTCAGCTCCGTTACCAGCCCTTCCACCGCACCCCGAATAACGGGCGCTTTACGCTCACCCCAGGCCAGCAATACCACCCGGCGGGCACCCAGAATACTCGATACGCCCATCGTAATGGCTTTACGGGGTGTTTTGGGTAATCCACCAAAATCAGCTGAAGCAGCCGCCCGCGTGGAGTTATCCAGCATCATCAGGCGGGTGTGGGAGTTAATGAGCGACCCCGGTTCATTAAAACCAATGTGGCCGTTACCACCAATACCCAGCAACTGAAAATCGAGACCGCCAGCGGCTTCAATTTCGGCTTCGTACTTTTTGGTGAACTCACTTACCTTATCCGGGCGGAGTGTACCGTCGGGTACATGATAATTTCCCTTCGGTATATCGACGTGGTCGAATAACTGCTCCCGCATAAACCGCCAGTAACTCTGCAACGAGTTAGGCTCCATTGGGTAGTACTCATCCAGGTTAAACGAAACGACATTGTGGAAACTCAGTCCCTCCTCCCGGTGCATCCGAATCAGTTCGGCGTAGACCGTTTTGGGCGATGAGCCGGTAGCGAGACCCAAAATACAGGGTTTACCTTCGCTTTGTTTCTGACGAATCAGGCTGGCAATTTCCTGCGCTACTGCCCGGGAGGCATCTTTAGCGTCGGCATAGATGTGCGTCGGAATTTTTTCGTACGTAATAGCCGACTGAATAGGGCCACCGGTAGGCTGCTCGACCGGTGCTATACCGTTCGGATTTTCGAGTGTAGGAGACTCCGTTATCATGATGCGTTAGGCGGAGAAAAGATATGACCGTACAAATGTCTAAAAAAAATCAGGTAGTTTCCAGCGATTCGACCAAAAGGGTTGTATATTTTTAAAATTTTTTATTAATTCAACATTCCCCCATTTATTCCAAAGACCCGGAAGCGGACCCGATTACCAAGGACCGGGTTACGACTGACCCACCTACGCGTTATAACTGCTCTATTCACGCGCCATCCGGTCAGCTACTACGGCCGTTTCGAGTGAGGTAAGTCCATTCTGTTCTGTTACAATACGGTGCGTATCGGGGTGATGAATCGACATCGTCTGATCGCGGAACATAAGCCGGAGCAGTTCACTATAGATGTGCTGTTTCTCGTCGCCGAAGCCGAATTTCAGTTCAATCTGCTGGTAAGCCTCAAAGGTTTTGTGCCGCCCGCGTAACATCCGGTCTTTCCCACCGATGTTGGCCGTTACATTGAGCTGGGCACCCGGAAACAGGTCCATCAGGGCGCGGGTGGTCTCCTCGTCCACTACGCAGCGCATCACCATCCGGGTGGGCACCCATTCATACAAGGTAATATCGCCCCGCTCAAAGAGCAGTCGCATCTCCTGCCGGTCCATGCGCCCGGTCTGCGTGAAGCCGTGGTAGAAATTGACCAGCTTTTTTCCTGTTGCTTCATCACCATATTCGACCGTGGCCTGTACCTGATCTTCTATATCATCGGAATCAGGCCGTTTCAAAATCTGCGACGCAACAACTTTCCCTTCGCCCAGCCAGCCGGCAAACATGTCGAAAAAGTGAACTCCATGTTCAATGAAAATACCACCCGACTTCTCCCGGTCCCAGAACCAGTGTTCAGGAGCCAGTCCTTCGTCACCAGCGTAGTTCTCGAAATAACCGTGCAGGAACTCACCCAGTAGGTTTTTATCAATCAAGTGCTTCACCCGCGCAAACATTGGGTTGTACCGCTGCATGAGGTTCGTTACCATCAGCAGGCCTTTTTGCTTCGCCAGTGCCAGCATCTCCTCGCCCTGTTCGGAATTCATGGCCAGTGGCTTTTCACAAATAACGTGCTTGCCGGCATTCAGGGCCAGCATGGACTGCTCATAGTGCAGAAAGGGAGGGGTAGCAATGTAAATGAGGTCAACCTCCGGGTGATTCACCAGTTCTTCCAAGCTACCCAACTGCTCCGCACCAAACCGTTTGGCCACAGCAATGGCCTCTTCCCGCTTCGAGCCAGCGATGGCCACCAGTCTTGTGTGTGGAACCTGTAAAAACTGCTGAACGGCAAACAGGCCGAAGCCGCCCATACCGATAACACCGATACCAATTTCGCGTACATCTGTCGCGTCTGTATTTGTCATATTCTAGGTTGTATACAGCAAATCAACCATTTACAGGTGGCTTATGTTGGAAGAAAACTATTTCTCCGGTAATTTAGCCATCTGTAGGCGTAGCCCTGCCCAATAACTTAATCAGCAAGATTTCTTTAGCGCTACTATGGCATCCTTTAAATTAACTATTAATAATCAGCCGCATACGGTGGACGTTGAGCCAACGATGCCGCTACTGTGGGCCATCCGCGACGTAGTCGGGCTGACCGGCACCAAGTTCGGCTGTGGCATTGCGCAATGCGGAGCCTGTACGGTACACCTGGATGGCAACCCGATCCGGTCGTGTAGCTACCCGGTATCGGCAGCGGCAGGCCATAAGATTACCACGATTGAAGGTATTTCCAAAAATGCCGACCACCCGGTACAGAAAGCCTGGGTTGAGCATCAGGTGCCCCAATGTGGCTATTGCCAGTCAGGACAAATCATGTCGGCGGTGGCCCTGCTGAAGCAAACGCCCAAACCAACCGATGCGGATATCGACACTGCCATGCAGGGAAATATTTGCCGCTGCGGGACTTATAACCGCGTTCGTGCCGCCATTCATACGGCTTCGGGCGAGATGGCCAACCTTCCTAAATCAACCCCTAAAGTCGGTAAACGATGAGTCAGAAACCAACCCAAACAAACGAATCCCGCCGGGATTTCCTGAAGGCGGCTGGTCTGACCGGAGCGGCTTTTGCCCTCGGCCTTACCACCAATAACGTTCACGCCAGCCCGGTACTGAACCTGAGTGCTCTACCCGAATCGGTTGAGTTGACGCCGTATATCCTGATTGAAAAATCGGGCAAAATAACCATTATGAATCCCCGGCCGGAAATTGGGCAGGGCACCTTTCAGGCAATTCCGGCCCTGATTGCCGAAGAACTGGAAGTTCCGCTGGACAAAGTGACCATCCGGCAAACCGGGGGTGAAACTAAGTTCGGGGGTATGTGGTCGCAGGCCGTAGGGGGTAGTGGCTCCGTTCGGGGTGGCTATCTGTCCATGCGCAAAGTAGGAGCCTCAGCCCGCGAGATGCTCATCAAAGCCGCCAGCGACCAGTGGACAGTACCCGTTGCCGAATGCGTTGCCGAAAACGCAACCATCATCCATAAACCTTCGGGCAGAAAACTTACTTACGGTCAACTGGCCGAGACAGCCGCAAAGCTACCGGTTCCCAAAGAACCCAAACTAAAAGACCCGGCGCACTTTACCATGCTGGGTAAACCAATGCCCCGCCCTGATGTACCACTCAAAGTAACTGGTCAGGCGACGTTTGGTATTGACTCCAAAGTACCCAATATGGTATATGCGTCCATTGAACGCAGTCCAATTCTGGGAAGCAAGCTCGTTAGTTTCGATGCGGCTCAGGCGTTAAAGATTAAAGGGGTGAAACAGGCGGTGAAGGTGGAGCGCGTAGTAGGTAAAAATCACTACCAGGGTGTTGCCGTCATTGCCGATAATTACTGGGCCGCACTACAGGGCCGTAAAGCACTCAAGGTTACCTGGGACCATCAGGGTTACGATACCTTCAACTCGGTCGATTTTGAAAAGCAGTTGCGCGATTTGGCCAAATCAGATGGCGTCATCGGCCACAATACGGGCGACTTTGACAAGACATTTGCCGAGAGTCCGAATCAGCTTGAGGCCTTCTACGAAACGCCTATACTGAGTCACTCCACAATGGAGCCGATGAATGCGCTGGCTCATTATCAGCCTGACGGAAAAGTAACGCTGTGGCTATCCACGCAGGGCGGAGACCTGACCCGGCAGGAGGTAGCCAAAGTGCTGGGTGTGCCCATGGATAATGTTACGGTGCATGTGCAATTCAATGGCGGTGGCTTTGGTCGGCGGATTACGCAGGATTTTGCCAGCGAGGCAGCCATGCTCTCCAAAACGATTGGCAAACCCGTGAAGGTTATCTGGACGCGGGAGGACGATACGCAGCTTGGCCCCTTCCGCCCCATGACGTTTTCGGCGATGCGGGGTGCCCTGTCGGCAGACGGTAAAGCGGTTGCCCTGCAACACAAAGTCATTGCTCCGTCTATCGACGCGACGATGAACGAGACCTACGATAAAACCAAGCCCGACGGCACCATGCTGGAGGGCACCAACGAACAGAAATACGCCATTCCGAATCTCAACACCCGGTATGTTCATGCAGATATTCATATCCCAATGACCTACTGGCGGTCGGTAACGAGTTCGACGTTAGCCTTTGCCCACGAATGTTTTCTGGACGAAATGGCGCACAAAGCCGGGCAGGACCCAATGGCCTTCCGGCTGTCGATGCTGTCGAAAGACTCCGATACGAAACGGGTACTGGAGAAACTGAAAGAGGTATCGGGCTGGGACACTCCCCTCCCGGCCGGAAAAGGGCGTGGCGTGGCCCAGTGGGATTTCTTCGCCGGGCTGGCGGGTCAGGTGGTGGAAGTATCGAAGACTAAAGATGGCGGCCTGACCGTCGATAAAGTATACTGCGTCATCGACCTCGGTACAGTGGTAAACCCCGACACCGTGAAGGCACAGGTGGAAGGTTCGGTAGCGATGGCCCTGACAGCCGCCCTGAAAGACGGCATAACCTTTGAGAAGGGGCAGGCCGTGCAAGCCAACTTCGACAAGAATAGGATGCTGCGCATTAATGAGATGCCCATAGTGGAAGTCCACATCCTGGCCGAAGGCGGACCAACCATCAAAGGCGTTGGCGAGCCGGGTTTACCACCTCTGGCACCCGCACTGGCCAATGCCGTTTTTGCCGCTACGGGTACCCGCATCCGCCGGTTACCGTTCGATCTGGAGAAAGTGTAGGCGGGTTTTAAGCATGCATATCGCAACCATTATTCTGGCAGCCGGTAGTTCCAGCCGTCTCGGAGAGCCTAAACAACTACTAACGAATAACGGCAAAACGCTGGTCCGACAAATAACCGAAACGGCCCTGTCTCTTCAGACGGGGCCGGTTATTATTGTACTGGGTGCCAATCAGGCGCGCATCCAGGCAGAACTGGCTGGCTTGCCAGTTCAACTGATTCAGAATCCAGGCTGGCAGGAAGGGATGGCTTCGTCATTACGGACTGGCCTGAACTGCCTCCCCGATACCGCCATTGACAGCTTTCTGGTATTACTCACCGACCAGCCTTTTGTGACTCCTGCCCTGCTACAGGAACTCATAGATACCCGGCAGAAAACGAATCGGGGTATTGTGGCATGCCAGTATGGGGAAGCCGATTTTTTGGGCGTTCCGGCCCTGTTTGCCAGTCGGTATCGATCCGAATTCATGAATTTATCGGGCGATGTAGGGGCCCGCAAGCTAATAAAACAACATGTCGATGACTGTGCAGCGGTACCGTTTCCATTGGCTACCGTTGATTTGGATACGAAGCAGGATGTAGAAAACTGGCAATCCCCCCGTTCCTCCTTACCTTTGTAACAGAAATGGCCAGACTTTTAGCAATCGACTACGGTGCCAAGCGTACCGGCATCGCCGTAACAGACCCGTTACAGTTAATTGCGTCGGCGCTGGAAACGGTGCCGTCGCACGAAGTACTGAAATTCCTGAAAACCTACGTTGTTCGGGAGCCGGTCGATGCGTTTATCGTTGGATTGCCAAAGGGGCTGGATGGGCTGGATACCGACAATACGCCCAGGGTCAGAAAGTTTGTGACGCACTTACAAAATGCCCTGCCCGATATTCCTGTTCACTGGCACGACGAGCGATTTACATCCGTTATGGCGCTTCAGGCTATGATTTCGAACGGAAGTACCAAAAAAGACCGTCGCCAGAAAGGGAACATCGATAAAATAAGCGCGGCCATTATTCTTCAGTCATTTATGGAAAGCAAAAAAGAATAATAAATGATGAATAATAAAGGATGAATTGTGTGTACTGTGATAGCTGTTCATTCCTTATCATTTATCATTTATCATTCATCATTCAAACTATGATTCTCCCTATTGTTGCTTATGGTGACCCTATTCTTCGGAAGCGGGCTAAAATTATTGAACCAGGAACCCTTGATGTAAAGGCGTTGAGCGAAACCATGTTCGAAACAATGTACGCAGCATCGGGTGTAGGACTGGCGGCTCCGCAGATCGGGCAGAGCATCCGCATGTTCGTGGTCGATGGCGAACCCCTGAATGAGGATGAACCGGAAGAGGACATCGACAAAACCCTGATTGGGTTCAAGAAGGTATTTATCAACCCCGAAATCATTGAAGAAGCAGGCGACGACTGGGACTTTGAAGAAGGTTGCCTGAGTATTCCGGGTATCCGGGGTGAAGTGCGTCGGCCCGAGATTATCGTGATTCGGTATATAGATGCCGACTGGAACGAACACGAAGAAGAATACGAAGGCATGGCAGCCCGTATCATCCAGCACGAATACGACCACCTCGACGGTAAGTTATTTACCGATTACCTGCCCACCCTCCGCCGAACCCTCATCAAGAAAAAACTGGCCGATATTACCAAAGGCAAGACTGACGCTGAGTATAAAATGAAATTTCCGAAATAATGAACAATAGAGATTAAGTCAATTTGATTGTTTATCTACACACGCGACCTTTGCCTGATGAAATCGACCCAATGGCGAACCAACCCCACTCGTTTTTTGGCTATGACAGGCTATACCATCGAGCAGTTTGATGCACTCTTGCCCTTCTTTGAAGAGGCCCATGATGACTATCTTCAACGATTTTACCTTGATGGCAAGCCCAGAGAGGGCTACAGACGCTTTGTCTTGTACCAAAACAGTCCCCTGCCTACCCACGCCGAACGACTCATTTTTGTGCTGACTTCCCTTAA
>NZ_KB893593.1 GCF_000374085.1 Spirosoma spitsbergense DSM 19989 | reverse complement strand
TTAACCGTTTTCCAGAGCGTTTGGCCAAGTTGATGAGGATGGCTTAAAAATCGAGTAACATCATCATGGCTAAGCTGGTCATCCATCAGGCGGGCCATGTTGGTAGCTGAAGTTTGGCCGAATGAACTGAGCAGATAGTCTGTATATAAATCAAGGTTCGTTTGCATTACCAAAGATAATTTGTCCACTTAACCACTTTGCGTAACTTCAGTTACAGGTTTTGTAATAAAATCATCCATTCCTGCTGTCAGGCATTTTTCACGCTCGCCTTTTACGGTTCCCGCCGTCAGGGCTATAATAGGAACCTGACTATTATATTCTCTTATGCGCCGGGTGGCCTCGTAGCCGTTCATAACGGGCATCTGAATATCCATCAATATTAAATCGGGCTGTTGCGTTTGGTAGGCTTCTACGGCTTCCTGCCCGTTTATAGCTTCAATAACAAGCGCATTGGGAATGATCCGGGCGAGTATGGTTTTTGTGAGTAGTTGATTTATTTTATTGTCCTCCACCAATAGTATTCTGACCGGGTTGGTATTAATGAAAACCTGTTGGGCCAGAACTTCTGGATGCGGCAGATCAGTGTGTTGATGCAAACGGGATAAGGCATGGTATAACTCCGTCATTTTAACAGGCTTTACCAAATGCTGTTTTATGGCAAAGGTTTCACTGGCCTTGCTAATCTGGTCATCGTCCGACGAGCTGTGCAGGAGAATAATATCCAGCTTATCGTTTTTAAAGTTGGTCCGAATCTTTTCAATCGTTTCTAAACCGTCCATATAGGGCATATGGAAGTCCATAAGAATGACATCATAAACTTTTTTCTTACCCAGCAACTGGAGGGCTTCAAAGCCGTTGCTCGCTTCCTCAACCTCAATCTGTTTCAACGAAAACATTTGCCTTAAAATAATGCGGTTGTTTTCGTTGTCGTCTACAATAAGCACTTTCTTGATAAAGCTAATGTCGCGCCAACTGATGGCATCGCCCAACTCGACTTTAAGCGTCACGTCAAAGAAAAAGCAACTGCCTTCGCCCAGTTTACTCACTAACTCAAGCCGGCTACCCATTAAACCCAGTAGCTTGTTCGATATCGTCAGTCCTAACCCCGTACCACCGTATTTTTTAGTCGTTGAAGCATCTTCCTGAGAAAAAGCCTCAAAAATACGCTCCTGCATTTCAGCTTTGATACCAATACCCGTATCCCTTACTTCAAACCGGAGCGTGACAAAATCCTGGTCGAGCGGACTCTGCATTTTGATTTTTAATTCAATCTCTCCCTGTTCAGTGAATTTAACGGCATTACCCAGCAGGTTAACGAGTATCTGCTTTAAACGCACTGGGTCAACATAAACGAAACGGGGGAGATCGGCCTGCAGATTGAGGAGCATTTCAATACCCTTGTTCTGCGCTTGATACGTAATAATATCAGCAGTTTGACTACTAATTTCGTGGATGTCAACTTTTTCAACAGCCAACTCCAGTTTACCTGCTTCAATTTTAGAAAAGTCCAATATATCGTTGATCGTACTCAGTAGGATATTGGCTGACTGATCGACAATGGATAAATACTGACTCTGTGTTTCCGTCAACGACGTTTTCAATAGTAAGTCAGTGAAGCCGATTACGCCGTTTAGCGGAGTTCGAATTTCATGACTCATATTCGCCAGAAATTCGGATTTGGCAATGTTCGCCTGCTCCGCCTGTAATTTGGCCTTTTTCAATTCGTCGCGTTGCAGACAGGTTTCCGTAATATCCTGCGCAAACATTATCACGCCACCAATCAATTTATCAAACTGATACCAGGGGCGCACTTCCCAGCATAAATACTGGTCATGATCCCAGCCCGCCGGTCGTCTGATTTCTTCGTCTTTCTTCACGATATCCCCCTGAATACACGTTTCGAAGACTGCTTTCATGTCGTCGGATAAATCAGGAAAAACGTTATAGTGGGATAAGCCGATGATCGTTTCCGTTAGTTGATACACCTCCATCCAACGTCTGCTGACGGCCAGGTAAGTCATTGACCGGTCGAACATAGCCACGGCGGCCGGCGCGTTTTCAACGAAGGCGGCAAGCCGTAATTTTTCGTTAGTGAGGGCCTGCTCCGCTTTTTTCCGTTCGTCGATGTCTTTAATAATTCCGTATAAGCGTTTACAGGTGTCTCCCTCAAATTCGGATATACCTACCACCCGGACCCATAATTCCCGGCCTTTTTGCGTTATGATAGGTAATTCCAGATCATAGTCGGCCTCTATATTACTCACCCGATTAAACTCGCTGACAAGCCGTTCCCGGTTTTCACCTTTGAAGAAGGTAATGGCCTCGTCGAAGTTTGGTATGTAATCATCCGGCACTTCATGAATCTGCCTGGTAACCGCAGACCAGTACACCGTATTCTTTTTGATGTCCACTTCCCACGTTCCAATACGAGCCACCGTATTCGAGTGTTCCAGCATTTGCTTGGTCCATTTCAAATCAACTTCCAGTTGATGCCGTCTGGTAATGTCAATCGCGTTGCCAATGATATAAGCAGTACCGTCTAACTCTTTCTCCAGAATGTTTGTAAACAGCCAGATTTGCAGGGACCCATCTTTATGGAATGTATGCATCAGGCCAGTGGCTCTGCCCATTTCGCAAATGGCCTTCAAATACGCATCGAATTCCTTGTGGTGCTTTAACGGAATAATGTTTTTCAATGAATGCCCCGTGAGTTCGTCGGCCCGGTAGCCCAGGGCCTGCGCCCCGGCGCTGTTCACGGTCAGTAGGGTTCCTTCCAGATCGTGAATACACATGAGCCCCTGAGAGTTCTCAAAAAAAGAGCGAAAGCGATTCTCAGACTGGTAGAGTTTACGTTCTTTTTGTTTTTCTTCGGTAACGTCCCGGGCTATGGTAAATATGAAACCAGTAGCTGGCTCGAGGGTAGCAATCCATTGAAAGTCCCGGTAAAGTCCATCCTGACATTGAATCCGCTGGGTGAACGTATTCGTCGATTTCCCGCCAAAAAGTTGCCGAATTTTCCTCCTGACTACTTTACGGTCATCAGGATGAACTAACTCGTATAAAGAAGTACGTGCCAGGTACGGTTCGTCCCAGCCTAAGACTCGCTGAAAGGCGGGATTTATTTTTTTGAATTTCCCATCAATGTCTGCTACGAAAAGTAAATCATTAGACAGGGTAAAGAGGTTTTGGAAGTAGATGAGTTCCTGTTTCTGGCGGTGTTCAACAATGAGTGCTGTAACCATTGCCCCCAATATCTGTAACGCCTTTTGCTGGCTGGAAGTGAGTTTCCGGGGGGTACTGTCCATCACGCAAAGGGTACCAAGTGCATAGCCATTCGGGTCAGTTAGGGGACAGCCAGCATAAAACCGAATCTGTGGCTCCAGGGTAACAAACGGATTCTCCCTGAAACGTTCGTCCTGCATTGTATCCTCTACTTCAAAAAGATCCTTTTCCAGAATGGTATACTGGCAGAAAGTAATATTTCGTGGGGCCTCTTCTACGTCAATACCCACTTTTGACTTGAGCCAGGACCGATTCTCATCGATCAGGGATACCGACGAAATGGGCGTTTGACAAATAGTGGCGGCTAATTGCGTTAACCAATTGAAGGATTCCTCTGATTGAGTATCCAGGATCTGATAGCTACGTAAGGCTTCTACTCGCTCCTGCTCGTAAGACGGTGTAAGCATAAAATCTATAAAATAATTTAAGCTAATGGGTAGTTATTGTCGTGTACAGGATAGTTGCATTCGTACTAAATCAACCGGAAGATTAAACTATAAACTTGACAGATTGTAGTATACAGCCCCCAAAGCAGGTTGTTAGACGATGTGTGGTTAACCTGGTACTTATTTAATGAGCAGAGACTATTGGCCTGGTTATCAGATTGGCCTGTTTCACCACCAGTTTAGTATGTATTCAGCGGTAGTTACCACAAAATTCCAGTGTACCGACCGCTCGTTTCGTTCACGAATGACTAACCCAATCGGGGGAGCCGACTCTTCCAGGGTGCCAGTCCGGCAATTCAGGTCTTGCCGGGCTGAAGCGAAAAGCTCAAAGGCTCCGGCCATCCGACGGAAAAACGGCAAGGTTCCCGCGCGTAGCTGCGTTTGCAGGCAGGTTCTTTGCCTCTGGTCACCAGCTGTTTCAAGACGATCTGTGGCTAACAAAACGAAGGGTATAGCGCTATGGCACACAATGTGATGCCAGCCACTTTTCATATAATCTATAGTTTAGTTGAGCAAGGGTCCTACCAGAAAAAAGGGCGGATATGGAGTAGATTAACTACGCCTGGTTGAATAACTATTGAGTAGCAAGTAAAGAAAACGTGTCGCTCAGGCAATGAACAAATTGCCGTTAGAGCACCCTGGTGAGTCGTTCATTGTAGAGAGAAAGTGCCTTTTCTTTTGGTCGGTAGCAGTCGTGTTCTAATTCCCTTTGCGCTGCATAACGTCGGTCCCCTGATGAGGCAGCAAATGCTTCAAAAAGAATTTCGGTAACAAGCCAATCGAGGGGATAAGACTTTTTGGTCGATTTAGCGATGTGAACCAGTGTGTTATAGATCTCACGGGCTCGAACTTCGCTGGGGGTAGATGACCATAAACTTATATAAGCATCACAAATGTCCGCTACCTGACCATGAGTTGCCCCCAACGAGTAAACTAATGGTTTACGAATCGAAGAGTGAACATAATCAAGTGTTTCTTCAAAAGGTACAGCCGACTTACGCTTCGAGCGGCTAAACAACTTTAGTCCCATGTGCCAAAAATTATGTCTGAAAAAGTAACCCGTTATTGACGAGTTAAGAATTAGAACAATTTTAGTGCCATGTACCAAAAAATTACATCTGAAAAAGTAACTCATCATTTACGAGATGATTAAGCTAAAATTTATGAAGTACCTGATCGCGGCCTGATTACTCAGTCTTATCTTTTTGCCAGTATTTAGCTGACTTCATAGCTGGTCTTTGCGTTTGGTTGCTCAACTGCCTCGCCGTGTGGAGTGTGGATGAATTTTTTACCCGCTTTTCTGTAGTTGATCAATGAACGAATCATACTCAAAACCAGCAAAGGGAATATAAATACGTCTCGAATGGATAGCTTACGCCATAAATAAAGTGGTATCGACAGGGATAAACTAATGGTCAAAACCGCCAACATACCAACAGAGAATGATAATATGGCATGGTTAGCCGTTACCACCTGCGTTACTATCATCAGCAATAACGCTACCAACAGAAGCGTACGGGGTAACAACAGCGACTTAACCAGGGCATTAAAGGCCTGGATGTTTCCAAGAAACAACTCCCTAACGCCCATCTGAAAATAAGTCCGTATGAAGTAGACCTGAGCGGCTATCCAGCGCATTCGCTGTTTTTCAAAAACGGAAAGATTTTGCACTTTCTCATCAAAAATAAATGCTTTATGCAAATAGCCTATTTTGATTCCCCTGCTGAGCAATAACATTTCAATTTCTTTATCATATCCGCCAACCGTCTTGGTCTGATTCATAGCCCACTTCATCGCCGGCAGCTCAAAGCCCATGCCGGAGCCAATCAGCGTCGCTGATAAACCCAGAACCCGTTGGCCGGCCCGGAATATATTGTTATTAACCTCTTCGTTCATAGCGTCGAAGATGGCCACACTTGTATTGGTATTTTTGGCCACCCTATGTCCCTGGATGGCCCGCCAGCCATCCGTGAAGGCCTGATTGATGCGGAGTAAAAAATCAGGTGCCATATGATTGTCAGCGTCGGAAATGACAACAATATCATACGAGTTCTCCGGCAGGGAGTTCAGCGCATGGGTAATGGACTTTTGTACGGTTGACTCGGCAAACTGAACCGTCATTATTTTGACGGGGTACTGCGCTAACTGATCTAGCGTTTCGGGTTGAAACGAGTCCGCAATAACAATTAAGTCATAAAACTCCCGAGGATAGGTCTGCTGCAGATTAGCAACAACGGAGTTTAAAATAACGCCATCTTCTTTATAAGCAGGAATCAGTACAGCAATACGCCGTAGGATGCCGTTTGTAACCGGTGAATCGTCCGGTTTTTTAAAACGACCTGCTATCGCTGACACAAATAGATATAAAACATTGAAAGACAGGTAAATAGTGACAATAAATAGAAGCAGATCGTCCATAGCTTGATTAATTGTTGGCTACTGTAATTGGTTAAAAGATAGTTAGCAAATAGGGTTTAAATTTACTTATTTACCTGTAAATAAACTTATCGTTTACAAAAATACTCAAAAATCTACTTGACTTGTAGATATTTACTAAGAGGTTTACTATGTTGATAGTTAGTTAATTCTATATTTAATAAATATGTGGTTTAATTTAGCTATATAGCAAAAAATTGTTACGATTTTTGTCATTAAGTAAAAAACACAACCCATAATTCATGAAAAATAATTTATTGATCTATTATCTGTTAATCCTGTTAACTGGAGAAACAGTCGTTCTGGCTAAGCCTGTTAAGGGTATTAACCTCCTGAGTGGGTCTTCCATGACGAATCCACCTACCAGCCATACCCGTCACAATACGACAGTCTTGCTTCCCGGTCACATTGAAGCAGAAGCTTACTCAGCCATGCAGGGCATCCAACTTGAGCCCACCGCCGATCAGGACGGGGGCCAGAACATCACCAGCATCGATGACGGCGACTGGATGGACTACAACGTTAATGTAGCTTCCGACGGGATCTACACCTTCCACTTCCGGGTAGCTAACGGCTGGGGTGACGGGGCAAATTTCGAACTGCGCCGGGCCGACGGCTCTACCCTGAAAACCATCGAGGTGCCCCGCACCGGTGGCCTGCAAAGCTGGCAGACGCTGGCCGCCACCGTTCGTCTGACGGCGGGCGAGCAGACCCTGCGCCTGTTTGTGGTTAAGGGCAACTGGAACTTCAACTGGCTGGAGGCTGCACCGGGCCGCAGCCTGCCGGGNAAGCTGGAAGCCGAGAGCTTCGACGTGGCCAGCGACGTGCGGTTCGAGCCGACCTCGGATGAGGGCGGGGGGCAGAACGTGAACTATATCGACGATGGGGACTGGATGGACTACAACGTCAACGTGGCGACGGCCGGGCCTTACACCTTCGCGTTTCGGGTGGCCAACAGTTATGGCAACGGTGTCATTTACGTGAAGGCGGAGGATGGCAGCACGCTGGCCAGCGTGAGCATACCCCGGACGGGGGGCTGGCAAAACTGGACGACCATCCGCACCACGGCTACTCTGCCAGCGGGTAGTCAGGTGTTGCGTATCTATACCAACCCCGGAACCTGGAACTTTAACTGGTTTGAGGTGACCCAGGGCGGAGCAGTGCAGAGTCCGGCGACTATTACGTTTGCGGCACTTCCCGACAAAACAGCTGGAGAGGCAGATTTTACGCTGGTGGCTACCAGCACGAATGCCGATACGCCAATCACGTTTGCGTCGTCCAATCCTTCGGTCGTTACGGTATCCAATGTAAACGGTGTCTGGAAAGCATCACCAGTTGGGGCTGGAACGTCGGTTATCACCGCATCGCAGACGGCTTCGGCCGCTTTTCTGGCAGCCACGGATGTAACGCAAACCCAGACAGTGACGGCTCTGGCGGCAGTAGCAATGGGTCAGAAAATACAGATTGACCCGAAGCGCTGGTACCAGCTCAATAACGTAAGCAATGGACTGGAAGGACTATTCGATGGTATTACAGACGTAAATGTTGAAACGGGCTGGGGAAAAGTACTTCCTAATTACGATGCTTATTACCCACTGCTGGATGGCGAATCGATGACCCTGCAAGGGATTAAATTGTACGATTTCACCGGTAATTATACCGATAACCCCATGACGTTGTCAATCATCAACGACCAATGGCAACGTATTCAGATTGCTACGTTTACGGGCGATCAGTATGCCACCTGGGTGGGCCCTTATCCGAACCGCAATACATCAGGTGACACTAAGTTTTTGTTAGACCAGGCAATCAGCAATGCCCGTTACCTGGTTATCAATACCTACGGAGCATTCCCAACCGAGATGGAGTTATACGGCTCCTACACACCATCTACACAAACCCTGACGCCCACTCCGGCCAAATCGATAAAACTGGGCGACATGCTGGGTGTAAATGCCTACGAGTGGAATTTTGAGGATGGTGACTCACCCTGGCAGATCAATGAGTCGAAAATGAACGTCGTCAAAAGCTTTTCGGGAATCCGGCACTACATGGACTGGAATAAGCTGGAAGCCAATGAAGGCGATTATTCCTACAACCCAACCCTGAGCGGTGGCTGGAACTACGACGCTATTTACGAACGCTGCCAGGCAGAAAACATCGACGTGCTGGCTTGCTTGAAAACACTCCCGGACTGGATGGTTAATACCTACCCCGATGGCGAGCGCGATGGCGAAAACGTACCCATGCGCTACGGCAAAGATGCTTCTGATCCTACTTCTTATCTTGAACAGGCAAAAGCGGGCTTTCAGTACGCAGCCCGGTACGGCAGCAACCCCAATGTAAACCCGGCCCTGCTGCATGTCAACTCAACGCCCCGCTGGACCGGCGACACACCTAATTCCGTAAAAATTGGCCTGGGACTGATCAAATATATCGAGTGCGACAACGAACGGGATAAGTGGTGGAAGGGTAGAAAAGCGTACCAGACCGCCCGCGAATACGCAGCCAATCTATCGGCGTTCTACGATGGACATAAAAACGCGATGGGAGCAGATGCGGGCGTAAAAAACGCTGATCCAACCATAAAAGTCGTGATTGGCGGCCTGGCCTCGGCTTCCAGCGGTTCGGACTACGTGAAAGGAATGATTGACTGGTGTAAGCAGTATCGGGGGTATAAGCCAGATGGCACCGTTAACTTGTGTTGGGACATCATCAACTACCACATGTATTCGGACAATTCGTCTTCGTCGCAAAGTGGCAGTTCAACACGGGGGGCGGCTCCTGAAGTGACAATTGTCGATAAAATTGCCAAAGATTTTCGAAAGACGGCCCACCTGCAATCGTATGACATGCCCGTCTGGATTACCGAAGCGGGGTATGATGTCAATCAGGGAAGCCCGCTTCATGCTCCGCCAATCGGGACTAAATCGGCGCTCGATACCCAGGCCGACTGGATTCTCCGAACGGCCCTGGTCTATGCACGGGAGGGTATCGAAAAACTGTTCTTCTATCAACTCTACGATGATAATGGAACGGGCG
Organism: Spirosoma spitsbergense DSM 19989; assembly: GCF_000374085.1. Lineage (GTDB taxonomy): Bacteria > Bacteroidota > Bacteroidia > Cytophagales > Spirosomataceae > Spirosoma > Spirosoma spitsbergense. The sequence continues at coordinate 24,605 of NZ_KB893593.1, read as the reverse complement.
GTATGTTCGGCACCTCAGGTCTGGCCAATGGCGGCAGTAACACCCGCCGACCCGCAGCCGACTTCATGTATCAGACCAAAAAACTGTTTGGCGAATACCGGTACAAAGAAACCCTCAGCCGCGATCCATTCGTCGACCGCTACGAGAAAGACGGGAAATCAGCGTACATGCTGGTCGTCCCTGACGAAGTAGGTCGCACGGCAACCTATACCCTGGATTTAGGAAACGTTGCCCAGGCACAGATCTATACGCCGGTGGCCGGTAGCAATGATATGAGTTTGACGATGGTAAATACCGACCAGGGTAAAGTACAACTAACCGTGGGAGAAACGCCGATTTTTGTGATGGCAGGCAACGCAGCGCCCAACAGCCGGCTGGCAGCGGTTACGTCAACGGAAGATAAACCGTTGAGTGAAGCCATTCATATCTATCCAAATCCGACTGTTGGCTTCGTAAACATCGATATCGAACGGGTAAGCAACGCACCCCTGAAGATTTCGGTTTATGATGCCAGTTCGGGACGATTGAAAAAGACGTTTACCGTCAGGAAAACGAGCAGTTCATTCTCCTCAACGCTGGATTTGTCGCAACTGGCCGTTGGAACGTACATCTTCGAGATTCGACAGGATGGGGAACGTGTTCAACAAAAGATTCTGAAAACCGAGTAATAGACCCGGTATAATAGTCTCTGTGTCAGAACTAAAAACTCCCTGATGGAAACGTTGCCCGCAAGTAGGCAACGTTTCCATCAGGGAGTTTTTGGGCTATACGTGCCCTGCCGTTTCAGGAGTTAAAGCCGCATGAAGTGAATATCATAATTGACTTTCACATGGCGGTAGACGTACCGGACCAGGGCAATAACGAAGTTCTTACTGAATGTCCAGGATTTACGACTGATCATACTGGGCTCCTCCTGACTGTTTTTCTGATGAAATAACTCTTTGTAGTTCGTATAAAACAAGCCCCTCCCCTTCTTTTGAATGAACGAGACACTCATTCGGTACTCGGTCTGGTCGGGATGCACCCCCTCCGCATAACGACCGAATTTGTCGAAAAACGAGCTCCGCCGGAGGTGTGGATGATCGCTGTAGGCGTACAGTTTTTTATAATTGATGGCCCATGTCGGAATAAAAAATTCCGAGAAAGATGCATCGTACGGTTTCAAATACGGAAACCGTATGTACGCGTAAAAACGGACGATATCGAATGCAGGTTTTTCTTTCAGGTGATTCAGGGCTGCAACCAGCTTATCCGGAAACAAGGACGTTGGCTCAAAATCTTCCTGAACGTATAGCGTATAAGGTGACCGGACAGCATCCTGCCCTTTATTCAGGTTATTGCCCAGTCCTTTGTTGGCTGGCGTGGTAACCAACTGAAAATTATAGTTTTTCTGCAACTGCGCCAGTTGAAGACGATGCGTGTCTTTACTGCCGTCATCTGATACGACGATCGACCCAAACTGACAGTTTAATCGCTGAAACGTTTGCAATAAATTTTCCAACGACTGGCTACGGTTATAGTGGGTAACCAGGAGTGTGACATCTGGAAAGGAATAGGTCTGCGTCATAGCAAATAGATATAGGCTTTTAACGAACGAGGGTAAGGTGACCACTACGGGTGAAATAGCGTTCCTGATGAAGAATAGTCAGGAGACTGTACTGGATCGTCCAGGCATAGACACCGTTATTGCAGGGGTAATTAGCATACGTACCGTCCCAATACATGTCGGGCTGGCGACTGCTGAAAATCAAACTCCCCCACCGATCAAATACCTGAAAATGATAGGTTATAAACTCGCCCGCATGTCGAATAACAAACAAGTCGTTTTCCGAATCACCATTGGGCGTAAAGGCATCGGGCAGGTAAACGTTTTCAATGTAACAGTTCTGGGTCTGTACCTGAATCGTATCGCGGTATGTGCAGCCATCCAGCCTGGCTTCCAGCCAGTAGTCGCCTGATGCGTTTATCCTGAGTGGGTTAGCCGTGCTCTGGTCAGACCAAACAAAGGTTATGCCAACCGGTAGCGATTCCGGCACCTTTAGCAATAGCGTCGTTCCCTCGCATAGCACCTGATCAGGACCCAAACCAAAGTACACATCCGGTTTCCCATCCACTACCAGGGTATTTGACACGGCGGAACACTGGTTTCGACCAATAGCTGCTTCGTTGATTGGCTGCGTATTACGAAGTCGGTAATAGGTACGCCCTACCGGAACCGGATTAATGGTATACGTAGTTTGCCCAAAACCAGGAACGGGTATCCAGGTAATGGTGTCCTGACTTTGTTGCCACAGGTAAGCCGGGTCCGGATACCCGATAGAAGTGCCAATGCCCATGTTGAGCGCGGTACTGGCACAAACGGTCGTTTGGGATCCCGTTGCCTGCAAAAAGCGAATACTCAAGGTCGGATGGAGCGGCAGAAAGCTAATATCGTCAATGGCTAAGTCGTTTCCGCAACCACCCAGCCCCTGATTGATTAGTTTCACTACGATGCTGTCGACGCTGGTCTTGATCACAAACTGCATGGATAGCTGAACCCATACAGGCGTTGAGGTCCGGGAAATAGCTGGCTGAACTACTTCTTCAATCAGTGTGCCGTCGGTCTGTTCAATACGCATAACCAGAATCGGGTTCCGTAGGTTATAGTCGTCGCAACTCCCCCCTTGCAGCACATTGTTCAGGTTTAGTGCCCAAAGCGAAAATTCATACGTAATTCCCGGGCATAATCCTTTAACGACCTGACTATAAAATTCACTCGGCCTATACGACGCATTGACTACGAACATATTACCCCGCACATCATTCGGCGTATGATCGGCTGCGATATGATGCCAGGCCGAACCATGACAACTGCCCGACACCGTATCCATCATATTATATTCTCCATCATCCGGACAGGCAACGGCTCGGTACGTAAAATTTGTTTGCCCCGACGGTAGCGGGCCGCGGGAGCCCGCACCAAACGTTTCACAAATAACCGCTCCCGGACGGCACTGAGACTGTCCCATCACACTACCCGTTCGTAAGGTCACGAATAGAATGATCCAGGCCAGAAGCAACGACGGCTCAGACATAGTCAACATACGCAGGTTTATAAGCAAGGGAGTATACTGCAAATAGGCCCATCCCATCAGTAGCTGCGGTGGCTAGTTATTATTGGTTGATGTTTTGGTATCGTGAGGAGCCTGCGCTTCAAACATGTTTCCCAAACGACGGAGTTCGATACCAATTTTGCGCCATACTGTCTGAAAAAAACCACCGTCCTTTTCCAGCGTCCGGGTACCCGTCCAGACCCTGGCCTTTGATGATTTGACCTGCTCCACACTGCCGTACTTCATCAGATCGAAGCACAGACGCCCGTCCTCACCCCGAATTTTGTACATTACGTACCCAACCGAGAGGGCCTGTTCGCGTCGGTAACCCAAACTGATACCGTAGGCATTCAGGTGAGGGCGTTTGAGGTGTCGCAACTCGGCGATGGAATCCTTCATCAGTTCCAGAAACGAGAGTTTAAACCGCGAAAAACCGGGGGATGGAATAAACGAATACCTCCCGTAGACGCACACAACGCCTGGCTTTTGCAGAACGGGCATCATCTCATCAACCCAGGTGGGCGGGTAGAGTCCGTCTGAATCGGCAGTGAGTATGTATTCGCCCCGTGCCTGCTCCAAACCCATCTGCCGGGCAGGGCCCCAGCCTTGTATAGGTTGCATGGCACTCCGAATGTGCAGTTTGTCGAGGGTTTTCTGCGTCCGGTCCGTCGAGTTGTTATTGATGACCAGAATCTCGACGGCATAAGCCGTTTTCAGCTTTGCCAGCGATGCGACGCTTCGAAGAATATTAACTTCTTCGTTCCAGGCCGGAATTACGATACTGATGAGGGGATTTGGCCGCTGAAGTGCATCCAACTCCCGGTTGATACGGTCGAAAACCGCATCAGGAATCGCATCGAAGGAGTCATACGGAAAATTAAATTCGTTGGTCCAGGCGGGGGCGTTCAGTAAGTACATAGTATCATCGGTTAAACGTTAAAACGTAGTGGCTTCTTCGCGCAACCTGGCCGTGCGTCGGACCGTCGCGTTTTGAAGAATGAGTTCAATGTGTCGGTAAGTGAACAGGGAGAGGAGATGCACACAAAGCAGGCAAAGCAGAATGTACACCAACTGGCCCGGAACGGTGGCCGGCAGCTTAATGATTTTGAAAAGCAGCAAATCCATACTGTTCAGCACAATAATATGGTTGAGGTAGTAGGAGTACGATAGCTTTCCCAGAAAGTCAAGGCGATCCCCCGCCAGCAGTTTTGAGACGATTCCCCGCTCGCGCGAGAAAAGCAGGATAACGGCCGCAAACAGAAAAGGCATGAGCCAGCTTTGGGCATGCGTAAACTGACTGACGGCATACAGGGTGAAAGCCAGCAGCAGCCCTTCCGCTACGGAAGACACCCACCGGGCAGGCACGGCCATTGACCAGCGACTGAGTCGATAGGTCAGCATACCCAGCAAAAAACTGTATAGGCAACGGACAATGCCGTAGTCATAGTTATAGATAATACTGCCGTGGTGACGCACAATGAAGTAAGCAATCAGGCTAAAACAAAGCCCGCACAGCAGCACCAGATTCTTGCGAAAAAGGACCAGACATAACGCCCAGACCAGGTAGGTGTAGAACTCTACGCTGATGCTCCAGCCAGGCCCATTCCAGGTGGTCCGGTCGAACAGATTCAATGACTGTGTCAGGGTGAGGTTGGCCAGAAACGACGGGGCTGTTTTGTCGGCGGCAAAGACCGGGTTCGACAGGTGAACGATGTAGTGATCAACCCCATAGCGGAAGACCTCAAACAGCAGAACCAGAAACAGCGTGAACAGATGAAGCGGGTACAGCCGTTTGAACCGTCTGATCATAAACGGTTTGATGCTCGCCAGATTCGTGATCCTGTCGTAACTACTATAGGTGATGACGAAGCCCGACAACACAAAAAAGAAATCCACGAAAATGTCACTTTTGGCAATGAAGGCATTACCCGACAACACGGGCAGGTGTTGCAGATGAAAAAAAATCACCATCAGGGCTGCCAATCCCCGAAATGTATCAACCGCTCGAAACCGCATCGTAGTAGCCATAGAATGGACGTTGCTAAGCCAGCGTATGATAGATATCCAGCGTCTGGTCAATTGACCGCTGAAGTGGAAACTGCCTCAGTCGCTTGTTGCCCCGTTCAACCAGCTGCGCCCGCAACGTACTGTCGGCCAGCGTACTGGACAATTTATCGGTCAGGTCGTTGAGGTCTGTCGGTTTGAAGTAGACAGCCGCGTCGTCGGCTACTTCGCGAAAACACTCCGTGTCGCTGAGCAGCATGGGGCATTGCGCTTTAAAGGCTTCCAGAATGGGCAGGCCAAACCCTTCGTACAGCGACGGGTAGACAAATAACTGCGCGTTTTTGTATAAATAACTGAGTTCACCGTCGGTGGCGTTGATGTGCCTTATACGGTTGGTGAGCCCCAGACGCTGAAGAAATTCCCGGTCGGCCACGTGCATCGGCCCCCCACCCGCCAGCACGACACCCAGGTCAGGCATATCGAGCAGCAGCGGACGGATGGCGTTCATGAACAGGTAAAAATTCTTGTATCCACTGCGATCCCCCACGAACAGGACAAAACGTTCGGGCAAATCCGCTACGGGCTCTATCAGGAGCGGGGCATCCAGATCAATACCGTGGTAGATGACCGACACCTTATCGGGATCGACGTCGAAGAAATGAATCAGATCCTTTCGGGTGGTATTCGAAATAGCAATGATGGCATCGGCCCGGTCTATGTTGATTCGCTTTTGTTGCGTCAGGGGGTCCTGCGCCCAGAAGTATTCGGGCAACCGCTCGTAGGTCAGGTCATGAATGGTAATGACCAGCGGTTTAGTCAACTGCCGGAGAAAGTACGGGTCGTAATAAGTAGGGTGAAACACGTCAAAGTCCGACTTGCTCAGGAGCCTTTCGCAGTAGAACTGGTTCAGGCGGTAGTCATACCGTTCGTTCCGGTTGAGGATACGGTCGCTGAGCGGCCCCTTGAGCGGAAGCGGCTCATCCTGAATGTAATGATTTTTCGCATGGATAACCCCTAACTGGTAGGTGATATCCTCTTTGTGCTTAATCCCATCAATGATATTGGCGAAGTAACGACTGATACCGCCGTACTTCTGCGTGCTAAATTTCTGGTGGTCAATAAATACCTTCATAATTGGTCATTCGGGAGTAAGCATTAGTCGGTAATATCCTGTAGGGTTAGCCATTGAGTATTGAACTGGTTGCTGGATTGGTTACTGGTCAGGGCAAATGACCAATCTTCAATGACCAACAACTAAATCGACAGCCAGGTGGGAGGAAGCAGGTCTTTGGTGTTCCAGGCAGGTTTGTTTTTATACCAATTTTTTGGGGTAATCACCAGCTTGCCGGCGTTTGGATTGAGCCACGCTCCCCACCAGCTGAAGGAGCTGTTGGCTATGATATGGTGCTGGCAATGGCTCATCAAAACCAGGTCCGCCACGTCGCCGTTGAGGCCCGTATTCTGCACGAAGACGCTGTCTTCACCCAGGGGCAAGTTCGTTTTAGACCACTCCTTATCATCGCTGAAGACAAAGAAACGCGGATTGGCCAGTTCCTTCCGAGCCAGCTCAATGGCTCGTTTGTAATAGTCAATGCCCACGAAGCCGAACGTTTGGCTGAACTCCGGGTGGTTCACATAATCGCTCCGCCGGACGTGGATTGATACCGACATGGGTGTTTCACGAATCAACTCCCTGTACTGATTAAATTCAGGACTGGGTGTACCGCTCAACTGTAAGTCGCGCCGGATAGTATCAGCATTGTCGCGGAAATACGCTTCCGACTGCCAGAACCCCTCAAGAATAACGCACCCGGCACGTGACTGTAGAATCTGCTCATCGAAGTGAAACTGACGCTCTTTCTGAAACAGGAAAAAAGGCCGCAAGCTCCGGTTGGGCAGCAGCTTTGTCGCTTTGGAAACGTATTCGACAGGCGATTGCTGGAGGGTATGGTAGGGCACGGAAAAATTACCCAGTTTAAAGTTGCGCGAGGTATCGTCGTGATACTGGTATAAGTAATAGCTTAGGTCGACGTACAAAGACGTTTTGTTTTTTAAGGAGAGGTGTCGGGCAACCGCGTATTGAAAAAGCTGATTGCCTAAACCACTGGTTATTCGGCTGATGATCATGACTATAGTATCGTTATAGGTGTCTTCGGTGGTCTGTTTCGCTTAGAAATGAGTACTCAAATGGCTAAAAACTTCCTCCCGATCGCGGGCGAGCAAAATGGTCGCGTTCGACAGTCGGGGAAACAGCGTTGCGTATTCGTTGAACGCGTGTTCAAATCCCCAGTCCGGGTTCGATAGAATGATATTGGTGCCTCCGAAGCAGCTGGCCAGAGCGGCCGTACCCCCATGCATGGATATGAAATGGTTACAGTTGGCGTAAACCATCAGTTGAAGATGGTTGTACGTGGGCACAATCGACGGATGATAGCGGGTATACAGGTCATCCATCAGTAGCACATCCGGATGCATCTGCCGGAGCCATGCATGTTCGTTGAGCGACATGGTCTCGCTGTTATCCCCCACAATATGCGTTGGTTGCGGCCTGTTGTAAACGATTTGGTACGTGTCCCTGCAGGTCTGAATAAGGCGGTTGAGCGTGGGGATATCCAGAAAATTAATTGGCGGCTGATCCCATTCCATATTGTATTTGTTGGCGATGACCAGCAGGGGTTTGTCGAACACAAACGTATCGTTTTGGTAGTGGGCTTTGTAAGGCACCTGCGCCCAGTTCCGAAAGCTGTACGCGTTGCTATGCGTCATGTTAGGCACGTTGTAGTGCGCATACGACTCCGTCCAGACCCGTTTGGCGAATCGCTCTTCGTGGTCCTCGCTAAAAAAATAAAACGCCTGGGTGCCTCTGGCGGAAATGGTCTTTTTCAGCGTACCGTTTAAGTAATGCCAGTAGGCAAATGGAATCACGTAACGAAGTTCCTGATCAAATTCGCCCTGATAGCTAATGATCTTGTACGTCTTTTTCAGGACGTAATCCTGCAACACAAACCGGCCCTGAAGCAGCTTGCAATAGTAATTATCGCGGATAAAATAGCGTAAGTCCTTCCGGAGTTTCGGGTACTTCATCCAGGCCACTACGTATAGCGATTTTAAAATAAGTCGTTGCATAGTTTCTCCGGGCTGGTTTATCCAATTGCTTTTCCCAGCGTTTTCAGTTCGGCCAGCGGGAATCGATACCGAAGGGTGAGACCGATGTAGATGGCGCCCCCTAAAGCGATTTGTACGATGATGTTGGCTGCACTGACTGACGAGTCAGTGTAGTATTTGTAGACCCAGATACCCACCACCATCAGCAGACAAAACAGAGCGGGCCTGGTGAGGGCCTGAAAGAACCTGCCCAGAAAAGGACCAATCAGCGAGTGAACAATCCTGAAGTTCAGGATCAGGTTAATCAGCGTAGCCGTCATAAATGCCAGGGCAATACCCACAACTCCTCCGTAATAAGCGAATACATACACGAGCGGTATTTTAACGACCAGCGTGGCTACGTTGAGAAAAAAGAGCAGTTTGGGTTTGCCTTTTGAAAAAGCCAGGGTGAACAGTGGATTGCTGAGAAACGTAAAAACGCTGACGAAAACAAAAATCCGAATGAGCAATATGGTGGGTTCCCATCCTGGACCGTAGAGGAGGGGCACCACACTATCTGCCATGATAAACAAGCCCGCCAGTAGCGGTAAGTTGACCGAACTAAGTAAATCAAGAATCGTTAGGTACGATTTCTTTAGCTCTTCGGTATCCCCTTTCAGGCGGGCCAGAATGGGATAAGCCACCTGAAGCACAATCGGGCTTAGTTTTGAAATGGGAAAAACCGCCAGTTGTGACGCTAAGGTATAGTAGCCTAATTGCTTGACGCCCAACATACCACCGACCAGGATATTGTCGGAATTGGCCTGAATAAACCCGACAATGCCATCGCCCACGTTGTACAGCCCAAACCGCAAATGGTCTTTGATAAGGCTTAGGTCAAGGCGTAAAACCGGGGAAAACAAGGGCGAGCCGTAAACCAGTTGCAGCACTGATTTGAGCGTTTGCTGGGCCAGTTGACCATAAATCAGCGCCAACTCGGCAAACCCCAGATATGCCAGCAGAATAGTAGTAAAACTGCCAACGATTGTGCCAGCGATGTCGATGGTCGCCACGGCCTTGAAACGCAGTTCTTTCTGTAACAGAAATAAATAGATCTGCCCAATGTATACGATAACAAAATAGAGCGACGACAGCTTGATGACCGGCTCCAGTCGGGGTTCTTTGTAATAGGCCACCACCAGCGGCCAGCTCATGAAGACAACCGCACCAACGATTAACCCCAGACTTAGATTCAGCAGGTAAATGGTGGACAATACCTGCTGGTTCTCTTCCTGCTTGTAAATAATGGAATTGGAAAAGCCCAGGTTGGCGAAAATGCTGAAGAACGCAATGATAAGGGTACTGACGCTGACGATACCAAAAACGGACGGTTCCAGCAGACGAGCCAATAGTGCCACCTGCCCAAACTGAAAAAGAGTGGATAAGGTTGTTGAAAAGCTCATCCATTTGCCACCACTGATGGCCTGCTGCTTGTGATCCATCGTAATTAGCGGTTTAGTAGTTTCTCCTTTTTCGTCGATGCTGCCGTAGGCGCATCAAGTGGCTTGGTACGGGGTAAGCCCTGCTCCATGTCGTTGAGGGTAGGTGCGTCGACGTTGCTTTCGTCTACTTTATTAAACGCCACCAAAACGGGCTGTTCAATCGCCTTGAGGTACTGCGTGTACAACTGCTTATCCCGCCGTCCCCATACGGTTTGCTGCATCAGTATCAGTATTGAAACAGCACTCAATTTGGCCAGGTGCAGCGGAATCGGCCGACTAACCAGCGGGGGTAGTTCCAGAATGATCTTATTATATGTCGATGTAAAGAGGGGTTCCTGGTTGGTTAGCAAGTCTTCGGGTTCCCGAATGTTCATGAAGTTAGCCTGCAAGGCATAGGGGAAGAACGAGATATTTTCCTGCTCGAATGGTGCGTCAGTATCGTTAATCCGGGGGTATAAATAGGCAATTTGCTCACCCGATTCGGCGTAAAGTCGGGCTAACCCATGCGCCAGCCACGTTTTCCCCTGTTTACTACGTGTGCTGAACAAGGTGATAATGGGCGGGTACGAGGGTACATTACGTTGATCCACCGCCAGATTAATGGCGTTGGCCAGCTGCTCGAACATACTGGTAGCGGCCCGGCTGGCCCGGGAATTGACACCAAACTTTTTAACGGTTGGAAACACAATGGAAATAGGCGAGCCAATGCGTCGCTCCGCCTGTTCGAGCGAATTGATTCGCTTGTCGGCCAGGGCGCGGAAGGCGGCCAGTAACAGCGCAACCACCAATCCCGCACCCGCACCCAGTGCCATATATAGCCAGCGTTTGGCGGGTTGAGCGACCAGCGGAAAGGCGGGTGGGTCCAGCACCGACAGGCTACCGTCGATGGAAATATCCTGCCGGTGCGTGTTGGCCTGGTTTAGCGACTGAACTAACGTCATGTATTCCTTTTCGGCCACGTCCATATCACGAATCAACTGCCGTTGTTCCGATTCCAGCGGGGTAAACGTAGTCGTTTCGGCCTGGTAATCTTCCATGCGTTTCTTCAACGCCGTCAACCGTGCCGATGACTCTTCGTACCCAAGCAGTTTGTCGAGCCAGTTACTGATCAGATTCAGCCGGGGAATCGACTCGGAGGAGTTGTCAGCGGCAAAGTAGTTCTGGGCGATTACTTTCAATTCGGCAGCAAGCTGGTCAACACGGGCCTGAACCTTATCGAGCACGGCCTGGGTCTTACCATTCGCGCGGGCATTGATCAACTGCGATTCAGCCGCCATCAATTCCGCCTGCTTATCGGTTAACTGCGTGTTGATCTTCAGCAGGGTGCCGCCCTGCGTCATGCGCTGGCCCAGGGCATCCATAGAGGCCTTGGTTGCCCGGTTGCGCATCATTTCCTCATTGTATTCTGCTACCAGTGCATCGCGCGTGAGGGAGCGGTTCTTCATCTCGTCCTCAAAGTTCAGTACGTTGTGCGCTACATTAAAGGACCGCAATTTGGTTTCAGCCTGATCGAGTCGTTTTTTGGCTGCTTTCGCGTTGTCCTGGTAGTAGGTAACGACCGGATTTGTTTCACTTCGTTTCAGCAGTGAATACCGGCTGTTCAGTTCCGCAATGGCCAGACTCAGGGTTTGCTGCGCAATGGCCGGATCTTCCGCGTCATATTCCAGATCCAGCATGTCACTGGCCCCCCTGCGGGACGATTTGAGCCGTTTACCAATCACATCCGCCGTATAGTCCGAGCCAGACCGGATCAGTAGTTTTTGAACGGGGTTATCCGTCTGGCTCTGGGCCAGACTATCGATCAATTGGTGGGTAATTTCTGGCGAACCGGATGCAATCAGGGTCTGGCGAAGCGTAGCGGGAATGGCCTGTTGCAGTCGCTGAAAACTAGCGGTAGAGAGCTGCCGTTCGGCGGGTTTGGTTAGGTACAGGTGCTCACTCAGGAGGTTGATACCTACCTGGTATAAGGTCTGGGTTGAGTTCAGCGTGGTAAGTACATTGTCAAATGCGTTGCTGACTCCCGAATAATCGACGTGAAAGTTTTCTTCGGCAGCGCGTAGTGAGTAGCCCGATGTAAATCCGGTATACAAGGTTGCTTTGGTCTTGTACTGCCGGGATTCGTTCCGCATGAAAAAATAGATGGCTCCCGCGCCCAGGCACGGGAAAAGAATAAACCAGATAAGGTGTTGCCTGAAGAGCCGCCCAAGTTCCTGAAAGTTCATCATGCTGCTAGCGTTTTAGTTGACGGATAGGTACGCCCACTGCGAGTTCGAGCGCATAAATGTTTTTGATAAGCTGCGTTTTGGCCTGTTCCACGGTGGTGCGGGTTTCGGCGTAGCGGTTGCTGTTAAAGGCAGCGGCTTCGGGTGTAATCTTTCCTTTTTGCAGTTCCACTTCGGCAATCCGGTAGGCCGCCAGCGAAGACTGGTCGTCCTGCAGGCGGATTTTCAATATTCGCTGCGACAGCAGCAGGTCCTGGTAGAGGTTGAATAAATCGCGCTTCAACTGAATAGCTGCCGTTCGCTTTCGCTCCATGGTCGCTTCATAGTTTGATCGGGCCAGGTGAATCTGCTGGGATCTCCCAAACAAATCATGCATACTAACCACCAGATTGACCCCTGTCCGGTACCCGTTGGAGATCTGCCCCAATTGATCCGAAACGGCCGCTGTTCCGGTTGAGATGATGGCTTGATTACCCGTTGAATAGTTGGCAAAGCCCGTCATGTTTTGCAGCACCTGGAGTTTTGCCAGTCGAAAGGCGGCCTCCTGCGAACTGGCAACTGCACCCTCAAATTTGACGGTAGGCGAATAAGCCAGCGCCATTTGGTACATCTCATCGAACGGAATGAGCTGCACGCCAATATCCTGGTTAAAATCAAACGTCAGGCTATCTACTGGCGAGGTAGCCGACAACGACTCAACGGCCTGGCTGACGGTCGCACCCGGAGCCGTGGGTATGTTTCCCTGCCCCTGACAGGTGGAGCCTATCAATCCACATAGCACCAGGCTCCATAGAAAGGATGCAATAGGGAAACGAGCTGAATCATGTACTTGTGTCTTCATAGATAGCAAGCCTAAATAAAATAAAGTGGTTAGGTTGTCAGGAGGCTAATACCGGTTGCCACGCGCGGGGAATGCGCTTGATAACGGCTTCGAACTCGTGGGCGCGTTCAGTCCAGGAGTTACGGTGGGCCATGTCAACCCGCTGTTGCACCTGTTGTGCATTGTTGGCGGCTAACGCGCGTTGTAGCGCTTCCACAAACTGCTCGCAGGTATCAGCGATCTCAATGACTTCGCCAAAGTCATCCAGTAACGAAAAAGGGGTAGCAACAACCGATAACCCTGCCGCCAGGTACTCATTGATTTTCAGGGGATAAATAGTGTACGTATGCTTGTTGCAGACAAACGGAATAATACCAACACGCCATTTTGCCAGCAACGGTGGGAGTTCCGCCGGTTGATGGGGAGGAATAAACGTTACGTTGGGAAAGCGCTGCAACCGTTGCAACAATAACGGCTCATGCACCTCGCCAATAAACTGGAACTCAACGTCGGGGAGGTTCCTGGCGCAATAAGCTATCAGGTCAATGTCGATCCGGTTATCCGCTGAGCCCAGATACCCGACAATCGGCTTTGCGGGTGGGTGCTGTTGCGCCAACTGCCGGGCCTGGTTAAATAGATCGAAATTGGCGCCGTTCTTCACGCAGTACGTGTTCGGCTGTACTGCAGACTTGGCTTGCCGTAAGGTCTCCGACGTCGTTACAACGGCGTCGACTCGTTGCATATAAACGTCCTCAAAGCGCTGACCATGCCGACTCATCCAGTCGCCGGCGGTCGTTATCTCATCAAAGCAGTAATAGATCGTAGCGCACTCATTTAGCTGACCCAGCATTGGCAACCCAATGGTTGGGTTAAACGCGTTGATCACCAGCGGCCGATGCATATTCAGCTGCTCCATCAGCGAGCGCAGACTACCCACCAGCCGACTGATATTCCACTGGAGAAAATGGTCGTGCGCTTTAGCCGTCAGCTTATTGATGGGTAAAATGACAGGGGGTGTCCAAACGTATAATTCTTCGCCGGGTCTGTTATCTATTTTTGTCAGCGAATCCCCAAACAGGATCTGGCGAACCGGCACGTCATGACGACCGGTTAGTATATCTTTCGCCGTATACAGGTAATCAACAAAAAGTACCCGGTGCCGGGCGGACAGTTCTGTCATAAGCTGAACCACTGCTTTTTGAAAATCCCCTTTCCAGGTAGTCTGCGATATGCAGATTATGCTGTCAAATTGCTCCATACCGGTCGACGTCAAGCGTTGCGTAAGGCGATAAATTATAGGATGGCTGCGCGGATGGAATGTCCCACCGATTGCAGGAAGCCACCAGTATCGTACTGATAAAAATGATGGTGTCGGTCGGGAACTGACCCAATACCGGATTCGAGTAACCCATGACGGCAATTCCCACAAACTCAGCCAGGAAGGCGAACATAATTTTAATCAACCAGGGATCTTTCAATTGCCAGACCCGGTAAACACCGAGACCAATCAGTCCTGCGAGCATGAGCAGGTAAAGTGTAAGCCCAACCTGACCCGTTTCAATCCAGAGTTCCACATACCAGCTGTCGGGCGGGGTTTGGGCCGCCCAATGCCAGGGCGAAAACCGCGCTCCCATATCGGTTGATGTACCAATGCCTGCTCCAAATGGGAAATTAGCCAGGTATGATTTGAGCTTTTGCTGGTTTTGAAGTCGCAGAATAAACGAGGGGTCATTCATCGGCGTCAGGGCGGAACGCATGCGCTGCACCTGGTAGTTGGCGCTGCCTACGCTGGTAAAGAGCAACAATAAAATCAGTGGCGTAGCCATTATGGAGCCAATAAGGAGCTTCAGAAAATCGCGCTTAAGCAGCAGGTAGAACGGAAACCCGGCCAGCATAACGAAAAAAGCACTACGCGTTCCCGAAACGGCGAACCCCCAGAAGTAGATGAGTGCCAACAGGGCGAACCCTGCTTTATAGACTAGCTTTTTTTCTTCGAATACCCGAATCAGCGCCACCACGGTAACCCCGCCCATTTCGGCTCCAAACTGGGCGGCATCCGAGTAAAAGGAGAAGCAGCGAAGCTGACCAAACAGGATGTGAGTCACGGCATTAAAACCCGTGTTCAGCCAGGCTACTTCGGCTGCGCTAAGGCCAAAGTATTGCTGTTTGAACGCCCAGAGCGCCCCAAAAAACGACCAGATCAGCCATCCGTTCATCAACCTGCCAATATCGCGTCGGGTAATCGGAACCACCAACACGACAAGGGCAACGATGAACCAGTGCATGGAAAAAGGGCGGACGTGAAAAAACCAGGCTGGCCGGTAAGGGGCTTCAGGATTCAGCAGTTCGATCAGCGTATACCCAAACCAGATGGCAACCAGTACAAAAGCCGGATTGCGCAGCCCGCGCCAGTTCATGCGCTGGCCATTCACGAGGGCACTCACCAGGGTTAGTGCCAGTAAACCATCAATGATCAACCCAATGGGGAACGGAACCGAAATAAAACGCGAAAAACCGGTTAGAAAGCTCAGGTGCACATACAGGAACAAGCCAAAACGAGGCTCTGCCAAC
Source organism: Spirosoma spitsbergense DSM 19989 (assembly GCF_000374085.1). Lineage (GTDB taxonomy): Bacteria > Bacteroidota > Bacteroidia > Cytophagales > Spirosomataceae > Spirosoma > Spirosoma spitsbergense. Next base: position 9,310 of record NZ_KB893593.1, on the reverse strand, counting down.
ACCACCGCCACCAGTGCCAGGGCAATAGGCCCCACAATCACTACCCCCGCGCCCATTGGCCCCATCCGACTAATCAGGTAGCCTGCCCCAATCATATACACCCCTCCTATCAGGCTGTAGAGCCAGAAACTTCCCGATAAAGGGCGGAACAGAGAAGGGGCGAAAGTGGCCATAATGCACGTAAGCAGCTATAGAGTCATTAAGTCAATGCATCAATGGCTTTCGCCCGGCGAACCCGCTCCCACGTTCCGGACTGCTTGCCCCGCAGGTAGCGTACCCAACCGGCCAGCGCACACCCATTCATGAACGTGAAGTAGAACGGCACGAAAACGGCCTTCAGCCGGAGTTGTCGTTTCTCCAGAATGTAGCCCAACAGAGCGGCTCCGTAAAAGGCAATTTGACCTGCGAACAGTAATCCCCATACAGAATTCATGCCATCGCGGATAACAATCAGGCCGTTGAGCAGAATAATCAGGGGCAGGCAAAATGGCGTTACGGCCCAACGCATCACCCGGTGCGAAACATACTCAAAGGTCAGCCAACCATGGCGAAACGGATTTAACAACGACTTTAGCCAAACCATCGACTGAAAGCCGCCCGCAGCAATACGAATCTTCCGCTTCTGTTCGTCAATGATGGAAAATGACGGCCGTTCCAAAGCATAGGCTTCGGGTTCGTATGCGACCCGGTATCCCCGTTCGGCAATGCGCAGGGAAAGCATGAAATCGTCCAGGATGGTGTCGGGCGACATCGGCTCGTACAGCTCGGTCCGAATAGCAAACAACTCGCCGGCCGCCCCCATAATAGTATATAGTTCGGCGTCCCACCGCTTTAGCTGCGATTCGTACTTCCAGTAAAGCCCTTCGCCCGAACCGGCCGCTAATTCATCCTTTGCGGTCTGAATCCGTTTTTCACCGGCTACGGCTCCGATCGTCGGGTCCTGAAAATGCCGGGCAATATTTCCAATGGCTTCCGGGTTTAGCTGCGTGTTGGCATCGGTGAACACAACAATGGGCGTTGTAATCTGCTGCATGGCCCGGTTAATGGCGGCCACTTTCCCCCGTCGTTCCGTACCACCCAGAATGTCGACGGAATCCCCAAAATGGGTGTGCAACCAGGTATCTGACCCATCCGTCGATCCTTCAGTAACGAACAGGTAACGAATGCGCTCACGAGGATAGAGCTGACCCAGTGAATTGGCCACTTTATCGGGCAAACAATTAAGTTCATTATAGGCCGGAATCACCAGCGTAACATCAGGCAAAAAATCGCCCACCTGGTTCAGAACCGATTGTTTTTTAGGGCGCAGACGAATGAGCAGCCACACAATCAGGCCGTAGCCGAGGTACGTGTAGACCACCAGTCCAACGCAGATCAGGAGTAGTAGTTTCATTCGGTGAGTCGATTAAAAGCCCGTTGGGGATAATGGTGGGGATAGAAGCGGTGTGGCCCGATGGTGAATATTCCAGACAATGGCGTCTTTTACCGCCTTCAGGTAGGTGGGTTGCCAGGGGAAAGCGTACTGAATCAAGGCTTTGGGGAGTGCTAACAGGAAATAATACAGGTAAAAAATACGTAGTGGCAGGCCGGACACATTCCGGCGCATAAACCACAACCGGTTGCGGGTATGGTAGTATACTTTCAGTTGATTGGCCTTCCCTACACTCATCGATTCACGATGGTAAATGAGGGCTTTGGCCTGGTAATAGATTTGAAATCCAGCCCGTCGGATGCGCGACGACCAGTCCAGTTCCTCATAATAGAGAAAGAAACTGTTATCGAACGAACCAGCCCGTTCCAGTACCGAACGGCTGACCAGCATGGCCGCTCCATGGGCAAACCAGGTTGGCCCCGACTGGTCATACTGCCCCCGGTCCAGTTCCATCAGACCCACCGGCCAGGTACGTCCTGTATATTGATTCAACGGGTGGTAACCCGCATATTGAATGATGGCAGGTTCATCATGAAAGCGAATCTTGGGGCACACCACGCCTACGCCAGGATCCTCTTCAAAGGGAATGAGTAGTTGCTCCAGCAAGTCTGGCGTAACAATGGTATCATTGTTCAAAAAAAAGTAATAGTCACCCCTGGCGTGCTGAATACCCAGGTTATTCCCACCCGAAAAACCCAGGTTTTCGAGGCTTTTTACCAGGACAACGTTTGGGTAATTTCCCTGCTGAATTCGTTCGGCGATATCGTCCTTCGAGCCATTGTCAACAACAATCACTTCAATAGCAGGATACGTTAGGGCACGAGTAGACTCTAACAGATCGCAGGTTACGGCGGCTTGTTTGTAGTTAATCGTAATCAGCGAAATAACGGGTTTGGTCGTTATACGTTCTCCTTTTGCCATACCGCTTTAAAGGTTCGTAACAGAATAATCATGTCTTCCCGGAATGAGAAACGTTTGGCATACAGCACGTCGAGATGAATCCGTTCCTGGTCAGAAACAGCTGCTTTCCCGCGCTTCGTTACCTGCCATAAACCCGTTAAACCGGCTGGTGCCGCAAAGCGACGGGCATAGCCAATGTTCGTCAGCTTTTCGGCTTCATACAGCGGCAGGGGCCGATTACCAACAAATGACATGTCGCCCCGCAGAATGTTGAATAACTGAGGCAGCTCGTCGATACTGGTGTTGCGTAGAATTTTGCCCAGCCGTGTCACACGCGGATCTTCTTTAAACTTGCTGAACATGGCTTTGGCCTGCTGTTCTCCCTGATAAACAATTTCGCAAATCTGCTTCTGATCCAAAAAAAGAGGTCGTTGGCAACCTCGACCGGCCAATTGGCAATCCTCGCACAAGAAGTCGACGGGCTTCTCCTCGGCAACACTACCATACATATTTTGCGATGCCATGGTAGCCAACAACTTATCGGACCCCATACGCATCGTTCTAAGCTTATACATATTAAAAATCCTGAACCCCATACCCACCCGTTTGGAACTGTACAGAATAGCTCCCGGTGAATCCAGCTTTATCAGCACCATAACCAGTAGTAGCAAAGGTGATGCCATGATTAATAACAACAGGGAAAGACCAATGTCAAATGCCCTTTTTCCAACGGGCATACGCACCTTTTTCGACTTGTTGATACTCTCTGCATTCTGTTGGTACGTCTTTTTATGAATAAGATAATCAAGACGAATCTGAAACGTCGACTTTAAATAGTTGAAGGGAAAGACATCAATAACGTAACCATGATAGGGATCTGCTGTCAGGTCAACGGTCTCACGATCTGTTAAAAGTATAATCGGGATTTTAGTCCAGTTGCGTCTGGCTTTCAACGTACTGAGGAAGCCCCGGGTGTCTAACGTATCACTATATACGATCAGGTCAATGAATTGACTATCGTCTAAACAGCAGACCGCAGCTTGGTTATCGAATACATCGATAACCTCTATTTGAGGGTGAAATGACTGACGAAATGCCTTAGTTCGTTTATCATCATCGTCAATATAAAGCACCCGAAAAAGTTGACTATTTTCTTTCATAGCTTGCATGATGCATAAAAGAGCGTTTCTTCATGTAGAAAGTTAACTAAGGGGGTTGTACTCCAACCGCCTTAAGACAGTGTTAATCTTAGTTTTTACTTCCAGCGGATTGAAAGGCTTAATGATATAGTCATCTGCCCCCATATTTAAGCAGGCTATTCGTGTCTCACTATCAGTAAGAGACGATAAGATGATAATCGGTACTCTTTTAAAGACCGGACTGGCTCTCAGCATCGTTATCAAACCTTTTCCATCCATATGAGGCATCTGGATGTCTGACAATATTATGTCAACGGGATTGCCTGCCTCCAGCCATGATACACCCTCAATACCATTTTCTTTTGTTGTTACTTCAAAATCGTATTTGAGCGTCTGACGCAGGACTTTACGAATGAAAGAGTCATCTTCCACCACCAATAAATGATAAATCTTACTCATAGTATATAATTAAGTGAACTTTTTGTTATAAAAATAGTCATTTACCCCTCTAAGATAATAGATTTATTTATCAAAAATATGAATTAATAAACTAGGCGGTTATTTTGCTACAAAATATAACTATAAGTAACTATAAATATTATTTTTTTAACTCACAAATACCACTTATCAGTAACAAATCAGCCTGGTACTTAACTATTATCTATGGTATAGGATGCAATCGATGCATCGACCTTAACGAGGCTGAGCAACTTACTTTATTAGCGGGGTAACTACTATCGCTACGTAGCCCCGGCCTGTCGGGCATTCCTTCGGCGAATTAAAGGCTGGACGATTTGTTCTCAGTCCATCCCATACCGGCTAACCTTTGGGAGTATGGTACAGACGACAAGTACTGAAACCGGAATTGATTGATTTAACAAGAATCTGGAGAGCGGCATGCAGCACTGGCAGGAACTGCGCAAAATAGAATCGGCGAGGTAATAGTGTAGTGTGTAACAAATTGCCCTCTTTTCGTACTAATCTGATTAAAACCATATTACACCATGCAACAACGCCTAAACAGACAGCAGCGGGGTATCTCCTGCCCGTATGCGAAACTCCCGGTTGAGCAGCTATCCGATGAACAATTACTCATTAGACGTACCAAAAACCGGCAGATAATGGCCGTAGTCTACATACTCATCGCGATGGTTGTGGCAATGACCTTTGTGTCAGAGCAATATTTTCTGTTCAGTACCACAGCGGCTATGATTCCGGCACTTGACGAGTACGCCAAAAAAGGAAAAGCTATTACCAACGAATTGCGCAAGCGAAACCTACGTTGACGCTCCAGGACGAATTTATCAACCAGATACAGATGCACCAGTCATTACTCAACAAACTGGTGTATCTGTATGCGGATCAAACCGAAGATCGGAACGACTTGCACCAGGAGATTTTACTACAGGCCTGGAAGTCGTTCCCGAACTTTCGGGGCGATGCCAGATTTTCGACCTGGCTGTACCGCGTTGGGCTCAACGTGTCTATAACGAAACTCAACGACCGAAAACAGCAGGTATCGACAGAACTGGATGAAGCCATTCAAGGCAATCCAACCCCCTTTGAGTCCGACGATCAACTCCGATATGTGCTACAGCAATTAAACCCGCTGGATCGAACCCTGATTGTGATGAGTATGGATGGCTACACGAATGATGAAATCGCCGAAACATTGGGCATCAGCCCTGGCAATGTGCGCACCAAACTGCATCGAATCCGACAAAAAATTGATAAACTATGGAACTGACTGACCGCTGGAAAGCAATGAACTGGCAAACGTCAGAATTTTCGTATGCGAAAGTTGATTTGTTGGCCGAACTCAAAAAAGAATCCACGAGTGATATTAACAAACTTTTGAAAGCCTACAAACGGCAGTACGTCCTGATGGCAGCGTTTACGGTGATCACGCCCCTGTTTGCGCTGTTGAACGTTAATGAGCCCGAATATGTGTTTTCAATCGGGATGATCTGGTCGTACTGTCTGATTCTGAGTGGATTTCAAACGATACAATTCTCCCGTTTCAAACTCCCGGATCTAGCGCTCCAAACCGCCGAAGCTATTCGTACATCGCTTGTGTTTATTCGTGCAATCAATACCTTTCAGTGCAATTTTATTGCTTTTTATGCGCCCGTTGTCTTCCTGGGTAGTTTGATGGCTGCGCTTACGTATGGAGGAAAGCAACTGGCTACTATTATTAGTGATCCCGTTGCGATACTGATTATCGTTATCTCGACGGCACTAATCAGCTGGGCTAGCCAGGCAACGAAGCGGTTTTTAGCCAGTCGTCAATGTGTTGCACTGATCGCAAAACTGGAAGAAGCCCTAAACACCCTGGAACAGCTCTAAGTCTATTTATTTCCTGCTCCACAGCCCAAAGCGGCTATGGATTGTGATCTGCTTCAACTTACCTGTTTTCCTTCCTGAATCCCCAGCTCATCCATCAGCTCTCGCCCGAACGCTCGAATCGTCTCAATAACCGGAATAACCCGGCGTCCTTTTTCAGTGATACTGTATTCGACATGCGGGGGCACTACCGGGTATACCATGCGGGAAATAAACCCGTGTTTTTCCAGTTCCCTTAACTGGGTCGTTAACATTTTGTGGCTGATGTGGGGCAGGTATTTTTTGAGGGCACTATAGCGCATCACCTGCTTGTTTAGCCGCCATAAAATAGGCATTTTCCAGGTTCCACCGATGTGGTTCATCGCAAACTCAACTGGATTGTAATAGAGCTTTCCGTCGTACAAAAAATCCGGCATGACTATAAGTACTTGATTTACAAACACTCTCTAAAATGATAGTATCACACTTCTGTGTATATACCTTACAAAGATATATAGCACCTTTTATATTTGCTCGGGTTAATCAAAAACAACCTGGCACCCATGAGTTTAAAAGACCCCAATCTCGTTAACACCCAATGCCCCAAGCGCGTTGCTATCGTCATTGCCAACTCCGCCGTTTCGACTACTACAGGCTGGCCGGTTGGGTTCTGGTGGAGCGAACTGGCTCACCCCTACTTCGAATTTACCGAAAAAGGCTACGTAGTCGAACTCTTCAGCCTCAACGGGGGTAAGTGCGAAGCCGATGCCATGAGCGACCCCAATGATGCAAGCGGCTATTCTGCCACCGATCTTATCTCTCAGGGCTTCATTCATACCGAAAAACTGCGCTCGTTAGTCGATAACACCAGACCCGTTTCGGAACTGAACGTAGCTGATTTCGACGCACTCGTGGTAGCGGGCGGACAAGCTCCGATGTTTACCTTCGAGAAGGCAGCTGACCTCCAAAACAAATTTGTGGAATTCTACGAATCGGGTAAAGTGACCTCCGCCCTGTGTCATGGCACGGCCATTCTGCGGTATGCCAAACTCTCGAACGGTGAGTATTTAGCTAAGGGTAAGACCGTTACAGGCTTTGCCAATGTCGAGGAAGACTTCGCCGATAACGCCGTTTGGGAGTACGGCCTGCTCTCCCGCGATAAGCATGTGATGCCCTGGAGGATTGAAGATGAACTAAAAAAACTCGGGGCCAACTACGTGCAGGCGGGTCTCTGGCGCGGATTCGCTATTCGGGATGGCAATCTCATCACGGGTCAGCAGAACTTCAGCGGAGCCGAAACCGCCAAAGCGATTATCGAAGCTTTGGGAGAATAGCCATTTCATCGAAACACGGCGGTTTTCGTATGTCTTCATGTCCTCTATAAAATCCTCCGTTAACGCTTTGTTTGCGCAATAATGTAAAAAACACCCCTTCTCAACGGCGCCACGCTGGGTATGGGGCAGGCAATTGCCAATGGAGAAATGGTGCAGGAGCATTTCTTTTAGTACTCATTCCGCAGGCAGGCTTTCGCTCCACTGATGCGGCTTCAACAGCATGATAAAAATCTTTTAAGCAATAAACCCATGAACATCACTATTGTAGGAGCCGGTAACATCGGCGGAGCACTGGCTCAAGGCTGGGCAAAAAAAGGTCATCGCATTTTCTTCGGCGTTCGCAATCCCGCTATGTTTAAAGCAAACCGTTTGCTGACTGAGTACCCGACCATCACGGCGCATTCGGTTTCGGAAGCGGCTCAGGCAGGGGATCTGATTGTGGTGAGCGTACCGGCTAAAGCGGTAGTGGAAGTAGCCACGCAACTTGGCCCAGTAACGGGTAAATACATCATAGATGCCACCAACGGCTCGATCGGTACGCCTGATTATCCGAATGCGGTGCAGGCACTTAAAGTCCTTACAGGCTGCACCGACGTTGTTAAATGCTTCAACACGACCGGGTTTGAGAACCTGATCGACCCCGTTTATCAGGGTGAGAGCACTGCCATGTTTATGGCCGGGAGCAGTAAGGAAGCGAAAGAAACCGTTCTACTGCTGGCCCGCGAACTGGGCTTTGCCGACTGCTACGACCTGGGCGACGACACCAAAATCGACTTAGTTGAGCAGTTGGCTTTCGTATGGATTACACTGGCTTTCAGCGGTGGCCTGGGTCGGCATTTCGCGCTGAAGGTTGTGACACGCTAACCTGTCTGCACTACTCATTTTCCAGCCACCCATTTCCCGCATCCTCACCTGGATAGGGATGACTTTTTTTAACATTTGCTTTTAATGAAGAAGCTGGTGTGTTAAGCCCTTTCATCGTGCTGATGAAGCCGTATCAGCAGAGCGAAAGTATGGCAAAAGCATATGTCAAAAACGGCGCAATAAAACAGGTACTGTTTTTATGAACTCTATTTATTGGCTGCTTCTTTTATGCCTCACTGCAGCTTCCACCCTGGCTCAGCTTAACGAGAGCGACACTACACTGGTACAGGTACGGGCTTCGCTGACGGGCAGCGTACAGCAGGGAAACGTAGACGTCACGACCGTTCGGGGAAAGCTCGATTTCACCCTCTCGCCCACCCGCAACTGGGTCTTTAAATCGCAGAATTCCAGTCTGTATCAGTCGTTTTACTCTACAAAAGCAGACAACGATCTCTTCAGTCGAAACTACGTGTATTTCCGGCCCTGGCAACGGGTATATCCATTTGGCATAGGCTATGTTTCAACTAACTTCCGGCGTAGCATTGCCTTTCGGTATTTTGTAGGGGCGGGCAGCACCGTACAACTTGTCAACCGCCGTCAACACGTACTGAAAGCCTCAGTGGGAGTTGTGTATGAAGAGACCCGTTTCTCGGCCAGTATGTTTAATGAAGCGGCCTATAATGGCTCCAGCACCATCGCACGCTGGCGGGCTACCACCTGGCTGGGTGGCGGACATTACCTGCTCGATAATCACCTGCGACTCTATTACGATGCCTTTTGGCAACCGGCTTTTTCGGATGGGGTTAACTATCGCTGGCAGTTCGACGTGGGCTTCGACTTCCCCATCTGGCGGGGGCTGGCATTCAACGCTTTGTACACCTACATCCATGAGAACGTGGTGGTTACGCACATCAGGGCCGACGACAAAATCCTAACCGCTGGGCTGTCGTACAACATACGAAAACTCCACCACCGATGAAAACCGGCTGTGCTGAGTGGCCCATGAACCGCAACCTCTCGTTATAAACGGGGCTACACGCACGGAATGAGCAACCGGAACCTTCAGGGTGGTAAAATGAGTAGTGGATAATGAAAACGTCCGATAATCAACTTATCTTTCCCGTAATGATTTCCCTAACGGGTGGTCTGCTGATAGCCGGGGTGCAGCTTGTCTACAACGGGTGCATTTCAAAAATACCAGTATCTTGTTGACATAGCCTCAAAAAGCCCTTGTTCCCATGACCAGAGAAGAATTACATGCCCTCGTTGATGCCCGGTATGATGAGTTTCAAGCTTTGCAACAACAACCTAATTTCCTG
>NZ_KB893592.1 GCF_000374085.1 Spirosoma spitsbergense DSM 19989 | reverse complement strand
TGGTATTTTCGGCATACTGGTCGCTGTGGCGAGCCAATTGCAGAAAGTTGATTCGGTGACGAACACTCAAAAACAGCATCAGAATGTGGTGTATAAATTGCCGACGGGGTTTGGTCAAATCGGGCAGGTTAGCTACTATTGTACTCAGTAGGGCTGGTCCTTGCATAAAGGCGTTGTTTGGTTTGGATGTCAGATACCCAAAACTAACACGCCTTTTTCATATCCCTAAAAATTGACGAACCATTGTTTGGGGATAAATGACAATAAATGACGCGAAGCAAATGATAATCAATGACGTAAAGCAAATGACCATGAATGACCATAAAATAAAAGCTGTAATTTTTGATATGGATGGGGTATTGGTGGACACCAACCCACACCACCGGACCGCATGGCGGGAGTACTACCAGCGCAATGGAAAATTCCTGAGCGATGCCGATTTTGTGCAACACGTTTCGGGTAAACACAACGCCGATATTGTGGCTCATCTGTTTGCCGGTCAGACTTTAACGCCGGAGGAAGTTCACCGACTCAGCCATGAAAAGGAAGCGTTGTTCCGGGAAATTTACCAACCGGATATTACGCCCGTGGCCGGTCTTATTCCCTTTCTTGAAGCCCTGAGAGAAGCTGGTTTGAAACTGGCTGTAGCCACATCGGCCCCGGCCGAAAATCTTGACTTCGTTATGGATACGCTCGACATTCGTTCCTATTTCGATGCTCTGTTGAACGAAAGTATGGTCAGGCATCCTAAACCTGACCCAGAAATCTATGAGAAAGCGATGGAAATGCTCGGCGTTGAGCCAGCAGACTGCGTCATTTTTGAGGATTCGATGACGGGCATTCAGGCTGCTAAAGCATCGGGGGCTACCGTCGTGGGCATGGCCACGACCCAGACACCGGATGAGCTGTATTCTTTTGTGGATGATGTAGCGCCTGATTTTACGGATATTACCCTCGATCGCATACAGGGACTGGTTAAGGATTTTTAAGAATAGCAAACGCGCAAAAACCGTATTTTTGTTTTTTGTCATGGCTCCAGAAACCCGGCCCGACGAACGAGACATGATAAAAAACAGTTTCAACCACCTCCTTGCTATGCCCCAAAAATCGTTTTTCCTGCTCTCTCTTGCCGGTTTACTAAGCTGGTCGGGCAGCGCGTGGGCACAGGGGAAATACGTGGTGGGAACCGTTATCGACCAGACAACTAAATCGGCGGTCAACAAAGTGATAGTCATTAATCAGCGTACCCGGCAGCGCGGTCGTACGAACGAAAGCGGGCGTTTTTTCATGACTGTTCAACCCGGCGACTCGCTGATCATTACCAGTCAGCTTTACAACCGCACGGGTATTAAATACGATGGTTCCAATAACCCGACCATTATTGCGAAAGCATTGCCCCCCATGCCATACCGCGTAGTGGAACTGGACGAAGTGACCGTGACCGGAAAGCGATACGAGGAAGTAAAACGGGAAATCAAACAAATTCTCGATGAACCGGTTGCCTCGAAAAAAGTAACCGGTGAGCAAACCTTCGACCGCCTGGCTGATGGCGCGGGTGTAACGCTGCTGTATGAAATGTTTGGAAAACGACCCAAATCGGACCGGAAAGCCTATTTCATTATGCAGCAGGATCGACGACACGCCCTGGCCCTCGAACGCTTTCGGTTACTGACCGAGCAATCGACCGATATGAAGGCGGATGAAATAGACCGCTTTTTCGACTTCTGCGACCTGGATGATGAGTTCCTGCTCAAGGCCGAAGACTATGACCTGATCAATACTATTCAGCAATTGCGCAACCGGTATCGGGACGGTTTCAACCGCCCTAGCCGAATATCGCCGGAGCCGGCAAAAAACCAAACTCCCCGGCAACCGTAGTATTTTCGCCTATCCTTATTCGGGTATTTGGACAATCATCATTCACTTCAAGAGACTTTGATGTTTCCGGCAGAAACGGGCAGCGTTATGAGCCCGTTATCAAGACTGTGTCAAGGATGTCGCGGCAGGTGAGGCTATTGTAGAAAATAATTAATTCGAATTTCTGCTTTCTCATCGTTTTTATAAAAACCCCTTACCATGAGCCATTCCAAAACCTCTAATTACCCATCCATTCCATCCGGAAAGAAATTTGATGCTATTGTTGTTGGGTCAGGCATTAGCGGTGGCTGGTCGGCGAAGGAACTGTGCGAGAAAGGGCTGAACGTGCTGCTGCTGGAACGGGGACGCATGATTGAACATGTTACGGATTACCACACAGCCACCATGGACCCCTGGCAGTTCCCACACCATAATCAGGCTATGCCGCTGGATGTATTGAAAAACTACCCCGTGCAGAACCGGACAGGCTTCACCATTACGGAAGCCACGCACCAGCAATTTGTCAATGATCTGGATAATCCCTATGTCGAAGAAAAGCCGTTCGACTGGATTCGGGGCTATCATTTGGGTGGCCGGTCGCTGATGTGGGGACGGTATTCGTTTCGGTTCTCGGACCTTGATTTCGAGGCCAACGCCAAAGACGGTATCGCCACCGACTGGCCTATTCGGTACAAAGACATTGCACCCTGGTACGATTATGTAGAGAAGTTTGCCGGTATCGCCGGAGATCGGGATGGATTGTCGCACCTGCCCGATGGTCAGTTTCAGCCCGCCATGCCCGATAACTGCGTAGAATCACACTTTCGGAAATCGGTAAATAACCAGTTTCCAGATCGGAAAGTGATTTCGGCACGGGCGGCCCACCTCACTGCGCCCACGCAGGAACAAATGAACCTGGGCCGGGCAAAATGCCAGTACCGGAACTTGTGTATGCGCGGATGCCCATACGGCGCGTATTTCAGTACGCAGTCGGCTACCCTGCCCGCTGCCCGCCGAACTAAACGGCTTACAGTCCGGCCTCATTCCATTGTTAATTCTATTAGCTATGACGAGAAAACAGGCCGGGCAACGGGCGTTCGGGTTATTGATGAGCAAACGCATGAATGGCACGAGTTCAATGCCAGCCTTATTTTCCTGAATGCTTCCGCCCTGGGGTCTACCTATATCCTGATGAACTCTACATCCAGCCGTTTTCCGAACGGCATGGACGATAGCGGGCAATTGGGGCGTAATGTAATGGATCACCATTTCCACGTCGGGGCGCGGGCGGACTATGACCATGATCTGGATAAGTACTATTACGGTCGGCATCCGGCGGGGTTGTACATTCCCCGTTTCCGAAACCTGGCGGGTCAGGAAAAACAGGCGTTCAAACGAGGCTATGGGTTTGAGGTGTACACCAACCGCGAAAACTGGGAGCACGCCTACGGGGAAGACGGTTTTGGTGCCGATTTTAAGGAAAAAGCCACCCAGTTTGGTACGTGGAAAATTACGCTCGATGCGTTTGGCGAGTGTATGCCGTATGAAGATAATCGGGTGTATCTCACCAGTGAGAGTAAGGATAAATGGGGGCAACCCGTGCTGAAAATGGATGTTCACTACCGCGAGAATGAAACGATGATGCGACGTGATGCCCACGATCAGGCCATGCAGATGCTGGAAAAAGCGGGTTTCTCAAACATCAAAGGTTTCGATGCACAGGCACATCCGGGACTGAGTATTCACGAAATGGGAACGGCCCGCATGGGGACCAGCCCGGGAAATTCAGTTTTCAATAAATTCAACCAGCATCACAGCGTAAAAAACGTGTTCTGTACCGATGGGGCCTGCATGACCTCTTCCCCCTGCCAGAATCCGTCATTAACCTATATGGCACTCTCCGCCCGTGCTGCCGATTATGCTGTAAAAGCGCTGAAACGGGGTGACATTCCGCGATAAGTTAAATTTTGTGACGGGTTAAGTCTTCGTATGGAGTAAGAGTTTCCTAAAATCATCTTTTGATTTTAGCTTATACCTAAACCTATGAAACAGACCTTTTGGCTACCGGGGTTACTTGTAGTCTCCATGCTGGTTGTTACCTGTCAGGTTGCTCAGCGAACCAGTCAATCTGCCGGTCAGAACACCCAACATGTTTCACATCAGGTCGATACCGTTCCCGCTTTCACGGTCAATCCATCACCGGCTCAGTTAACACCGGAGCAAAGTCTGCGGTCATTCCGGGTGCCAAAAGGCTATCACATGGAACTGGTAGCCAGTGATCCCATGATTCGGGAGCCGGTGGCCATCGCCTGGGATGGTAATGCCAAAATGTATGTGGCCGAAATGGATACCTACATGCAGGATGTGGATGGTACGAATGAACATGCCCCCATCAGCCGGGTGATGTTGCTCGAAGACACGGATAACGACGGAAAAATGGATAAAAGCTCCGTCTTCATCGACAAGCTGTTGCTGCCCCGGATGTTGCTGTGTGTCGACCACGAACTGCTGGTCAACGAAACCGATACCTACGATATCTGGAGTTATAAAGATACCAACGGTGATGGCGTGGCTGATGCAAAAAGGTCTGTTTACCAGATAGGTAAAAAAGCCCCCGGTAACCTCGAACACCAGCGAAGCGGCCTCGACTGGAACCTTGACAACTGGATTTATGTAACGGTTGATCCGGTACGATTCCGGTACAAAAATGGCGTATTGCAGGCAGATACACTGGCTAGCGGCTCGAATGGGCAATGGGGACTGACGCACGATAACTACGGTCGTTTGTTCTTCTCGCGGGCCGGGGGTGAAATTCCGGCATCCGGCTTTCAGATAAACCCGGTGTATGGTGCGCTTGAATTCCCGGATCAATATTCGGAGGAGTTCACCGCTGTCTGGCCAATTATGACAACCCCCGACATTCAGGGTGGACTGAACCGGCTACGCTTGCCTGACAGCACGCTGAATCATTTTACGGCCAGCAATGGGCAATCTATTTTTCGGGGGGATAAGCTCCCGGCTGATTTGGTAGGCGATTACCTGATTGGGGAACCGGTCGCCCGGATTATCCGGCGGGCTAAAGTCATTAACACCAACGGGAAGCTAACACTCGAAAACGCCTATAAGCAACAGGAGTTCATTGCGTCGACCGATATGAATTTTCGGCCGGTCAACACCTACACCGGGCCTGACGGCTGCCTGTACATCGTGGATATGAACCGGGGCATCATTCAGGAGTCACAATGGACACCCGAAGGCTCTTACCTCCGCCCACAGATTAAACGGCTGGGGCTGGACAAAAACGTGCAGCACGGGCGCATCTATCGATTGGTACACGATGGCATGAAGCCCGGCCCTATGCCCCATATGCTCGACGAGCCCGCCAGCAAACTGGTTACCTACCTGAACCATCCAAACGGCTGGTGGCGTGATAATGCCCAAAAGCAACTCGTTATTCTGGGCGATAAATCGGTTGTTCCAACCCTTAAACAGATTGTGACTGGTAAGACAAATGCGCTGGGTCGGTTGCATGCTCTGTGGACGCTGGAAGGATTGGACGCTATCGATAAAGACCTGCTGTTTCAGGTGATGAAAGATGAGGACCCGCAACTGCGCCGGGCTGCGGTCTGGATTGGCGAACGGTACGTAAAACAGGGTGACAGCCAGATGATCGATAAGCTGCGGGAGTTGAAAAGCGACCCCAGCTACGATGTTAGAACTCAGCTGGTGCTCTCCCTGCATCAGAGCAAGTCGCCTGCTGCCCATGCGCTGGCCGCTGAACTGATTGAACAGAATGCTGGAAACGAAATGCTGGCCAGTACGCAAAAAAGCCTGCTGAAAAACGATGCGGTCAAAACCTACGGCTCACGACTTGGCCGACTCGAACCCACTGACCGAAACCGGGTACTGGCGGGGGCCAATACCTTCAAAACCCTGTGCGCTACCTGTCACGGGCCCGATGGCAAAGGGATGGCTGTAGGGGGTAGTAGCATGGTAGCCCCCCCCTTGTTTGCATCGAAACGGGTTGTGGGCGATAAGGATGTGCTCATTAAGATTTTGCTGAATGGCCTTTCCGGACCGGTAGATGAAAAAACGTATCCCGATGTAATGCCGTCCATGAGTGCCAACGATGACGAATGGATTGCCTCCGTGCTTAGCTATATCCGCTATGAGTTTGGCTATACGGGGAATTTTCCTCCTTACGTACGTCCGGCGGGTACGCAGCCAACGGGTAGCGGACCACCACCGGAAATGGTAAAACGTCGTAGTTATAAACCCTTTGTGCAGCCTGAAGACGTAAAAAGAATCCGGGAACAAACTACCGGACGCACCAGAGCCTGGACGCTGGCCGACCTCGATAAGGTTGGCGAATAAGTCAATTCTACTGAAGGAACTATGACGATTAAAAGCGGTATTATCTGTTACATCATAGGCATAGCCAGCGCCATAGCCCAGCCTAACCCCGACCGGCCTGACTTATGTCAGGGGGCGTATTTTACGGAAGAAGAAGGCGCTAAGGCATTGCAGACATTTGCCAGCACCTACCACGATAAGGCGAGTTGGGAAGCCCGGGCTTCGCTGATTCGGAAGGGAATACGAGAGGGTATGCAGTTGCCGGCCAGGCCCCAATTTGCTCCGCTTAAACCCATTCGGCACAGCCTTCGGACCATGGATGGCTACACGGTGGAGAATGTAGCGTTCGAGAGTTTGCCGGGGCTTTTTGTAACGGGTAATCTGTATCGACCCATAAATGCTACCGGCAAAGCGGCTGGAATTCTTTGCCCACACGGTCATGCGCCAAATCAGGATGCCCGTTTTCTGGAACAGGCTCAGCAGCGTTGCGCTACGCTGGCCCGTATGGGGGCAGTGGTCTTCGTCTACGACATGCTTGGCTATGGTGATTCTAAACAGTGCGACCATAAAATCTCCAAAGCGTTGACGCTACAAGCCCTTAACGGCATCCGCTCCCTGGATTTTCTGACCAGCTTACCCGAAGTGGATACGACCCGCATTGGTGTATCGGGCGAGTCGGGCGGGGGAACGCAAACCTTTTTGCTGACGGCCCTCGATTCACGGGTGAAAGTGTCGGTGCCGGTAGTGATGGTATCGTCGTATTTTTTTGGCGGATGCGTTTGCGAAAGTGGGATGCCCATTCACAAACGCCCTACTCATCAAGCCAGTAATGTTGAACTAGCAGCACTGGCAGCTCCGCGGCCCATGCTGCTCATTTCAGACGGGAAAGACTGGACCAGGCATACGCCGGAAGTAGAGTTTCCCTACGTTCAAAACATCTATGGTTATTACGGCGCAAAAGACCGGGTTAAAAACGTTCATCTGCCCAACGAAGGTCATGATTATGGCCCCAGTAAACGCGCGGCCGCCTATCGGTTTCTGGCCGAATACCTGAAACTGGATTTGAACCGTGTACTGAAAGACGGAAAAATTGACGAGACACCCAATAAAATACTTACACCGACCGACTTGCAGGTATTCACCTCCGAACATCCACGCCCGGCTGATGCCGTTGTGGGCGACGAAGCAGTACTGGCACTCTTAAACTGAATTCATTACCTAAATCCTGGCTCTGAGCCTGTAATCCCCAATTTTCATGGAACTGTTCAATATTAACCGTCGTCGCTTTTTACAGGGTACTACAGCCACGCTTGCCCTTTCAACGTTTGGAGCCAGAGGAATGGACCTTATTCATCCGGCTAAAACCATGCGTGTCGGCCTGATTGGAACGGGCTGGTACGGTAAAAGTGACTTGTTTCGCCTGATTCAGGTCGCTCCGGTAGAGGTAGTCGCTTTGTGTGACGTGGACAAAAATATGCTGGCCGATGCCGCCAAACTGGTGAGTCAGCGGCAGAAGTCAGGTAAAACGCCAAAACTATACGGAGATTACCAGAAGATGCTGGCCGAAAATGAGATGGATATTGTCCTCATTGGTACTCCCGATCACTGGCACGCCCTTCAAATGATTGACGCCGTCAAAGCGGGTGCCAACGTATACGTACAAAAGCCAATTAGTGTGGATGTGATGGAAGGAGAAGCGATGGTGGCGGCCGCTCGAAAATACAATAAAGTGGTGCAGGTAGGTACCCAGCGAAAAAGTACGCCCCACCTGATTGAAGCCAAAAAGAAAATTGTGGATGCCGGTCTGCTGGGTAAAATATCCCATGTAGAAATGGCCTGTGACCTTCATATGCGCAACAACGGTAATCCGCCCGTACAGGCTATTCCTGACTTCCTGGATTATAATATGTGGACGGGTCCTGCCCCCCTCCGGCCTTACGATGGTCTGCCACACGTACGGTGGTGGCGGACATTTATGGAATATGGAAATGGGATAACCGGTGATATGTGCGTTCACATGTTCGACACGGTTCGCTGGATGCTGAAGCTTGGCTGGCCGAAACGCATTAGCTCAACAGGGGGCATTTATGTTCAGAAAGAAGGCAAATCGAATATTTCCGATACCCAGTCGGCGGTGTTTGAATATGATGAACTAAACTGCATATGGCATCATAAAACCTGGGGAACAGCCAATAACCCTGATTATCCCTGGTCCTTTACGCTCTATGGTGAAAAAGGTACACTATGGGCCAGTACCATGCAGGCCGACTTTATTCCAGAAGGTAAGGGCGAGAAGATTCACTTCGATGTGTTGTATGAGAAGGAAAAATATCCGGAGGACCTGACCGAACCGACCAATCCAAAAATTGAGCTGAATGCCGCTCCGGCTACCCGGCTGCATATGCTCAACTTTCTGGATGCCATCGATAAGCAGAGCCGCCCGGTAGCGGATATTGAAGAAGGACATATTTCAACGTCCAGTTGCATTTTGGCTAATATGTCCATGAAAACAGGTCGCCCAATGGTGTACGACCCCCAAAAGCGTGAAGTCGTTGGTGATAAAGAAGCCACCAAACTCCTCGCTCGTGCGTATCGTGATCCCTGGACGCATCCTGACCCGAAAAAAGTGTAAATTACTGGCTAGTGGTCAATTGATGAGCACTAAATTTGCCGGCTAGTTGAAGTCAATAACGGTTGCCGGCAAATTTGTGGTATTGATAAATGTCCCGTGCGCTATTATCTGATCATATTTTTACTGGTTTGTTTTACAAAAAGCTTCGCCCAGTACTATCGTTCTGATAGCCTGAGCGCGGCTTTTTCGTTGGCAAAAAGTAATAATTTCGAACACTTGTCTGTTAAAGACGGCCTTTCTAATAATTCAGTAAACTGTATTCTTCAGGATCGGGAAGGCTACATCTGGTTTGGTACCAATGATGGGCTGGATAAATATGATGGCTATAAATTCACTGTTTTACAGGCCGACTTAAACAACCCAAACCAGAGTTTGCAGAATAACGTGATTTCTGGTTTGTGCGAAGACCGGAAAAGCCGCCTTTGGGCTGTAACGGAAGGGGGAGGGTTGCACGAAATTAATAAGAAAACAGGTCAGATTACGCCCCATCCAATCTGGGCCAGAAACACGGGGCGATGGAACAATCAACACTCCATCTATGAAGATAAGCAGGGTATTCTATGGCTGGGTACGTTTGGCGGATTAGCTCGCTACGATCCGGATACCCATCATTTCGTCCTGTATCCATCACCCCAACCCGACATGCCCGTTAAGACCGTTTTCGAGGATCGGCAACATCGGTTTTGGGTAGCTACATTGCGGGGATTGTATCTGTTTGACCGGGCGACGGGTAGGTTCACGCTGGTATCGGCCCCCGTAGAGAATGAACCCCAGCCTACATTCATTTCGTTTTATATGGATGATCGAAATACCCTTTGGTTGGGTACGGCCGGGCATGGGTTATTTCAGATCGATCTGCGTCGTGAGCCTTTTCAACTAATCGCCTATAATCCGGGCGGACAGATCAATCCCTATGTTTATTTAAATTCAATCCACAAGGGTACGGCAGGAGCTGTTTGGGTGGGTACAACGAACGGGTTGCAGCGGATAGATCCAGCGAACCACACCGTTTTTACGTACCATCCTGACCCTACTAACAGAAGGGGAATCAGCAGTAATAATGCGCAGGCTGTTTACCATGATCGGGCGGGAATAATGTGGGTCGGTACTGACAATGGCATTGATCGCGAAACTGCGCCCAACAAACCGTTCCTGTCCTATCAGATAATACCTAATACCAGTACCGTTAACCTGTCGGCCAATAAAGTAAGGAGCTTACTGGTCGACAGTCTCAATCGCCTATGGTTTACCAATGAGCGAACCGTATATCGGGTCAATTTGCAGACTAATCGACTGGAGAATCTGCCACCCGAACCAGATCAGACGAGAAACTACATACATACGCTGTTTCCAAATGGGTCAGAAGGGATGTGGGCAGGTAGCTGGAACAACCTCTATTACCTGGATTATGCAACAGATAAGTACCTTAAACTCCCGTCAGACAGTGTACACGTCGAGTTGATCGGCCATCGAAAAGGCGGACCTGTCTGGATTGCCGGAGACGGAGGCATTGCTTCGTTCGATAGTCGTACGCATCACTACCGGTATTATACCTACAAACGGGGGAGTAAAAATGGGTTACCCGATAAGTACATTGCCGGACTGATCGTTAGCCAAACCGGCGACGTATGGGTGCTGGTATCCCGATACGGTGTATGCCGACTGAATCCTGAAACGGGCCGATTCACCCAGTACGTTGCTGGAGGAGCCGGACACTTGAATACCAATGAAGTCAGAGCAATTTATGAAGATGATAATGGTATTATCTGGGTTGGTACGCATCAGGGTGGTTTAAACTGGTTCGACCCGCGAACGGAGCGTTTTTCGGCCATTACCACCCGCGATGGTCTACCCAGTAACAGCATTGCCAGTATTACTTCCGATAATGCCGGTCATATCTGGTTCAGTACTAATAAAGGAATTTGTCGGCTCGATCCACGAACAAAAACGATTCTTAACTATGACATCGACGACGGCCTGCTGAGTAGTACGTTCCTGGAGAATGCGGCCTTTCGGCACAATAATCATGTCTTTTTCGGAAGCCTGAACGGAGTCGTGTATTTCAATCCAGACCAGATTTGTAGTGATAAACGTCCGTTCCCGGTCTACATCACTGGCTTGAAAGTAATGGATAAATCCAGACCATTGACCGACAGCACGCTGGTGTTGAAACACAATGAGAATTTTCTGTCGTTCGAGTTTTCAGCATTAACGTACGTGCTGCCCGAACAAAATCAGTATGCATATCAACTCGTTGGTGTAGATAAGCAGTGGGTCAGAAACGTTAATCAGCGCTACGTAACGTATCCAAATCTGGCGCCTGGGGATTATACGTTTCGGGTGAAGGCTGCTAATAGTGATGGAATCTGGAATCGGAAAGAGGCTGCAATCCATTTCGTCATCCAGCCACCCTGGTGGGCTACCTGGTGGGCGTATGGATTATATGTGCTTTTCCTGGTTAGTGGTCTTGCCGGGTATATCCGTTTTTATACGAATCGGATACGACAGAAACAGGAAATGGAATTGAGTCAGCGGGAAGCTAAGCAACTGAAAATGCTTGATGAAATGAAAAGCCGCTTTTTCTCCAACATTACGCATGAATTCCGCACACCGCTGTCACTGATTCTCGGTCCGGTCGAGAGTCTGTTAAGTGAAGATAAATTTGATCAATCGACCCGCCAGAAATTAGGACTTGTTCAGAGAAATGCCGACAAACTACTCCATTTGATTAGCCAGTTGCTCGATTTCTCTAAACTGGAAGCGGGTGGAATGGGTATTTCTTTAATGCGGGGCAATGCAACGGAATTTGTTGAACAGCTCGTGGACTCGTTCCGGCAGATGGCCGAACAAAAAGGGGTACGACTGTCTTACACGGCTAGTGGATCGATACCAGATGGTTTGTTCGATGCCGATAAATGGGGAAAGGTTTTAACGAACCTGTTATCGAATGCCGTGAAATTCACGGAGCAGGGTGGACAGGTTTCGATAACGCTGACACCCGTAGATGCCGATAAAATTGAAGGACGTTTCTTGGTTTGTGTTACGGTTACCGACACCGGTATTGGGATTCCCCCCGAGAAGTTACCGCATATTTTTGACCGTTTCTATCAGGTCGATGACTCGCGTACCCGTGCCTATGAGGGTACGGGAATTGGTCTGGCACTGGTGAAAGAGCTGGTTGAACTGATGCAGGGCACTGTTACGGTAGACAGTAAGCCCAGGGAAGGCACTCAATTCACGCTGGTACTGCCCATTGAATTAATAGCAGAGAGCAACGAGAATGCATTGCCTGTACCGGTACCTGGCATAAAACCAGGTTATGTTAACCTTTCTGATGAAGAAAGATCAATTCCTCCTTACAGATTACCCGTTGCTGAATCGAGTAAACCGCTGATACTGGTTGTTGAAGATAATGACGAGTTACGACAATTTGTGATCAGTGAATTAGCCGGATCGTACCGGGTTCTGAGTGCTGGTGATGGAGAAGAGGGCTGGCGATTAGCACAGGAAGAACTACCCGATATTATTATCTCGGATCTGATGATGCCGAAAATGGATGGATACGAGTTAACCGAACGAATCAAAACCCATCCTGTCACCAACCATATAGCCGTGATCCTGCTGACGGCTAAAACCGCTCAGGATACTAAGATGGCAGGACTGAAAAAAGGCGCGGATGAATACCTGACCAAGCCCTTTCATATGGAGGAGATTCAGTTGCGACTACGTAATCTTCTGGACCATCAGCAGAAGCTACGGCAGCATTATTCGCAACAGTTGGCAGACGTGGATACACCCATTTCGGCCGGAGTTGTGCATGAGCCTTTCCTACAGGAATTTTATAGACTGATCGATGAAAACATTTCGAACACACTACTCAATGTCGACTGGCTGGCAGATAAATTATCTATGAGCCGTAAAACACTCCAGCGCAAGGTAAGTAGCCTGACCCAGACGGAAGTGCCAAACGAATTGATTCGTCATTACCGACTTCGTAAAGCAGCCGAGTTATTATTAGCGGGTAAAAATGTAACCGAAACAGCTGAAGCGGTTGGATTTAAAGCAACTACGCACTTCACTAAAAGCTTCAGGGACTTTTATAATCAAACCCCAACGCAGTTCATTGAAGAAAGAAAGGGAAGGGGATAAATGCCTGTTTAAGTGGGTATAGGGCGAAAAATGTCCCAAATACACCAAAAGATGTCCCAAATTGGAAAGTGTGTATAGGCTACAACTGCCGAAATTTACACTGTTATATCCGCCATCAGTCTTTCTGCTTCTTTTCCGGTTACCCTTCCCCTTTTTGCAAGGTTGAGGATTGGATTTAAGTCACTCATCAGGCAAGATTTTAATCTCTACCTGATGAGTGTTTTTTTTACTCCAGACTCACCAACTCCTTTAACTCCGCATCACTCAACCAGGTCTCGCCGGTTTTAGAGCGTAGAACGCTGTACGCGAAGCAATTGCCCTGTAAGAGAGTTCGTCTGTTGCTGTATGCAAACGTGAGTTCGGTGGGCAAGAGCTGCGAATGCTGCATCGGCCTTACAGATGATAATGCCCGCATGATTTGAGGATTGCCGGTGAAGTTTGATGAAATCTTTCCGGTTCAGCGTAAGTAGACACCGGTTTAACGAGGTTGACAACTGAAGAACTTCATCGTCGGGGACGGCTAGTCCAGCTTGTCCAATTTCCAGCAGTGTCTGCACATCGTGGCCGAGTTCACGCAACACCACCACAGCAGGCATTAGAAAGTTCTCGTCGGCGAAGAGTAGTGCCATTAGTCGGCATCATTTTCGGCGATGGCTTCATCAATCTCAGCTGGGTATGCCTGCACATAAGCCCAAGCGTTAGTCAGATCGGCGGCCCGAAGCATGGGGTATGCCCGCAACAAATCAGCTTCGGTTGCCCCCAGCCGACGAGTTTGCTCTAAAAGCCATACCGGAATCCGGGTACGGACTACGCAGGCAACACCACCCACCAAATCAGATATATGTTCGATGCCCGGAAAAGCAGCTCCCAAATCCTGTACAATCCAGTGCAAAACCTGCGCTTTCTCGGCCCGCGATAGTCGGCGCAGCATGGCTTCGGTTTCTAAAACTCCGGTGTTCATATACTAAAGATACAGATTTCATCCCAAACTCACCAGCTCCTTCAACTCGGCGTCGCTCAAATCGCCCAGCCAGGTTTCGCCAGTCTTCACGCTAAGGTCGGCGAGTTCGCGTTTGGAACGGATCATCGCGTCAATTTTTTCCTCCAGCGTTCCCTGATTCATCAGCCGGTAAACCAGCACATTTTTGGTCTGACCAATACGGAAAGCCCGGTCGGTAGCCTGACTTTCTACCGCCGGATTCCACCAGAGGTCGTAGTGAATGACGTGGTTGGCCTGGGTCAAATTCAGTCCTGTACCACCCGCTTTGAGGGAAAGGATAAATGTATGGTCGGAGCGATTTTTTTGAAATTGCTCTACCATTCGGTCGCGCTCGGGACGAGAGGTGCCACCGTGAAGAAAAAGAGGTGGTGTACCGAATGCATGCTCAATGAACTGGGAGAGTAGCTCACCCATTTCGCGGTACTGGGTAAAAATCAGCACCTTCTCATGGCTGGCGTAAATATTTTCGAGCAGATTGAGCAGGAGCGTTGCTTTCCCCGAAATAGCCGGGGCATCATTTCCGCGCTTGAGGTACTGATGCGGGTGGTTACCAATCTGTTTAAGGGCGGTCATGAGTTTGAGGACTAATCCCCGACGGGTAATGCCATCTTTTTGCTCAATGGCCCGGATGCTTTCCTGCACAACGCTTTCGTACAGAGCCGCCTGTTCGGTGGTAAGCGTGCAAAACTGATTCGTCTCAATTTTATCGGGCAGGTCGCTGATGATAGTCTTGTCAGTTTTGACGCGACGGAGCAGGAAGGGGCTGGTTACCCGCCGAAACTGTTCAAGTTTCTGGTGGTCGCGCTCCTGTTGGATCGGCTTTCCAAACTCCTCGTTGAACTTACCCGAACCACCCAGATACCCTTTGTTAACGAAGTCCATAATGCTCCAGAACTCCGACAGCCTATTTTCGACAGGGGTGCCACTCAGCGCAATCCGAACGGGAGATTTCAGGGCTTTCACCGCTTTTGTCTGTTCCGTATCGGCATTCTTAATGTTTTGCGCTTCATCGATAACAACGACCGCCCAGGTTATCTTTTTTAGGGTATCGAGGTCTGAGCGCACTACGCCATAGGTAGTCAGCAGTAAGTCATACGTATCTTTTTCGGGCGGGAGCTTACGGGTGGAGCCGTGATAAACCCGGGCCTGTAGCTCCGGCGCGAATCGGTCAATTTCTTTTTGCCAGTTGGTGAGTAGCGTTGTTGGTAAAATAACTAACCCCTTCTGTTTTTTAAACCGGCCCTCCTGCCTGAATTTGAGGAGCAGGGCGATGATCTGTAACGTCTTGCCCAGTCCCATGTCGTCAGCCAGCAAACTGCCCATGCCTAGTGCGGTATTCTTGACCAGCCAATCGTAGCCGCGTTGTTGATAAGGGCGTAAGGTAGCCTGTAATGCATCTGGTAGCGGTTGCGCTTCACTCTCGGTGAACTTCCTGACTAATTTTCTAACTTCCTCCGACAGGCCCAACCGCCCGCCCTTATACTCTTCCGACAATGCGGCCCGGAGCAACTCGGGACCAGTCAGCTCTGGTGGATTTTCTAGTTGCCTGTATAGTTTGGTCAGGTCATTGGGGTCGATGAGTACGTACTGGTCTTTAATTTTCACCAAACCCGTTGACCGTCCTACTAATTTCTGAAACTCGCTCATACTGACCATCTCGTCGCCCAGCGCAACCTGCCAGTCGAACGTGAGCATATCGTCTAACCGCATGAACGCGTTATTTGCCGTAACCTTTGCTTTCAGGCGGCCACCCACCTGCGGACGCACCCAATGTTGCAGGGACTTCGGTAACCACAGGGCAATGCCGAGCAACTGCATCCGGGGCAATGTATTGAGCAGAACCTGAACAAACTGACTCGGAGAGTAGGTAAGGTAAGCCGGGCCACCTATTTTCGTCAGTTTAGCCAAATCCGGAAAGTGCCGCGAGAGCACCAGCAAATCCTGCAACACGGCCATCCGGATGGGTGCGTGCTTCTTCTTTGTAAGTAGTTCGGGCAAGGGAATCGGTTGGTCCGGCGCGCCATTGATGGTGGCTGCTTCGCGGTCGCGGATGAGCAGTCGAAGGCGAAACTCATCACCAAACGAAGCCTCACCCAGTTCGCTATCTTCCACGGCCAGAATGGGTACAAATCGTTTGTGGGTCAGGAAGAAATCATTCAGCCAGAGTTGAATAGCCAGTGGCATCTCTTTGCGGCCAAACCCTTCAAAACGCAGCGTTTCGATCCCGAAAAACAGGCGGTCGGCATCTTCGAGGGGCCACCGTTCCCAGAGTTCGATGGTAGCAGGTTTGATAATCCGGCGCAGAAACAACGAGCAGAGTGTCAGTACCAGTTGTCCATCTGGCAGGGCCAGCCATTCTTTTTGCCAGCGCACCGTGAGCATATCGGGGGGGATTTGCGTGGCCAGCCAATCCGTCAGTTGCCTGACTGTGTCATTCAGCGTAGCCGGGAGCCATCGAACCCGGTATTGGTCTTCGGCAGGTCCAACGCGCAGCAACTGCGGCACAACCGCCCCTTTCCGTAATAAAGCGGCCGAGAATTGATTGGTGAGGTACAACGCCCGGACAGAATCACTCATTTCGGGCCAGTCGGCTTCGGTGAGTGTACCAACCCATCCTGCCAGGTCGCTCATTTTTAGACCAGGTAGCGGGCGGGGTTCGCCATGTTCGCTGAAAATGTTGATTTTTTTGATGCCCATCACCTCATCGAGCTGTAGCTCAATGCTGTCGCTAAAGCTGGGATGGTCTGTCTGGGCAAGTGGTTGTATCGTATCTGCGGGCTTGCTGAACAGTTTGTAGGCTTTGGTGAGTGATTTGTGAAAATCGCTTTTGGCAAACGTAACATCGGTAGCCAGCAGACTCAGTAGTTGCTCCGATAGGGGCTGGATGGTGGCGAAATCCAGCCGGGCACGGACTTTCTCATCGGGTTGCCAGTCTTCCTCATCAGGCAGTTCATCGGTGCAGATGTCCTTGAATGAAAAAACGTTACCCATGTTGCCGCCAATAGCCGTGGTCTGATCTTTCTGAAGTTCCTCCAGAATATCCAGCCCTTTCAGTTGAAAGACCAGAAAAGGATTTCGGTCAATTTCGTTGGCAATGATATAAACGACGGCTGCGAGGTGTTTGCAGGGCACCGCATAATCGGGGCAGGAGCAACCCATGTCCAGATCCCGAAAGGAACGCGGAAAGAGGTTGATACCCCGTTTAACCGTAAACTCGGTTAGTTCGGGCGGCAGTTGACGGTTCAGGAGTTGAGCCAGAATAGCGGGGTTCTCCCGAATTTCAGTCAGCAGGGATGTTTTCTCCTGTTCGGTAAAAAGCGGTACCGACAGTTTCGCCTTGTAAGGCCGGGGAGCCGACCCCTTGATAGAGGCACTGATCTGGTTGTTGGAAATTAGTAATCCCTGCACAGCCCCCTTGTTCGCGTACGTTTTGCCACGTGGCAGTCGATTGGCCATGTCAATGCTGGTCAGGGCATTAAGCCACTGTTGCCCCCACCACGTTTTCCCGTAACTTATCCGCTCCGCCATTTATTTAACTTGAAAACCCATGAATTCCAGTACAAAAATAGCAGATTAACAACTTTACCGCAGTTATGGGCCTGGGTGGATGTGCAAGTCTGCTACCGGATACGTCTACCCGCAATCTAACACGAAAACGATGCGGGAATACAAGTACAGTATTCAGAAAGAAGAATATATTACGCTGGAAAAACGCGTCTGGATGGGTAGAAAGTGCTGAAGGCCAAAACAGCCGACAAACTTTTCGCTATTATTGCAGCATTACCCACCCTTCTCCTGTCACCTGAATTATGGCTCAGCATCAACTCAAGAAACTATTAGGTGTCGGATTTGGCGTAGCCGTAACGATTGGTGGCACGGTCGGTACGGGGATTTTGCGTAAACCCGGCCCCATTGCGCAGGACATTGGGAACCCGACACTAATCATTGCGGTGTGGCTGGCAGTGGGACTTTACGCCCTGATTGGCTCACTATCGGTTATGGAATTGGGAACGATGATACCCAAAGTAGGGGCCTGGTACGTATATGCCCGGCGCGCTTTTGGTAATTATGCCGGGTTTATTATTGGTATCAGTAGCTGGTTAGGCAGTGTATCCGCCATGGCTTTTGGCGCGGCCGTAATGAGTGAGTACACGGCTCTGCTGTTTCCATCAACGGCCAATAGTCAGAAGCTGGTTGCGATTGGAATCCTGGTAGCATTCGTGGCCTTCCACTCGGTGGGGGTGCGGCTGGCTAGCCGCGCGCAGGAGGTGATGAGTATACTGAAAGCGGTGGGCCTGCTGGCATTTGTTGTTGTCTGTTTCGTGATAATGCCGACTAAACCTGCTGCCACAGTAGATAACATCCGCCCGTTGGCCGAAGGAGGTATCTGGCTGGGGGCGCTGGCGGCCTTGCAGTCTGTTTTTTATACCTACGATGGCTGGCATACAGCCGCTTACTTCACCGAAGAGGACGTTGACCCCGGCCGTAACCTGCCCCGGTCCATGATTAGTGGCGTACTGTTGATTATTGGTATCTATATTCTGGTTAATCTGGCACTACTGTATGTGCTGCCCGTATCGGCAATGGCTGGCTCAAAACTTCCGGCGGCCGATGCAATACAGGTGCTATTTGGTGCAGGTAGTGCTCAAATTGTTACTTTTCTGCTGATGATTTCCATCATGGGTATTATCAATGCCCAGATAATGTTCAATCCGCGCGTCATTTTTGCCATGGGGCGCGATGGGCTGTTTTTTCGGTTCGTTACCCGCGTAAACGAAGGAGGCACACCTGTTAACGCTACCCTATTAACTGCCGGAGCATCTATTCTGATGATTCTGACGAATACCTACGGTAAGCTGTCCGATATCGCTACGTTTTTCTTTGTATTATGTTATGCGTCGGGCTTTGCGGCCCTGATTCGCCTTCGCCAGACGGAGCCGGAACTGCCACGTGTCGTGCGGGCGTGGGGATATCCTTTTTCTACCTGGACACTCCTGATTGTGTCCATTTTATTTCTACTGGGCGTTATCATTGGCGATTTTTCCAGTAGCCTGTACGCACTTGGCTTCATCGCCGTCAGTTATCCAGTCTACCTGCTTATCAGACCGAAAACAGCGGGCAAGCGGTAAACCTGCTTTCTTTCTGGCTTATGTATTCTGACATGCTTTTGGGAAACCTTATCCGTATCGTTCCTTATGAATACGTTGCTCATTCGATTTGTTTCCCTTCTTCTGCTGTCCGGTTTTTCGACACTGGCACAGGTCAATTACTTAGCCGCCACAAAAAAACTGCCGGACCATCCCCGTTTACTGTTGCTGAAAGGCGAAGAAGAAGCTATAAAACGCACTATTGGAGCGGATAAAAGCTGGAATAAGCTGCATCAGGCAATCCTAACCGAAAGCGACGCGCTAATTGATACCGCTCCGCTGGAACGTATTAAAATTGGTAGACGCCTGTTGGACAAATCCCGGGAAGGATTGCGTCGGCTTTTTTATTTGGCCTATGCCTGGCGAATGACCCATGAGGAAAAATATCGGGCAAGAGCCGAGCAAGAGTTGTTAGCTTTATCGGCCTTCAGCGACTGGAATCCAACACACTTCCTGGATGTAGCAGAGATGACTATGGCCGTTTCAATCGGTTACGACTGGCTCTATACTGACTTATCTGAACCGGTCCGATTAACAATAAAAGAAGCCATCCTGAAGAAAGGTATCGGGCCTTCGTTCGATACGAAGTATAACTCCTGGCTCAAGGCCACGCATAATTGGAATCAGGTGTGTAACGCCGGGATGGCCTATGGGGCGCTGGCTATTTACGAAGATCAGCCCGAACTGGCCAAAAGTGTTATCAATCGCGCCATCGGGTCAGTTACTTTACCAATGGGCGACTATAGCCCGGATGGGGCTTATCCGGAGGGCTACAGCTACTGGGGTTATGGAACAAGCTTCAACGTGATGCTCATCAGTGCCATTGAAAAAGCATTTGGAACGGATTTCGGCCTGACCGGCAAGCCGGGTTTCTTAAACACAGCTGGGTATCTCGAGAACATGACCGGCCCATCGGGCTACGCCTTTAACTACTCTGATTCTGGTTTGTCGGGCGAGTTACAGCCTGCTATGTTCTGGTTTGCTAAAAAAACAAAGAACCCTTCACTGCTCTGGGTAGAGCGTAGCCGGTTGATAAATGAAGCTCCGAAACAACATGTCAGAAACCGATTGCTTCCTGCCGTTATGCTTTGGAGTAACGGTATTGGTATGAATGATATCAAGGCACCTGAACAAACTTTTTGGGTCGGAGAAGGGCGTAATCCGGTTGCGCTGATGCGGTCCTCCTGGTCGGATTCATCGGCTATTTATGTAGGACTTAAAGCGGGTAGTCCTTCCGTGAATCATGCGCACATGGATGTTGGCTCATTCATTATGGAAGCCGACGGCGTGCGTTGGGCTATGGATTTTGGGATGCAGAACTACGAGTCGCTGGAGTCGAAGGGAGTTGATTTATGGAATGGTAAGCAGAATTCACAGCGGTGGCAGATATTCAGGTATAACAATTTTGTGCATAACACACTCACTATCAACCGAAGTTTGCAACGGGTTGAGGGCGAAGCGACTATCACAGCGCACTCGGCAACGCCTTTATTCATGAATGCAACAACCGACCTTACGGCTATTTATAAATAAGAGTTAGCGGCTGCAAAACGGGGTGTTGCCCTGGTCGATAAGGCCTATGTTGTGATTCAGGATGAGCTGGAAACGTCAGCAACTGAAACGACTGTTCAGTGGACAATGCTGACTCCGGCAACCGTAAAGGTGTTGGGTACTAATAAAGCTGAATTGACAAAAGATGGAAAAAAGCTACTCCTGCAGGTTGATAAACCGGCAGGAGTAGCTATAAGAACCTGGTCAACAGAGCCGCCCCACGAGTATGATGCTCCCAATCCAGGAACGATATTAGTTGGGTTTGAGGTGAAAGTGCCGGCAAACACCAGAACGGCTCTTACTGTACGACTGATTCCTGAAAAATCAGCAAACCGGCCCACCCAACCCGTAAAACCTTTGCAGGAGTGGCCTCATTGAGTGAGGTGAACCGGTAACTGTATCGCTAGTTCTTCAGCTCTGCCAGCACCGTGACGCCCCCCTTGGTAACATCGCCGATGTTGACTTTAATCTCGGCATCCAGCGGTAGAAATACGTCAACCCGCGAGCCGAACTTTATGAACCCGAACTCTTCACCCTGTGTCACTGGATTTCCCTCTTTCACGTAGCAGATGATACGTCTGGCAACCGCTCCGGCTATCTGACGCAGGAGCACTTCTACCCCCGCGGAGGTTTCAATAACGACCGTTGTCCGTTCGTTTTCGGTGCTTGATTTCGGGTGCCAGGCCACCAGGTATTTGCCGGGGAAATACTTAAAATACCGCACAACGCCCGAAATAGGATTACGGTTGACGTGCACGTTCAGGGGTGACATGAAAATGGACACCTGCCTGCGACGGTCTTTAAAGTATTCGGCTTCGGTTGTCTCTTCAATCACAACAACCTTACCATCGGCCGGGGCAATTATCTGCGTTTCACCAGTAGTGTGTAACCGATTGGGAATACGAAAAAACTGTACAACCAGACCGAACAAAATCAGACTCGTCAGGGCCAGCAGGACTATAGCGGTCAAATTGTCGGAAAAGAGGTAAAAGTAAGCCAACAGGTCAAGGGCCAGTAAAACCAGGCCCGTGGTCAGCATAATAGTTTTACCTTCACGATGTAAGCGCATAAGAGAATAAGTAGTGTTACTGTATAACGTAATTTCGATGTGCGGGTACGGGCAAAAGTAGGCCATCATCCCAAAACATCATATGCTTAGAGCTAAATCAGTAGCCACCCCGGAACTTGTACGTACTGGATACTTTATCGATTGCTACGATATAGGCAGCCAAACGCATGGGAACCTTGTATCGTTGCGACGTTTCAAATACACGATCGAAGGCATCTTTCATGACCCGGTCGGCCCGACGATTAACCCGGTCCAGCGTCCATTTGTAGCCAATTCGATTTTGCACCCACTCGAAATACGAAACAGTAACTCCACCTGCGTTGGCCAGAATATCGGGAATAACCATTATCCCTTTGCTGTTAATAATTTCGTCGGCACTGGCCGATGTTGGTCCGTTGGCGCCTTCTACAATCATTTTTGCCTGGATAGACCCGGCATTATCGTCCGTAATGACATCCTCTTTAGCGGCTGGAACCAGCACATCCACTGGCAGTGCGAGGAGTTCTTCATTCGAGATTGACTCTGCTCCCGCGAATCCTTCCAGGGTTCCTTTGTTTGAGTTCCGGTAGGCAATGGCCGCTGTAATATCAATACCACTTTTGTTATAATACCCGCCAGAAATGTCGCTAACTGCTACAACCGTAACGCCACGTTCGTGAAGTAGTTCAGCCGCAAACGAACCAACGTTTCCAAACCCCTGAATAGCCGCTGTAGACCGGTAGGGGTTCATTCGTAACTTATCCATTGCCGAGAGGGCCGCAACCGTAACACCCCGCCCTGTAGCCTCGGTACGTCCCAGCGATCCGCCTAACACCAGGGGCTTCCCTGTTACAACATTATTGACCGTCATCCCTTTTGCTTTGGAATATTCGTCTACAATCCAGGCCATTTCACGCGGGCCGGTTCCCATATCGGGAGCAGGTATATCGCGGTCGGGACCAAATACATCGAGCATTGTAACCGTGTATTGACGGATGAGCCGTTCGATTTCACCCGCCGACATTTCGCGCGGGTTACAGGCTATACCGCCTTTAGCACCACCATATGGAATGTCAACAACGGCACATTTCCAGGTCATCCAGGCTGCCAGCGCACGCACCTCGTCAAGGTTTACGGCCGGATCGAGTCGTATGCCCCCTTTTGACGGACCCAGAATATTGGAATGAATAACCCGATAGCCTTCAAAGACCTTGATACTACCATTATCCATCGTTACAGGTAAACCGACAATTACCTGCCGTGCCGGTACTTTGAGTATGTCATACATTTCATCAGAAATGCCCACTAACTTAGCCGCAGCATCAAAACGCGACATCATTGACTCTAGTGGATTCTCTCTATCTTTTATTGGGGCTGGTTCAATATATCCCATGATTTTTCTTTTACTTCTATTTGAAAGCAAATTTCGTGATAAAGTGCGTCGCAAACTTAGTAAATCATACTAGATGTTGCGAAAACTACATTTTTTCTAAGATTAATATAATAATAGTAGGCAGTATAATATATTTAACAGTGCGGTCTCTGGCAAAATATTTATTTATGTTAAAAGTAGTAGGCAGAATATTAATCTGTACATTCTGCTATTGGCGATTCGATAAGTTTTTTTAAAAATAGAATTATTATAAACACACCGTTGAAATAATTCATATAAAACACTATTTTTGTGGCTGAAATCAAAGCACACCATCATTAACACCAAACGTACGTAACTGCTATGGTTCAGGAAGAGAACAAACGGTATTCGGAAGAAGAGCTAAAAGAGTTTGCTGAGTTAATTGGTCAGAAACTCGATACAACCCGCAGTGAGCTGAACTACATTAAGGAGACACTCAGCAAACGTAACGACAGCGGTACAGATAACACATCGGGCAATTCTAAACTGCTCGAAGATGGGGCTGATACCAGCGAACGGGAAAACCTAAGCCAATTGGCTGCCAGGTTACAAAAGTTTACGCAGCAACTGGATGCGGCTATGGTACGAATCAAGAACGGAACATACGGTGTCTGTAAGGATACGGGAAGGTTAATTCCAAAAGAGCGCCTACGGGCTGTGCCACACACGCAGCAAACAATCGAAGCCAAACTGCGCCAGTCACGATAGGACGGGTGCGGGGTATCATGCTATCAGGCCTGTTTTGTTAAGATTTTTCTTTTATTTGTTCCTGAAAACTCCCGGCGCCGGGCTGTTCTCAACATTGGCTGGTGGTTGATTCACAGCCGACAAACTCTTACTAAAACAGCTTCAGCACCCGGTGTGCTGAAGCTGTTTTATTTTTACTAGTTTTGAACAAATTGAGTGGATTATTGTCAATAATGAATGAGTAAACTAATACTATAAAACCATGTTGGACCGTCTGGAAGAAATTCGTGAAAACACATTTCGGTATCTAGAAGCTCGAATCGAGTTGTTTACCCTAGAAATCCGGGGAAAAATAGAAGAAGGGGTCGTTGTTGGCGTACATAGTGTCGTACTGGCTCTGCTAGGCACAATGTCGCTCATATTTTTATTTAGTTTGCTGGCGGCTTATCTGAATGAAGTTACCGATAGCCGATACATGGGTTTTCTGATTGTAGCGGCCTTTTTTCTGATAATCACCATTCTCTGGGTAGCTGCTAAAGACTTTTTTCAATCAAAAATAAGAGGAGTCGCTTACAGTACGATGAAGAAAAATCAGGAGAAGAAGCAGGAGAAAAAATCGGAAGCTGTAGAAGAGTTGATGGCTCAAACAAAAGCGGTTGCCGATGAACTCAATGCCGCTTCGCGAAATGATAATCAAACCCGTTAAGTGGGCGTAGAAAGTATATTGTATTAATTCGACAGTAATTAAATTGTAAGATGGAAGATCCTAAAGTGCCATTTGCTGATACGACTGCTCGCCGGGCACAATTGATGGCTGCTACTGAGCAATTTAAAACCTCGATTAACGATGGGGTTGAATCAATAAAAGAAGGTGCAACGGAAGTGGGTAAATCAGCCGCATTTGTTGCAGGTGCTGCTTTAGCCGTATATTTGGTTGTTAATACCGTGCTTCCTAAGTCTGATGAATACCGGTATGCGGAGAAATACGGCGAACCGGAAGGTGATAAGTGGAAAAATGTTGCCGGAAATGATGATGACGAAGATGACGAGTCAGTTCCAGAGACACCAAGAGGAAAAGCCGACAAAAAGCAGACGAAAGAAATAAAGAAATCGGCTGCCGCCAGTGGCTTGATCAGTGGACTTATTACGTCAGTCTTAACGAACATTGCCCGCGAACAGCTAACCGGATTTTTAGCCCGCATCCGTACGAATAATGCCATCAATCCAACTGCCCAACCAACCGAATACCACGAAAAGGCACCAACCGAGCCTGTTGACTATACTTCGTAATAACAGGCTGTCTGGTTGGAAAGCGCTGGCTGTTTTGCTCGATCCAGACAAAATCGGACAAAGAGCACTGGGCGATCTGCTTGATCAAACAACGGAGTACCCGGTTGATTTTTTCCTGGTGGGTGGAAGTCTGGTAACCGACTATGTGCATAAAGAAGTTATTGCCGCCGTTCGTCGTCAAACCGATATACCTGTTATTCTGTTTCCTGGTAATCCACTCCATATAGAACCCTCTGCCGACGCCATTCTGTTTCTCTCACTCATTTCAGGGCGAAATCCTGAATTCTTGATTGGTCAGCACGTTATTGCCGCCCCTTTACTCAAGAGAAGTGGATTGGAAATTTTGCCTACGGGCTACATGCTGGTCGATAGTGGTACGCAAACGACGGTTTCGTATGTTAGTGGTACAATGCCTATTCCCCATGATAAACCCGGAGTGGCTGCCTGTACGGCTATGGCTGGCGAAATGCTGGGACTTAAATTGATATATCTGGATGCTGGAAGCGGGGCACGTCGGTCTGTTTCACCCGACATGATTACCGCTGTTCGTGCTGCCGTCGACCTACCCGTTATTGTTGGTGGCGGTATACGTACAGGCGAAAAAGCGTATGAAGCCTTTAAAGCGGGTGCCGATATGATTGTTGTTGGTAATGGTATTGAACAGGACCCGGATTTGTTACCGCAGTTATCAACCGTTGTTCGGGAGTTTAATCAATCAATTGTACGTGTTTAGCCCATGAAACGCTCTTTGCTATCTTTCCTGTTTCTGCTGGTAGGCTCATTCTTATGGCCTGGTTTTAGCCCAGACATAGTTGCTCAGATAACTAAGGGGAAAGTATATACCGTTGTTGAACAGGAACCTGAATTTCCGGGCGGTACCGTTGCCTTGAGCCGCTATCTGGCCGAAAATATCCGCGTTCCCGGTGCACTGGTTCGAAAAAACTATAATGCAGGCCCAATAGCGGCTAAATTCATTATTGATGAACTTGGTTATGTACATGATCCCCGAATAGTAGCCCAACCAATTGAGGGAAAAATGCGTAAAGGTATGGAAGCCTTTATGGCCAATATTATCGTAGCAGTTGAGAAAATGCCCCGCTGGACTCCGGGCAGAGTTGCTGGAAAACCCGTCCCCGTGTTTTATACACTACCCGTTGAGGTAAATATGCAGTGAAGATAAATTGTAAATCGAAAAAGCCATAAGGGGCTTAACGCATGGCGAAGGTGATCTTCGTGCGTCAAGCCCCTTATGGCTTTTTCGATTTACAACGCTTGTTATACGTTCATTAGTGACTCCCGACGGCGCATTTTCCCGGCCGGAATACCAAACATCATCTTAAACCGGCGACAGAAGTAGGCCGTGTCTTTATAACCAACCTCGGAACCGATAGCCCGAATGCTCTTTTTGCTCGTGCGCAATAAACCCACAGCCGCTTCCATGCGCTGATACTCGATATAATCCTGGGGATTGATGCCCGTTAGCATCTTAAAGTACTGTCCTACGTAATCTTCCGAAACGTTTGCTACGTTGGCCAACACTTTATTAGAAAGGTCTCCGCCGATGTTTTCCTTGATGTAAGCGAAAATATCAATCAGACGGGGGTCTTTGAAGTACGTGCTATTGGTTACCAGTTGCTCGACAAACAGGTGATTTTTAAGAATATACCGAACAACCTCAATAACAATCTCTTCCGTTTTAATCTTAATAATTCTCCCTTTTCCGGCCAGATCAGTCATATCTTCCGCCAGTATCTGATCAATGGTAGTTGCCAGATGCTCTTCCCGCTTGATGATAAAGGGCGGAACATCGAGTGAGTTGAAAAAATTGACGGAATCAAACACTTTAGCCTCAAAGGACACGTAGCCAAACGAATTAGGCAGGTGCCCAATCAATTTAGGATCGTGGTTTCCTTCCCAGTAGGATTCGCGATGAGTCATAAATTCCTCATTCGAAACTACCTTCGGTTTCGATGGATCACCATAGGTAACCGTTACATGTTTTCCACCCGGAATGAAAAGCATATCGCCTACATCCACTTTTATTTTTTCATCACCGATGGAAACCTCGCCATTATACAGGATCAGCAGCGTGTTCTCGACATCGTAGAAATTTTTGATCGTGATCGGTTGCAAAATCCGGATGTTACGGGCTTTGATAAACTTCACGCCTAGGGATTCGATTATTTTATTATAGTCTTCCATAGCTGAAAGGAGTGTGTTCTCGATTTTGAATTATGCGTAAAGTTGCACAAAACTAATAATTTGTACAAAACTAATACAAGAATAAAAGTTTCCAAAGAATAAAAAAAATAATGCGTATTCACTATGAACACGCATTATCTAGGTAGAATAATTCTATTTCAGCCTAATAACCACTATCGAATGAGCTCCCGGGCTATCACTAATTTTTGGATTTCGGACGTACCTTCATAAATCTGGGTAATCTTTGCATCGCGCATTAATCGTTCTACGTGGAACTCTTTTACATAGCCATATCCGCCGTGGATCTGCACCGCTTCGGTAGTAGCCCACATAGCCACATCGGAGGCAAATAACTTGGCCATAGCTGCGGCTTGCACATAATCTTTATTTTCATCTTTAAGTCGGGCAGCTTTATAGACCAGTAGTCGGGCGGCTTCAATTTTAGTAACCATCTCGGCTAATTTGAACTGAATGGCCTGATGGT
The DNA here is from genome assembly GCF_000374085.1 of Spirosoma spitsbergense DSM 19989. Taxonomy (GTDB): domain Bacteria; phylum Bacteroidota; class Bacteroidia; order Cytophagales; family Spirosomataceae; genus Spirosoma; species Spirosoma spitsbergense. The sequence goes on along the minus strand of NZ_KB893592.1, from coordinate 122,894 downwards.
CAAATATTTGCTTGCCAAACGCTTTTCTTTCCTGACTGTATTTGAGGGATAGTTCGTATGCACCGGCGGCAATGCCGAGGGCCTGGGCAGCAATACCGATACGACCGCCATTTAAGGTAGACATAGCGAATTTGAAGCCAAATCCATCGTCACCAATCCGGTTCTCTTTGGGTACTTTCACATCGGTAAATAGCAGCGAATGGGTATCAGAAGCCCGAATTCCCATTTTATCTTCTTTTTTGCCAACCACGAAACCGGGAGTTCCTTTTTCCACAATCAGACAATTAATACCCCGATGGCCTTTTTGTCGGTCGGTTTGGGCAATAACCAGACAAATGCCCGATGTACCCCCGTTCGTGATCCAGTTCTTGGTGCCGTTCACCAGATAATAATCGCCTTTATCGTCGGCAGTAGTGGCCTGCGAGGTTGCATCGGAACCGGCCTCAGGCTCTGACAGACAAAAGGCACCGATTGTTTCGCCGGAAGCAAGCCGGGTCAGGTACGTCTGTTTTTGGTCTTCCGTTCCAAAGGCTTCAATACCATAGCAAACCAGCGAATTATTGACCGACATTACGACCGATGCCGAAGCGTCAATTTTTGAGATTTCTTCCATAGCCAGCACGTAAGAAACGGTATCCATTCCTCCTCCACCGTATTCAGGCGGAACCATCATGCCCATAAAGCCCAATTCGCCCATGCGCTTAACTTGTTCGGCAGGGAAACGCGCTTCATTGTCGCGCTCCACGATACCGGGTAGCAGTTCATTCTGCGCGAAATCGCGGGCAGCCTCCTGCACAGCCCTATGCTCTTCCGATAAGTTAAAATTCAAACCCTGTAGCTCTGATATTGCTGTTGCCATTTGAATTGCGTTGGGGTAGTTAAAAATTTAGTTATGTTGACTGTAGTAAAGGTAAGAAATTGCCCCAATAATATGGTATGCATGCATACTGTCTATTCGAGCAAAAAGGTAATCAGTTCGGCAATACAGGCTGGTTTGGCTTCTCCTTCAACCTCGAAAACACAGTCAATAATAACGCGTAAACCATTAGGCTGAGGCTCCGTATGATGTAGCCAGCCCCGCATCCGTAGTCGACTGTTTACCGGCACAGCATTCGTGAATCTAATTTTGTTCGCTCCGTAGTTAATCCCCATTTTTACCGATTCGATTCGGTAGAGTTGGGCCATCAGTCTGGGGGCCAGCGAAAGCGTCAGGAAGCCGTGAGCAATGGGTGTTTTGTACGGCGATTCCCTGCTGGCTCGTTCGGGATCGGTGTGAATCCATTGATGATCGCCAGTGGCCTGAGCAAACAGATCGACCATTTCCTGAGTAATGGTTATGTAATCCGTTTCGCCGAGCGACTGGCCGCTATGGGCCGCAAATTCGTTGAGGTTAGCAAAATTGATCATATATAGTTGTGTTTTGTGCAGTTTTATTGATATGAGTAAGGGGCGCGTCCAGAAATTTTCGTTCGATGGTAGTGTAATAGCGTATCGAAAACTTGGTGCTGGTCCAGCCATTTTGGTTGCTTTTCACGGCTTCGGGCAGTCTGGTGGGGTTTTCATGCCGCTGGAACGCTCGTTGACCAGCCAGTTTACTATTTTCGCTGTTGATTTGTTTTTCCACGGTAACAGTGAGTATAACAAAAACCAACTACTAACCAGGCCCAACTGGTATCGCCTGATGGATGCCTTTTTGCGGACGCAGGGCATAACTCGTTTCTCATTAATGGGTTTTAGTCTTGGCGGCCGGTTTGCCCTAACCACGCTGGAAGCCTTTGCCGAACGAATCGATCAATTGTTTCTGATGGCACCTGATGGTATCACTCAAAACGTCTGGTATCGGCTGGCCACAACTACCACATTGGGGCGAAAGCTGTTTTGGTATGTGCTCCAACATTTGCCTTTATTGCTAAACGTGGGACATATACTGGTTAAGTTAGGTCTACTGGAGCGGGGACTCATGCGTTTTGCCGAACTATCTCTTGGGACACCCAATCAGTGGACACTGGCTTACCAAAGCTGGACGCAGTTTAGGCAAATTCAGCCAAATCTGGTCACCATTGCCAATCTAATCAATAGTATTCCCATACGTGTTCACTTTTTCACCGGGGTATTCGATCAAATTGTTCCCGGCCCCTATATACTACCACTTACAGGCAAACTCCGTCAGTATGAATGGACTAATCTGGAGGCTCGTCATAACCAGTTAATTGATTTAGCAGGCATTATTTTAAGGAACGCTGGATAGCATGCCAGAGCCCCGCTATGGATAGGATGATCAATACAATCACAATAATCTGCGTCCAGGAACTCTGGTTAGGATTTTCTAAAAGTGCTTTTATTTCGCGGGCCTCATGACCCGACCATATAGCCAGTATCGTTCTGGGGGCCATACCCAGAAAACCACCCAGCAAGATATTTTTGAGTTTTGCTCCGGAAAGAGCGAATAATAAATTGGTTAAACCAAAAGGAAGTACAGGGGAGAGTTTTGCAAAAAAAATGACTTCCAGTTCATTATTAAGAATTCGGTCGAGGATGGATTTAGCTTTTGGATTTTTATTGATGAAAGCCAAAAATCGGTCATGGTCAAGCCATTGGACCATAAGATTGATAAACAGAATGCCACCAAAATTGATGACAAATAAAGGTAAAACAGCCTGCCAGCCCAGAAAATAGCCGAAAATGAGTGCCAGCATGGTTGGGGGCGTAAGCCCAGCCGAGGTGATGGTACAGATAATCGTGAGACCGACCCATTGCCAGACTGTTAGCTCAGCAATGGCTACTTCGTGTACAACGGCATAGTAGGTTAGGAAAGACGTAAATACGATGGGGGTTGTCGATAAAACGATACCTGCAATGGCTGGACCGGTAAGTGCTTTTAACTGAGTTAGTCTCACAGATAGTCAAACTGCCAAAAGGCCGTTGTGGTTTAATTAGTAGTGCAATAGATGAAGGCTTGTTTGACCGAATCAGGAAAAAGAAGTCCAAAGATAATTGTGAGTTTACTTCAGCGGTTGCGTTGCACCAATGCGCTGCAATTCTTCACTACTTTTGATAATGAAATTCGCAACGAAAGCCATTCACGCGGGCATTGAACCGGACCCGACTACGGGCGCGATCATGACCCCCATCTACCAAACCTCCACGTATGTGCAGGAGTCGCCGGGTAAACACAAAGGCTACGAATATGCCCGGACGCAGAACCCTACCCGAACAGTGCTGCAAAATAACCTGGCCGCGCTGGAAAACGGAAAGCATGGCATCTGCTATGCGTCAGGTTTGGGGGCCACAGACGCTATTCTGAAATTATTCAAACCCGGCGACGAAATTATTGCCAGCAACGATTTATACGGAGGTACCTACCGTATTATGGTACGCGTGTTTCAGGAGTTTGGTCTCACATTTCGGTTCGTTGATTTATCTAATCCGGAAAATCTAGAACCGGCCATTACGTCTGCTACGAAGATGGTCTGGATTGAAACCCCAACAAACCCACTACTTCGGCTGGTTGATATTGCTGCCATTTCGGCCATTACAAAAGAACACGGTATTAAACTGGTCGTTGACAATACGTTTGCCTCCCCGTACCTGCAAAACCCGCTTGACTTAGGAGCCGATATCGTGATGCATTCGGTTACTAAGTATCTTGGCGGGCATTCCGATACAGTTATGGGAGCTATCATCCTGAATGATGATGAAATAGCTGAGCAACTGGCGTTTATCCAGAATGCCTGTGGGGCTGTGCCGGGGCCGCAGGATTGTTTCCTGGTGTTACGTGGTATTAAAACTCTGCACGTGCGGATGCAGCGTCATTGCGAAAATGCGATGAAAGTGGCTCATTATCTACTGCAACATCCAAAAATCAGCCAGGTATATTACCCCGGTCTGGCATCCCATGCCGGGCATGAGTTAGCTAAAAAACAGATGCGCGACTTTGGCGGGATGCTCTCCTTCGAACTAAAAGGGGACTCGATGCCCGAGGCTATCCGCGTAATGGAAAGTTTCAGCGTGTTTTCGCTAGGCGAATCGCTGGGGGGAGTAGAATCCCTTTGTACGCACCCGGCCAGTATGACCCACGCCAGTATTCCTAAAGAAGCCAGATTGAAAAATGGCCTGAAAGATACGCTCATCCGGCTTAGTGTTGGTATTGAGGATGTTGATGATTTGATTCAGGACCTTGCCCAGGCAATTGCTTAGTTAATGTAGGGGGGCTATAACTGGTCACTCCCTGTTCAATCAATGAATTATGCTCCGGCTTCTGCTTTTCTTTATTTGTTTGACACCCACCCTTGCCCAGGTTCCCAACGGCTTTGTACAACGGAAGGTAGCCCGAAATTTGAACCCAACCGGATTGACCTTCGCGCCGGACGGGCGGCTGTTTGTTATCGGAAAAGATGGGGATATTCAGGAAATTATCAATGACGTACTGGCTCCTGATCCATTCATTCAGCTATCTAATGTAGATACCTATAATGAGAGGGGTTTGTCGGGGCTTTGTTTTCATCCTGATTTTCCGCGTACGCCCTACTTCTATGTTTATTATACCGTAAAAGGAGCTGGTCATAATCGACTAAGCCGATTCCAGCTGACGGCAGGAGTGGCTGATCCTAAAAGTGAAAAAATCCTGTTTGACTTTGATAAGCTGCTGGGAACCATTCATAACGGAGGAGCACTTCACTTCGGCCCCGACCGGAAGTTGTACGTTTCACTCGGCGATGGTTCCAATGCGCCAATGGCGCAAAGTCTTACTAGCTTTTTAGGGAAAATATTGCGGATGAACGATGATGGTAGCGTTCCTGCCGATAATCCGTTTGTGGGGAAAACTACCGGCTCGTACCAAACCATTTATGCACTAGGGTTCCGTAATCCGTTTTCTTTGGCTATTGACCCCCTGTCGGGCCAGATACTGGTTGGCGATGTAGGAGGAGATTTATTTGAAGAGGTAGACGACGTAAAGGCCGGGCGTAACTACGGATGGCCACTAATTGAAGGGCCACGAACCAATCAGGAGGCCCCTAATAACTACACCGAGCCACTTTATACCTATAAACACGATACTGATTGTGCTATAGCGGGCCTGACCCAGTATAATCCAGCCCAATTCCGTTTTCCAGCCGACTATAGAGGGAGGGCGTTTTTCTCTGACTATTGCGGAGGAACAATTCATACCTTCGATCCGGTAACCGGGCAGGTAATTGGAGACTTCGTAACCAATATTGACCGCCCTATAGCACTGGCTACCAGCCCTGATGGCTACCTTTATTATGTAGCGCGGGGTGGCCTGGGTGGCGGTTCGCAGGTAGATAACACAGCAACCGGTAATGGGGCGGTTTACAAGGTATCCTATTTCGATTCAGGTATACCCTATATAACTACTCAGTCAACAGGAGCATTTGTGGCTGTTGGTGAAGCGACTACCCTGTCGGTCGATGCCGTAGGCCAGAAACCACTGACGTACCGCTGGTACCGGAATGGGAAACTGATAATCGGAGCATCCCAGAATCAGTATACCATCAATAATCCAACCCTGGCCGATAACGGGGCTTTATTCACCTGTATTGTAACGAACGCATTGGGTTCCGACACTTCCAGTACTATGCTGCTCCGGGTAGTGCAGGGGCAACGACCGGTAGTGCGTATTTTACAACCACTCACGAATACAACCTATCAGGGAGGAAGCGCAATCACCTACGCCGGGGAAGCCCTCAATGCCAGCAAGCAGCCTTTAGCCAACGCCAAACTGACCTGGTGGATTGATTTTCACCATGAAGACCATATTCACCCTGCTCTGGACCCAATTACCGGCCCCACCTCCGGGACGTATAAAGTAGCCCGCGTGGGCGAGACCTCTACCGACGTCTGGTACCGGGTTCACCTACGGGCCACGGATGTGTCTGGATTAACGGCCGAATCCTGGGTAGACGTAAAACCTCAGGTTAGTACTGTCACCATTAGTAGTAAACCGGCCGGTGCGCTGATAACTATCGATGGACAGTTGCACCAGACAAGCCTTACTTTTCCGGCGGTGGTTGGTATGCTTCGCACAGTTAGTACAAAGCCCTATCTGGCAGCCTCAAGTGGCTTCCATAAGTTTTCGGGCTGGAGCAACGGGCAAACGTCCACCCTGTTTACCTATGAAATACCATCTGTTAGTACCCCATTGACCATGAACTTTAGCGCTTTGCCCTCACCGGGCGGCAACGGACTGGTAGCTGAATATTACAGTGACCGTAGTGAATTTGTCAATTCGCCAACGCTGGTTCGGATTGACTCAACGGTTGACTATTACTGGAGTTACGGCTCTCCTGATCCTAAACTATCCGCTGATAACTTCGTAGCGCGTTGGTCGGGTAAGTTTCAGGTTCCTTTTTCTGATACATTCACCTTCACGACTGAGTCGGATGATGGGGCAAGGCTGTGGATCGACAATAAACTGGTCATTGATAAGTTTGACATACAGGAATCAACCGAATGGTCGGCTAACGTTGACCTGAAAACGGGGCAAACGCACACGATTCGGTTGGAATACATGGAAAACCAGGGTGAGGCTCTGGTGCATCTGCGCTGGAGTTCTCCCCAGTTCGATAAAGCAGTTGTCAGTAAATCACAGCTATTTGGCGCGCTCCTTATTACCGCTAATGAGCCAGTTGCTGGTGCATCACTGACCCTTTTTCCGCAACCTGCCCACGACCATCTGACCGTTCGGTACGTAGCCCCCCGGCCCGGCCCGGCGCAGATCGAGGTTACTGACCTGCTGGGCCGACGGATTTATCAGCAAATCGTTCGTGTGCTATCCGGTACGAATGAGTACGAGATTCCGGTAGCCGACTGGCCGGGAGGGTTGTACCATCTGGCCGTTCACCCCGCCGATCAGTCAGCCGTGTTCCGAAGAATGCTGGTTCGTTAAAACCGGACCCGAATACCCGCCAGAAAATTCCGGCCAGCCTGTGGGTAATAAGCGTTTTCTGCAATAACCTGTCCTTCCGAAATGTACCCGTAGGTGTAGCCGTTCGACTCGTACTTTTCATTTAGTACATTGTTAAACAGCAGTGTAAAAGCGATTTCCTGTGCAAACACTGGCTTAAAGGTGTAGATCACCCGGATATCGTTCGTGAAATAAGGGTTCAGTTTTCTGCTTTCGCTGGAGGTATTGTCCAGGTATTGTTTGCCGACATACTTTGAAAGAAGTCCCAGTTCCAGTCTTTTTGACGGTGTAAAGAGTAACTGCGAGCCGGAAATCACGTTAGGGGAAAACGAAATGTCTGTCTGGCTGTACTGGCGAATTTCCTGCGTACCCGTATCGTAATTATCCAGATACTCCGTAAAGTTTTCGACCTTGTTCCGGCTAACTGTTGCGTTTATATTCCAGCGGAGTTTGCTGGTTAACCGGGCACCGGCTTCCAGTTCTACTCCCGCCCGGTAACTTTTTGGTATATTGACCCGGTTGTAGGCACCTACATCGTTTATCTGCCCCGATAAGACTAACTGATTCTGGTAATCCATGTAATAACCATTAACGGAAACCGTAAATTTCTGCCCCTGAATTTTATACCCCGCTTCGTAATCAATCAGTTGTTCCGCTTTAGGTCGGCTTTCCGGAGTTGACTGCGTGTAATCATCCCGGTTGGGTTCACGATGGCCCACACCTACTGATGCGTAGGCTGTACTATGGTCGTTGATGGTGTAGGTTAAGCCTGCCTTCGGATTGAAAAATGTCAGGTTAGCGTTCTGCTGTACGTTTTGGAGTTGGCTATTGAAGCCTAGAAACGAATAGCCAACCGTGCGCACCTGCAAATCCAGAAAACCGTTGAGCCGATTGCTAAACTGATAAAAGGCCTTCGCGTACAGATTGACATCGGTTTTAACCGCATCGTCGTTATAATATCGATTCCGAATGTTCGTATTTCCGGCAATGCGTGCCCAGATTATCTCGCCATAGTGGCCGCCCTGATACTGATTCCAGCCACCACCAATATTAGCCGTCAGCTTGCCAAAGCTGTTGTAATCGAGCGAGAATACCGTACCGTAAAAATCGTTGTCCAGCCATTTTCGCCGAACAATGTCGGTTTGCCGAATGGTTGAGTCACCAATCACAACGGGGGGTAAGTTGTACTTGCTGAAAGCATCATTAGGTTTAAACTCTTCGTAGTAACCTTTTCCTTTCGTATAAAACAGGGAGGCATTCAACCGCCAGTTCTTACTGAGGCCGAATGAACTGATCAACTGGTAATTATCCTGCTGATAATTGTCCGTCTGGTTATCGTACGTAAACGAGTTATAGGTTCGGTTGGTCGGTAGAATGTCCCCCGGTACACCATTCCAGGCCTGATAGGTTTGCTCCTGCCCAGAAAACACATTCAGCCGGATAAAGCTATTTTTGGCGTAGTAGCCCCCTGATAGATAAAATGATTTCAAGTCCGAAAACGCCCTGTCAATAAAACCGTCTGAGTGTATTTTCGATAACCTGGCATCCAGAACAAAGTGATTATTGAGTAAACCGGTACCCGCCAGTACATTCACTTTTCGGGTTCCGAACGAGCCGCCCGAGAGGTTCACTTCGGCATAGGGTTTTTCCTCCAGCTTATTGGTCTGTATATTGATCGATGCACCAAAAGCTCCCGCGCCGTTAGTTGATGTGCCCACTCCCCGCTGAATCTGAATACTGCTCACGGAAGAAGCAAAGTCGGGCATGTCGACAAAGTAGGTGCCCTGCGATTCCGCGTCGTTATATGGAATACCGTTGAGTGTTACATTGACCCGTGTAGCATCGGAACCCCGAATTCGGATGCCTGTGTACCCCACACCAGCACCTGCGTCGGACGTTGTCACAACAGAAGGGGTGAAGTTGAGTAATTGCGGTATGTCTTGCCCCAGGTTCAGCTTATTCAACTCCCGGCGGGTTACATCCGTATACGCAATGGCCGATTTTTGATTGGCCCGCGTTGCGCTCACGACCACTTCGTCAACGGCCACGGCAGTTTTAGTCAGATTAATGGCCAGCGTGGTATTTTTTATTAGCTCAACGGTGCGCAATTGAGGTTCGTAGCCTAATAGCGATATACGTAACAAAAGTGTACCCGGTTTCAGATTAACGAGCTGAAACGTACCGGATGCATCGGTGAAGGTCCCCTTATAGGTATCTTCAATCACAATAGCTGCGCCGGGGAGCGTACCGCCATCGGCATCGCTTACCGTACCCGAAATGGAGAATTGAGCCCATGCGGGCAGGGTGTGCAGCCAGCATAAGGCTGCGAAGAAAATAAGATAGGTCGTACCTTTTTTCATTTGTGAAAAAGATTACGATAGGCGAGGGGCCAAACCTACCTCCGGTTATAGATAATTGGTTTGCAAACAGTCATGAATTCAATTCATAACTACATTTCCCTTCACAGCATTACCCGCGCAGGTTCAGTGGGTATAATCTCAGCCCGTTGTTTTAGGGCACCCCTTCATAAGATTAGCAGGACAAAGTTAAGTCAAATTCAATATAACAAGAATTCTAACCGAGCGTTTTTCTTTTTGAAACAGGTAATAAGGTATATATGAGCGAATTTGATTTAGTCGTGCTTACAGAAGATTTGGTAAACAGCCGGTTGAAAGCAGGAGATGTTGGTACAATCTTAACTGTTTATGGAGAAGACAAGGCATTTGAGGTAGAATTTGCAACATTGACGGGCGAATCAGTAGCCGTAGAGACGCTGTTGCCGCACCAGATTCGGGAAATTCGACCATCAGAAATGATGGCTGTACGGGATATGACCCTACAGGAACCTGCTGATTCGTAAACTTTTGACGCTTACCCTTTTCCGCAATGCTAAATATTTCTAATTTTGCACTCCAAATTGCAAAAGCATGAGCAAGAAGAACACCGGACTTGAGTTTTTAGAAGACCCGGACGCGCTGGCCGGTCAGTTAGAGCGGGCTGAAGATTTTTTTGAACAGAACCGAACGATCATTTTCGGTATCGTAGGTGCTATCGTATTAGTGATCGTTGGTTTCTTCGGTTATCGATATTATGTAAGTACCCAGGATGAAACGGCTCAGGCCGATTTGTTCCCATCCGTTTACCAGCTCGAAGCTGATTCGCCCAAGGTAGCCCTTAACGGCGACGGAAAAACACCAGGCCTCTTGTCTGTAGCAGATAATTACGGCGCAACGAAGGCTGGTAATCTGGCTGAGTTCTACGCTGGTATCGCGTTGCTGAAAGAGGGGAAATACGATGAAGCGATTGCCCATCTGAACGATTTTAGTTCGTCGGATTTACTGATCCAGGCACGGGCCTATGCGCTTGTAGGCGATGCCTATATGGAGAAGAAAAGTTATGACGAAGCAGCTGACCATTACCGGAAAGCGGCCGATTATAAACCAAACAAGTACTTTACACCCGGCTACCTAACGAAACTGGCAGTTGCCTACGAGCAGGCGAAGCAGAACGATAAAGCTATCTCGACGTATGACGAGATAATCGAAAAATATGGTCAGTCGGTAGAAGCAGCCAGTGCGAAAAAATATAAATCCGTATTGGAAGCCACTGTCGGTGAGTCGTAAGCGTACTTGACTAATTCAATACTGCAAAGGACAAAACCGAAACCGGTTTTGTCCTTTTTTATTCAGTATCCCGGATGGCCACGTCTGGAATCAACAAGCAAAAGTAACACCCGGACGTGGCCATCCGGTACACTGAATTATATGGCATCTACCAATAAGAATCTCAGCGTTTTTTCAACGGATGAACTGCCTGATATTAGTACCCGGTGCTTCGTTATCTTGGTATCGGAGTGGAATACAGACGTTACCGAAGCGTTGTTTACCGGGGCTTACCAAACGCTGATTCAGCACGGAGCTACAGCCGAAAATATTATTCGGGGCAATGTGCCGGGTAGTTATGAACTGAGTTTGGGGGCGCAGTGGTTCGCTCAGCAGGATAAGGTGGATGCAGTTATTGCGCTGGGCTGTGTTATTCAGGGTGAAACCAAACACAATGATTACATTAACCACGCGGTGGCCCAGGGCCTGACAAACGTTGGGTTAAACACAGGGAAGCCCGTCATCTTTGGTGTACTCACTCCCAATGACCAGCAGCAAGCGCTTGACCGGGCGGGCGGTATTCATGGAAACAAAGGCGACGAAGCGGCCATTACCGCCATTAAAATGATTGGCTTAAAAGAACAGGTATACAGTAAAATTTAAAGAGGGAGTAGAGCGAAAGAATGAAAGGGAGGTGAACGGCTTTTAATTCTTTCGCTCTCTCACTCATTCACTCTTTCACTAATATGCACGTCTGGAAATTTGGCGGTACGTCGGTCGGGAAGCCCGAGCGGATGCAGTCTATTCGCAAACTGATAACAGAAGACGATACGCGTAAGGTTGTCGTTCTGTCGGCCCTGTCGGGTACAACAAATGCGTTGTTGAGCATTGGAGAAGCCCTCAAAGTAAATGATGATATTGATGCGAATGCAAAAATTGATTCGCTTATGGAACACTATGGACAGTTTGTGGATGAACTCTACAAAACGACTGATGGTAAGGCGGCCGGGCAAAAAATTATAGAGGCAGAATTCTCTTTCATCCGGTCACTAACGGGCATAAAACCGTTTACCCTCAAACAGGAAAAAGAACTGGTGGCCGAGGGGGAGTTGTTGAGCACTCAGCTTTTTCAGGCTTACCTGACCGAAGAAAACGTGTCGTCTGCCTTATTGCCTGCACTGGAGTTCATGCGGATTGACGCTGATAATGAGCCTGAAATTCAGTATACCGAACAAAAGTTAGCTGACATTCTGCCTCAGCACGACGATAAACAAATTATTGTTACGCAGGGCTTCATCTGCCGCAACCCGCGTGGTGAAGTAGATAACCTGAAGCGGGGCGGTTCTGATTACACAGCTTCGCTGATTGGTGGTGCCATTCGGGCCAACGAAATTCAGATATGGACAGATATTGACGGGATGCATAACAATGACCCGCGTATCGTGAAAAACACCTTCCCGGTTCGGGAATTGACCTTTGATGAAGCGGCTGAGCTGGCGTATTTCGGGGCTAAAATACTTCACCCATCTACCATTACACCCGCCCGGATGTTCGGTGTACCCGTGCGGCTGAAAAATACGATGGAACCGAAGGCACCGGGCACCCTCATCTCCGACCACAGTGCCGGTACGGCTCAGCAACAGGTATTCAAGGCGATTGCGGCTAAGGATGGTATTACGGCCCTATACATCCACTCAACACGGATGCTGAATGCGTATGGTTTTCTGCGCCGGATTTTCGAGATTTTCGAGAAGTACAAAACACCGGTCGACATGCTGGCTACTTCGGAAGTGTCAGTATCCGTTACAATTGACAACACGGAGCGCATTCAGGAAATTACGGACGAACTCAATACATTTTGTACACTGGAAGAGCCTGATTACAACCAGACAATAATATGTATCGTTGGTAATTTTAGTGCTGATAATCAAGGTGTAGCGGTGTGTGTGTTCAACGCCATGAAGGATATTCCTATCCGGATGATTTCGTACGGCGGAACGGAAAGTAACCTGTCACTATTGATACATGGCCAGTACAAAGCACAGGCGCTGAATGCCTTGAACGAAGGGCTTTTTTCGGCGTAACTTTACGAAGTAATCCGTTTTTGAACCAGAAATAGCTAATCAATAACCTTCTGGATGATGACTGACGAACAATTTTTGCAGGAAGTTAAGCGGTACGTCCATGAGATTGACCCGCAGGCTGAGGTATGGTTGTTTGGGTCGCGGGCACGGGGTGATGCGCGGGAAGACTCAGACTGGGATTTTCTGGTGTTGACCGAAAAGCCCGTGAATCAACTGCTCAAAAATCGCTTAAGGGAACTTTTTTTTGAGGTAGAACTGGATAACAATAAGGTGATTGGATCTATTATCCATTCAAAGCAGGAATGGGAAGACAATCACAAGGTTACCCCTCTGTATCGCAATATCAAGCGTGATGCTATGGTCGTATGAGCCGCACAAAAGACGATTTAGTTAACTATCGCATCGAACGGGCATTCAACACCCTCAAAACGGCTAAAACGCTGGCTAATTCCGGTGATTGGAATGCTGTAGCTAATCGGCTGTATTATTCTTGCTTTTATGCCGTGTTAGCCTTACTGGCCAGGAATGATATAGATACCTATACGCATAAAGGCGTGAAAATCATGTTGAGTAATCAATTTATCAAATCTGGATTGGTTGATGTGATTTGGGGAAAGCTATATCAAAAACTATTTGACAATCGCAACGAAGCTGATTACGAAGATTTTATTGATTTTGACGAAGAAAAAATCGGTGTATTTATTGAAGACGCGGAGAAGTTTATCGCTGTAATCACCTCACTTGCCAAAAAATAATTTGCATGCTGCAACTCCCATTCATACGCGAGAATAAAGAAACGACAATAGCGGGCCTACGCAAACGAAATTTTGCCAATGCCGAAGCGAGTATTGAACAGGTACTGACACTGGACCAGCAACGGCGTGACACGCAACGTGAACTCGACGATGTCCTGGCTCAGTCAAATGCAAAAGCGGGCCAGATTGGTGCGCTGATGAAAGCCGGGGATAAAACTGCGGCAGAAGGGGCTAAAACGGAAACGGCAGCGTTAAAAGTACGCTCGAAAGAACTCGCCGATGCTCTTCGTCAAATCGAAGCCGATTTACAGGCGGTTCTGGTCACTATTCCTAACCTGCCGCACAGCAGCGTTCCCGAAGGTCGCTCGGCTGAGGATAACGAAGTAGTACTGGAATATGGTGAGAAACCGGTTCTGCACGACAAAGCCCTGCCCCATTGGGAACTCATCAAAAAGTACGGTGGTGACAGCCGGAACGCCGGAGCGGGCCCAATGATTGACTTTGAGCTTGGCGTCAAAATCTCGGGGGCAGGTTTTCCGGTGTACAGGGGGAAAGGGGCCAGGATTCAACGGGCCATGATCAACTTCTTTCTGGATGAAGCCATGGAAGCTGGCTATATGGAAGTGCAGCCGCCCATTTTGGTCAATGAAGAGTCTGGTTTTGCAACGGGTCAACTGCCGGACAAAGAAGGGCAGATGTACTACATGCCGGAAGATAAACTGTATCTGATTCCCACCGCTGAGGTACCCATTACGAATATATACCGCGATGTGATCCTGCCGGAACATCAGTTACCAGTTAAGAATGTAGGCTACACGCCCTGTTTCCGTCGGGAAGCTGGTTCGTGGGGAGCGCATGTTCGGGGGTTGAACCGGCTGCACCAGTTCGATAAGGTAGAGATTGTGCGTATCGAGAAACCGGAAAATTCGTACGCGGCTCTCGAAGAGATGAGCTTGCACGTGCAAAGCCTGTTGCAGAAGCTGGAACTGCCGTACCGGGTATTACGGCTTTGCGCGGGCGATATGGGGTTTACATCCGCCCTGACGTACGATATGGAGGTATGGTCGGCCGCGCAGCAGCGGTGGCTTGAGGTCAGTTCCGTCTCAAACTTCGAGACATACCAGGCCAACCGACTCAAACTTCGCTCAAAACTCGACCGTGGCGACGGACCAGGGAAGATGCAGTTAATGCACACGCTGAATGGATCGGCATTAGCCCTGCCACGTATTTTAGCCGCTATTCTGGAGAACAATCAGACCCCGGAAGGCATAAGGATTCCAAAGGTATTGATACCGTACTGCGGGTTTGAAATGATCGATTAACAGTCGCACGAGTAATTACCATAACCCGGATAATGGGGCGATAATTTACCCGAAATACTCACAACGCGGTCCAGAGGAATAGTCTCACCGGTTGCCAGTTCGAGCCAGTTGGTACTACCTTCCTGAACGAGTTGCTTAATAATTACGTCCGTTTTGATGAACTCATTCAAATCACTCAGGTATTCAAGCCGAACGAACTTGCCGGGAATAATAGCCGCCCGAAAATCTGTTTCGGACGCAATAAAATCAGATTGATGCAGGTTTGTTTCCATACCTTTAGAACAAGTCAAAAAGCCGAAACGTGCCACAGTTCTCACTGTGGCACGTTTCGGCTTTTTGACTGGAACAGAATGCCTAGCCTATCTTTTCCAGTTCATTCTGTAACTCCCGAAGGATGGTTTCCTTCATGGCAATTTTACGCTTCTGCGTGTTGATCTTGTTCAACACCTGCTTGTCTGCATCGTTGTTCGGGTCGAGGCCATCGGCATCCTGCAAGGCAAACTGCAGGTCGTTCTTTTCCCGTTTTACCAGGTAGTCCATCTCCCGGATTTTTGTCCGAACCTGTTCAGAATGACTTTTTAGTTCAAAAGCCGGGTATTTCCGGGCGAGTACACGACCGAGGTAACTCAGTTCAAAGATTTTATCACAGGCGGCCCGGAATCGTTCGTTTACCACTTTATCCTGCAATTTAAACGGCACCCGAACTTCTTTCCAGCTATTGAGCAACACCTTTGCCCGCTCGGCAGCCGTGAAAATATCGGATTGTTTGGCGAGTTGTTCCGCTTCATCCGCCATCTTCATTTGTTGCTCCACACGCGGGTCAATCTTCGGTACCAGCACAATGCCTTTCACATCATTGTACTTGGTATAAAACATGGTCGTGGCTTTCTTAAACTGCTTGTACAGTTTGCCGCTTTTTTTAATGGGTACCTCGCCAACCGCTTTCCAGGCGTTATTGAGCTTACGGACTTCCTGAAAAGCCGCGTCCAGGTCGCCCAGTCGATTGGCCCGGAAGGCCAGCCGGATAAGCTCGTCGTACTTGTCCAGCCGTTCCTGAATAACCTTGTTCTGCTCGTTGAAGAACTCGCGCCTACGCGTAAAGAAACCATCCAGCAGTTCCTGAAACTGGTCTTCAATGTCGGGGTCAACCGCTTTATCGACCGGTCCCGTTTTGATCCATTTGGTCTTGATTTCCTGCAGGGCATCGGCCGTTTCGCGCCATTCGGTGCTGTCGGCAATGGCGATGGCATCGGCAAGCAAGGCCTGTTTAATGTCGAGGTTCTTGCGCTGATTGACCGTAATCAATTCGGCGAGCAGTTGTTCCTGAGCATCCAGCCGTTCAATCAGGGGCGGAAAGTCACCAAGTGCATCGAAGTTTAATAACTTCTTGCGGAGCTGAACCAGTTTTGTGAGGTACGAACCCTTGTTCTGCGCTTCGGTGATGTCTTTCTCTAACTGATTGACTTTACTCTCGGCAATAATGAAGCGATTTTTAAAATAATCGAGCGCTTCCTGCTCGGTTCTTTTTACTTCGCCAATCTGGCGATCTTCGTAATTCAGGTAGCCTTTCAAAAATACCTTTCCGTCTTTGACGTAACCGTATTCATCTACCAGTGAAGCGTTTTCCATTACTATACTTGGTTAAAGCTGCGCTGCGGGTTAAATTTGAGGATTAACCACAAATCTATTAGAAATTAATGAGCCAGGAAACTATAATTTTCTCTATGGCTGGTGTGAGTAAAAATATTCCGCCTAACCGACAAATCCTAAAGAACATTTACCTTTCCTTCTTTTACGGGGCAAAAATTGGTGTTCTCGGTCTAAATGGCTCTGGAAAATCTACATTACTACGCATCATTGCCGGTATTGACAAAAATTACACAGGCGAAGTCGTATTCTCGCCTGGTTACTCCGTTGGGATGCTCGATCAGGAGCCGACGTTTGAAGCGGGTAAAACGGTTCGTGAGATAGTAGAAGAAGGCGTTCAGGAAGTAGTTGACCTACTAAAGGAGTTTGATGAAATAAACGAAGCCTTCGGCGATCCTGATGCCGACTTCGACAAATTGTTGGCCCGGCAGGGTGAAGTACAGGAAAAACTGGACCACCATAACGCCTGGGAACTAGATCAAAAACTCGAACGGGCCATGGATGCCCTCCGCTGTCCGCCGTCAGACGCGGTGATTGACAACCTGTCCGGGGGTGAAAAACGACGGGTCGCCCTGTGTCGGTTGCTATTGCAGCAACCTGATGTACTGTTACTTGATGAGCCGACTAACCACCTCGATGCCGAATCGGTACTGTGGCTGGAAGAACACCTCCGTCAGTATACCGGAACAGTAATTGCCGTAACGCACGACCGGTATTTTCTGGATAACGTAGCGGGTTGGATTCTCGAACTGGACCGGGGCGAGGGTATTCCCTGGAAAGGTAATTATTCATCCTGGCTGGAACAGAAACAAAACCGGCTGGCTAAAGAAGAAAAGACTGAATCGAAACGGCAGAAAACCCTCCAGCGCGAGTTGGAATGGGTGAAAATGGCCCCAAAAGCACGTCAGGCTAAGTCGAAAGCCCGGTTAGGTGCCTATGAAAAACTGCTGAACGAAGACGCGAAACAACGCGATGATACGCTCGAAATCTTTATCCCGGCCGGGCCACGGCTGGGGGCCAAAGTGATCGAAGCCGACGATGTATCCAAAGCCTTTGGCGACCGGTTGCTGTTCGAACATCTGGGCTTTCGGCTACCACAGGGTGGTATCGTCGGCATCATTGGACCCAACGGAGCCGGCAAAACGACGCTTTTTAAACTCATTACCGGACGCGACAAACCTAATTCGGGTACGTTCGACGTGGGCGATACCGTGAAAGTGGCGTACGTAGATCAGGAACATGACGGTTTGGACCCCAACAAAACGGTATTCGAAACCATTTCGGGCGGGAACGAGTGGATCATGATGGGCGGAAAGCAGTCGAACGCCCGTGCGTACGTGAGCCGGTTTAACTTTGGTGGAGCCGACCAGGAAAAGAAAATCGGAATCCTGTCGGGGGGAGAACGTAATCGGGTTCACCTGGCTATGATGTTGAAAGAAGGGGCCAATTTGTTGCTTTTGGACGAACCAACCAACGACCTGGACATAAATACGCTGCGGGCTTTGGAAGAAGGGCTGGAGAATTTCGCCGGTTGTGCCGTAGTCATCAGCCACGACCGCTGGTTTCTGGACCGTATTGCAACCCATATTCTGGCCTTCGAGGGTGATTCGCAGGTGTACTGGTTCGAGGGTAACTTCTCCGAATACGAAGAAAACCGGCGCAAACGGTTGGGGTCGGATGCAACACCCACCCGGATCAAGTATAGAAAGATAGTCTAGGGGTAGCCGCTCATTACGGGGAATCACGGTTAAATCCGAACCGGCCAATAAATAATCGAAACGGAAAGCCGTTGAGCAAAAAAGGCACGTATACCAGTAGAAGCTGGTATACGTGCCTTTTTTGCTGGATTGATTATGAAGGTGAATTGTATCGTTCACAGTAATCTTTCGTAAAGAAGGAAAAAACGATGCCAGAACCCATGAACAAGGGAATTAAACCAGAACGGGTACCAACCCTAACACCCGACACGCTGAGCAAAACGGTTTTTTATCAGTCAGACGGGATATCCCGGCAAGGACCTCACCATAGTACATTTCATATCAATCGGATTGAAACAGTGCGCCAGTCACTGCAATTCCCGATGCTACCTCACCGGAAAACCGTTGTCGATTTTATTCTGGTTACCCACGGTAGTATGGTACGCCGGAAGGGGCTAACCAGTTATACTGTTCCCACAAATACGTTCTTCCTGTTACCCGCTCACCAGATTAGTTTTGATGAATGGATGAGCGAAGATATCCAGGGATATTATTGTCACTTCGATGCAAATCTGCTAACCAGGCGATGGCAAAAGCAGGACCTGGAGAATGAATTTTTGTTCCTTAGTTTTTCCGGTAATCCATTGGTATCTATTGATAAAGAAAGGCTTAGGGATATTGTCTTCTTGCTAAACAGGCTGGAAGCAGAGTACCTGAAAGATCATAATGCCGCCGTTGATATATTTCGGATTTATCTGCTCGCGCTGTTCTTTGAACTGAAACAGACTGCTCCTGTAGCTGCCTCTACTATACCTGACCAGGCAGATACTGCCGCGCAGCGGCTGACGCAGCAGTACAAAAATGCGCTGGCAGAGTTTGTATACGAAAAACAGAATGTGTCTGATTATGCTGAAATGCTCCATATTTCACCCAACCATCTGAACAAGTGCGTTAGAACGATCACCGGGCAGTCGGCACGGGAATTACTGGACGAAATGATTCTACTGGAGGCTAAGGTGTTACTGAGTCAGACAACACTAAGCATTGGTGAAATCGCTTATCAAATTGGGCGACAGGACCCCAGTAACTTCGGTCGGTTCTTTAAAACTAAAACAGGTATGACACCCAGAGCATACCAACAGATTGATTGATTTTGACTATCTATAGCCTGATTTTGATAAAAAATTGCACCGTAGCAACGGTAGTTTTGCTTATTGTTGTGTCAAGCCCTGCGACTCACCCCATACGCTATACCGTTCCGAGCCTTGAACGAATGAAATATATGAGATTTTACACCCTTTTTCTGAGGTTACCCATTGTTATACTTCTGTGCCTGACTGGTTTCCTGACGGCTCAGGCGCAGTCTTCGATCCAGCAAAATTTTCAGACCCCGCCCAATGCGGCTAAACCGCGCGTATGGTGGCACTGGATGAACGGTAATATCACCAAAGAAGGCATTCAGAAAGACCTTGAATGGATGAAGCGGGTGGGCATTGGTGGTTTCCAGAACTTCGATGCCAGCTTATTTACACCGGTAGTCGTATCAAAAAAGCTGGTATTCATGACTCCCGAATGGAAGGACGCGTTCAAATTTACGACGAATCTGGCCAGTAAACTTGACCTCGAAATGGCCATTGCCGGGTCGCCGGGCTGGAGCGTCACCGGTGGTCCATGGGTGCCCCCCGTCGACGCCATGAAAAAGTACGTGTGGAGCGAAACGAGGGTCACGGGCGGCCAGCCGAACGCGGCCCGACCCTTTGCAGGTAAGCTGGCGCAGCCCCCCACCACAACGGGTAAGTTTCAGAATGTGCCGCTGGCTTCCTCAAACATAATGGGTGGTCCGCCAAAAGATACGCCCAGCTACTACGCTGATGCCGCTGTGGTTGCTTACCGCCTGCCTGCTACAGAAAAACGATTGTCGGAGCTCAACCCAACCGTCACGTCGAGCGGTGGTACGTTCTCGCTAGCCGATTTAACCGACGGTGATCTGGCGAAAACAACCATGCTGCCACCCATGGAAGTAGGGCAGGATATGTGGATTCAGTACGCTTTCGACCAGCCACAGACGGTTAAAGCATTTACCATTGTGGGGTCACCCCCGGCGGGCGAACTGGCGGAGTTTAGGGGAATGCCCGATAACCGTCATCTAAAGGTGAGCGACGATGGGGTGAACTTCCGTGAAGTGGTGATCATCCGGGGCAGTACCATGCCGCAAAGCACGATGGGTATTTTACCTACGACAGCCAACTATTTTCGATTCACGTTTAAAACCGAGCAGCCCCAGGGTAGCCCCTTTGCCGCCATGTTCGGAGGGAGTGCCGAACCCGGCAAACCGGAGGGAATACCCGTGGCTGAGCTGGCGTTGCACAACACCGATCGGGTGGACCTCTTTGAGCAAAAGGCAGGTTTTACGCCCTGGTCAGAAAGTACGCACTCGCTGGTCAAGCCGAACGCCGATGCGATTTCAACGAGCGATGTGTTTGATCTAACGGACAAAATGAGTTCGGATGGTACACTGAACTGGACTCCACCAACGGGCGAATGGGTGATTATGCGGCTGGGTTACTCGATTACGGGCCGCGAAAATCACCCGGCTTCGCCCGAAGCGACCGGTCTGGAAGTGGATAAACTCGATAAGGCCGCTGTTCTGAGGTACATTGAAACCTACCTGGATATGTACAGGGATGCCACCGGTGGGCAGATGGGCGTGCAGGGGTTGCAGTACATGATTCTGGATAGTTACGAGGCTGGGCATATGACCTGGACGAAAGCGATGCCCGAAGAGTTTCGGAAACGGCGTGGCTACACCCTGCTTCCCTGGCTTCCGGTACTTACGGGCCGGATTATACAAAGTGCCGAAGCCAGTGAAAAATTCCTCTGGGATTTTCGTAAAACCATTGGCGAACTGATTGTTGAGAACCATTACGAAGCCATCGGCGAAGCCCTGCACAAGCGCGGCATGAAACGGTATACGGAATCGCACGAAAACGGGCGCATTTACCTGGCCGATGGTATGGACGTGAAACGCAGGGCTGATATTCCGATGGGTGCTATGTGGACACCCGGCAGTCTGGCCGCAGGGGCCGAGGAAGAGAACCGCAGCAAGGGCGACATTCGGGAGGCCGCATCAGTAGCGCATATCTATGGGCAAAACCTCGTTGCCGCCGAGTCAATGACGTCGATCATGAACGCTTTTAGCTGGCACCCCGAAAAACTGAAACGCACCGCCGATATGGAACTGGCATCGGGCCTGAACCGCTTCGTGATTCACACCTCGGTACACCAGCCGCTCGACGATAAAAAACCCGGTTTCTCGCTGGGGCCTTTTGGGCAGTATTTCACCCGGCAGGAAACCTGGGCCGAACCCGCCAAAGCCTGGGTCGATTACCTGGCCCGCAGCTCGTACCTGTTGCAACAGGGAAAACCAGTCGTTGACATTCTCTACTACTACGGCGAAAACAATAATATCACCCAAATCTGTGCCCAGAAGCTACCCGCGCTTCCAACCGGTTATGAGTTCGATTTTGCTAATTCAACGGTCATCCGGGAAGTTATTAAGGTGGAAAACGGACGGATGGTGGCACCCAGCGGTATGACGTACCGGGTATTGGTACTCGACTCCTCGGCCCGATACATGACATTGCCCGTCCTGAAAAAAATCGGCGAATTGGCCCGTACGGGCATTCACGTAGTAGGCGCGAAACCCGAACGTTCACCCAGCCTGAGCGATGACCCTACAGCCTTTACTACACTAGCTAACCAAATCTGGAGTCAGCCGACGGTATCGACCAAACCCGTAGCCGACGTGCTGAAAGGAATGAACATACTGGAAGACGTGATTGTCAAAAATGCCAAAGCCGAACGCGGCCCGGCCGAGGTGCTCTATGTACACCGGCAGACCGAGCCCGGCATTGACATCTACTGGCTCAATAGCCGCAGCGAAAACCCGAATGCGGCCGATATCAGTTTCCGCGTAACGGGCAAGGTACCCGAACGGTGGAACCCACAAACGGGGAAAACGGAAAAAGTATCGTACCGGATCGAGAACGGACGCACCATCATCCCGTTAACCTTTGCTCCCTGGGATGCCTACTTCATCGTGTTCCGGGATAAAACCACGACTATGGCTTACACGGCTCCCAAAACCGTTGAAAAGCCACTCATGACCGTATCTGGTCCCTGGGCCGTGGCGTTTCAGGACGGGCGTGGGGCACCTGCTACAGCGACCATGAACCAGCTGGATTCCTGGACGAATAACCCCGACAAAGGAATTGCCTACTTCTCCGGCACAGCGGCCTATACCCGGACCATCAACGTTCCTGCCGTAAAAAAAGGCCAGACCTACGTACTCGATCTGGGCGACGTGAAGAATATGGCGGAGGTGAGCGTGAACGGTAAAAACGTGGGTATCGTCTGGAAAAAACCGTTCCGGATCGACGTGACCGACGCGCTCAAAACGGGGACTAATACCCTGGAAATAAAGATTACTAATCTGTGGGTAAACCGGCTTATCGGCGATGCTCAACCAGGGGTGAGTAATAAGATCACTTTCACCACGATGCCTTTCTACAAATCCGATTCACCCCTGCTGCCTTCGGGCCTCCTGGGACCGGTAACTATCGTAAGCCAGTAAAAGCCGGATAAATCAACTCATTATTCATCATGAAGACAAAAAATATCGGTACACTCCTGGCGCTCTTGTTGTGCGTTTCCTTCGGGGCAAACGGCCAAATCGTTGACGATTCCGTGCTGGTCGACGGACATTACCGCTCGTTTCATTTTCTGAAACCGGCGGGTCAGAACGCAAGTCTGATTTTTGCCCTGCACGGCTCCGGTGGGAACGGTCTGGGCGTTCGGGCGGGAGCCAAAAAACTGGAGGAGGTGGCACCGGCCGAAAACCTGCTGCTGGTGTATCCCGACGGCTACAAAAGGTACTGGAATGAGTGCCGAAAATCGTCACCTGCCGAAGCCAACAAAATCAATATCGACGAAAATGCCTTTTTCGGGGCCATGATTGACTACTTCAAAAAGAACTACCAGATCGACGAAAAGAAGGTATTTGTGATAGGGACATCCGGGGGTGGGCACATGGCCTACAAGCTGGCAGTAACCATGCCCGAACGGTTCCGGGCCATCACCGCCGTTATTGCTAACCTGCCTGATACCAACAATTTCGACTGCCCGGAAAAACGGGTGGCACTCCCCGTCCTGATCATCAATGGCACGGCCGATAATGTAAATCCCTATGATGGGGGTGAGGTGATACTAGGGCCACAGATGAATCTGGGCTTCGTTCGGTCTACGGATCGTACGTTCCACTACTGGTCGATGCTGGCGGGGTACACGGGTGAACCAACGAAGCAACTCCTGCCCGACACCGACCCCGCCGACGGGAAAACCGTTGAGCGGTACACCTACCGCCAGAAGGGCAAGCCTGAGGTAACGCTGCTGAAAGTTATCAACGGTAAGCACGATTATCCCAACGATATTAACGTCTATCTGGAGGCACTGGCCTTCTTTAAACGACAACTGTAATCCTTACGAACTGCATGAAACTATCTTTTTTAGCCGTCGGATTTGCCCTGCTCATCAGTCCGCTGGTGAAGGCCCAAAAGGTCATCAAACTATACGATGGGAAAGCGCCCGGTTCTGAAAGCTGGACGTGGGACGAAGCCGAGAATACCACCAATATGTTCAAAACCCGGGTCGTCTATAACGTATCGACACCGACCATTACGGCTTATCTGCCCAGCCCCGACCGGGCTAACGGGACGGCGGTTATCGTGGCACCGGGGGGGGGCGTTTCATACGCTGTCAATTGATTCAGAAGGGGTAGACGTAGCCAAATGGCTCAATGAGAAAGGGGTGGCTGCTTTTGTGCTCAAATACCGCGTTGCTCACAGCCTGACCAATGACCCGGTTGCCGAGCTGACAGCTAAAATGGCAGACTTCAAGAAACTGGACGAAGAGAACGCGCCCGTCATCCCACTTGCCATTGCCGATGGTAAACGGGCAATGGAATACGTTCGTCAGCACGCTAAAGAATTTAACCTCTCCCCAAACCGGATCGGCTTCATGGGCTTTTCGGCGGGTGGTACCGTTACAATGGGCGTTGGATTTGACTATAGTGCGGCTAATCGCCCCGATTTCCTGGCACCAATTTACCCGTATCTAAGCGAGATGGCCATTGCCAAACAGAGCGTTCCGGCCGATGCACCACACCTGTTCGTTTGTGCCGCATCCGACGATCAGCTTGGGCTGGCTCCGCACAGTACGAAGCTGTATAATGACTGGCTGGCGGCTAAAAAAACGGCTGAACTACACATGTACCAGAAAGGAGGTCATGGTTTTGGGATGCGTAAGCAAAATCTGCCAACCGACACCTGGATCGATCGCTTTGGCGACTGGCTGAACCTGAATGGATTTCTTACGAAAGCAAAACCCTGAATAGGCAAATCAACTTATGGCAAAGAATCCGCATTATTTATCACAACTCGCCCATATCGAACTATACTCGCAGGACATCGATAAGTCGGTTCACTTCTTTAAAGACATCGTTGGGCTTGACGAAACCGGCCGCGATGAACAGGGCTCCGTTTATTTCCGGGCCTGGGGCGACTACTTTCACCATACTCTCAAGCTAACACCAAGCCAGACTCAGGGCATGGCTCACCTCGGCTGGCGGGCCGATAGCCTCGAAGCCCTGGACGAGTGCGTGGCTTACCTGGAAAGCACCGGTGCGGGTATTGGCTGGGTCGATGGCGATCTGGGACATGGCCGTGCCTACCGGTTCAAATCGCCCGACGGGCACACGCACGAAGTATTCTGGGATGTCGTCTGGCTAAGGGAAACGGGCGAAAAAGGCAGCATCTATGCCGACCGTTACGCCAGTAACCGCCGGATTGGTGTTAATCCCCGTCGGTTCGACCATGTTACGTACATGGTGGCCAAGATGATGTACGGGAAGGAAAAAGCATTCTGGCAGGGTATGGGCCTGAAGAATCCCGACGAGGTACGCATCGGTGATAACATTCCCCCCGTTGGTGGCTTGTGGACCATTGGTAACCTGTCGCACGATGTTGCGGTCTTTACCGACCCTACCATTGAGCCGGGACAAGCCGTTTTCAACCACGTTGCGTTCAACTTCGACAGTCGGGAAGAAGTACTGCTGGCCCTGGATTATTTCACCGAGAAAGGCTTTAAGAGTGTGATGGGTGCGCCCACCCGCCACAAGGCCGACGAAGGGTTCTTCATTTACATCATCGACCCCGGCAGCGGTATATTAATCGAATTCTATGCCTGCGCAAGACTCATCTTCGCCCCCGACCATGGCCCTGATCTGCACTACCTCAAAGATAATCCAAACGATGCCTGGGGTAACGCCAACCCATTTGCCGAAATGGGAAAAGGTAAAAAATTGGGCCTCACCGATGGTGTAGTGAAGCCGGTTGATATTTGAGAATTGGTCATCTGCTGCGCGTCATTCGTTGTCATTAAATGGTCATTGATACGAAGCAGTTGTATGACTATAAAGGGCAGTGCAACGAATGATAAGCAATGACGCGAAGCAAATGACTATAAATAACCAGTAATCATGTGGTATTATTTCCCGGGGCAGTACATGCCCTCTTATCAGGTAAACCGAGCCCTGACGCAGGCCCACTACGGCGGTGGCGAATTTGCCGAATGTCTTGAAGTCGCCAGTCAGATCACACCCGGTGATAATGAGAGTTTTCATAAGGCGTGGGTCAACATGGGCGATACCGTTTATGACATTGGCGAAACGGCGCTTGAGAACCAAAATCCAATAACGGCCCGACGGTCGTATCTGCGGGCGTTCAATTACCTCCGCACGGCCGAGTTTTTCCTAAAACCCAGCGACAGCCGGAAAATGCCGACCTATCTCAAAGCACGGGAGGCATTCCTGAAAGCCATTGCCCATTTCGAACAGAAACCGCTTCAGGTTGAAGTGCCGTTTGAGGCCGGGCAGGCGGACCTCTCGTTTTTGCCGGGCTATCTTTTTGCGCCGGTGGGAGTGAAAAACCCGCCCCTGATGATTATGTTCGGAGGGCTCGACAGTCTGGCTGAGGAACTGTATTTTGGCATTTCACAACACCTCAATGAACGCGGCATTGCTCTGCTGGCGATGGATGGCCCCGGCCAGGGATATGCGTTACGGGTCAATCACATTCTGACGCGTTATGATTATAATGTAGCCGGTACGGCCGTGCTGGATTGGGTCATTGCTAACCTGGCCGACCACGTAGACACCTCGCGGATTGGCATTGGTGCCGTGTCGATGGGCGGTTATATGGCGGCCCGATGCGCTGCGTTTGACCCTCGTTTCAAGGTCTGTATGGTCTTTGGAGCCGTCTGGAGCTATTACGATATCTGGAAAAACCGCCCCGACAATCATCCATTGGCCGAAATCGTGCAGCACATCGTCGGGGCTTCTACCATGGCCGATGCCCGCGAGCGACTCAAGCAATTCGCGCTGGACGGCGTGGCTGACAAAATTTCGATGCCCACATATATCCTGCACGGCGAAGACGACCGGCAGAATGTTGTGGAAAATGCCTACAAACTGGATGCCGCCCTAACGGTTGAACACGTTCTCGAAGTGGTACCGAAAGAAAGCAGTGGCTCGGCTCACTGCCAGATTGACGATTTCACCAAAACGTTCAATATGTTCGACTGGGTTGCTAAGAAAATGAAAGCCTAACCACTAACCAACGATTCTCTGTGATACAACAGATAAAAAAAGGTATCACCTACGCCGAATCGGGCGAGGCTGATGCAAAAGTACGAGCCACCGTCGAGCAGATGATTGCCGACATCCGAGACGGGGGCGACGACGCTGTTCTGGCCTTGTCGCGCCGACTGGACGATTGGTCGCCCGAAAGTTTCCGACTGTCACTGGACCAGATTGAGGATATCGTGGCTACGCTGCCGCAGCAGGTAATTGACGATATCCGGTTTGCGCAGACCCAGATCCGGAACTTTGCCCAGATTCAGCGGGCGTCCATACAGGATGTGGAAGTCGAAACGCTGCCGGGCGTGTTTCTGGGGCACAAAAATATCCCTGTCAACAGCGTTGGGTGTTACGTACCCGGTGGACGTTACCCCATGGTGGCGTCGGCGCACATGAGCGTGCTGACGGCCAAAGTTGCGGGTGTGAAGCGGGTTATTGCCTGTACTCCCCCCATAAAAGGTGAAATTCCGGCCGCTACCGTAGCCGCAATGCACATGGCGGGTGCCGATGAAATTTACCTGCTTGGTGGCGTTCAGGCAATAGCGATGATGGCACTCGGTACCGAATCCGTTGAATCCGTCGACATGCTGGTTGGACCCGGTAACGCATACGTGGCCGAAGCCAAACGGCAGCTTTATGGTAAAGTGGGTATCGACCTGTTTGCCGGACCGACCGAAACGCTGGTCATTGCCGACGATACCTGCGATGTACGCACCTGCGCTACTGATTTGCTCGGTCAGGCCGAACACGGGCCGACCTCGCCCGCCATCCTGCTCACGAGTAGTTCGGAACTGGCTCATGGTGTACAGGCCGAAATTGAGCGGCAACTTGAAACGCTTCCTACCGCCGATGTGGCGGGCGTTGCCTGGCGCGATTATGGGCAGGTGATTCTGGTCGACACGGTGAATGAACTGATTTCGGAAGCCGACCGCATTGCCAGCGAACACGTGCAGGTAATGACCGAAAACCCACGTCTGTTTCTGGAGCGCATGACCAACTACGGCGGGCTGTTCCTTGGCGAAAAAACCAATGTGGCCTACGGCGATAAGGTGATTGGAACAAACCACACCCTGCCTACCCGCGAAGCGGCCCGCTACACCGGTGGACTGTGGGTAGGTAAGTTTCTGAAAACCTGCACCTATCAGGAAATCCGAACCGCCGAAGCCAGTGCTCTGATTGGCGAATACTGCTCCCGACTGTGTGCCATCGAAAACTTTGCCGGTCATAAGGCGCAGGCCGATTTGCGCGTCGAGCGGTATAAACAACCTGAGTTGACACAGCGTGAGCTGACACAGCATGAACAGTAAGCAAATAAATCTACTGGCGGGCCGGATTGCCATCGTTACGGGCGGTGCGGGTGGCATCGGTTCTGCCATCACCCGGCAACTGGCGCAGGCCGGGGCAACGGTTGTTATTACCTACAACAGTGACCCCGCCAAAGCCGACGCGCTGCTGGCTACCCTGCCCGGCAATGGACATGTCGTGAGACAGGCATCCGTAACGGAAAGCGCATCACTGGCGAAACTGGCCGATTTCGTTGCTGAAACGTACGGGCGGCTCGATATACTGGTGAACAATGCAGGCATCACCACGCCGGTACCACACGATGACCTCGACGGGTTGACGGATGAGTGGATAGACCAAATTTTGCAGACCAACGTTCGGGGTACATTCGCTATGATTCGGGCTTGTAAGCCACTGTTGATGGCCGATGAAGGAGGACTGGTCGTGAATATTTCGTCCATTGCCGGGCAAACGGGGCTGGGCAGTAATGTCGCTTACTGTGCCTCAAAAGCAGCCATCGATAGTATGACCCGTTCATTAGCCCGCTCACTGGCCCCGAAAATTCGGGTGGTGTCCGTGGCACCGGGCTTGGTTTTAGGAGAATACACCAGTCGATTTGACCCCGCCTTTTTGCAAAGCAACGCAGATTTGACGCCAATGGGTCGCCTGGCTACGGCTACTGACGTGGCCAACGCGGTGCTGGCGCTAGCTACTACGATGACTTTTACCACCGGCAGCATTATTCCGGTTGATGGGGGACGAACCCTGTTATAACACGAACCCTTTTAGTCTTTCAGATGAAACTCGTAACCTTCACCGATTCGACCAGCAAACCCCGCACGGGCTGGCTCACTGACGATGCGACGGGTGTTGTCGATATGCACCGCATCAGCGATGGCGCATTACCGGCCGACATGCTGTCGTTTATTGATGACCATGAGCGGTATATGGCTTTGATTCAGGAAAATAACTGGCAGGCCATGGCTGCAACCCACCTTATGGCCAACGTGGTGTTACTGGCTCCGCTGCCCAATCCGCGCAGTTTTCGGGATTATATCAGCTTTGAACAGCACCTCAAAAATGCCTCGTCTAAGTTTGGACATCAGGTAGCTCCTGAGTGGTACGAAATGCCCATTTTCTACTTCACCAACCATCAGGCTATTTACGGCCCCGGCCAGGACATTCCCCGGCCCGTCCGCGAAACCCGCATGGATTACGAACTGGAGATGGGTTGTATTATTGGCAAAGCGGGCAAGAATATCCCGGCCGATCAGGCCGATGCGTATATCTTCGGCTACACGATCTTTAACGATTTCACCGCACGGGCTATTCAGGGCAAAGAGATGAAGTGTAATCTGGGGCCCGCCAAGGGAAAAGATTTCGCTAACGTCATTGGGCCGTACATCGTTACCAAAGATGAGCTGGAACCCACGCGCGACGAAACCGGACGGTTCAATGTACAGATGACCTCCCGTATCAATGGGCAACCCATTTGCAACGGCAACTTTAATACCATTCACTACACCTTTGGCCAGATGATGGAACGGGCCTCCGAAAACAACGTCATGCTGTATCCCGGCGACATTATTGGTTCTGGTACTGTGGGCTGGGGTAGCCTGATCGAAACAAATTTTGACGCCCATCGTCCGCTTGAACCCGGCGACGTGATTGAACTGGAAATTGATGGGCTGGGTATCCTGAAAAATCAAATTATATGATAACTGAACACGCACTCCTTACCATTCAGGCAGGCCGACAGGCGGAGTTTGAAGCCGAATTTCCCAAGGCGCAGGCCATTATTAGTCAGGCCACGGGCTTTATTGACCTACAACTCCAGCGGGGGATTGAATCGCCGGAAACCTACCTGCTGCTGATTCACTGGCAAACGCTGGACGACCATACCGTTGGCTTCCGTCAGTCGGAGCTTTTCACGCAGTGGCGGGCTATCATCGGGCCTTTTTTCGCCAGTCCACCCGCTGTGGACCATTTCGAGCCACTTACCTAAACCTGAACCATGAAAATCATCGATTTATCCGTAACGATTTCAGCGGATATAAAAGAGCCGCTTCCTACCCGAATCGACTACGAAGACCATAAGGAAGGCGCCAAAAAGATGGGCTCCAAACTATTTGGCGGGGCGTCGGAGGATGTATTTCTGGAAGGTAACGG
This sequence comes from Spirosoma spitsbergense DSM 19989, assembly GCF_000374085.1. GTDB lineage: Bacteria > Bacteroidota > Bacteroidia > Cytophagales > Spirosomataceae > Spirosoma > Spirosoma spitsbergense. The sequence continues at coordinate 92,657 of NZ_KB893592.1, read as the reverse complement.
CCCTGCAGGAGAGTTTCTGTACCTGACGGGGCACGCTGGTACCCACATTGATGCGCCTTGGCACTACTTCCCCACCAGCGAAGGCAAACCATCCCGCACCATCGAAGAAATGCCCCTCGACTGGTTTTTTCACGATGGTGTTGTCCTCGACTTCACCGATAAACCCGATGGCTATTGCTTCTCCTCCGAAGACCTAAAAGGAAAACTGGCCGCTATCAACTACCCCCTTAAACCCTTCGACATCGTACTGATCCGCTGCGATGCCGACAAACGGTTGCACGATGATGATTTCGTAAAAATCCACGTCGGAGCCTCAGCCGAAGCTACGCATTGGTTGATTGATCAGGGCATCAAGGTGATGGGGACCGATGGTTGGGGCTGGGATATCCCGCTACACCTACAGGCCGAAGACTATTTCAAAAACCCGCGTCCAGGTGTCATCTGGGCCGCCCACTACGTTGGTCGGGAAAAAGAGTACTGCCAGATTGAGAAACTGGCTAACCTCGACCAGTTGCCGCCTTTTGGCTTCACCGTTAGTTGCTTTCCAGTCAAGATAAAGGGCGGTAGCGCGGGCTGGTGCCGGGCCGTAGCCATAGTTAACGAATAGCTCAATACGTGGTCATTTATTGTCATTTCGCTTCGCTGCCATCGGATAGTCATTCGTCCAAAAGGGAATGAGTTACTAACAGGAAATGACAGCGGAGCGAAATGATAATAAATGACCACTCAATCCCTTGCCCACTATGTCTTCAATAAAAAAAGCCCTTGTCGTTGGGGGCGGTATCGGTGGTCTGTCAACCAGTATAGCCCTGCGCAAAGCGGGTATTGAGGTCGATTTAGCCGAATTGCAACCCAAATTTAATGTCTACGGAGTTGGGATCATCCAGCCATCCAACGCCTTACGGGCACTGGACGCGCTGGGTCTGGCCGACCAGTGTATGGAGCACGGTTCTCCCTACGGCCCGGTAAAAATGTGCTCGTCGAGCGGTTTTCAGTTTGGGCAGGCAGGAACACCACCCATGGGCAGGCTACCGGTGCACAACGGCATCTCCCGTCGGATACTGCACGAGGTTTTGCATGAGGGAGTCGTGGCCAGCGGGGTACATCCACGCATGGGCCTAACCGTGAAGGATCTTGAAAATAGCCCTGATTCCGTAACCGTAACCTTCAGCGATGGCAGTACGGGCCAGTATGATCTGGTGGTGGGTTCGGATGGGGTTTACTCCAGCGTTCGCAGTTTGGTCGTGGGCGAACATAAACCGACGTATACGGGTCAATCGGTGTGGCGTTACGCGTTTTCCCGCCCCGCCGACCTCGATACGGGATACATTTACTTCGGTAAGAAAACGAAAGTTGGTCTGATACCGATGACGGCTGACTCCATGTATATGTTCGTTGTATCGGCCGAAGGAGATGACCCGAAAATTCCGGAATCGGAACTGGTTCCGCGCATGAAAGCCTTGCTCAAGGAATACGAAGCCCCTATGGTTCGGGCCGTTATCGACCAGATTACAGACCCCAAAGGCGTTATTTATCGGCCACTCGAAACGCTGCTGCTTCCTGCGCCCTGGTACAAAAACCGCGTGTTACTCATTGGCGATGCCGTTCATGCGACTATCCCGCAGTTGGGGCAGGGGGCAGGACTGGCTATCGAAGATGCTGTGGTATTAGGCGAACTGCTTGGAACCGATAACCCTTTGCCCACCGTACTGGAGAACTTTATGACCCGCCGGTATGATCGTTGCAAAATGGTCGTGGATGCCTCCAACACGCTGGGCGAATGGGAGCAACTGGACTGGCAGGGGAAGCTACCCGAAGGAGCCAGCATGGGTGCCCTGATGGGTAAAACGCTGGGTGCTATGGGCGCGCCGATTTAACCACTATCTGACCACTCGCCGAACGCCATGAAACAGTTTTCCCAGCGAAACGCCCTCACCGCTACACTGTTGAACCTGATTATCAACATCGTAGCACCGGCCATTATTTTTCGTAATGATGTGTTCTTCAATTTTAAGGGGGAAAGCCCAACGCTGGTCGACCTGTTGGTGCCAACGGTGTTAATTTCGGTCTTTGCCACCACCCTGGCTACGTTCGTGACGATGACCAAACAGCGAATGGAGCAAAAGCTGCAACCTGTCCTTGCCCCCACTACCAATTGGGTAGGAACTGCTGTGCTTACGTCAGTTATATTGGCTGTTGCCTTTGCCGGACTGTTTACGTTGCTGATGACCGGGCTGCATCCTCTACTCAGCAATGTTTACCTGTCGAAATGGGTGGCGCTGGGCTTGTCTGGCGTTCTTGGGGCATTTGTCGCCCCTCATAACGTCATTTATTGCCGTAAAACGGGCCAAACTGGTTTGTTAATCCAGTTTCGGGGAATTGACCGAGCGACCAGACAAAATTGTGTCACTAAAACCGTTTTGTGGTAATTACTCACAGAAACCCGGCAGAGAGGCTATGAAGCAACTGAAAAAAGTAGCTTTGTGGCCCCTATACCGGGTTTCTGTGAGTCAGGTTTTATGACCGGTTACGCGCTGCCACTAGCCTGTGGAGCCTCTAGCTGAATCCCTTAAAACTTGGGGCAGGGTAACTTTTTATCCCGCCGTTTCACACCGGGCCGGCGGCCTTCGGGCTTGTCAAAGATGTAAGACAGCGATAACTCGTGTGAGCCACCGCTATTGCCGAGGGTCGATATGGTCAGGTCATAACTATACCCAATGGAAAACTTCTCCATACGCCAGCCAATCAGCGCAGCCAGCGCATCATGGTTGTTTAGTGTCTGATCGTACTTCTTAAACGGGATGCCCCGATAATAGGCACCAATTGTTAGCGGAGAGTAGGTCAGGTAAGCGCCCAAATCCAGTTGGTCGTACTTGCCCTGGTGTTTGTACATGATGACAGGTGAGATACTGATTTCCTTATCTTCTTCATCGGCCAACCCAGTGAAGCCTCCCAATGGAATGCGCAGGCCGGCCTGAACACTTACCTTCGCCGGAAGCCGGTCACGCCCGCCGATGAAAAATCCCTGGTCGGGCCGGTTGATATGATGCACGGCTGTACCCACCCAGAACCAGTCCGAATAGAAAAGTCCCCCCGTTGAGAAATCAAGGTACTTTTGTGAGGGTAAACCACCCTGCAACGCCGGGTCCCCGGAAACACTGCCCGTAATGAACCCCCGGTCGGTAAACTGATCGCCAGTGGTAAGACCAAAATAATTGATACTTCGGTTTACGTACGATCCCTGTAAACCCAATCGGACGAAGGAGGACTCACTCACCTGAAACTGGTATGCATATTGCAGCCCGATATCTGTCGACTGAATCCGGCCCTGACCCTGGTTATCGCTTTGAATCGTTAAACCAATGCCACTGCTATATTTATCAATGAAATGATCGACCGCCACCATCGTTGTTACGTAGTTGGTAATGGCAGGCCACTGGTTCCGGTAATTCGCCGTGATACGGGGGGCTAAGGCTGATCCGGCAAACGCCGGATTCAGGTAAAGGGGAGCCGCGTAAAACTGGGTGAACTGAGGATCCTGAGCAAAGGCCATCCGGCTCAGGGCCAGCGTCAAAATCGTCAGTATGTATTTTTTAAGCATAACGGCAAGATCAGGGCAAAGACTGGGCCAACTTTATTGTTGCAACGTTGTCAACCGAAACGAAGTATTAAAGAATAGAGCAATCAATAAAATTAGGCGAATTTTACGGCTTTTTATGGCAGTGAGTCGATAAAATTTTAACGGATTACTGTCGTTTATACTAACGTAATGCCCTTGTTGTTGTTATGTTACGGGAATGAATTTGAGCGGTGGGCTTCATTTGTTATTTGTTCATGGTAAGGTTTAGTCATGTTATTCGTATCGCTGGACTTTGGGCCGTGCTGTTTCTGCTGGCAGGACAGACTGTGTCCTGGGCGCAGGGATTTAAGATTAGTGGTAAAACGTGCGTTCCTGATGTAGAATGTAAGTCGGACTCTGTTGTATTTACAGATAGCGTACTAACCGGTGTAACCAGCCGAATCTGGGATTTTGGCGATGGAACAACCGTTACGAAGCAGAGGGATTCAGTAGCCCGGCACGTTTACCAGCGGGCGGGGTCTTACACGATTCAGTTGACAAGAACGGTTAATGGAGTAACGCAAACAGTTAGTAAACCGATTACAGTCTATAATCGTCCACAATCGTTTTCCAACTGGCGCACGGATACTACCATATGTAAAGGAGAAACAATAACATTAGACCCCTATGCAGGAAGCCCCGCTCAATCAGGACTTCGATTCATCTGGTACCCAAAAGGAGACACCACACAGAGTATACGGGTTGATAGTTCTGGCTGCTATTCGGTCGAGGCCATAAGCCCCAACGGGTGTTCTTACCAGGATCGAATTAACGTTGATGTTTGTGGGGAAAAAAAAGAATCGCAGGGCGTGAAGTGGTATTTTGGGCAAAATGCCGGCCTCGATTTTAGCGGTGGTGGGGCGCCTAAACCCATTACAGACGGTAAGCTGAGCACTATTGAAGGGTCTTCTTCCATTGCCAATACCAAAGGAATACTCCTGTTTTATACCGATGGGATTATTATTTATGATAAGGATGGAAAACCGCTGAAATCGCAGGTGCCGGGTGACACCAATACGGTACAACTGCCGCTGGCCGGGAGTAAAAACTCTACCCAATCCGCACTGATTGTACCAAAGCCAACCTGCCGGGGTTGCGAGTACCTGTATTATGTGTACACAACCTCCGAGATTCGGGGGAAGAAAACACTGACCTACAGTGTGGTGGACATGCGGCAGAATGGTGGCAAAGGGGCCATTGTTGAGAAAAATACGCTGTTAGCGAACCAGGGAACGGAACAGTCGGCATCGGTAGAAAACAAACGGGATTCGACCTATTGGGTCATTACCCGCAAGTATGGAACGAACCAGTTTGAGGTTCGCCATTTAACCCGCAGTGATAATACCGATCCTGTAACGTACACGGGTGGTCAGGTAATTGATTCGCTGGCCAATGCCGAAGGGTATATCAAAATTGGCCCTGCCGACACATCCAGTGCCAATCAGGCTACCCGCCCGATGGCGGTTGTTATTCCGGGTCCACCCAAAAACTCGGTTGATTTATATACATTCAATGACTCTACGGGTGTGCTCAAATTTGATCGAACGCTCGATCTTGGTCCTGCCCCGCCTAAAGCCTACGGTGTGGAGTTCTCACCTGATGGCAAGAGTTTATACGTAACCATGCTGGCGGATACGAACAGTGATGGAAGCCTGAAGGGATCATCGTACATTCTTAAATACGACCTGACGCAAAAAGACTCGCTGCTGACAAAGTCGAAAACGGTAGTCGACAGTAGTACAACGCGGCAATATGGTTCCGTTCAGATCGGGCCGGATGGGAAACTGTACGTAGCCATCAAGGGAAGTAAATCACTCGGTACCATCGAAAATCCCAATGGTGGACTGCTCGACAGTTTAATCTACAATCCGGCCGGTCAGTCGCTGGGTGGACAAACCAGTCAGCTAGGTCTTCCCAACCTGGTGGCGAACTTCAACGACCCGTCCAGCGGTCCCGGACTAACGTACAGTGATACCTGCGTAAACGCGCCGACCGTGTTTCAGATCGGCCCGAACTGCCCGAAGTTGAAAGAAGCGTACACGCTGGATTTTGGCGATGGCAGCCGCCCTTACTCGACAACCGCCACGAAACCTGTTACGCACTCGTATGTATCCCCCGGTCAGTACCCCGTTAGCCTTCGGATCATCACCAAAACCAGTACGGGGGGTATTTGCAAAGACACATTGATTAAGGATACACTCACTATCCTGCCTTTACCAGCTGATATTAAACTGGGGGCCGATACGGCTATCTGTAATAAGAAGGGGATAACCCTCGATATAAAAGTAACGGCAAAGGTATACGTCTGGCTGGTGAATGGGGCCGTTGCGGGGAGGCAACGAACGATAAAACTCGACAGGCCCGGCTACTACATCGTAGTGGGGTTGGCCGCCAATGGCGAATGTTTCAAAAGCGATACGATTGAAGTACAGATCAAGCCCACACCGTCGCTCGATTTAGGCCCTGATACCCTCTTCTGCTATCGATCATCGGTCGATTTAACGGTTCCGCAAAAAACGTGGACCCAGTTTCAGTGGAGTAATGGCGGCAATACCCAAACTATTTCGGTGTCTACTCCGGGCACGTACACCGTTACCGCACAGGCTACGGTGAATGGCACAACCTGCGAAAACTCCGATACGATCCGGGTTAATGAATTACCGAAATTACGGTTGGCGGCTACTCTTACTGGTCCCACTACCTGTACCTCGGCCGATGGAGCCATTGCCCTGACACCAACGCCCGCTGGCGTCTATCAATACAACTGGACCCGTTTCGATGGGGCTATCCTGACAGGCACGGGGAGTCGGCAAACCAGTTTGACCGAAGGAGGATACAAAGTAAACGTAACGGATACGGTACATGCCTGTAAAGTTGATACGGCTTTTACGCTGAAATCGCCAGCGAATCAGCTGGCCCTTGCACCCAGGATTGTGGACGCTTTGTGCAGTATACCCAATAGTGGCACCATCAGTCTGACCGTTACGGGAGGAACACCCGCCAGTTACGTATGGCTGGATGCTAACAACAATTTAATTACCACTACGCCGGTGTTGGGAACTGCAAATCCGGGGTTCTATACGGTACAGGTAACTGATATACTAGGCTGTAAAGCATTGAGAGATAGCATAAAAGTTGGCCTGGACAGCACTGGCTTCGCCCGTCTGGTACCCGATACCCTCAAATGCCCCGGCCTCTCAGTGTTACTGGCCCCACAGTCAGGTGATCAACCAGGCAATGTCTACCAATGGAGTAATGGGGCAACTTCGCCAACGATTTCGGTTGCTCAACCGGGTTCGTATAGCCTGACCGTTAGAAATACGCAAACGGGTTGCGTAGGCCGCAGCAGTACACGGGTTGGCGAACGCCCGCCACCAGCATTTTCGCTCACAGAACTGGCTTCCCTGTGCGAAGGGGATCAGGGCAAGGTACAACTTTCCGCCAATGGAGTACCCGGCTTACAGTATCTATGGCTCAACCGCAATGATACCACCAAAGCGATAACCGTAGCCCAAGCGGGTGCTTACACCGTTCGGGTAACCGATCCGCAGGGATGTACGGCAACGGGACTGGCCCGTGTACTCAATCAGTGTGAGCCGAGGGTCAATGTGCCTGATGCCTTTACGCCCAATAACGACGGAGTAAATGATGTGCTTCAGATCTTTACGGCTTACGTTACGGATTATCAATTCCGGATCTATAACCGCTGGGGCGAGGTGATCTTTGCCACGAGCAACCCGGAGCAGAAATGGGACGGAACATACAAGGGGAATACCTATCCATCAATGCTTTACCCCTACACAGTCACCTTTAAAAGTGAGTCGTTTCCGGAGCGGGGATGGGTCACGAAAAGGGGTTCTGTATTGCTGATTCGATAGCGATTTTGTGCCGTTTTTTTTGTAAATTTGACGTAAATGACCGGGCAAATAAACACGGCTTTTACGTCAAAATCTGGCCGGATCTGCACGAATCAAAACCATGCGAAACGACTTTTTAAAAGGCTCAGGTGAAGGGCTCACCGCTACCGATAAAGAGATTGAACGGGCACTCAGACCCCTCTCCTTTACTGATTTTACAGGACAGGCCAAACAGATAGAACTTCTTGAGGTATTTGTAAAGGCGGCCATGCAACGGGGAGAAGCACTCGACCATGTGTTGTTGCACGGACCTCCAGGTTTGGGTAAAACTACTCTGTCGCACATCATTGCCAATGAACTCAGTGCCAGTATAAAAATGACCTCCGGGCCGGTGCTGGACAAGCCGAGTGATCTGGCAGGTCTATTGACGAACCTGCAACCAAATGATGTGCTCTTTATTGACGAAATACACCGGCTCAACCCCATTGTGGAAGAGTACCTGTATTCGGCGATGGAAGATTACAAGATTGACATTATGCTGGACTCCGGCCCCAACGCACGGACGGTTCAGATTAAACTTAATCCGTTTACCCTCATTGGGGCCACTACGCGGGCGGGTATGCTGACGGCCCCTCTACGGGCACGTTTTGGCATTAGATGTCGGTTGGAATATTACGATGCTGAGTTACTGACCAGTATTGTGCAGCGGTCGGCGGCTATTCTGAGTACACCCATTGATGAAACCGGAGCCTATGAAATTGCGCGCCGGAGCCGGGGAACACCCCGCATCGCCAATAACCTGCTGCGCCGAACCCGTGATTTCGCCCAGGTGAAAGGGAAGGGTATTATCAACATCGAAATTGCCGAAATTGCACTAAGCGCACTGGAGGTCGATCAGAATGGGCTTGACGATATGGATAACCGTATTTTACTGACCATTATCGAAAAATTTAAGGGTGGTCCGGTGGGTTTGTCTACTATTTCAACTGCCTGTGGTGAAGAGTCCGATACAATTGAAGAAGTATACGAGCCTTTCCTGATTCAGGAGGGCTTTTTGAAACGAACTGCACGTGGGCGGGAAGTAACCGAGAAGGCGTATATACACCTCGGCATTGTACCGAATTACCGGACAGGGGAGTTGTTCGGCTAGTTTACAGTAAAAAATGTCGTCCAGATGTAGCGCTAACTTCCGACGACATTTTTTTATTTATACTCGACTACTACATTAGTTTACTTTCGTAGATGCAGTCGATGATGTTGGCTACGGCCTTATCAATCAGGAAATAGTAAATATTCTTACCACTACGCCGTATATCAAGAATGCCTTTATCGCGCATATTGATCAGGTGATGTGAGATTAAGGATTGCTCCGCGTTGAGGTTTTTATAGATCGCCGATACGTTTAGTTCGTCGTTCTCATTCAGCATATGAATGATTTTTATTCGCAGAGGATGTGCTACGGCTTTCAGGACATAAGCGGCCCGGTCAATGCGCTTTTCATCATCTACAATTTTTTCAGTAACCATGGTAGGTGTATTTAAAGGGAGATAAAGGCAGAAAGGTACACTAAAAATAAACATATGTAAAGCGTTAACCGGCTGAACGTGAGCACATTTTTTATTTAAAGGCACTTTTCTGTGACAATATCATCAATTTATCTGTCCGAAAACATACAAGTAAGTAGTTTTCCTAGAAACGGGCACAAGCTTGCTGTCATTTGTTGAGGTAATGATCAAGGCGTACCGGCGCATCCAGACTACTCATAAGCGGATAAAGTGGAACGGTATAATCAAAAACCGGGGACGGTACAAAAAATCAGTCCATCGGTCAATTAGATTTTTTCTAGTTGACCGATGGACTGATTTTTACTGCTTCAGCGAGTTATTTCTGCCGGAAAAAGAGCGTGAGGGGGACACCCGTAAAATCGAAGTGATCCCGAAGGCGATTCTCCAGAAAACGCTGGTAGGACTCCTGCACGTACTGAGGCAGGTTACAGAAGAAAACGAACGTCGGCGAAGGCGTTGGAACCTGTAGCATATATTTGATTTTTATGTGCTTTCCCTTTAACGCCGGTGGTGGATATTTCTCGATTTCGGGCTGCATGGCCTCGTTCAGTTTGGAAGTAGTCACCTTCTTCGTCTTGTTTTCAAACACCTCCATCGCTTTTTCCATCACCTGAAAAATACGCTGTTTTTCGTGAACCGAGGCAAAGATGATGGGAACATAATCAATGGGCATCATCCGCTGAATCATTTCTTTTCGCAACACGTCGGCTGTACGGTGGTCTTTCTCAACCGCATCCCATTTGTTGACCATGATGACCACCCCTTTTTTGGCTTTTACGGCCTGACCGATAATCGTTAAATCCTGCGATTCGAGGCCACGGGTAGCATCAAGCATGATAATACATACGTCGGATTCTTCCATTGCCTTGATGGCGCGCAGGGTAGAATAAAACTCAATATTGTCATTAATACGGGCCTTGCGCCGGATACCGGCTGTATCGGTCAGGATAAAATCTTTGCCATATGCCTTGTAGCGCGTGTCAATCGCATCGCGGGTTGTACCGGCAATATCCGTTACAATACTGCGATCCTGACCCGTTAACACGTTCAGGAATGATGACTTGCCCACGTTAGGACGACCCAGAATGGCAATGCGTGGAATACCCGCATCCGGGTTTTCAATGCCCGCTGTCGGGAAATGCTTGATAACCTCATCCAGTAAATCGCCCGTACCCGTACCCGTCATTGACGAGATAGGGTAAGGTTCCCCCAGGCCGAGCCCGTAGAACTCAGCCGCACTGTGCGAACGCTCTGCCGTTTCGGCTTTGTTAGCCACGACGTACACAGGCTTATTGGACCGGCGTAACACATTGGCGAAGTCTTCATCCAGGCCAGTTATACCCGTTTGCGTATCGACCAGGAATAATAACACAGTCGATTCCTGAATGGCTATCTCAACCTGTTCGCGAATAGATTCTTCAAACACATCTTCGGAACCGACTACGTAACCACCCGTGTCGATGACGGTAAAGTATTGGTTATTCCACTCAGCCGTACCATAATGCCGATCGCGGGTAACCCCACTTTGGTTATCCATAATTGCCTGCCGCTGTTCGGTCAGACGATTGAAAAAGGTTGACTTACCCACATTGGGGCGGCCAACAATTGCAACAATATTTGCCATGATTATGAAGTCGTAAATGAGTAAGTCAATAGATTTTCAGTGGCTGGTTTACGTACAGGTTACCTGCGGGTTTGCCAGCTTATGACTCCGACTTATTCGTCGTATCCCAGCCGCTTGAGCATGCGTTCTTTTTGCCGCCAGTCTGGTTCGACCTTAACGAATTGTTCTAAAAATACTTTTTTACCAAAAAACCGTTCCAGTTCTTCGCGGGCCATGATGCCCGTTTTTTTAATCATTTTTCCACCCTCTCCCAGTAGGATGGCCCGTTGTGTAGCGCGCTCAACCAGGATCTCGGCCTGAATAACAATGATGTCTTCTTTCTCCTTGAAACCGGTAACGACCACCTCGCTGCTGTAGGGCACCTCTTTCTTGTAATTCAGGAAAATCTTTTCCCGAATAATCTCCGAGGCAAAAAAGCGCTCCGGTTTGTCCGTTAATTCATCTTTGGGAAAGTAGGCCGGGTGTTGGGGCAGTCGGCTTATGATACTTTCAAACACATGTTCCGTGTTGAAACCATTGAGGGCCGATATGGGAATAATTTCCTGTGCTGTGAAGTTCTCCTGCCAGTATGCAATTTTTTCATTGACCTGCTCCTGCGTGGCGTGGTCAATCTTGTTGATGAGCAGCAGAACCGGTACCTCCGACTTTTTCAGTCGTTCGATAACGTCATTTTCGTCGTGCAGTTCAAAAATATCCGTCACGAATAGAATCACGTCGGCGTCTTCGATGGAACCGCGCACGAAACTCATCATCGATTCCTGGAGCTTGTACAGGGGCTTGATAATGCCGGGAGTGTCGGAGTAAACGAGTTGGAATTCCTGGCCGTTATGGGTTCCATTGAGGATACCCATAATTCGGTGCCGGGTGGTTTGCGCTTTGGCGGTGATGATGGAGAGCCGTTCGCCAACGAGTTGGTTCATCAGCGTTGACTTCCCTACGTTGGGTTTGCCAACAATACTGACAAAACCGGCTTTGTGGTTGACTGACAGATCGCCAGCCGGGATATTTTCCGTAATTTCCTGATCCATAATTGAGGTGATCCCGTTGGCTGATTACCAGCGGCTTTAGCAAACAACTCCCTGCCAGCAGAAAACGTTTCCGATAGCAGATAAACTTTTTTTACACAAAGGTAGTTGTATTTGTAGAAAGTCGTCGTACTTTTGCAGACCAAACACCGCGGGATGGAGCAGTTGGTAGCTCGTTGGGCTCATAACCCAAAGGTCGCTGGTTCGAGTCCAGCTCCCGCTACTAAGAAAACCCCTGATTAACTGTGACGCAGTCGATCAGGGGTTTTCCTTTTTCATTGATGTGTGAAATATCCTCCATGCGTGCAAGAGCAACGTTATATTGAGGTACTGCACGCGTCTGCGTTTAAAAATCACCTGGGTTTCATCGCCCGTTTTAGAATCCCCCCGATAAAACTACCGACGAAGGTTAGGCCGATGGAGCCGTACAGGTTAAATGCTTCCAGTCCGCGTAGTTCATTATTGGTAGGATGGTCGGTGAAAAAGGTGAATGCTATCCAGAGCGATGCCGACTGGATGATAGCCAATACCCAGCCTTTGCGCGGTTCGGCAAAACCGATGGCAGCTGCCGAACTGGCCGCCATAATGTAGGGCCAGTGAATGACCGGTGATTTTTTGATAATAATCAGCAACACAATACTATTGATCAGGACAAAGGCAATGTTGGTCAGCAGGCGTTTATCGAAAAAGACGGTTGGTGTGCTTGCCGGAGGCAGTCCATTTTTGCTTTGTTCGTCCAGCGCAAGGGCCTGGTCCAGATCGTGCTGCGCTTCCTGCGGCTGATTTAGTTTCTGCCGCGTACGCCCCCGCCAGTAGTAGGCCATTGAGTCGCGGCCCTGCGAATGAAAAACAGCTTTGTCGAACTCCGCAAAGGCGTTATCAAATTCTTGTCGGTCATATAGAATTCGCCCAATTTCGGTGTGAATATCTGCCACTGTATTATCATAACTTTCGCCGGTTTTCAAGTCGGACAGGGCGGCTTCTATGTTTCCGAGTTTTACCTGGCATCGTGCCCGATACAGGTACGCCACGCTCCATTGTGGATGTTCCTGAATGGTCTGATCGAAGTAGTGGAAAGCGGACTCCACCTGGCCGGTATTGTAAAGTTTTACCCCTATCTGTAACTGATCCAGTTCTTTATCCGATTTGGTCCGGAGGTCGGCATAGTAGCGGAGGTAAATAATGTAGCTGATAATGGCTACAGTCATCAGAAGTTCCATAAAGAAGGGGTAACATTCTAACTAAGCAACAGACAATTCGCCGGTTAAAATCCCAGCGAGACCCCCGCTCCAACAGCTATTTGTCCGGTCATGGGAATGGGCGAAGCCGATAAACCGATGCGGGGCTGGCTGAGCATGTCGTTATAACGTGTTACAGCTTTGTTTACCTGTCCATTACCAATTATTGTAAGGGTTAGTGAGGTCACAAGCGAGCCGCCATACACCGTCCAGTAAGCTCCCCCGTTGTAGCGGTTATTATTCTGAAATAGAATATAAGCCAGGGGTACTAACGCCGTTAGGCGACCGACGGTTACCAACGTTCGAAAGGCCTTGAAATGATGGGTTACTTCGGGATCGTTGAGTTCAAAAAAAGGTATTTCCAGCGAATAGGGTGAGGAGAGTTTTTTACCCCCATAAAAATAAACGCTCCCTAATGACGAAGAACCATACGCCCGTTCGATGGGCAACAAATGGGCTGGAACGGGTACCGTCCGATAGTAAGACGTTTCGTCGGGCTTGCGCTGGGCGTATAAACTCGTGCCTGGAAGCTGGAGAAACAGCGCTACCACCAGGATGACAGTGGGCCCACTCAGTTTATGTGCGATCATTACAGGTATGTGAATGCAGAACTACAAGGAGAAACGTATCAGACCGACTTTAGTTGATGATTTGTCTGCAAATTTGTGGTTTTTCAGTAACGTTTTCATCCCGCTATCTCAGTTTATACACGATGCCATGCATGCTATAAAGAACGGAATGAAAAATCCGGTTGAGGACCACCTCAACCGGATTTCGTAGCTCTTGGCAAAACGGACGTGGCCTGCCATTTAACACGTTTACTATTTCACTACCAGCGTTCCCTGCATGAGCGAGTAGTGGCCGGGGAAGGAGCAAACAAATTGATAATTACCCGGTGTGGCGGGGGCCACGAAGTAAATGGTTTCCGCACTCTCTGGCTGAAGAATATTTGTGTGATACAACACGTCGGGCGTGTTGGGTACATAGTTCATTTTGGGGCCGTTCAGGTTTAGTTTCAGGGCTGCTTCTCCTACAGAGTTGGCCTCTCCCGGTTTCGTAATCACGAAGTTGTGCAGCATGTCGTCATTGTTGTTGAATACGAGTTTTATACGACTTCCGGCTTTCACCTCCAACTTGTCGGTATCGAATTTAAGCCCCGGTTTCGTGCTGATGGTTAGCGTTTGGTCAGGACCATTGGTCCAGTCGTCGGGCATGCTTATGATGCGTTTGGCACTCTTCGGGGCTGTTGCGGCTGGCTTTCCTGCTTTTCCTTTGCTATTGGTAGGGGGAGTATCTTTCGTAGAAGCCATTGCCATCATATCGGCGTGGTTATGGGCCGGAGCCGAAGCACGAGCCGCTATGGTCAACTTCTCGCCGGGAGCAATGGCGTTGAGCGTGTAATAGCCAACGGGGTGTAGCAGGGCTAAACTACCCGATGCCGACCGGACACCTTCCGCTTTTACCTCGTGAATGTAGCCCTCGCGCAAGACGGTGTCGGCCACAATGCGGGCACTCATACCATCGGGAGCTACTACTATGCCCCGGATAGGTACAGTACGGGTATCGATGATAGGGCTGCCGTAGGTTTTGTGGTACATGTATGTAAAGCTGTTCAGGCTGTAATTATCTGGGTTTTCAGCGGTTTTGCGGTCAACGGGTAACGTGAAGGTTACCTCAAAACCATCAGGCTTGGAGGTAATAGTTTTCATCTCGAAGGGCGTTTTGCCCGTCCAGACCAGTCGCTGAATGCCGTAGGGATCTTTGCCCGTAGCGGCCCAGCCCCGACTGGTCATACCTACAATCATGGACCCATCCTGCCCCCAAACGGTGCGGATAATACCCGACTGAAACCCTTCGCGGAAGGGGAAGCAGGCGCCCTGCCACTCGCCGTTCACTTTTTCCAGTGCCACGCGCATAATCTTGCTGTGCCCCTGGTCACCCACGAACAGTTGTTCGGCAAATGGGCCAAACGCTCCTTTGGTCGTATCCTGTTTGAAATCGGAGGTAGAGATGCCCATCAGCGTATGCGGAAACCAAATGGCGGGGACTTTCAGCTCTTTTATGGTTTTGGCCACCTCAAACATGGGTTTGCCCGTGCTGGGTACATCGCTGGGTTTGAGAGCCAGTGGCGACCCCGGTTCACCCGACCAGCGTAACCCCGATGGATTGCCCGCAAAAGCACCCTTGGTCAGGTGCGTCATCCGGCCGGAACCTACCCAGTCGCCCTGGTTTTCGGTGTACAGAATACTGCCATCGCGCAGAATACCAAAACCCGCGGGCGAACGCAGGCCCGTTGCCCAGGGAGTCATTTTACCATCTTCGGTTAGTTTGAGCATCCAGCCGCGCCACTTGGCCAGACTGGCTCCGTAGCCAATCCAGCCGAGGTTGAGCGTGATAACCATATCGCCATCGGGTAGTAACAGAGGGCCATAACTGTACTCGTGGTAATTGCCCGATAGCGGCCATTTGTAAAACGAACTGTATTCGTCGGCCACATCATCACCATCAGTATCCACGAGTTTGGTTACTTCCCCCCGTTGGGTACACAGAAAGTAGCCCTTCGGGTGCCACATCAGGCCCAGGGGTTCGTGTAAACCCGATGCGAACTTTTTGTAGGTCGGCACACGGCTACCCTGCATATATGGATTACTAACCAGCCATACGTCGCCCCGGCGTGTACAAACGGCCAGCCGTCCATCAGGCAGGGGAGCTAGCCCTCCTACCTCCATTTTGATGTTCTCCGGGATGGGCAGGGTTACAATCCGGTAATAATCCTCTTCCACCGCCGGCCGCTGGGCAAAGGCAGAGTGAGTGAAAGGGTGAAAGAGCGAATGAGTGAGTAAAAGAGTGACTATCAGTAGTTTTTTCATGTGTATTTCATGGCTACGGCCATTCGTTCTGACGTAGGAGGAATCTCCGCCGTCTATTTAAAGGTACTAATTATGCCAATTAATCCTGAATTTCTGCGTTTAGAAATTTACACTCAGCATTGAACTCCTGAATCAAAATTTTCTTCTTTTCGCGTCTCCGTTTTTTGAATTTGTCATTCCAAACGCCGGGAAGAATTTCAAGCCTCAGGATAGTTGAGATTCCTCCCGGCGGTCGGAATGACAAACTACCCGGTTATTCATTGCACATTAATTTAACCAATGCGTTGTCCGTTTTCGGTTTTTCGTTCGGGCTGGAGCAGTGTTACGGTGCCATCGGTGGCAACGGCTCCCAATACCAGACATTCGCTCATAAAGGTAGCAATCTGTTTAGGCGGAAAGTTGACCACCGCCACCACCTGTTTTCCTATCAATTCTTCCATACTATATAACGCTGTTACCTGGGCCGAAGTACGTTTGGTACCAAACTCACCGAAGTCAATCGTCAGTTTGTAGGCCGGTTTTTGCGCTTTAGGGAATGCTTCTGCCGATACAATCGTACCAGTACGCATTTCCACTTTCTCAAAATCAGCCCAGGTTATTGGATCCTTCATGGGTGTTATGGTGTCATTTACCTGGCTGTCATTATTGGTGATTACATTGTCAATGAATGTCTGGAATTGTTTCAGTCAACGGCTAATGACTACGAATGACGCGGAGCAAACGACAACGTAATGACCATCAATGACCACGAAGCAGAATGACTAAAAGATAATTGAATACTGCACTGTTCCGGCTCCTTTCTTCATGTCGACGGGGAGTAATAACTCCTGTTTACCACTGCTTTGACGCATTTTTACGTTGGCTTTCGGGTCGACGCGTATGTAGTAACTACGGTCGTTAACGGCATAAAGCCCTTTGCTGACTTCCTCCACCGATGTTCCGGCCGCGAGTCGGCAATAAAGCGTTCCACTGGGCGAACCGGTTAAGGTCAAGGTTCGGGTCAGCGCATCACCATCTGGTTTTATCGCATCCATGACCGTTGTGCCCGCGATTTTGTATTCCATCGTTGGCGTACCCTGTTTATCTATTTTCATCCCTTTATACTGGAGGGTATTCTCGCTGACGCTATCGGGCCAGGCGGCTGATTCACTTGCTAATACCATCAGGGGCGTTTGGCCGGGCATATAAACCGTTTCGCCTAAGGGAGTAAGCAGCTGTGGTTCTCCCCGCTCATACCACATTTCGGTGGTGTTGGCAAAGTCACCTTTCCACACCTGTAACAAGGCCATCTGGTCAAGATCAACAGTGTAATGCATACCCGTAGGTGAACCAACCGACATACTGTGCGTCCGCTTGGCTTTCTCGCCCGGCAACTGCACGAACGAACGAATCCGCTGCACCTGATTCATGGGATCGTGGTAATCCGGATTGACACTGATAACGGCCACAGGGTCAGGTTCGGGTAAGGAGGCCGGAGCATGAAGCGGTTGCGGACGCGTACCGGCCTGCGAGACGAATAACCCAAGCCCCGGCCGGAACCAGGACCTTGAGAAATAGACTTCAACCGTGTGTGGCCCGGCGGTAAGCGTGGTGTTGCCGGTGGTGGACTGTCCCAATTCGCGGTGGCTGGCCGGAATGACGGGTTTTCCATCCACCCAAACGCCACCTACACCACCCTGGTCCAGCTCAAACTGGTAGTCGCCGGTTGTCAGGGCGTTTAATTTACCCGTGAACAGAATAGAATACTGGCGCGGCTGTCCGTACGACACCTCGTAGTTGAGCATGGACGTAGTATCCTGTTTCAGCACTTTCCGGGTACGGGCGTTCTCCCGGTCTTCGATATACTGCCCTTCAACAATGGTGTAGTTGAGAGGGGAACTCCACTGCGCTACTTTGCGGGGCGACATAACCCGGTAGCCTACGTTCCGAATCGCTATCGGTCCGGTAGCGGAAGCTATTGTTAACGGACCTAACTTATCATTGGATAAGGTTTGCATTTCGCGAACCGTTACCCCGTTCAGGACAAGTTTCTCCAGGACTGAGCGGCCCGTAGGCCCCGCCGTTTTGTACCAGACATCCACCGTTTGCCACAAACCGGGGGCTTTCATAATGCGCATCATCTCCGGTGTTTTTCCCAGATTAATAGCCTGACCGGTAGGTAATGTCACTACAACGTCGGCATTGGGTGTCGTCATCAGGTTGAAATGCAATCGAAAATCATCTGTCGGGGTCAGCAGGGTTAATGGGGTTCCGGAACCCGTCAGAACAGTATTGCCCGATTGTGGACGCATCGACGAGCCATCGGCTGCCGGCGATACAGACCCGGCCAGTTGCCAGCCTTTGGGTAAGGTTAGTTGCGAGGGGGCAATCGCCGGTAAATCACTCTGTGCATACAGTGATGCCGACAACAGGACACCAAGCATAAGCACAGCCGTTCGGCGAAGAATTGAGTTAGTAGTTAGTAGCATAGATTCGGAAAAGTAGTGTAGGTATTCTGGATACCCATTAGCAACAGTAAAAGTCTGTAATTAACAAGATACCTCCAAAAACTTTTAACGTTAACCATCCGTTCTTTTGACATATCTAAAACCGAATTAATGTCACTATGAACCTTACACTTCTTTTACTAACGGCTGCTTCCATGGCGCTGGCCGGACCAGAAAAACCCGTAAAGTCCCGGTCGGCTATTACCCGACAGGAAAAAACTACACCTCCCGAAAATGGTGGTATTAAACTTATCAATGGATTCCAGGCATCGGTCTTTGCCGAAAACCTGGGTAAAGCCCGGCATATTGTGGTGGACCCGGCCGGAACAGTTTTCGTGAAACTGGAAAAACTAAACGACGGCAAAGGTATCGTTGAACTGAACGATACGAACGGCGATGGTAAGGCCGACCAGACCATGATGTTTGGTGACTACACCGGTACGGGTATGGCTCTCTACAAAGACTATCTGTATGCTTCGTCCGATACGTCGGTGTATCGGTATAAACTGACGAATGGGAAGGTGATGGAAACGACTCCTGCCGAGCCGATTATTGTTGGGCTAACGCTCCAGCGGCAGCATGCCAGTAAGTCGATAACGATTTCGCCGGATGGTAAGCTATTCGTTAATTTTGGTGCCCCCTCCAATGCCTGCCAGGAGAAAGACCGGCAGAAAGGATCGATGGGAATGGACCCCTGCCCCATTCTGGAAGAGTACGGCGGTATCTGGCAGTTCGATGCCAATAAACTCAACCAGCATAAGGCTGATGGAAAACGGTACGCTACCGGTATCCGTAACGCGGTTTCCCTCGATTGGAATACGGCGAATAATACGCTTTATGCCCTGCAACATGGCCGCGATATGCTTAATAGCTGGGGTGGCGCTTTTACCGATGAAGTGAGTGCGGAGTTGCCTTCCGAAGAGTTTTTGATGGTAAAAGAAGGCAATGACTTCGGCTGGCCGTACTGCTACAATAACCAGGTGAAGAATCAGAAATTTCTGGCTCCCGAATATGGCGGTGATGGTACGAAGGTGGACCGGTGTGCGGGCAAAGAGAAGCCCATTATGGCGTTTCCGGGTCACTGGGCGCCGAATGATCTGTTATTTTATACAGGGAGTGCTTTCCCTGCCCGCTACAAAAATGGAGCTTTTGTCTGTTTCCACGGTTCCTGGAACCGCGCCCCACTGAAACAGGGCGGCTATTTTGTGGCCTTCATTCCATTCGGGAAAGATGGCCGTCCGTCAGGGAAGTACGAAGTATTTGCCGAGAACTTTGCCGGTGTACCGGAGCAGGGAACACCGGGTACCGGTGTCAACGCCGGTAAGCTTGACTTGGACAGCCCCGGCGATGCCAAAGCCCGTCCGGTAGGGCTGGCGCAGGGCCCCGATGGTTCGCTCTATATCAGCGATTCGGTGAAAGGAAATGTCTGGAAAGTAACGTATACGGCGAAGAAATAGTCGCTCAGTATTAGTAGATAACGTCCGGTTTTAACCTATATAGGTTGAAACCGGACGTTTGTTTTTACCGATTATTGCAGAAAGAGACTGGACTGTATAGACACCTGCTACTGTTTCACCAACCCTATAAGTCGACACGTCAAATGGCTCAGTTAGTCTACCGAACAGCCCAGATAATCGATGCCCAGCTTTATTTCGACTGGGCCAATGATCCCGATACCCGGCGGCAATCGTTCAATTCAAACCCTATCTCACTGGAAACGCACACGGCCTGGTTTACGCGCAAACTGACCGATGCCAATGCGCTGTTGCTTGTCTTTTTCGACGAGATGGAGCAGGCGGTGGGGCAGGTCCGATTCGAGCGAGCACCCGTAGCCGATATGCCCGACGAAATCATTATCGGTATCTCGGTCGATGCCAGTCAGCGTGGCAAGGGAATGGCCACTCAGCTAATTCAGCAGGGGTGTGCCGCATGTCGGGAGCAGTGGGGTATGGTTACGATTCATGCCTACATTAAGGCCAATAACCGGGCGTCGATGCGGGCCTTCGAGCGGGCAGGTTTCGTACTGTCGGGCGAAAGCGGTAAATTTGATACGCCAAGTTTGCTTTACATCAACAGTCAATGAGTAGTATCCAGCCGATTCAGGTTGCCCAGTTTACCATAAGTCCAGTCCATCGCCCGTTTGTTATCGCCGAAATGTCGGGGAATCATAACCAGTCGCTCGACCGGGCTTTGGAAATAGTGGATGCCGTAGCGGATGCCGGTGCCCATGCCCTTAAACTTCAGACGTACACACCCGATACGATTACATTCAACGGAGCTTCGGAAGAGTTTTACATTCGGGATGCCAAATCGCTCTGGGCCGATAAGAACCTGTATAAACTCTACGCCGAAGCGTACACACCCTGGGAGTGGCACAAACCTATTTTCGACCACGCCAAAAAGCGGGGTATGATCGCTTTCAGTTCGCCGTTCGACACCACGGCGGTCGACTTTCTGGAATCGCTGGATGTGCCCCTTTATAAAATTGCTTCGTTTGAAAATACAGACCATATCCTGCTCAAAAAAGTAGCCCAAACTGGTAAGCCGGTCATTATGAGTACGGGTGTAGCCTCCGTGGCTGACCTAGAGGAGTCGGTAAAGGTTCTCAGGGCCAATGGGTGTAAAGACCTCATTTTGCTCAAATGCACGAGCACTTACCCGGCCACGCCCGAAACGACTAACCTGCTCACCATTCCGCATATGCGGCAACTCTTCGATGTACCCGTTGGCCTTTCTGACCATACCATGGGCATCGGGGCGGCCGTGGCAGCGGTGGCGTTGGGAGCCGTAGTGCTGGAGAAACACGTTACACTGCGCCGGGCCGATGGAGGGGTCGATTCTGCCTTCTCGCTGGAACCCGACGAACTTAAAAACCTCGTCGTTGAAACCGAACGGGCGCAGTTGGCAATGGGGCAGATTAGTTATACTCTCACCCCGAAAGAAGCGAAAAGTCTGCAATTCAAACGGTCGCTGTACGTCGTGCGCGCCATGCAGGCGGGTGAACGCTTCACGCCCGACACTGTGCGCAGTATTCGCCCGGCGAACGGTCTGCACACCCGCTACTACGACGGCATCATCGGCAAAGCCGCCACGCAGAACATCGAAGCAGGCACGGCACTGGACTGGAACCTAATTGCGAATGAATGAATGAGTGAATGAGTGAATAGCTGGCGTAAACAAAGTGCTCGCGCCAGCTATTCACTCATTCGCTCATTCATTCATTCGCTCATTCTCAAGAATGGGTATCATAAAACGGCAGACGATTCAGAGTTCGGTGTACACCTACGCGGGGGTGGCGGTGGGCTTTTTAACGCAGGGACTTTTCTTTCCGAATCTGTTCAGCAAGGCGCAGGTCGGGTTATTGACGCTGCTGATTTCTCTGGCGCAGGTGCTGGCCCAATTTGCCAACCTGGGTACCAACGGCGCGGGAGGGCGGTATTTTCCGTATTTCCGCAACCCCGACCGGCAACATAACGGCTATCTGTTCCTAACAAGTCTGACAACACTTGTTGGTTTTGGCCTGTGTGTGCTGGGGCTGTGGCTGGCCCGACCCTGGTTTATTGCGAGCAGCGGAGGTGAGTCGGCGTTGTTTACCGACTACTATTACCTGCTCATTCCGCTAACGCTGTTCACCGTTTACTTTGCCGTTTTCGACAACTACTCCCGGCTGTTATACAACCCCGTTACGGGCACGGTGCTGCAGCAGTTTGTGCAGCGGCTGCTGATTTTACTGGCGGGGGTGATTTACTGGCTGGGATGGGTTACGTTCCCGCAGTTTCTGGGCCTGTGGCTACTGGCTTTCTTTCTGCAAACGATGCTGATGGTGGTCAGCGTTGTTCGTGATAAAGCGTTGTTTCTTCATCGGCGTTTCCTTAACCTCGACCCCGAATTGCGCCGAAACCTGACGCGCTACGCAGCCTTGACCCTCACCACGGCCCTATCGTCGCAAATTATTCTGACGATTGATAAGGTGATGATTAACAGCAAACAGGGCCTGGGCGATACGGGTGTATACGGCACGGCTTCCTACTTTGCCGCCGTTATTGCCGTACCCGCCACGGCTCTCTACAAGGTGTCGGGGGCGTTGATTGCGGAGTCTTGGAAAACGAACGACCTGGAGAATATCGCCAGTATCTATCGGAAAAGCTGCCTGAATCAACTCATTGCGGGGTGTCTGGTATTTGTTGGGGTGGCCGCCAACCTGCCCAATGTGTTCCGGTTTCTGCCGCCAAGCTACGAAGCGGGGTACTACGTCATCTTGTGGCTGGGTCTTGGCAAACTCATCGACATGGCCACGGGCGTGAATGGCATCATCCTAAACACGTCGCGCTTTTACACCTACGACTCGCTGTTTTTTGTTGTGCTGATTTTTATCACTATTGCAGTTAACCTATACCTGATTCCCCGATTTGGTATCAATGGGGCGGCTATTGGGGCGGCACTGGCTACGTTCCTGTACAATCTGGCCCGGACGCTGTTCGTCGGGTTTGCGTTCAACATGCAGCCGTTCACCTGGCGAAATGGACTGGTTGTGTTACTGGGCGCAGGCGTGTGGTGGATTTCTGTACAATATCCTTACCCGGCACCAACTGCCACAACCACCCGCGTTCTGCTGGATATGGCCGGTCGGTCGGCCCTGATTACGGCCCTGTTCGGTGGAGCTGTTGTCGGGTTCAGTCTATCATCGGATATTAACCAGACGATTGGGCAGCTGCGGAAGCGTTTTTTATAGTACCCCTTCAACCTCGCCCGTTGTTATCTGTTTATCTCCGACGCGGCAACCATTCCTGAACAACGTTTCTGAATCACATTCATCGTTTGTTCCTTTATCTTCTCCAGTTCATCTTTCATCTGCACGACAAACCGCTGAATAGTCGAGTCGTTGGCTTTGGAGCCGATGGTATTTATTTCACGACCAATTTCCTGGGAGATAAAGTTCAGTTTTTTGCCGTTGGCTTCTTGCGTGGCCAGTACTTCCAAAAAGTAGCTGAGGGGGAGGAGCGTAGTTTGTACCGGTTGCTAATTAACGTATACCATTTACTAACCCAAAATTCGATAGCGTATCAGATAAGGGTAACTTTTTGTACGCAAAAGCTACCCGGTCATGGCAGAGATATACGTTCAGATACCCGCCTATCGCGATTCAGAACTGCCCAAAACGTTGCAAAGTCTGCTCAGAATGGCAACGAACGCCAGCCGTATCCGCATTGGAATTGTCTGGCAGCGCGGGCCGACTGAGTGGTTACCCCGCAGCCTGATCACGCAGTATGCTATTGATATAACGGAGGTGCCTTATCAGGAAAGTAAAGGGTGCAACTGGGCACGAAATCTACTGCAACAGGGCTGGCAGGGGGAACCGTATACATTGCTGATCGATTCGCATCAGCGGTTTGTGCGGGGCTGGGATCAACTGCTCATCGACATGTACGAAGGGTTGAGGCAACAGCACGTTGAGAAACCGATTCTTAGCGGTTATCTGCCCCCTTATGATCCGGTCAATGAACCGCACGGTCGGCTCCATAAACCGATGCAGATCTATCCCCTCGATCACGAAAACGGCTTGTTGACGAAATTGGTCAGTTACCCAATACCCTTCTGGAAGCAACTCGATGGCCCCCGGCCAGCACACTTTGTGTCGCTGCATTTTTTGTTTACCGCCGGGCAGTTTAACCGCGACATCACATTCGATCCGGGTATTTATTTTTTTGGGGATGAGGTGGTCACCAGCCTGCGGGCTTTTACGGCCGGTTATGATTTGTTTCATCCACATCGGGTAGTGGGCTGGCACGCCTACGACCGCCGAACCCGTACACCACACTGGGCCGATCACGCAACCTGGACGGAACAGGAAAAAATATCGTCTGAACGCATCCGCTCGCTCTATGAAGGTCAGCTAACGGGTCGCTATGGGCTGGGTACCGTCCGCAGTCGTCAGGCGTATGAAACGTATATTTTTCGAACCCTGATTAGCCATGAAGCAATCGACTGAGCAGCCAATAGCGACTGTAGATAAAAAAAACCTGTTCTGGCTGGACGGTTTTCTGACCGATGCCCAGTGCGCGTTTGTTCGGGAGGAACTGGAATTTGCCTTCTGGCACCGTAGTGCCGTCATCAAAAAAGTAGAAAATAACCAGATCGAGTCGTTTCACAGTGCATCGCGCACCAGCGAAACTGCGGCTCAGGAGTGGTTCAGCGATGAGCTACTGGCCTTCATGGGCGAGCTGGAAACCCGGCTCGAAAGCCTGCTGGGCACATCCCGGCAACGGTTTGAATACTGGCAGGCTACGCATTATGATCTGAACGGTCAGTTCGATTACCACCATGATGCCGGTTATTGGGAAGAAGACCCGGCTGGTGAACGACAGCATACGATACTGATCTACCTGGATACGCCTGCTGCCGGGGGACAGACGCACTTTCGGGCTCAGAACATCCGGGTGCAGGCTATAGCTGGCCGGTTACTGATCTGGAATAATTTGCTGCCTACCGGCCACTGTAATTACGGGATGATTCACGCCAGTATGCCCGTTCTGGCCGGGCATAAAACCACGCTCATTACCTGGGAACGACTTAAACCATTCAGAACAGGAATCTTGAACCAATTGAGTTAAACTAAAAATGCTATGGAAAAGACGAAGCAAATGGAGGAGAAAATTGTCGCCGACATCATCAGGCGTTACGGTGATGTCATCAATCTGAAGGAGAATCCAGCCCTGATTGTGGAGATCATTCGTAATTTTGGCAAACACCTGTTCGACGATGGTGGCCTGCCTGGTGGTGTTGGACCGGTACCACCCCCACCAGGTCCTACCAGTCATTTCGATACGGTTACCAACGCCGAGCTAATGAAGCAATTATTGAAACTGGCGAAGGATTTGGCCATTATTCAAAAAAAGCTTGGTTAACAGGAACGCTTAAACCACCAGAACAGGGTGGTTTAAGCGTTTAAATCACGTTCATTGTCTGTTCCTTTATCTTCTCCAGTTCGTCTTTCATCTGCACGACAAACCGCTGAATAGTCGAGTCGTTGGCTTTGGAGCCGATGGTATTTATTTCACGACCAATTTCCTGGGAGATAAAGTTCAGTTTTTTGCCGTTGGCTTCTTCCGTGGCCAGTACTTCCAGAAAGTAGCTGAGATGGTTTTTTAGGCGGACTTTTTCTTCCGAAATATCGAACTTCTCCACGTAGTAAACCAGTTCCTGCTCGAAGCGATTCTGGTCAAACGTTTCGCTGTCCAGCAGTTCTTTTACGGAGTTGCGCATCCGGGTGCGCACCGCCGGCATACGCTTCACATCCTGCTCTTCAATATCGGCCAGCCGGTCCGTAATAATCTGAATATATTCCTGAAACTTACTCTCCAGCACGGCACCATCCTGCTTCCGAAAGGCATCGCATCGGCGGGTGGCTTCCTGCACGGCCGCCAGTATCGTCGCCCATTCCGACGCATCGGCAGTAGGGTCGGCAGATTCGGTCAGGTAGGCGTTGGGTTGCTGGAGGGCCATCTGGAATACATCGCCGTCCGGAATGCTCATCAGCATGGTGTTGGCCGTTTCTTTCAGGTCGCTCACGTAGGCCATCACCAGGGGTCGGTTGATAATAACCCCTGGCCGAACGGCATTGGTACGGGCAAGGTTTATCGATAACTCGACCTTACCCCGTTCCAGTTGTTGGGTAAGCAGTGCCCGTAAGTCAATTTCCTTGTCAGAAAATTGCCGGGGAATACGGCAGTAAATATCCAGGAATTTAGAATTCAGTGTTTTGACTTCCGCCGTTGCCGATAGGCCACCGGCTTCTACGGTCGCGTTGCCGAAGCCGGTCATTGATTTTAACATTCGTTTGTGGTTTGTGGTTTAACCGGTCCGCCATTGCGGGTTGTAGTTGCACGATATAGTTTAATCCACGTCGGTTTTCTGATTGTCCGGTGTAACTACAAACGTCAAACTAGTTTATTTCAATTTGCCCGCTTCCAGTTCCAGGTATTCTTTTCGGTTACGGGCTACATCAATAGCGGTATAAATGGCCTGTAGCATGGACGTTTCATCAGCCAGGTTTTTTCCGGCAATATCGTAGGCAGTTCCGTGGTCGGGCGATGTTCGGACAGCGGGCATACCCGCCGTAAAATTGACACCCTCCTCAAAGGCAATGGCCTTGAACGGAATAAGACCCTGGTCATGGTACATAGCCAGCACCGCATCAAACTTTCGGTAGGCTCGGGTGCCAAAAAAACCATCGGCCGGGTAAGGGCCAAAAGTCAGTTCGCCTTTCTCCAGTAATTGGGTGAGCAGCGGCTTGATGATGTCTTTTTCTTCATTACCCAGCAGCCCTTCTTCGCCGGCGTGGGGGTTCAGGCCCAGTACCGCAATCTTCGGCTTGTCGATGCCGAAATCCTGTTTCAGCGAGTGCATCATCAGTTTCAGCTTCTGGGAAATTCGTTCAGGGGTTATTTCCTGCCGGACACTTCCCAGCGGCACATGCCCCGTTACCACGCCAACGCGCAGGGTCTCGCTAACCAAAAACATCAGGTTATCCTGAACGCCAAACTGCTGCGCCAGGTATTCGGTATGACCCGGAAAGTTAAACTCTTCCGACTGAATATTGTACTTGTTTATCGGGGCCGTTACCAGCGCATCTATCTTACCGTCTTTCAGGTCATCCACGGCCCGCTGCAAACAGGCCAGTGCTGCCTGCCCGGCCTCGGGCGTTACCTGTCCCGGCTGGATGTCCTGATTCTGGTCGGGCCAGCACGTGATAACGTTCGTTAGTTTGTGGCTGATCTGACCAATTGTCTGGGCACCGTTCAGGTTCCAGTCTTTCAGGTTTAACAGGTTACGATACCGGTTCAGAATCCGCATCGAGCCGTAAATGACGGGCGTGCATATTTTCTGTAACCGATTGTATTGCAACGCTTTCAGTATTACTTCAGGGCCAATACCGTTGTAATCGCCCAGAGAAATGCCGATAATCAGCCGGTCTTCCCGTCCGGCGTATTCGGTCGCTGCCGGTGGCTGATTCCCAAAATCGCGGGTATCCGGGTCGCCCGCCAGGGATTCCCGCGGCTGATTGCGATTACCCCGGTCGCGGTCAGGCCGACCTTCTCCCCGCTGGCGGTTTTCCTGCGGTTTTTGCCCTTTGTTTTCCGGCCTGTTTTCCCGGTCCTGTCGATTTTCTTTCTCCTGTCGGTTCTCCTGATCCTGTCGATTTTCTTTTTCCGGCCGGTTCTCCCGGTCCTGTCGATTTCCCTTCTCCGGCCGGTTTTCCCGCTGGCCCTTTTGCCGTTGCTCATCATTGCGGCCCGGTTGCTGGCGGTTATTCCGCTGGTTCGGTACGGGCTTGAAAGAACGCGCTGGCTGGTCTGCACCATTCGAATCATCAGGAGCCGGGGCTACCCGATTATTGTTATCTCGGTACGGAACATCCTGCCGGTTGTTACGGGATTGATTGCCTGATCGCTTCTCCGGCTGGGGCGATGGTGTATTGCTCAGATTTGCATCTGTTGCTGACTCCGCTTTGGGGCTGGCAGGTGGTGACTGGTTTGCTTCGTTCGGTTGGCGTGGTTCCATATACTTTTTGTAGTTTCGCCAAAAAACTCACTCATATCCTTATCCTGTCGAAAATAAGGTGGTCATGTGAGATTAATAGCCTGCAAGTTACGAAAAGCCCCGAATGTTCCAGAATCAACCTGCTATTCTGATTGCGGATGAGATGCATCCGTCCCTCTTTGGTATGCTCGATACAGCGGGCTTTATCTACGACTATAAACCAGCCATTACCCGTGCCGAACTATTGGCATCGCTTGCTCCCTATACCGGACTTATTATTCGAAGCAAGACGAATGTTGATGAGGAACTACTTAGTCGGGCACCTATCCTGCGCTTTATTGGACGCGCTGGTGCCGGGCTGGATCTGATCGACCTCGATGCCGCAAAACGTCGGGATATTGCGGTTTTTCACGCAGGCGAGGGTAACCGGGATGCCGTGGCCGAACACACGGTTGGTATGTTGCTGGCACTGCTTGCCAATATCCTGAAAGCGGACCGGGAAGTGCGGCAGGGTATATGGGATCGGGAAGGCAACCGGGGGTACGAGCTTGGGAGCCTAACGGTTGGTCTGGTTGGTTTTGGTAACAATGGACGGGCTACGGCACAACGGTTGAAGGGGTTCGGATGCCGGGTGCTGGCCTACGATAAATTTCTGACGAATTACGGCGGTGCATTGGCCCAGGAGGCTACAATGACCGAGATTATGGCCGAAGCAGATGTGCTGAGTCTACACATGCCGCTAACTAACGAAACCCGAATGATGGTAAACGATGCGTTTATCGACCGGTTTGCCAAACCGTTTTACCTGATCAATATAGCCCGGGGCGAAATTGTGTCGCTGGAGGCCGTCGTACGGGGACTACAGCAGGGCAAAATCCGGGGAGCCTGTCTGGATGTACTGGAAAATGAAAAGTTAGCCAAACTAACGCCGGGTCAGCAGGTAGGCTTTGATTACCTGCGTCAGTCAGACCGCGTTGTTCTGACCCCGCACGTAGCTGGCTGGACGCACGAAAGTTACGTGCGCATCAACGAGGTACTGGTTCGACAAATTCAATCTGGGTAGAACCTGCTCCGTCGGGGCAACAATCTTTTGCGGTCTACTTGGTAATGGTGAAGTTACTACTGGTACATACGGTACCCGCGTCATTGGTCAGGCATAGTTGACCCGTAACGGCATCGGCCGGGATTGTTACGGCCAGCGTGCCACCCGATACCCTGAACGTTGCCGGGGCAGATGTGCCACCGTTGAATTTAACGGACGTTACGGTGGCCAGATTCTGACCGGTAAAGAAAACCTCTATCCCGACTTTAGCCGATTTAGGCGTAAAATCGGTGATCGTTACCAACCGAATCGCCGTAAAAGAGGTTGTGCTGGTGGTTTCTCCGGCCCCATTGACTATCCGTATCGGCCCTGCCTGGGTATCCGTCGGCACTAAAACCCATCGCTCCGTATCCTCATTTTTACCGCCATCTGCGGCTGCGGCTGCGGCACCGGTAAAGAAAATCTGGGCATTCAGCAGGAAGTTACCCTGTATCACTACCTGGTCCCCCGGTCGCGCTTTTGCGGGTAAAACAGCGGTGATAACGGGAGGCTGCAACACGTATAGGGGGGCAGAAGCACTACCCGCCCGACTCGAAACAACCACCTGACCGCTTATAGCATTGAGGGGTACCCCAATCAGCAGGTCAACCCCTTCATTTCGACTGGTGACAGGTACCTGAATGCCACTGACCGTAACGGTAGTAATTCGATACAGGTTTTTGCCGGATATGGTAAGTGTTCTGCCGCGCAGTTGCTGGGCCGGCGTAACGACCAGATTGGATGGCGGGAGGTAGAAGAAGAAAGGATCAGTAGCGGTCGTATTGCCCCCCACACTACTGGCCGACACCGTTACGGGGCCGGAGACTGGTAAGGCGGGTACCGTCGCTTCAAGTTGCGTGTCGCTTATGACGCGAAAGGTGGCGGGCGTACTGCCGAACGATACGGCCGTTATATCCTTGAAGTTACGCCCGGTTATGGTCAGCTTATCACCCGTTATACCGTCCTGAGCGAGCAGGTTAGCAATGATGGGCGACTGAACAATTTTGAGTGTATCTGTGCTACTGGCCAGCAGCGCTTCAAAAACGCTTACCCGTACAAGACCCGATGTTGCCGTTGCCGGGATAATGGTGCGAATTTCGGTGTCCTTTACGGTTGTCGTTGCTTTGTCGGTAACCAGCCCATTGATACTGATAAGGCCATCCGTCAGATTTACCCCTTTGATAACCAGTTCTGCACCAGGTTTGGCCTGTAAAGGGCTGATGCTGGTAATCTGGGGCGTTCCGGCTACGATAAACCTGCTGGAAATAGCGCCCCCTACCGTTTCAACCACCAGAGGAACTGGTCCACGGGGTAGCACGGCAGGAACAACAATCGTCAGTTTTTGATCCGTACTGTCTTTGATCTCCGCGTTGACATCGTTGAACCGAACCCGTCTTATCTGATTCAGGAAAGAGCCGGTAATAACAACGAGTGTGCCTTGAAGCCCATTCGTGGGGCTAATAGCGGCCACAATGGGAGTGGGTTGTTTGACCGTAAAAGGGAGTGGGTCCGAAACTCCTTCGTCCGTCTGAACCCGAATCTGAGTCGGGCCGGGTTTGATACCCGGTACCGTTACCCGAATTGTATTCTCGTCCTGACTGGTAATGGCTGCTGTTGTAACCGATGTGGCCAGGCCAAATGTTACCGTCGGACTGGAGCCAAACTGGTATCCGGTCAGGAGTAATGGATCTCCTACAAACGCTTCGGAGGCCGATAAACCCGTTAATTCAGGAGGATTACGCTGAACGCGACAACTCGTTACGCCCAGTAATACAACAAACAAAAAGAAAAATGATATAGTAGCCTTCATAAGGAGCATCGGGTATTCCGGCCCGGCGCATAATTGGTAAAATTAGTCAATTTGCCGAACGAAAAACCATTTTCTACTAAAGCCTGTTAGAAGAATTGGGTAATGTATACGTAGCCGTAACCGGGTTCGACACCCATTTATAACGCCCATTATCCATTTCTCATTACTCTTATACGAATGAACTACCGCAGCCTGAAAGCATCAAAATTAGTACTTATCAATACCCTGGGCGAACTGAAAGCCGCTGGCTACCAGCCCCGATCCATCAAACAGGAATTGCGTGACAATCTGATTGAGCGGCTCAAAGACAAGGAAGACGTTTTTCCGGGTATCTGGGGCTACGAAGATACGGTTATCCCCGATGTGGAACGGGCTATTCTGTCGATGCATCACATCAACTTGCTGGGTTTGCGGGGACAGGCCAAAACGCGTATTGCCCGCTTGATGGTCAATTTGCTGGATGAATATATCCCCGTGGTGGCAGGGGCGGAACTGAACGATGATCCGCTGGAGCCGCTTTCGCGTTTTGCCCTTGATCTGATTGCTGAAAAAGGTGATCAAACGCCCATCGACTGGATGCATCGCAGTGACCGCTATACCGAGAAACTCGCTACCCCCGATGTATCGGTAGCTGATCTGATCGGGGATGTCGATCCGATTAAAGCGGCTACCCTCAAACTACCCTATTCCGATGAACGTACCATTCACTTTGGTCTGATTCCCCGCTCGCATCGCTGTATTTTTGTAATCAATGAACTGCCCGATTTACAGGCCCGTATTCAGGTTTCGCTGTTCAATATTTTGCAGGAGGGCGACATCCAGATTCGGGGTTTCAAACTTCGCCTGCCGCTCGATATTCAGTTTGTGTTCACGGCAAACCCGGAAGATTATACCAACCGGGGTAGTATTGTAACGCCGTTAAAAGACCGGATCGACTCCCAGATCGTGACGCACTACCCGAAATCAATCGAGATTGGGAGAAAGATTACGATGCAGGAGGCCGTCATCAAGAAGGAGCAGAAAAGCATGGTGAAGGCCAACGAGCTAATTGCCGATCTGATTGAGCAGGTTGCCATCGAAGCCCGAGAAAGTGAGTACGTCGATTCTAAAAGTGGCGTTTCGGCCCGGATGACCATTTCGGCTTACGAAAACTTACTCTCCTCCGCCGAACGACGGACGCTGCTCAACGGCGAAAAAGAAACGCACGTCCGCATTGCCGATCTATACGGGGTGGTTCCTGCCATTTGTGGTAAAGTCGAACTGGTGTACGAAGGCGAAGTAGAAGGGCCGGTTATTGTGGCGCAGAACCTGATCGGGAAAGCCATCCGGAATCAGTTTCTGCAATACTTTCCGAATCCGGAAAAAGCCAAGAAAGACAAGCGTGGAAACGCGTACCGGAAAGTGACCGACTGGTTTGGCGACGGGAATACGATGGACATTCTAAATGATCTGACCAACCGGGATTACGAAGCCCGGCTGCAAACGATTGATGGGCTGGACGATATTGTGGATCAGTTTCACCCGAAACTGAGCAAATCCGAAAAGCTGTTTATGATGGAGTTTGCCCTGCATGGATTAGCGGAGCACTCGCTGGTGGGCAAAAAGGCAATGGATACCGGTCTATCGTTCAAAGACCTGCTTGGGTCCATGTTCAATCCGGGTTCTGATTTCGGAGAAGAAGAGGAGGATGACGACGATCGATTTTAAGTAGGTCTGTCTAGCCCATATCTTTTGGCGTTCGCACGGGTGATCAAAACCAGTGCGAACGCCTTTTTGTTGCCTGACCCGGCTTCTTGCGCGGGCACCGTTCCATAAAAGGCGGGTGGTCCATAGACCGGTAAAACGCCCGCTGACCGCAGCTGTCGATGGCGTTTTGTAACCGGTCAACAAAGACGATGATGTCGTCGGCAACAGTAGTTTGATAAAAGGTATGCTGAGCGCATCAAAAAGAGCCAAAGCGATCCAAATTAGGACTGCTTTGGCTCGACGAAAAATTTATCCGTTGGGTTTCTCTAGTTGGAGGCCAACTGGCTAACCTTTCACGGGACTAGTATTAATGAAAGCCCTGCTGGGTCAAATACGCCTGATCAGCTTCATTCCGGGGATGTACGCCCACAACGATACCACCGTCCTTCAGACCGGACTCATACGCTCTCGCGGTTTCTTCCGGAATACCCGAATTTACTAAAGCACCGATCAGGCCACCGGCTAAAGCACCAGCTCCGGCTCCGGCTAAGCCAGCTGCCAGCGGACCGGCAATCAGTAAGCCTAGGCCGGGCAGCGCCAGCGTTGTACCGATGGCGGCAATAGCGGCTGCTACTGCGCCTACCGTACCCCCAATGGCAGATCCCTTACCTGCGCCTTCCATCGTTTTATCCGCCAAGGCCGAATCATCCGAATCACTGGTATCAAAATGCTGTTTACGGGTTTCATCCGTCATCACAATGTTCACGTCGTCTTTCGAAAAGCCATGCGATAACAGGGAATCGTAAGCCGACTCGGCGGCATCACGATCGGTAAAGATAGCGGTCATCAGGGGAAGTGATCCGGCGTTAATACCGGTGTTGTTTGGTTGACTAGTCATGAGAATTATATGGTTTTGTTGAATAAATCGACCACAAAGGTGGGTCGGTTTGTTCAACAGATGATAGTAAACTTTGTTCGAGCAATATGAGGGAGTGGTATCGAGAATACACCTGTTAGGCTGAGCGTAAATACCAGTTGATTGTTTTTCGTAACATATGGGCAGAATCCGGGTTTTGGCGAAAATGCACTGCCGTTCCCCGGTAAACCCAGTACTTAACGGGCCGTTTTCTGCCTGAAATTGCTGTTGTGCTGATGAGTAGGCTCGTAGGCTTTTAGGTGTTTTCTGTACTGGTATTACCGCTAGTGGACTGATTTGTACACGCTTACTATTGCTGTTGTGGCCACTATCTTGGGGTGATTCAATGCCGAAGTACAGGCGGTTCTGACGGTCAGCAGGCACGAAAAAATCCGGTTCTGTTCCGATTGGAAAAAAATACGCGCCGACTCTGAAAAATTATCCAGAACGGAATTACACTACCAGTCAATAGGGACTACTGAGTCAGGTCAGTTAGTTGGGAGTGGTTTTACGGGCGTAAAAATATAGGGTTGACGAAGTGGGTTTCTGTTGCATAAGCGTTTATGGCATGTTGTGAAGTAATCGTACTCAGGCGGGTAAGCTTATTAATTGATGGGCAAGGTCAGTCAGGGTTTTGCCTTGCAGGTCGGGCGGGGACGAGAGTGGGTAAAGTGACTGCCCTTTGCGCTGTATAAAAGCCGTTTTCATGCCTGCGTGGGCTGCTCCGGCAATATCCCAGCCGTGGGCTGCAATAAGCATCGTGTGGTCAGGGGGGAGGTTCAGTTTATGCAGCACCCGACCGTAGGTGTCAGGGTGTGGTTTGTAGCGTTTTACGGCATTTACAGTCCAGGTTGCTTCGAAGAAATGGCCCAGCCCGGTTGATTCCAGTTGCTTTTTCAGGGTTTCGTCGGGAGAGTTGGTAAGGGTGAACAGCCGAAACCCAGCCTCTTTCAACAGGGACAGACCCTGTTCAACATCCGGATGAGGGTCAACCTGCACCATCGTCTGTAAAAGTGTCTGCTTCTCCGCTATCGGCAGCGGATGATCGAAAAATTCCGCTGTCATGGATAAAACAGCCTCGCCAATCTGCTTGAAATCATGAAACTGTCCGGTCAGGGTATCTACCAGCGAGTAGTGCAACAGCAGCTGAAACCAGTACTTAAAGGCATAGTCGTTTTGGAAGGCCTGGTTGAAGGCGTCCTGTACCTTGCTTAAATCCAGCAGGGTTTCGTTAACATCGAAAACCAGGGCCTGGGGGCGGGTTATCTGTTTCATATACGAGCGAAGTGTTTGGGTAAGTAACTGGGAATCCCCCCAAGTTGATTAGAAGGACGGTTTTGGCCGGAGAAAACACTCCTGTAGCCGACAGGTATGGGTACCTGCTCCGGCTTGTTTTGAGTTGGGTGAGTCCAGGTATCACCCGCAAAAGTAACTATAGGGCACTCCGCCAGCCCACTACATCTACCGGAAGGCGTTTCCGGTTCGCCGGGTAACCGCCGTTTTTACCCGACACCCCGTCCATTAACCCGGCGGGGGCCATGCCGAAAATTGTCAGGATTTAAACACTATGGAGTGCAGTTCCGTTGTTTTTGTTTCGCTCCTGACGTGTATGGAAACCAGGTATATCAACAACAGTTTTTCGGCCAGCCGCCCGGAAACCGCTCCCATTGCCGAGTCGATAAATGAACTTCCCAGAGCGGTTCTCCGGCCAAACACTTATATGCTGCTCGACGGAGAATGGCGGTTTATGATTGATCCAGATGATAAGGGGTTACACGAACGATGGTACGTAGGCCATTCATTTACCGAAACGGCTCATTGGCCCGGCTCTATTGAAGCGCATATGGCTCAGGCTAAAGGACAGGTAGTGCCCATGGGGTGGCAGGACAAAATAGTGGCCTGGTACGAACGGGAATTCCCCTTGCCTCAGCGCAGTGAACCGAGTTCCCGCTCCATCATTCAACTCACGTTTGGTGCCTGTGGTTACGAAACCCGCGTATGGCTCAATGGTCATCCGCTACGCACCATTGAAGATGAAGAAGTACATCTGGGTGAGTACACCTCCTTTTCCTACGAACTACCCGAAGATTATCTGCACGCTCAGAACCGGCTTACGGTCCGGATTGTTGACACAATGGATGCCGAAATTCCGCGGGGAAAACAGGAGTCCCACGTCTATAAACGCGGTGGAATCTGGTATCAGACCTACTCGGGAGCGGTGCGTAGCGTGTGGCTCGAATCTGTGGAGCGGAATCGACTGCGTTCGCGGGTTGGTGTCGTCAGTGTGGTGGAAGACCGGCTTGTGCGCTTTAGTGTAACCACCCGCATTCATGACCCCGGCGACTATATACTGCGGCTACAGGCCTTTGATCATTATGGAAAGGAACTGCTGGCCACATCCGATTATCCACTCCGTCTGGAAGCCGGGCAAAAGCAGCAGCGCGTTGTACTCAATATAGACCGGGCGGATCTGTGGTCGCCCGAAACGCCAACGCGCTACAAGCTCATTGCTCAGCTCATCGACTCCGAAGGCTACGTAGCCGAGATTGAAACGCAATTTGGTCTGCGAAAAATTGAAGCCAGGGGACGGTACATCTATCTGAACAACAAGCCTGTTTACCTGGACGGTATTCTGTATCAGCCGGGAGCGGCTACGTACGAGGAAATGCAGCGCCACATGCAGGCCATGAAAGAGCTGGGTTGCAATCTGGTACGGGTTCACATTGCCGGTGTTGATCCACGCATCTACAATCTGGCTGATAAACTGGGACTCATGCTCTGGGTAGAGGTCCCGAGTCCGCACAGCTCAACGGGCCTGAGTCGGGAAAACCACCGGGCCGAACTCCTGCGCATGGTGGCCCTAATCAGTTCCCACCCATCCGTTGTCATCTGGAGCCTCTACAATGAAGACTGGGGCGCACAGGACATTGCCACCAATCCGGAAACAAGGCAGTACATCATGGACATGTACCACTATATGCAGATTGCCTATCCGCAGTACCTGGTTGTTGATAACGATGGCTGGCAACATATTTCGTGGGAAGGTCGCCTGAAGTCGGATCTGCTCACCGCCCACCTTTACACCCCCGACCTGAACCACTGGCGTGACCTCCTCCAACGGCTGGAAGCAGGCGAGCTGGCCAACGTAGCCGCTTATCCCTTGGTTGTTGGCGATCCATTTTTTTACCGGGGACAGGTACCATTGATTGTTAGTGAATGGGGTGGTTTCGGCTTCGCTAACTACGGTGGGCCGGCTGAAGCTGAAGGGCGGGCTGAGCGTATCCGACTCTTCAAACGTGAACTGCGACGGGATTCCATTGCCGGAGATATCTACACGCAGGCAACCAACATTGAAGAGGAACGTAACGGGCTTATCGATCCGCAAACGGGTGAACTTACCGTACCGGCGGGTTTACTTAACTCCAGCGATATTGACAGCGTAACGTAGGCCTTTACGTATTTTGTAAACGATGAAGGCTTTCCATTTTTTCGGGATGGGCGTGCTGTTTTCGTGTCGAAGCCATTTGCCTGAATGACCGCCACCAAAATGGCGTCAGTTTATACCAGAATCGACCACGGGAGCGATGGCCCCGCAAAGCGGATGGTTCCATCGAAATGTACACGCATCAACTCGACCTGGAGGGCTTATTAGGAGAGATTGGGTGAAAGAAGGGAAGTCGGGTCTCGGTTAATGAGTAATACGTTACCCTGATTAATTGATTATACAACGATTAGATTCAGGTGGATGTGTAAACCCTGCACATACCGGCCAAAAAAAAGAGAGCTACATTGCTGTAACTCTCTGCTAATCAAAGTCGGGAAGGCGGGATTCGAACCCACGACCTCTTGCACCCCATGCAAGCACGCTACCGGACTGCGCTACATCCCGAATGGGATTGCAAATGTAGCGAAGTGTGGGTAATTGTCAAAAGATTTCGCGTGATAAAATGAGGATTAACCCCGTCTGGGGTGTAAAGCGTTGTCAATGCGTGCTAATACGTCACTTAAATGGTACCGGCTCATTTTGTCGGTTTGCCGGGGAAGGGCCGTCTTGATGCTGGCTTGCAGGCTAACCAACTGGGCCCGTACCTCCGACATGATATCGGATTTCCTGACATCGGCAACGGGACCGGCATTGTACCGGAAACCATTGCCCGAAAAACCGGCCGCCGGGGCAACGGGCGGAGTTGGCGTTAACATCGAAATTAGCTTCTCCGCGTATACTTTCTGTAGATTCCGGCGGTACACATCAATGGAACGACCGGCTTTTAACTCACGCCAGATCGACGATTGAAGGTCGGTCATGAATTCATCCAGGCTATATGACTTAGCAGGACGGCTACTGTTTTCAATCAAACGCGACAGGCGGCCAACATCCATCAGGCTATTCAGCGTGGTTTCCTGTAAGGTTCGCAGGTAATCAACGCCCTGGTCAGGCCGGACAAGCTGCATGATTTTAGCGTCCAGCAACCAGGTTGGCGTTTGAAATAACTGTTGATTCAGGAACGTTACGGCACTTTTTTGTAATGCGCGGGGTGTTGGTTCATACACGATGCCCAACTGGTCGTAAGTGTGAGGAGTTTCATAAATACCGCCCACATACTTCGTTACGTGGCCCATGTACCGTCGGTACTGACCGGCAATCTCTCCATACATTTCCCGTAGCTTATCGTAGTCTTCGGCTTCTTCGCCCGTCCATTTGGTGAGATTGGGTAAAATTCGTTTCAGATTTTTAATGCCATACGTACTGGCAATCATGGCATTATCGCCCAGGTCTTCGCTTTGTGAGCGGGGATCGAGGGGGTTCGTTTCAGTGCCAAACCAGTAACGCGGATCGCCGGCATGTTTTTTCACCCACTCATTCAAAACCATCTTGTCCGCTTCTGGCGTCGGGGTATCGTAGATTGGTTTGTAACCCCACTCAATCGCCCATATGTCGTAGGTGCCAATGCGTGGAAAGAGGTCTCTGATGCTGTCTTCCGGCTGGGCCACGTAGTTGAAGCGGGCGTAGTCCATAATGGAAGCGGTATGGCCATACTGCTTGATAAATTCTTTATCCCGCAGCTTCTCAACGGGCGTAGCGTGGCTCGATCCGTAGTTGTGCCGTAGTCCGAGGGTGTGCCCTACCTCGTGCGATGAGACAAAACGAACCAGCTGACCCATTAATTCATCGTCAAATGTTGGTTTACGGGCCCGAATATCTACTGCTGCTCCCTGCACCATGTACCATTTGCGCAGCAGGTTCATCACGTTATGGTACCAGCCGATGTGGCTTTCGATAATTTCGCCCGAGCGGGGATCATGGACGTTGGGGCCATACGCGTTTTCGATATCCGATGCGAAATAGCGAATCACCGAATAGCGGGCATCTTCAAGACTCAATGTACTGTCTTTACTATCCCAGTCTTTCGCCATAATGGCATTTTTCCAGCCCGCTTTTTCAAACGCCACCTGCCAGTCAGCAACGCCTAACTTTAAGGATTTACGCCATTTAAGGGGTGTTGCCGGATCAATATAGTAAACGATAGGTTTGCGGGGTTCAATGAGTTCGCCCGCTTTCTGACGTTGTGCATCGGCTGCATTTTTTGGTTCCAGTTTCCAGTGTACGGCAAAGGTTTCATCCTCTGTTCGCTGTGAGGCATCGTTATAAACAGTGTAGCCATTTGCGAAATAGCCAACCCGGCTGTCGAACAGACGCTTTCGCATGGGTGTGCGCGGCAACAGAATCATGGATGTGTTGATTTCCATTGTCACGGCGCCTGCTTCATTACCAACGGGCAGCGCTACCGTAGGCAATGGCGAGGGCACTGGCGACGGTACAACCGGTGTTGTATTGACCGTGAAGGTTTTGGTCACCATCACTTCCGTATTGATCGGGTACGATTTAATCCGCTGTACAAAAGAGCGTTCCGGGGACAGCGCTGTTAGTCGATAGCGAAATTTAGTGACTGGATTGATCGACACCACCTGATTGTCGCCTTTGAAAAAGTCCGTTACTTCAATGACCGATGCGGATACGCTGTCTTTACGAACAGCCCTCAGGTCAAAAACGGCAGCAATGGGCTCAACATTGGAGTTCCGGACGGCTTGCGAAATAGGCAGTGTATCGCTCCCTACGTTGATGTAGCTCACCACTCGCAGTAAAAGCTTTTTGTCGGGGCCGCGCTCCCAGCGCAGCACCTGCCGGTTGGCCAGCTCTCCACCGTACCCTGCGCCAGTGGGTGCTTTGGCAATCCGGGTGATGGCCATGAACTCCCGGCCTAATAATGAGTCGGGAATTTCGAGGTAATATTTCTCGTCAATTCGGTGAGCCGTAAATAACCCCCGACTAGTCTGTGCCGCTGCCGTAATTACCTCCCGGTAGGGCTTTATGGCTACTTTCGGGGCGGTAGCGACAGTAATTGACGCGGGTGTTGTTGTTGCCGTTACTGGGAGCGTCATCGTCGGCGACGAAGGCGAAGTTGGTCGTGGCGTTTGGGCCTGTACGACCGAGGAGCATCCAAGCACCACCAGCGTCAACAGGGTAAAAAATAGCGTACAAATTTTCATCAGATGGATTGTGTTTGAGTGAATTGATGAGGCAATAAAAAACGGTCTTTAACGAGTGGGTTAAAGACCGTTTTTTAGACTCTACGGTATTTGTATTTGGAAAAGCTTACTCAGTTTTTTCCACTACCCTGCGTGGCCGGGGGTGGTGTGGTTCGTTTCTGTTGCTGCATTGGGTTTTGACCCTGCCCGCCCCGCTGCTGCTGTTTGAACAACTGGAAGCGGGTTGGTTCGGCAACGCGTGGGAATGAGTTATTCTCCGTGTCAATATCCGCTATTTCCTGAAATGGGTCAAGCGTCCATTGCTTCACTTTTTTGTTAGTGGCAATCACTTTCTTGATCGCCACATCGTTGAATCGCCAGATTTCGGCCGGAAAGCGGGCTACTGAATCAGTACCATCTTCAAACTCCATCCGTATGATTACTGGCATTGGCAGACCCCCCTTGTTTTTCAGGGCCAGCGTATAGAAGTTCTGCTTGTCAGCCGCTTCGATTGCCTTTCGTTCATCGTCGCCTAAGGAAGCCAGATAATCCTGATACTTTTTCTTATCGACGTCGGTTACTGCGTAGGGATCGTAGCTGTTGTAAAAATCCTTCATGGTCGAATCCTGGGCCACAACGGTTTCGGCCTGGGTGGCGGCATCGCGCTGCTTGCTGATGGTACCGGCTTTACGTTTGGCTTCCGCACGGGCGGCTGCTTTCGTTATTTCCGGATTACCCGAATCAACCTGGAACCAATCGACTTCTGCCAGGTCCTGGTCGACCGGCTCGACACCGTAGAACCAGCCCTTCCAGAACCAGTCCAGGTCAACACCCGAGGCATCTTCCAGCGTCCGGAAGAAGTCGGCGGGTTCGGGTGATTTGAAGGCCCAGCGACGGGCGTATTCTTTGAAGGCATAATCGAATAACTCCCGGCCCATCACCGTTTCGCGCAGGATGTTCAACGCCGTTGCCGGTTTGGCGTAAGCATTGGGGCCAAGGCCAATTACGTTGTCGGAAGAGGTCATGATAGGCGATAACACCGCTTTGTCTGACTTCATGTAGTCGACAATGTACTGCGGTTCGCCCCGACGGCTGGGGAAGTTGTAGTCCCATTCCTTTTCGGCCAGATACTGGCAGAACGTGTTCAAACCCTCGTCCATCCAGGTCCACTGCCGCTCGTCGGAGTTGACAATCATGGGGAAGAAGTTGTGTCCGACCTCGTGAATGATAACCCCAATCATCCCTGCTTTCACCTGCGGGGAATACGTGCCATCGGCTTCCGGACGACCACCGTTAAACGAAATCATGGGGTATTCCATACCGCCACCGGCAGTAGCATGGCAGGAGATAGCAACTGGATACGGGTACTTAATCGTGCGGTTGCCGTACGATTTCAACGTATGCTCTACCACACGGGTTGAATACTGCTCCCAAAGGGGATTGCCTTCTTTGGCGTAAAACGACATGCTCCAGATTTTGTGGCCATCGCCGTACACATCGGTTTGCATGGCATCCCAGATAAACCGGCGGCTGCTGGCAAAGGCAAAATCACGCACGTTCTGTGCCGTATAGACCCATGTTTTCTTGCCGTTTGTGGCACCGGGTTTGGCTTTCAGCGCTTCTTCGGCCTCGGCCTGCGTTACAATAATAACGGGCTTTTTGGAGGTGCTGGCCTGCGCCAGACGCTTCTGCTGCGTAGCCGACAACACCTGTTTGTAGTTCTGGCATTCACCCGTAGCACCCACAACGTGGTCGCTGGGTACGGTAATGGCTACTTTGTAATTGCCAAAAATGAGCGTGAACTCGCCCTGACCCAGAAACTGTTTGTTCTGCCAGCCATTCACATCGTTGTAGGCGCATAAGCGCGGAAACCAGTGGGCAATGAAGTAGTTGTAGTTGCCGTCTTTGGGGAAAAACTCCATGCCGCTCCGGCCGTAATATTCCGTGACGAAGTAGTTCCAGTCCACATTGAAAGAGTAGCTGCCACCCGGTTTCAACGGGGCTGGCAGGTCAATTCGCATCATGGTCTGATTAATCGTATACTTCAGCGCGGTGCCGGATTTGGTATCTTTAACCGACAAAATGTTGTACCCGTATTTGTCGGTTGCCTGCTGGCTGCTCCGCTCCCGAACGGAAGTAAGGTTCTGAAGTTGGCCGAAGCTCATGCCATTTTCGTTGACGCTCCCCGTACGGGTAACGCTGCCAATGGACCCTTTCGCAAATAAATTCTGGTCGAGCTGGAGCCAGATATAAGGTAGTGCGTCCGTCGAGTTGTTGTGGTACGTAACCGTTTCCGAACCAATGATTTTCTGATTCGCATCGTCCAGTTCGACTTTTATGTCGTAGTCGGCCTGGTTCTGGAAATAGTCCTTACCGGGCGCACCGGCCGCCGTCCGGAAGGTGTTGGGTGTTGGCAGGTTAGGGCCGAGCTGCTCAAAACGCGTATTCGCATTTTGCGTCGGGGCTTGTTGAGCCAATACGGCTGCTGACCATAGTGCAAGGCCAGCCATCAACATACTTTTTCTCATCGTTTGCTTTTTGTTTTAGGTTGTAACTAATTTTTTCCGCTTCCCTGGGTGGCCGGGGGCGGTGTGGTTTGTTTCTGTTGTTGCATTGGATTTTGGCCCTGTCCACCCCGTTGCTGTTGCTTAAATAGCTGAAAACGGGTGGGTTGGGCTACCGGTGGGAAAGAGTTATCCTCTGTATTAATGTCGGCAATTTCGTAGAATGGATCGAGCGTCCACTGCTTTACCTTCTTGTTAGTGGCAATCACCTTATTAATACTCACGTCGTTGAAGCGCCAGATTTCGGCCGGAAAGCGGGCAACTGAATCCGTGCCGTCCTCAAACTCCATCCGTACAATGACCGGCATCGGGATGCCGCCTTTATTCTTGAGCGATAACGTGTAAAAGTTGGTACCAGCTTCGGCCAGTAACTTTTCTTCGGCAGATAGAGAACTTAAATAGGCCTGATACTTCTGACGGTCGTCTTGCGTCACGGCATACGGGTCGTAGCTGTTGTAGAAGTCTTTCATCGTAGAATCCTGCGCTACGACGGTTTCATCTTTGCTGAGCGCATCCCGCTGTTTGCTGATGGTATTCATCTTTTTCTGGGCAGCGGTACGGGCTTCAGTTTTCGAAATATCGGGGTTTTGGGAACCCGCCTGAAACCAGTTTACTTTCACCAGCGACTGGTCAACGGGCTGTACGCCATAGAACCAGCCTTTCCAGAACCAGTCCAGATCAACACCCGAAGCATCTTCCATCGTCCGGAAAAAGTCGGCGGGTTCGGGCGATTTGAAGGCCCAGCGACGGGCGTATTCCTTGAAGGCGTAATCGAACAACTCCCGACCCATCACTGTTTCGCGCAGAATATTCAGTGCCGTAGCGGGTTTGCTGTATGCGTTGGGGCCGAAGGTGTTGCGCGGAATATTATCCGAACTGCTCATGATGGGCACCTGCTTGCTCGAATCCATCTGCATATACGGCACGATGGATTGTGGCTCGATTCCCCGCGCCGGGAAATTGGCATCCCATTCCAGACAGGCCAGTCCTTCCAGAAAACTGTTCAGCCCTTCGTCCATCCACGACCACTGCCGCTCGTCGGAGTTGACAATCATGGGGAAGAAGTTGTGGCCAACTTCGTGGATAACGACCAGAATCAGGAAATTCTTGGTACCCTGCGAATAGGTGCCATCGGCCTCCGGGCGGGCACCGTTGAAACACATCATGGGGTACTCCATGCCGCCAACCGGCCCGTGTACGGAGTAGGCTACCGGGTAGGGATACCCGAACGTACGTTTCGAATAGGAACGGAGCGTATGGGCTACCAATCGGGTTGAATACTGACCCCAGAGCGGATTGGCTTCTTTGGGATAGAGGGACATGGCCCACACCCGCTTGCCTTCCACACTGGGCTGCAACGCATCCCAGATGAATTTACGGCTGCTGGAGAATGCAAAGTCGCGTACGTTATCGGCTTTGTACACCCAGGTTTTGGTGCCGGTTGGTTTGCCTTTTTCGGCGGCTTCGGCTTCGGCCTGTGTAACAATAACTACGGGGTTTTCGCCGGGCTTGTCGCCCTTTCCTTTGGCTTCATTCCAGCGTTTCTGCTGCGTGGCGGTAAGCACCTGGGCCGGGTTTTGTAACTCACCGGTTGCCCCTACAATGTGGTCATTCGGGGCGGTGATGGCTACTTTATAGTTGCCGAAAATCAAGGTGAACTCGCCCTGACCCAGAAACTGCTTGTTTTGCCAGCCGTTTACGTCATTGTAGGCACACAGGCGGGGAAACCACTGGGCCATCTCGTACACGTAGTTGCCATCCTTCGGGAAAAACTCGTAGCCCGAACGGGCATGCGTAGAGGTGGCATCGACAATGTGAAAATTCCAGTCAATCGAGAAGGTGACTGATTTGCCGGGCTGTACGGGTTGGGGCAGGTCAATCCGCATCATTGTTTCATTGATAGTGTGTTTTATAGCCTTACCGGCCTGGTCGCGCACGGCGGTGATTTTGTATCCGTAATCTTTTCCAATCAAAGCCGCGTCAGGATTAAGCTGGGCGAGACTGGCTCGCTCCGGGTTTAGGCTGTTTGTGGTGGCGGTGTTACCCGTTGCATCAGGGCGGAAAACATTCTGGTCGAGCTGAATCCAGAGGTAAGGCAGGGCATCCGACGACGTGTTATGATACGTGATCATTTCGGAGCCGGTGAGTCGCTGTTTGGTATCGTCGAGCGTTGCTTTGATATCGTAATCGGCCCGGTTCTGAAAATAGTCTTTTCCGGGGGCACCCGATGCCGTGCGAAATGTGTTGGGTGTGGGCAGTTTGGGGCCAAGTTGCTCAAAACGCGTATTGGCCTGCTGAGTGGGTGCCTGGGCAAGCATAGTCCCCATTTGAACGGCCAAACTCGTCACCAGCAAAATTATCTTTTGCATAAAATGG
Organism: Spirosoma spitsbergense DSM 19989; assembly: GCF_000374085.1. Classification (GTDB taxonomy): domain Bacteria; phylum Bacteroidota; class Bacteroidia; order Cytophagales; family Spirosomataceae; genus Spirosoma; species Spirosoma spitsbergense. Next base: position 47,872 of record NZ_KB893592.1, on the reverse strand, counting down.
ATTGTAGTTGTTAATGAAAAGGCTAAAAATACAAAAAAAAGAGTTTTGCTGGCTTTCGATTTTGATGAAAACGCAGAATGACCGGAGGAGCGGTAAGCCTTACTTTATTAAATCACTCAGATACGCGTTGTTTATAATCAGGGATAAAGCCATTCCTGCAACGATACCCGATACGATAAGCGTCCAGCGCAGACGGCTGGTTTTGAGGATATCGAGCAGCCCGTAAGCGATTAAAAGAATCAGCGTTACGATAACCAGCTGGCCTATTTCCAGGCCAATATTAAACGCCAGCAGTGGCTCGATAATATCGGCTTCCCGGCCCAGCAAGCTCCGTAGGTAGTTAGAAAAACCCATGCCATGAATCAGGCCGAAGGATAGGGCTAGGCCATAGCGCCAGGAACGACCGGGAAGTTTGCCGGATGGAAATCCCCTTTTTTTCTTGTCCCGAAAGAAGAAATTGGAAATAGCGGTAACTAAAATAGTAATTGGAATGAGGAGTTCAACGAGGGCGGTTTCGTAATGAATGAGTTGCAGCGTAGCCAGAGCCAGCGTAATGGAGTGCCCAATGGTGAAGGCCGTAACCAGAATCAGTACCTGCCGCCACTCCTGAAGAGTGTATACCGCACATAGCGCAATAACGAACAGAATATGGTCGTACCCCCTGGGATCTGTGATGTGGTCAAACCCCAGGCGTAGGTAAATCAGAAAGTCATCCATAAGCGAAAAGGGGTTTACGGTTTTAGGTTTATGGGGCTTCGCATAGACCGTAGCTGATTAAATGCCTGGGGTATGGTATGGTTAGTTTAATCAACGATAAACCGTATACCATACACTCATTTGAACCACTCGGCGTACATCACATAATTATTGGCAGTCCGGGCGAAGATGTCGGCCTGTTCGGGCGAAACCGCTTTTAAAAAACGGGCCGGATTGCCCGCGTAGATGCTGCCGGGTGGCACTATCGTGTTTTGCGTAACGATGGCTCCTGCTGCCACAATACTGCCCGTCCCGATAATGGCCCCATCCATGACAATAGCTCCCATGCCGATCATCACGTTATCTTCCACGGTACATCCGTGAACGACGGCGTTATGCGCAATGGAAACAGAATTGCCGATGGTGGTTTTAAACCGCTGGTAGGTGCAGTGAATAACAGCTCCGTCCTGAATGTTGGTCCGGTCGCCGATAGTGATTGTGTTAACGTCGCCCCGGATAACGGCGTTGAACCATACCGTGCAGTCGCGCCCCATGATTACCTCACCCACGATGGTAGCGTTCTCGGCAAACCAGCAGTTTTCGCCAAACTGAGGCTGGTTTCCCCGAACAGATTTGATTAGTGCCATACCGCAAAGATAGATAGCGGGTGGTTTTTTCGACTGGTTCAACAAAAAAGGGGTTGATTCGTCCGAATCAACCCCTTTCAGTATCAGAAATGCTACTCACTTACTCACCTTGTCAGCAGTCTTGCTGAACCAGTCACCAATATCGTCGACGACTTTGCTGGTCTCTCTTTTCACATCATCGAAGGTATTAACGGTAGCGCGCTGCACCTTATAGTAGGCATCGGATAACTGGCTGCGCTTATCCTGCAGTTCTTTAACCATATCTTCGCGCTTCTTCTTATCCCGGCGGCTTTCGTCTTTTACGTCCTGCTTTACTTCGGTCAGTTTTTGGTCAATCTTGTCCATCTGAGCCGATATTTTATCGCTTAGATCACGACGGTCCCGATCAGATGACTGGTTATTGGACTGGTTGCCATTGTTGCCGTCATTCTGACGATAGGTGTAGGTTTGGTTCGAGTTGTTATCCCGATTGTTGCTTCTGTCGTTGTTTTCCCGACGGCTACCCGACAGGTTACTATAATCACCCTGACGGCTGTTATCGCGGCTGTCGGAAGAGTAATTGTTCTGGCTATTGTACCGGCTGGATGAATCGTTCTGATTCCGGTTATCCATTTGACGAGTATTCCGGTCGTCATTCATGTTCCGGTTGTCGCGATTATAGTTCCGGTCATTATTCATGCTTTGGTTATCACGACTATTGCTCTGGCTTGAATCGTAGCTGCGATTATCACGACTGTCCCTTTGCCGGTAATCGTTCATGCTCCCACTGTTACGGTTGGAATAACCATCATTGCGGTATGAGTCCCGGTTGTTGTTATAAGATTGGTTATCGTAGCGGTCGTTATACGAACGGTCATTGGTACTGTACGAATTCCGGTCGTTATTCATGTTCCGGTCATCGGACGAGCGGTTGTTGTTGTACGAATTCCGGGAATATTGATCGTTCTGATTGTTGTTCGAATACCGATCATTGGATTGGCGGTCGTCATACCGGCTACGGTCACCGTAGGAACGGTTGCTGCTGTTAGACGAATTGCGGCTGTCGTTGTACCCGTCATTGTATGAATTTCGCTGATCGTATGACTGGTTATCATAGCGGTCATTGTTAGCGTTGCGGTCATCGTAGTACCGGCTGTCATTTGATCGGTTGCTATTGCTGTACCGGTCGTTGCTGGAGTAAGAACTCTGACGATCACCCGACCGATAGGGGTTGTTATAGGTATCGCTCCGATAACTCATCCGGCTATCCTGATCGTCCGAATACCGGTATGGATTTCGATACGAACTATTGTTGTTTCGCGAGTTACTGCTGCTCACCCGCTCGTTATCGTTATTACTACTTTTGCGGTTGAATATCTTATCCGCTTCATTACTGGCCGAATTGCGTGATTCGCTGTCGCGATCCCGCTGTACGATGTCTTCCCTGCTGTTTTCCGAGTTTCCATACAACCAGCGTTCTGTGGATGCACACGACGAAAAACCGACCATCACTGCCAGTAAAGCTCCTACTACCCATATTTTCCTTTTCATAACGTTGTATAATTTAATGATAAACTGACTTCTTTGCCAAGGCTGCTTTAACTTATACAACTAATGAAGTAGGGTAAATGTTAGTCCAGTACCCGTAAAGGAAGGTGGTTTTAAGGATGATCTTTCAGGTCAATCAGGGAGCATAAAAACAGAATGGGCGATACTGAAAGCGCCATAATGACCATGATGACTAATACTGATGGGTATGCAAACGGTTTCCTGCAACGGGTCTTTAATGACCAGAATAGGGCTGCCATTTTTATCGCTGCAAACCTGTAGCTTCTTTTCCGAAACGGGCGAAACAGTAGCGTAGTGTTCCAGAACGCTGGTACGAAGTTGAGTCGACTGGTGGTGGTAATCGATGCGTTCAAAGGGGATGATTACCTGGTTGGGAATGGGGAGCGTATGTACTGAAAAGGCTACACTGGCAATGTAATCCGGCGTAATTAACGATCTTGTCCGGTACTCTTCTTCATAAACCACGAATCCATCGACGGCTTCATCAGACCACATTTCGAGGGTACAGCTTATTTTTGTTGGGTTGAAGACGCGCTTTTCCGTTTTTCGGGTGGTTGCTTTATAGGCACTTTCCTTCATGCTCCACAACGTCCAGACCAGGCACTCAGGATCCCTGGCTCGCTGGATAAGCTGCTGTTCGGATGGGGTAAACAACTTATCCAGGAACCCTTTTCGCTGCCAGTTACTTTCCCGTTTTGCCTGCGCCCGGTCAACAATGTCGTTGCCGATCATTTTGCCGCTAACTTTTCCTGAATGATCTCAATGGCGGCTCCAACCGTGAGCATCTTTTCCATTGACTCATTATCAATTTCGATGTCGTAGGCTTCCTCCACATCCAGGGCAATGTCGACCAGATTGGCCGAGTTAATCTTTAAATCACGGATAAAGTCGGTTTCCTCGGTAACATGCTCAAATGCCTGCTCATCCTGAACGTAGGGTTTCACAATTGTTTTGAGCGTAGTAATCAATTCTTCTTTTGTCTGCATTGTCTGTTTAGGATTGAAACTTCTTTAAAAGTACACACGCATTTACGTCGCCAAAACCAAAATTGGCTTTTGCTACAATTGTAATCTCTTTTTGAATGGATTGCCGGGGAATTCGGCCAGCATCAATCCGGGCGATAATATCCGGGTGGATATCCTCCGAGTTGACGGACGGATAAATGAACCCGTTGTATAATTCCAGCACCGAAGCCACGCATTCGATACTTCCGGCAGCACTCAGGCAATGGCCCACCATAGCTTTGAGCGAGTTAATGTACGGAAAGTCTGGCCCCTGTCGCTGTAGGGCCTCACACCAGGCAGTCACTTCGGCCGGGTCTTTTACGGTAGCTGTTAAGTGACCGTCAATGACATCAACCTCTTCGGCCCGAACACCCGTCTGCTTCAATGCCGTTTCGATGCATTTTTTCACCGCCACCGGGTTGGGCGCTGTCATGGTACCCCCTGCCCGCTGACCACCGGAGTTCATATGTCCGCCCAGTACCTCGGCGTAGATAGTTGCCTTCCGTTCCAGCGCACTTTCCAGTGATTCGAGCACCAGTGCCCCCGCGCCACTGCCGGGTACAAAGCCGCTGGCGGTAGCACTAAGCGGCCTCGATGCCCGTTCGGGCGCGTCGTTGTACTGGTAGGGCAGTACGCGCATGGCATCGAATCCACCCCAGATATAAGGGCCGTGGTCGCTGCAACTACCCGCCAGCATCCGTTTGGCCGAGCCGCTGGCTATGCGTTCATACGCAAGCAGGAGGGCTTCAGTACCCGTAGCGCAGGCCGACGAGTTGGCACTAATCTGGTTGCCACAGCCGGTCATGCCGGTTAAGTAAGCACTCACGCCACTGGTCATAATTTGCAGTACAACTGTGCTGCCCAGCCGCCTTACCTGCCCCTCATCGACTTTGTAGATTGATTCCCGAAACTTATCGACGCTCAAAATGCCAGTTCCAAAAATGATGCCCGAGTCCCAGTCTGGCTCATTGGTGGCCGCTGGATCGCCAGCCGCTGGAAGGCCAGCGTGTTGCCAGGCTTCCATGCCCGCCATAACCCCGTATATGATGCCACTGCTGTTCAGTCCTCTACGCTGTAACTCAGTGAAGTATTGCTGCTTGTGCGCTTCCGTAACGGGCGGAATGCCGCCAATCTGACAGGAGAATTTCAAATTGGCCAGTTCCTGACGGAATGTAATACCGCTCTGCCCCGCTTTGATGGCCTCCAGAAAGGCGGGAACGCCTACCCCATTAGGCGATACGACTCCCAAACCTGTAATAACAACCCGATTACGCATGTGATTTCGACTTCATTATACCGGCAATGGTGCCCCTGCATACCAGTTCGTCCTTACCATTTAGCATCTCTACCTTGCATTTTAACTTATGAAACCGGAAAAAGTCTTTACTTGACCGAACCGTAACGGTTTCTCCGGGAAAAACGGGCTTATAAAAATCAATCTGTGTGGCAGTCAGGGCGACTTCCAGTTCGTCGGTTGGGGAGTCATTCAGCAGAAAAATACCCAGACAAACGACCCCAATTTGCGCCATTACCTCCGTCAGGATAACACCGGGTGTAACGGGCATTTTATTAAAATGTCCGGCATAAAAAGACGAATCGGCTGGAAAGGTGTACTGCCCTTCCACGCCATTCTCCGTAACAACCTGGAGGGTATCGACAAACAGGAACGGTTTGCTGTAGGGTAGTTTTAAGAGGATATAGTCGAATGGCTGCACGTAAAATTTATTGAAGATGTTCACCACCGTTAACCGGAATAACCGTACCGTTAATCCAGGCGGCTTCGTCTTTACAAAGTAAATAAACTACGTTCGCCACATCACCGGGCGTAGTTAACCGGGCCATCGGATTTCGTTGCTGACTGTGAGCCAGCAAGGTAGCAGAATCAGGAATCATTCGTAGTGATGCTGTATCGGTAACCCCTGCCATAAGGCAGTTTGCCCGGATACCTAAAGGAGCCATCTCCAGCGCAATACTCCTTGAAATGGCTTCCAGTGCTGCTTTTGCCGCCGAAACGGCTGCGTAATTTTTCCAGGCTTTTGTGCTTCCCTCACTGGTAAAGCTAATAATTCGGGCATCGGGGGCAAACATAGTTTCCATCACCAGTGCTTTTGCCCAGTCATACAAACTGATGGCCATTGCGTCGATGGTTAGCTGAAAATCGTCGTGCTGAAGGCTGGGTTGTTCCTGAGCCAGCATTGGTTTCAGGTTGCCCTTCGCTATGCTGTGAACCAACGCCCTGATTTTTCCCTGCCCGCCCATCTGCTCACGCAAATTTTCAATAACGGACGTTCGCTTTTCGGCACTGGTCGCATCCACATTGAAATCAATACACTTGACTCCTTCCGCTTCCATCCGGCTGAATTCCCTGGCTGCGTCGGGGAGGTCTGCTTTTCGGGTTCGATGCACGATGCAAAGGTTCATGCCGTGCTGCGCCAGTTTCTGCGCCGTTGCCAGTCCCAGTCCTTTGCTACCGCCCAGGATAACGGCCCAATAATTATGTTGACCAAATTCGGTTACCATCGTAGCAAAACGCGCTGTGCCGAAAAACCCGGCCCAAAACTGAGCATAAGCCCGTACGTATCGGTAGGACATCCTTTGTCCATAAATTGTTCTAGTACATACAGGACCGTAGCACTGGACATGTTGCCGTATTTTCGTAAAACTTCCTTCGTCTCGTCGATGTTCTTCCCCATTTTACCGAAAATGTCCTGCACGACTTCCACGATTTTCCGCCCGCCGGGGTGGAAAATAAGGTGCTCAATATCCTCGATATTGAGTTGATTTTTGGCCAGGAACGGGTATATAATAGCCGGGAAATGTTCCGCAATGGTATCTGTCACGGCTTTGTCCAGAATCATCTGCAAACCGGTGTTGGTCAGGCCGAACCCCATCATGTTCGTAGCATCATAAAAGTGGTACATATCTTCGGCTACCACTTCCGGTCCGGTATCTTCTTCATGCGACGAAAGGAGTACGCAGGCGGCACCATCGCCAAAGATAGCTGCGCTCACGATGTTGGCCATCGAGTAATCGTCCAGCTGGAATGTAGCTGTTGGTGACTCTACCGCTATCAACGCGGCCCGCTTGCCGGGATTGGCTTTCAGAAAGTTCTTGGCGTAAATAATACCCGACACGCCAGCCGCGCAACCCATTTCGGTAACGGGAAGCCGAACCACGTCCTGCCGCATTTGCAAGTTGTTAATCAGGTACGCATCCAGCGATGGAATCATAATGCCGGTGCAGCTCACGGTAATCAGGTAGTCAATATCCGTCAGTTGCCACGTCGTTTTTGCCAGCGCGCTTTTCAGGGCTTCCTCGCCCAGTTTAATGGCTTCACGAGCGTAGATGGCATTTTTCTCGGCGAACGTAGTTTGTGCAAAAACCTCTTCCGGACTCATAACCGAGTACCGCCGGTCGACAGCCGCGTTTTCAAATATCTTCTTTACTTTCCGTTGAAACCGACTGTCCTGCCCGGCCAGCCAAACATCCAGAAAAGGTAAAATATCACTCGTATCGCGCCAATGTTGAGGTAATGCTTTCGCTACTGCTGTAATTCGTACACTCATAGGTTTTTTATAATCCATTGATAGCGAAACGCCCATCGCCAGTTGATACTGTACTCTTTCAGATGCAGCTGTCTGGAATAGTTCTCCAGGTCAGCCCGCTTAAAACCCCGAAGAATGGATGTCAGTCCGTCTTCTCTGGACATTCTGTTCAGCCCAAAAACGAAGCAGATGAGTTGAAATAACCGGTAGGGAATTGCACTCCGTTGCAGGTCATTGATAACTACGCCCAGCTTGGCTTGTTCCGATAGTAACTTCATCAGAGCCAAAATGGCTTCGTCCGAAAAGTGGTGAAGGGTTAGCGTACATACGGCAATGTCGTACTGTACCGCTTTAAACGCTTCGCTGAAAACATCCTGCACCCGGTAGGTTATCGAGGGATACTCTTTAGAACAGGCTTCGGCGTAGCTAATCGTATATTGGTTGGCATCGATGCCCAGAACCGAGATGGTTCGGTTTTCCTGCCGGGCGAAGTCGGCAATGGCGCGGCACATATCCCCATTGCCACAGCCGATATCCAGAATGGAAATGGGTTTATCCTTCGGCTGATTTTTTAGCAGGGCCTTTATGCCATCAAGTGTGATTTTATTGCCACCCAGCCACTGGTTAATCTCGGCAATTTTATCCAGAGCTTCCTTCAGTTCAGTGCCTTCCATCGAGAAATCATCCATTATCTCTTCTCTGGACGTGCGTTGTGTGGTATTCAATGACATTCGATTCGTCTAACTAATGAGGCAGTATCCCTGGTAACTTACTAAGCCGCAACTAAGGGATTTCCGTGCGTTTGTTTGATAATAAGCGGTAATATTCCCGGCGTTAGCTGCACTCCCTGCATCACGAGTGATGTGGCCAAAGGCGATTGCAGTACGTACTGTAGGGCACGCCCGGCAGTTAGTCGTTTGTTAAATTCATTCGTCCAGGCAAGGGTGTATTGTTTCTCTAAAGTGGCTCTGTCGAAGGCATGAGGCTGGTAATGCGTTTCAATCAGTTCAGACAGGATTTTGGCGCTGTGAATGGCCATGGCCATGCCATTGCCACAAAGGGGATGGATAAGCCCGGCGGTGTCACCACTCATCAGCACATGGTTTTCTACAGGCTGTTTTTTTGAGAAAGAAATCTGGCTAATGACCAGCGGCTTATCAAATAAAGGGGTAGCACTGGCGAAAAAGCGATTCAGAAAAGGGTTTTTCCGCAGTACACGCTCCTGAAATTCGGCTACATTTTTATACTGTTTGAAACTATTGTAATGGGCCAGATAGCAGGCATTGACGATGCCATCTTCCACCTGACTTAGGCCGCAGTAACCCCCCTCGAAATTATGGAGCGAAACCTGGTCATTAGGAATATCTGCCCGGTAATGGGCTTTGACGCCCAGCCAGGGCGATGCCTGCTGAATGAATGGCCGGTTTAACTGCTTATCCAATATGGACCGTTTTCCGTAGGCACCAATGACCAGTTTTGCGGTATATGTTTGCCCGCCGGTAGTGGCCACAGTAAACTGATTGTCATGAAACTGAACGGCCTCTGCCTGGTTTTGTATCGTCTGTACGCCTGAAAGAACAGCCTTTTGGTACAGCAAATCATCGAGCCGATACCGGCTCACACCAAACCCGCCCAGCGGTAGTTTACTTTCTACAGATTTTCCGGAAGCCGTGCTCAATTGAAACCGGTTGATTCGGGAAGGGTTGAGTGTATCGACCGATACCCTTAACTGGTCGAGATAGGGAAGCACCTCGTTTGATACGTATTCACCACAAACCTTGTGATGTGGATAGGACTGCTTCTCAATCAGAATTACCCGGAAATTCTTCTGTGAGAGATGAATGCCCGCTACCAGCCCTGCCAGCCCACCACCAATAATAATAACGTCGGCATCACACGGCATGAGAAAGTAGTTTTACAGCGATGGTTAGCAGGATTAAGTTCTGGCTGACTAACAACTTGACAAGGTAACATGTTCAGGTGATTCTTTTAGCAACCCTGTATGAACAGGGCTGCCAATTTCTTATTTCACCGTTAGTATACGCGCTCCATTATAACTCCGATATTCCCCGTTATACATGGCATCGGCCGAAACCGGCCCCACAACAAACTGCCCCCGCGAAACCGCCCGCGCCAGGTAATAGAACGATTTTTCGGTGCCGGTAGCCGTCGTGTAGAAGTTAATCCGGTCGTCGCGCAGGTCGAAATAATCGGGCGTGGCAGGTTTTTGGATCCAGGGCATATCACGCGGCTCACTCAGGCGTGGGTTTTCAACTTCCAGCCCCGCCGGGAGTAAATCCGTGACGACCACGTTCTCAATAGTCAGTCCGTTGGTACTAGCCAGGGTGATCTTTACCACGACCAGATCATTCTGCCGGATGTTGTCGAGCGGTTCTCCAGCCCGGCTGAGGTAAGACCGGCGAACCCGCAAACCGTTATATTCTTCGGTGATTTTTCCGTTTGCCGGGATGCCTTCGCTCTGGGCAAAGTAATACACGTTGCCAGTACCCTGAGCTGCCAGGTTGAGCGGGGTGTTTGTGGGAACTCTCTTGATGGTTAGCAATGGGCCGTTCAAGGCACCAACTACAGTTTTCCCTACCGAAACGGTCGCGGTAGCTGTGCTGTTTGCCGATTGACGGGACAGCTTCCCCAGCGCCAGAAACGCAAAGGAAGCCTCCTGCGTGTTGAGGTAAGTCGCCTGTTTCAGCGCTCCGGCCAGTTGCCGGGCCAGGGTTGGAATTTGAATGTTGTTGCCATCGGTTTCCACCAATACATCCAGCACCAGCGCCAGATTCCGAATGGGCGACGCGTAGCTACCCGCCGTTTGTCTGCCCGTTGTATTATCAGTGAATTTTTTGGGCAGCAGGGCCGAAAAACTGCGGGTGTCTCCCACACGGAAGAAGGTAGAAGCCAGCAGATACCGACTATCGGGCGTAAGCAACCCGCTGTTCTGTTTGTAATAGTTCATAGCCGACCGGTTGGGTTTACCCGCAATGGCCAGCGCATAAAGCGCATAGATATTGGTCCGGCTGGCCACTTTGCGAAAGGTGCGACCACCGGCTTCGTCGAATGTAATGTCGTTTTCGGTGGCTGGCCGGTTGGTGAGCGTGGTTAAAAAGTCGATGGCCTGGGTTGTAACCGAGGGACGTACTTCATAACCCGCTTCCTGTGCTTCGGCCAGAAAATGCAGCGCATAAGCTGTAGCCCAGTTATCTACATTGGCCCTACCCGATACCACGGCCATGCCCGGCCACATGCTGAATCCGCCACCGGGTGTTTGCAAACTTTCGACCGTCTGGATCGCCTGCCGGACATTGGTGGCCGGGTTTAAGTCGCTGTCGCCCGCCCGTACGAAATACGTGTTGGTATTCAGTTGTTTGGCCAAATCGGCGAAGTATAATTGCGGGAATGCTTTCGAAATTGTTTGCTCGATACAGCCATGTGGATACCCCAGCAGGTACGATAATTCCCGTCCGTACTGCACCACTGGCGACCGGCTTAGGGTAAGGCTGGCTTTTGACGTACCGGGCAAGAAACGGTCCGTCGCACGGTTTCCGGCCAGTTGAAGGGTCTGCGATTTTCCACCGGCTACAGCACCCGATACGGTCGTTTTTTGCAGGGAAGCCGCCGGGCGAACAGTAATCTCCGTCTTTTCGGTAAACGTTTCGTTTAGGCCGTTGGCCGTTATGGTAATCGTTCCGGCACCAATTGCCTGCTTTGCCGATATCCGGAAGATAGCCCGGCTCTCGCGACCGGGCTGAATGGTCAATTTCTGCGTACTGAGGCTGTCGGCTACTAGTGGCCCGGTCAGGCTCAGTTTGGTCGTAACGGTCGCTACCTGCTTTGTCGTATTGCTCAGGTTGACGGGTAATTCGAGTTGGTCGCCGGGAGTCAGAAAGCGGGGAACTCCCGAACTGATGACAATGGGATCGGCTACTTTCATGTTTGTGTTTGCCGACCCAAAGGCGTTGTCTTTGTAGGCAACGGCCATCACACGTAAGTCGCCCGAGAACTGCGGGATATTGACCGAGAATGTTGCTTCCCCATCCGAACCGGTCTCCAATATCCCGCTCCAAAGGGCAACCAACTGAACGCGGCCATTGCTGAGCGGATTGACCCGCTTCTCCAAATCGTACCCATCCCCCCCCACGCTCGAGGTGGACTTCAGCGATAGTTCCGGGTAAAGCAGGGCGTATAGATCGTGACTACCGACTTCCAGTGCCCGTTTCTGGTAAAAAAATCCGTGCGGATCGGGCGTTTTAAAGTTCTTGAGTTGCAGAATCCCCTCGTCGACCACTGCCAACGTTACCTGAGCGTTCTTAGCCGTTTTGACGGTAATTGTCTGTTTCGTTTTCGAGCGGGATTGCGTAGCGGCCGTGATAGTTACAGGTAGTTTTGTATCAGCGTCCTGCACCGGTACGGGGGCAAACCCGTGGGCTACCGTCAGCGGCAGATTCGTGTTATCAATGGCCCGAATCAGGGTCGCCGTTACGTACACGTTGGGCAGATGGGTACTACCTACTGAAAAGCTCCATTCGGCGGATTTGTTGGTGGTTTTCAGCCAGACCTGCTCCAGCACACTATTGCGCTCGACAGTTACCAGCAGTTTGCCATCGAAGGGAGCCTTGAAAAGGACCTTTGCTTTGTCACCGGTTTGATAAACCGGTTTATCGAGGGTCATGAGCACCTGTCCTTCCTGACTTACTTCAAACGATGACGCCGAAGTACTGCCGTAACCATACGCATAAAAGCCGGTGGCTGCGTAGTTAACAGCGTTAGGTCGGCGAACGCGTATCTCGTATTCACCCGAAACGGTGGGTACATATCGGAAACTGGCTTTGCCGCCTTTGAACATCAGCACGTTGCTGTAAACCGATTTTTCGCGCCGTTTGGTGGTGTATTTTATCTGCCCGCCGTTGCTTTCCTTTTCAATAACCGTCTGGTAATCGTAGCGCACGACGTCAACAGCCGCCGAGGCTGAAGCCCGTACTGTACCGGCTGGGTCGAGGGCTACGAGTTCCGGGCTAACAGGAGTATTGGTGGCTACGTAGCGGTCGGGCAGGCGGGTTCCGAAGAACGTGTCCTGCGTGAGGACATCCAACCGGCGAAGGCGATTGACGGGTCGGCCGTTCTCGTCAAAGACCGTGATGAACAGTTTGGCTTCGAGTAAACCGATATCCTGATACAGAGCCGGGATTGGGAATTTTTCGGTCGCCTGCCCATTGGCGTTGGTGCGCCCCTGCCGGACTTCTTTCGGGAAAACATCATCCTTCCCGGCATTGGCCCCCGATTGGCTGTTGGATATATCAAAATCGTACTCCTCAAAACCTTTGGGCGCGAAGGCTTTCCGCTTCAATTGCAGTTCCATCTCGTACGAACGGTCGGCGGCCGGGGGCCCAAACAGGTTCGTTGCTGTAGCGGAGAGTGTAATCGTCTGCCCTGATTTGTATGTGCTTTTATCAGTCAGTACATCCACCTTGATCCGGTCTGGCACGAACTCCTCCACACTAACCGACTGCGAAGCCAGTAGCACGTTGTTGGCGTTCAATACTTCGATGGAGTAACTGCCGGTTACAGTCGCCGGACTGAGTGGCACATCTGTCGTAACGGCTCCCTGTGCGTTCGTCGTTTTGCGAAACACCTGTAATTCGCGCCCGTTGGGCGTTAAGATGCGAATCAGAACGGGGATTTCGCCCACGCTCTGCCAGCTTTGCGACCGGATAACGGTGTTAAAATGAATCGTTTCGCCGGGGCGGTAAATGTCGCGGTCGCCATACACGAACGCGTCGAAACCCGATTCATTATCGTATTTTCCGGCCACATCGAATCGGGACGTTTCGACCTGCGTGTCGGGCAAAAACAGAAAGTTGAAGTCATCGCTGGTTCGGGCGGTGAGTAGGGCTATCTTGAAACCGGGGGCTTTCTCGGTCACTTTGTCGAACTTGACAAAGCCGCTGCCATCGGTTTTGAGCGTGTACACCGACTGATTGTTATTGCTTACCAGCGTTACCTCAACTCCCTGTAGGGGTTCTGCCGTGTGAATAGAATTGGCCCAGACGAACACCTCATTTTTGGTCTGGTGCGCCACCAAGCCAATATCCGACAGGGATACCAATTGATTTGCCTGCAAATAGGCTTCATCTTTTGAGTCGACAGAAACCAGATAGACACCCCTGAACTCATTATTGGCATCGGGCAGGGCCAGGTTCAGTGCCGAAACGCCCCGAACTTTGGGGAGGTCGGCCGTTTCAACGGTTTTGTTGACCAGCACCGTACTTAAGTCGCCTTGGTCATCGTCGCTGTAGTTGAACGTACCCGATGGGCCCCAATCGCCACTGGCGTTTTCCCGGTAATCTTCGTAGCGGTTGTTGCGGAAATAACTCAGGAGATTGTTTTCGTAGACCTTCGCAATTTTTACCTGCACGTTGGGTACGTTAACAATGTTCAGCCCCACATTATGTGCCCCCTTTGAGGACAGGTACAACGCCTTTTTGTTGGTAAACTGAATGCTGGCGGGCATTTTCCCGAAGAACAGGTCACGCGTTACCGGCTCTTCGAGTTGGGTGCTCAATTCACCCCGAATCTGGTCGGTCAGCGTCAGCACGTAGGTGTCAGCCTCGTTGAAATTACCCCGGATAATAAATCCGTTTTCGGTCAGTTCGGCCGTTGTTTCAACGGCTGGCTGGATGGTATATAACGCGCTCAACCGGCCATCGGCCTGCAACGTTTGCGTCGTAATGACCCGAATAATGCCCTGCGCGTTTTCATAGCTCGTTTGCACATCGGCAATATCAATTTTGAAGCGCGAGGGGAGGGTACTGGTTGCCTCAACCACCTCTTTGCTCACATAAGCCGTATTCGGTACTTTCACCCCCTTGTCGACCCTGACAAGCAGGGGCTGTCCATTCTTCTGCGCCGGGGCATTGGTGAGGGTCAGGGCCACCGTATTTGGTGCATCGCCAGGGGCCATTTGCAACGTGAGGGCTTTGTCGTCGGTGGTGACCGTTACCTTGCCGGCCACCTCTGCCGATGAAATGGGGTAGTTAAAGTTCAGGCGGGTTTTGGCTACAGGCTGCCCCGTTTCGCGCGACCGCGACCACCAGTTCTCGACGCTGGCCAATTGCAGGTAAGGCGTGTGAAACGCAATAGCATCGCCCGATATTTTCAGGTCTTTTTTATCGGATCGCTTCAGCAAATTGTCGGTCAGTTCGGCGCGGTAATCGGTGGCCGGGTCCAGGGCTTTGGTGGGCGAGAAGACTAGCTCGTTGGGGGCTGTCCACTTGAATTTTCCCTGAATAGCAGGTATAAAGCGCACGTACTGCGTAGAGTCCCAATCGCCAAATTGATTGGTAGGGCCAATGTTTTTATTGAAGGTAAACGTCAGGTTCTGGGTTTGTTGGACTACATCCCCAAAATTGCTCCCCACTACCGCTACCTCGTTAAAGGGCAGTCGGGAGCATTGGAGAAGTAATAGGGACAACAGACTGGAAAGTAGTCCGAATCGAGTGTAATACGGTAGGTGCATTTGCATGGTGGCAAGGGTAAAGGGCGGCCGAATATAAACGAAAAAACCCACTCAGAAACGATAGAGTGGGTTAAGTTTCGATGACCGGCTTACCAGATGGTTAGTTCGGGGTGGGCGTAAACTGAACGTTAACAATTTTCCAGGAATCACGCTGCTTTACACACACAACCGAGAAGGTAACGGTGTTATCAAAGGGCTGGCCCTGTACGTTTCCTTTGGCTTTCCATTTGCCGGTAACTACGGCGGCATCACTGTTATACTGGCGGGTGCGCGTGTCTGAAATGGCAGCGGTTTCGATGACGACAAAACCACCCCCAACGCCCTGCACCATCAAATCGCCATCAACCTGGTTACCGTCGAAACTAGTCAGACTGAAATCGCTGGACATTGTTTTACCAATCGCATTGCTATCTTCATCGAGTAAGGCTTTGAAGAACGCGTTGGTCAATATGAGCGGGTCCTGACTGGGGTCGGTGGCCGACTGAGCGAAGGTCGCTGTTGCGCATAGGTACGAGATAGCGAGTGCAAGTAATGTTTTCACGAATCGGCGAATGGCTTTAGATATGTAAATGAACTAACAACAGGAAGAAAAGCAAAATAAACAAATGGTTACTCATTTTTTACCAGCACCCGGATGTCACTGCTTCTGCCTTTGTCATCGGCGCAGGAAATTTTTAATATACCTGGCGTTGGTTTGAAAAATATGGCTTCGGTTGGTTTCGCCCGGTAGAACAATTTATCGTTCAGATACCAGAATACCATTTGTACATCATTAGGTGTCTGACAACTCAATTCCATCTCTACCGGTTGATTTGGGTTGATGAAGTACTCACTACCATCGTTCAGGCTTGTGATGTGCGGCCCTGTTTGGCTCTCGTTTCCGAATACCCGTTCGCAAGTCGGATTGTGCGGGGGAATTGGCTCAATTGGAACATGGCGACTTTGATAAAAGGCTGCCAGCTCCGGCGATAAATTCGGGTAGGAACGGCGGACGAAGCCCGAATCAGGACGGCACTGCACACAGTACGAAACCGTAGCCGATGGGTTGGTCAAAACGGCTTTCCGGTGCTGACAGATTCGGTACCGAGAAACACCTGTGATGTAATAATCTGTCGTTGGGTTCTGGCAAAACTCACCCGGGATATCGCCCGTTTCGGGGCAAATAATCCGCATCGACAGGTTGCTGGCTTCTTTGGGTATCCGGAACCAGCCCGTTGGTGAGTTGTAATCGAGTACGTTGAAGAGTTGGAACAGGAGCGGGGTAGCGGTGTTGGCCCCGCTTAGTTCGGGTACGCCAATGCCCGAAAAATTGCCAACCCAAACCCCAATGGTATAGCGTTGATTATACCCGATACTCCACGCATCCCGCCGACCGTAGGACGTACCGGTTTTCCAGGCAATGCGGGGCAGGTGGTAGCTGTTATCGAAGTTATTGGGCAGGTCCGGGCGTGTAATTTGCGTCAGTGTGTGCGTAACTAAATAAGCTGCTTCGGGCGAGAGCAGACTGACTCCGTCGGGTTGATTCAATGCAGTTTTCTGCAGGATCGACGGAAGGGTGAAATTCAACATTGACCATCGGCCCCCGTTGGCCAGTCCGACGTACAGGCGTGTCATCTCTTCCAGCGTAACGCCACAACCGCCGAGAATCATCGAAAGCCCCAGTTCTTTAGCCTGTCGTTTGATGGCCGAAAACCGGGCTTTTTGCAGGGTAGTTACCAACGCGGAGGTACCCATTCCCTTCAGCAAAGCCACGGCCGGGATATTCAGCGAATTGGCCAGAGCAAACTCCGCTGTAACCGGACCATTGAATCGCCGGTCGTAATTATCCGGTTCGTAGCCCCCAAAGTTGGTCGGCACATCGGTAAGTTTCGTTTTCGGCGTAATGACACCCGCGTCGAAAGCAAGGCCATATAAGACAGGCTTCAGCGCGCTTCCCGGCGACCTTACCGCCCGAATGCCATCTACCTGCCCACCGTCGAATGAGTTAGCAAAATCGGCTGAGCCTACGTACGCAATCACTTCCCGCGATCGATTGTCGACGATGAGTACCGCTGCATTATGAATGTTGAACGCCCGGATTCGATGGGCGTATCGCTCTACCAACTGTTCGGCGGTGGCCTGAATGGTTGGGTTTAGGGTAGCATTAACAATGGGAACATTCGGGTTTTCGGCGCGGAGCCGGTACGCCAGATGGGGGGCGCGTTGCGGTGCTTCCCGCCGGTAGTCCTCTAGTGGTTCATTTTTGGCATCCTGAATTGTTCGCTCATCGAAAAGGCTGGCCTCCCGGAAGCGCGTTAGCCAGCGGTTTCGCTCCTGCCTGACGAGTTCATTATGAATGCCCAGCCGCAGGCTCGATGGGCGATTCGGGATAATGGTCAGGGTTGTTAATTCGGCCAGGCTGAGTAGTATCGGGAGTTTTCCGAAATAAAGCAAAGAGGCCGATTTCAGGCCCTCAATGTTGCCGCCGTAGGGGAGCAGGTTCAAATACAGTTGCAGAATTTCGTCTTTTGAGTAATGAATTTCCAGCTGCACCGCCCGGAATAACTCGATAAGCTTGTTCGTATAGGTTCGATTACGGGGTTCCAACAGCCGGACGGTCTGCATCGTAATGGTCGACGCACCCGATGTTCGTCGGCCCGTCAGCAGGTTTCGGGTGGCCGCCCGCAGCATCGCGACCGGATTAAAGCCGGGATGGTAGTAAAAGTATTTGTCCTCTTTGAATAGAATAGCATCGCGCAGCGTAGGCGTAACCTCATTAAGTTCAGCGTACATACGCCACTTATCGTCGCGGCTCAGAAAGGCGTGCAGAATGGAGCCATCGCGTGCCGTAATCAGGGTTGAATACGGAACTGTGATGTTTACCGGAAAAGAAAAATCCAGGCCAAAAAAAATCAATAGGGCCGCTAACCCGGTTTTGACTACGGGAGATTGCCAGAAACGCTTTGCGATGATTTTGCTTTTTTCAACAGACAACATGACAAATCAGGGTAACTCTCCGTTTATTTGTGCGGCCCAGTAGTCACAAAAGAAACGGAGAGTTACACAAATAAACGGATAGATTCACCGAGAACATACCTAAACCATGACCATTCAATTTTTTGGGGCAGCCCGGACCGTAACGGGTAGTAAACACCTGCTCACTACGGCCAGCGGCAAACAAGTCCTGCTCGATTGCGGGCTATTCCAGGGCATCAATACCGATGAGCTGAACCAGCAGTTTGGCTTCGATCCTTCGCTGGTTGATTACATGGTACTTTCGCACGCGCACATCGACCACACGGGCTTGATTCCCCGGCTGGTAAGACAAGGTTTTCGCGGGCCCATTTATACCACCGCTGCTACCATCGACCTCTGCGAAGTGATGCTGATGGATAGCGCCCGGATTCAGGAAAATGACCTTCAGCGCGTCAATGAGCGCCGTATCCGCCGGGGTGACCCGGAACTGGAAGCATTGTATGATGAGACGGATGTAAAGCAGGCACTGGACCAGATGCAACCAGTCGATTATCGGACGCCGTTCGTTATCTGCGATGAGGTGACGGGACTCCTGACCGATACCGGGCATTTGCTCGGCAGTGCCGCTGTCAGCCTGACGATAAAGGAAAATGGTGCTGAAAAACACCTCTTCTTTAGTGGCGATATTGGCCGCCCCGACGATAAAATTCTTCGCTCACCCGACCCCTTCCCCCAGGCCGATTACATCATTTGTGAATCGACATACGGCGACCGGCTGCACGAAGCCGAACCGGATATGAAATCTCACCTGCTCCGTATCGTGCAGGAAACCTGCGTAGAAGGACGGGGTAAACTTATTATTCCTGCCTTCGCCGTGGATCGGACGCAGGAGTTGATTTACGCGCTCGACCAGTTGTCGAGTGAGGGGAGGCTACCGACCAAGTTTCCGGTGTACATTGATAGTCCCATGGCCGTGCTGGCCACGAAAGTAATGAGCGATCACGAAGATGACTTCAACCCCGAAATACTGGCTTATATCAAAAAAGACGGGGATGCATTTGACTTCCCTAATCTGCATTATGTAACGGATGTGAACGAGTCGAAAGCTATCAATGATAGTAACGAGCCCTGTATTATTATTTCCGCATCAGGCATGGCCGAAGCAGGACGGATTAAGCACCATATCAAAAATAATATTACCAAGCCCAATACAACTATCCTATTGGTAGGTTATGCATCGCCCAGTAGCCTGGGAGGTGCGCTGAAGCGGGGTGATAAAGAAGTGACGATTTTTGGGGAGCGCTACCCGGTTATTGCGCGCGTGGCCGTTATGGATTCGTTTTCGGCGCACGGGGATTACAAAGAAATGCTGCATTTTCTGAGTTGCCAGAATGCTGGTCAGGTAGAAACCGTTTTTCTGGTTCATGGTGAATATGACAAACAACTCGTTTGGAAAGAGCACTTGCAGGAAGCCGGTTTTCAAACGGTTGAAATACCGGAAATGCGGCAAAAAGTGACGTTATGAACCAATAAAAAACGCCCCCGGTTCTGGAGAGCCGGGGGCGTTTCGATTGGCCTGAGCCAGTTATCAGGTGTACCGTACCCGTCCTGCGAAACAACGGTTCAACACGACGCGATACACTTTGCCGAATTGATGGTAACACCAGCGTTTGAGTTGCTTAACTTCTTTGGGAATTAATAGCTTAATGGCCTTCGCCAATTCTTTTTGAAACAAAGAGCGGTCAAAACTCACCTTCTGAAGGATAGTTTTGATATATTCGAGCATAGAGAGCATAGGATATTGTTGTTTAGGAAGCTTAAGGATGGGAAAGAGGTTTACAGAATCTCTCTCTGTAGCGGTAACGATTTATTCGGGACTTTGTTGTTCAAAATTACAATGTTAGTTGCAATATTCCGCAAAATTCTTGCATTATTTTTCTTAAGTACCCTCATTGGTTTTGGGCAAACACCTGATAATACATTATCTATAGAGTTAAGTGTACTTACGTTTCCGCTCGAGCGACCTTTCACTATTTCAGTCACAATTCCGAACGCAGAAAAACGGGTAACCATTTCATTTCCTGACATTGACGGGTTCGATAAAAAAGGAATATCGACCAGTGTGACACCAACTGAAATAGACGGAAAAACGGTCACTAGCCAGATTATTACCCAAACGTATCAGGCGCAGGCAGCCGGTCGTTTTCGCTTACTGCCATTTACCATAGAGATTGACGGAGAAAGCGTCCATTCAGAAGGGGCAACGCTGGTTGTTCAACCCGCTAAGTCACCGACTGCTCCTCAAAATAATACCCTTGCCCTGGCCGAAGCGGCTTCTGGTAATGCCGCTTTTCTATCGCTCCGGGCCTCGCAATCGACTATTTACGCGGGTGAAGGAGTTGCCCTCACGCTGTCCTTTTTTGTAGCCGATAATTACCCGTACGAGCTAAGCTTTACGGCACTGGACCGCCAGCTACAGGCTATTACAAAAAAAATTCGGCCAGCCAATTCATGGGAAGAGAGCATGGCGATAACGGAGCTAAAGCCGGTTCAGGTCCTCATTAAAGGAAAGAAATTCAGGGAGTATCGTATTTTTCAGTCGGTATTTTTCCCGTTATCAAATCAAAACCTGAAGTTGCCAGCGGTATCCCTTCAGTTAGTGCGCCCACAGCCTGTAATTGGGCCACCGACATCGCAGCCGGAAACGGTCGTATTTACCAGCCGACCGATGGCAATAGTGGTAAAGCCTTTACCTGCGCACCCATTGCGTGGACGGGTGCCGGTGGGATCGTTTCAGTTGGAGGAAGGGCTGGAGCGACAGGAAGTGAATGTTGGGCAGAGTGTTCGCTACACCTTCACGATTGCGGGTGAGGGCAATATCGCGACCCTGCCAGCCCCAACTCTTGTAAACCAGGTAGCTGATTTTGATGTTTTCCCCCCCGAAGAACGGCATACCGTTGTCCAGAATGGTAACCAGGTTACGGGCCATAAAACATTCACCTATTTTATTGTGCCTCACCAAAATGGACTTATTTCGTTGGCGAATCACTTCCAATGGATTTACTTCGACCCGAAAACTGCCCGGTACGATACAATTCAGCCACATGTTGACCTACTGGTCGGCGGTAAAAAAAAGGCAGCCGGAGCACAGGTACTGATACCTGGTAGCCAATCGGAAACAGACGGGGCTTCGGCCGCTAACTCGTTGTACACGGGCATTGATACTATGGACAGCACCGAACAGCCAATTAGTATTTCGACGCTGGTTCGCTCCATCGCCAATGTGCTGATTCTGGTTATGTTGCTGGGGATGGTGGTAGTATTTTTTAAAAAATGAGATACCGAACGATGTACTGTCGAAACCGGTTCTTTCATCCAATATTGACTAGTTAAATACGCATGAGTAGTACGTACGGTAAATTATTTAAAATTTCTACCTTCGGTGAATCCCATGGACCGGGTATCGGTGTTGTCATTGATGGATGCCCCGCCGGATTATCGGTCGATACCGAATTCATCCAGCACGAACTGGACCGGCGTAAACCAGGGCAGTCGCGTATTACAACGCAACGGCGTGAAGCGGACGAATTTGAGGTTTTATCTGGTCTGTTTGAAGGCCAAACGCAGGGAACGCCCATCGCACTGCTTATTCGCAATACCGACCAGCGCAGCAAAGACTACGGCCACATTGCCGAACAGTTTCGGCCTTCGCACGCTGATTATACCTATCAGACAAAATACGGTTCACGCGATTACCGGGGTGGTGGCCGCTCGTCGGCCCGCGAAACGGCCGCTCGTGTTGCCGCCGGAGCCATTGCCAAATTGCTGCTTCAGCAACAGGGTGTTCAGATAAATGCCTACGTGTCGCAGGTGGGTAAACTTAAACTGGAAAAGTCGTATGCAGAACTGAATCTGGCCCTTGCCGAAGAAAACGCCGTTCGTTGCCCCGACCCCGCTATGGCCGAACAAATGTTTCAGTACATTGATGAAACCCGTAAGCGGGGGGATTCCATCGGTGGTGTGGTCGATTGCGTCGTAACGGGCGTGCCAACTGGCTGGGGCGAACCCGTTTTTGACAAACTCCACGCCGAACTAGGCAAAGCCATGCTAAGTATCAACGCCGTAAAAGGCTTTGAATACGGCAGTGGATTTGCCGGGGCGGAGTTATTTGGCTCTGAGCACAACGACGAGTTCTATACGGATGCCGAAGGTCGCGTACGAACGAAAACCAACCATTCCGGGGGTATTCAGGGGGGCATCAGTAATGGTGAGACCATCTATTTTCGAACAGCCTTCAAGCCAGTGGCTACCATCATGCAGGACCAGGATAGTGTTGATGTCCACGGGAAGCCCGTAACCGTTTCGGGCAAGGGGCGGCATGACCCCTGTGTGGTGCCTCGTGCGGTGCCCATTGTAGAAGCAATGGCGGCTCTGGTACTGGCTGACATGCACTTACGCAACAAGGTGGCGCGGGTGTAAAGACACAAGCTACTTTTTCTTTGAGAAAGCGGCATGCATAATTACATATCCCAGAAAACCAAAGCCTGCGGCCTGCGCCAGAATACCGATTGTAAATAGTGTTGGTGTTACGTCCCACCCTGCACTGCGTCCATAAGCGCCCAGTACAATCAGTACAACACCCACCAGCCAGAATACGGCGGCCAGTACTACGAATTTGTTACGGATAGTAACCATATGCAATGAAAGTTAATGTTCAACCCTGCTAAATCAAACACGTTCTGACGGGATCTTTGTTCACCAGATTAGTCATTCTATTCCTATTATGGCCTGTGGGCGCTGTATTCGCCCAATCGGAACCGTTACTGCGTTTTACGTTTCGGCGCGAGCTGATGGGAACACAGTTCAATGTCATTTTCTACGCCCCCGATAGCCTGATTGCTCAACGAGCCTATGATGCCGTTTCGGGACGGATGGATTCGCTGAACTACGTCATGAGCGATTATCTGGATGATTCCGAGATAAATCGGTTGTCGGCAACGGCAGGAAGCGGAGGGTATGTGCCGGTTTCCCGCGACTTATTCCATGTGTTGCAGAAAGCTCAAACGATTGCAAAAAGCTCCAAAGGCCTCTATGACCCAACCATCGGGCCATTATCGCAACTGTGGCGCAGAGCCGTTCGGCGGCAGGTTTTTCCAACGGCCAGACAGCGTCGCCGGGCGAGACGGGCCGTTGGGTATCGGTTGATGGACCTGGATAGCCTAACCCGTTCTGTGAAGCTAAACCGGGCTGGCATGCGGCTGGACCTGGGTGGTATTGGGCAGGGCTTCGCCATTGACGAGGCTATGGCCGTTTTGCATCGGTTTGGTGTTCAGGCTGCGTTGATTGATATTGGTGGAGATATTCTGGCTGATGAGGCTCCACCGGGTACACCAGGATGGCGCGTTGGCATTGGGTCGGGGAAGGGAGCTGGTAGCGACACGACGACTATTTTACTTGCCAAAGCTGCCATTACCACATCGGGCGATGCCTATCGTTTTCTGGAACACCAGGGCCATCGGTACTCCCACATCATGAACCCACGCTCTGGATTGGGGCTCGGGCATTTTGTTCGGGTAACGGTTCTGGCACCGGACGGCTATCGGGCCGATGCATTAACAAAAGTCTTCAGCGTGGCTGGCTGGCGTAAAAGTCGCCGATTGATAAAGCGGTTTCCGGGCGTAACAGTGTTGATACTGGAGAATAAAAAGAGTCGGTTACGACAGTGGCAATCAGCTCCATTTTGACCCACTCATTGCTTTTCGTCCGCTTGTCATTAACTTGTTCCCCCATGCAGCTTTCCGATTTCAAAACCGTAGCCACCAAGTACAAAGTACTATTTTTCGATGCGTTCGGGGTTCTCAAAAACTCAGAAGGAATACTTCCGGGCCTCGAATCTACCTTCGACTGGTTACGAGAAACAGGTAAGGAATTTTATATTTTAACGAACGATGCCTCCCGAGGGCCAAAAGAACTGGCGGCATCTTACAATAATCAGGGGTTATCGGCCATCACAGCCAATCGGATTATATCGTCGGGTATGCTGGCGCGGGAGTACCTGGACCTGAAGGTGCACAACGGTACGGTAGCGTATTTAGGCACCGAGAAATCCGCTCATTACCTCGAAACAACTGGCGTCAAAACCTTGCCTATCAGCCAGGTCGATTTGAAAGATGTGTCGGATATAAATGCGCTGGTTTTGCTGGACGACGAAGGCTTTGATTGGAATACGGACCTGACCAAAACCGTTAACTTACTCCGGAGACGTAATATACCGGTCATCGTAGCCAATACAGATGCCACCTATCCGGTATCCAAAACCCGCATTTCCATTGCCATCGGTGCCGTGGCTAAAATGATTGAAACAATTGTGGGGAAGACATTTATCCGTTTTGGAAAGCCGGATGCCCAGCTTTTTATGTTTGCTTACGAACGGTTGGAAAATGCAGCGCATATCAGCAAACGGGATATTCTGATGGTAGGAGATACGCTGCAAACCGATATTTTGGGGGGCAATAAATTTGGTCTGGATACTGCTCTTGTCCTGACCGGTAATACGCAGGCGCAGGATGCTGAAATACTAATTCGAAGCACAGGCATCATTCCCACCTATGTTTGTAAATCAGTTGTAATACGTTGATATAGTTGTTATTAAGCAGATAATTGGCTGAATTTTAGTCTATTACTTATAATAGACTGGTATTATTCAACGATTTTGCCCCTAAAAAATTGTTTGATAATACAAACGTAAATACGTTTCTTTGCGCAGTTTTTTAACTACAACGGACTACTAAAATGTCGGACATTGCACAAAAAGTTAAGAATATCATTGTTGAAAAATTGGGTGTCGAAGAATCAGAAGTGACCCCGGAGGCAAGTTTCACGAATGACCTGGGTGCCGATTCGCTCGATACCGTCGAGTTGATTATGGAATTTGAAAAAGAGTTCAATTTACCTATCCCTGATGACGAAGCTGAAAAAATCTCAACGGTTGGTTTGGCTATCGAATACCTGGAAAAACACATCGGTAAATAATTGTTAGTAGTACCTCTGAACGATTATTTCGCTAGTAAGTTAGTCTGAAAACGCAATAATCGTTCAGGGGAAAATTAGTAAATGGCTGAAAAACAGTGCAACTAGTGTAAATTAGGTGCTCGTTTTTCGTTAATCATGACGCAGTAAAGCTGTATGGCGTTCAAAAGAGTAGTAGTGACCGGCCTTGGTGCATTGACACCCATTGGCAATGATGTACCCACTTACTGGAGTAACTTAGCCGCTGGTGTAAGCGGTGCCGGTCTCATTACAAAATTCGATGCCAGTAAATTTCGTACGCATTTCGCCTGCGAATTGAAAGGTGTAGAGGTTACCCAGTATATTCCCCGGCAGGAGGCTCGCAAAATGGACGCTTTTACCCATTATGCCCTAATTGCTACGGATGAGGCTGTAAAGGATGCTGGCCTGAATCTCGATGCTATCGACAAAAATAAGGTTGGCGTTATCTGGGGGTCGGGTATCGGCGGACTCAAGTCGTTTGAGGATGAAATGATTGATTATGCCAAAGGTGATGGTACGCCCCGAATCAATCCCTTTTTTATTGTCCGCATGATTGCCGATAGTGCATCGGGGCAAATTTCGATGCGTTACGGATTCCGCGGAACAAACTACGTTACCGTTTCGGCCTGTGCCTCTACAAACAACGCCATTATTGATGCCTTGAACTACATCCGTTTAGGGCGGCTGAATATGTGTGTGGTGGGTGGTTCTGAAGCCGCTGTTACGAAGGCAGGCATTGGTGGCTTTAATGCCAACCGGGCGTTGTCGGAGCGCAATGACTCCCCCGAAACTGCTTCCCGACCTTATGATAAAGACCGGGATGGGTTTGTGATGGGCGAAGGGGCAGGGGCACTTATTCTGGAAGAATATGAACATGCTCAGTCCCGTGGTGCCAAAATTTATGCGGAGTTAATTGGGGGTGGCATGTCGTCGGATGCCTACCATATCACCGCACCGCACCCCGATGGGTTGGGTGCTTTTCTGGGCATGCAGGATGCACTCAATGATGCGGGTATTGCCCCCGAAGAAATCGACTACATCAACACGCACGGTACGTCTACACCAATAGGTGACCCGCAGGAACTCAAGGCTATTTATCAATTGTTTGGTGAGCATTCATTCAAGATGAATATTAGTTCAACCAAGTCAATGACCGGGCATTTGCTCGGAGCCGCTGGCGCCGTCGAGGCAATTGCCTGTATTAAAGCGATGGAACACCAACTGGTGCCACCAACCATTAATCATTTTACCGACGACGATGAAATCGATTCACGCTTTAACCTAACGTTTAATACGGCCCAGGAACGTTCAATAACGACTGTTATGAGTAACGCCTTCGGATTTGGGGGGCACAATGCTATTGTCATTTTCCGTAAACCCAGCTGAGCCGTGCAAATCGCTCTGCCTCGTAATTTGTTTAATCCGTTAGACTGGTTTCGGCGGTCCGGCGATCCGGCTCGTAGCAATGATCCACGCAAAAAATTGCGTCGTTCTATAGCACATATTATTGGGTCCAGGCCATCCAACCTGGGCTTGTACAATCTCGCATTACGCCACACGTCTGCTTCGAAGGCAACGGCAATTGAAGGATTTCGGGAGTCTAACGAACGGTTGGAATATTTGGGGGATGCCGTTCTGGGTATGGTTATCGCAGAATATCTTTTCAAAAAATATCCCTATAAAGATGAAGGGTTTCTTACGGAGATCCGCTCCCGAATTGTAAACAGGGAGACATTAAATGGCATAGCCCGTAAAATAGGTCTTGATCAGCTTATTGAATACGATGGTAGCCGCACACGCAGTATGCCCGCCCGTACATCCATGTACGGCGATGCGCTCGAAGCTTTGGTAGGTGCTGTTTACCTGGATAAAGGCTTCCGATTCTCACGTCGGTTTATTCTGAAAGACTTACTTGCCCACTACGATATTGATTCTGTCGTGCAAAACAACGGAAACTATAAGAGCCGTTTGATTGAGTGGGCGCAGCGGGCCGGTAAAGAGATACGATTCGAAATCGTTTCTGAAAAAGGAAATAGTCATTTCCGGGAGTTTATCTCTCAGGTTCTGGTCAACGATGAACCTTTTGCCACAGGCAGCGGCTACAGCAAGAAAAAAGCCGAACAGGCTGCTGCCGAGAAAGCCTTCGAGATGCTGGCTATCCAATAGATTACTCCTTTCTTCGCTTTTGTACCTGATCGTATACGCAACGGTCTTTTTTGCTTCGGATGCTCCTTTCCTGACAGTATGTCCCTGCATTATAAGTCATTTTGACCTGAATCAATGGTAAATACGGTGATGAAAATGACAAAACTACTGATTCGATGCGTTCCTGACTGATTGGTACACAGTTTGAAAATGGATGAATATACATCACACTAAACCCATTTTTCAACGTAAAACCAATTGATAGTCCTGAATCCGTTAATGCGCACGAGCAACAATTTACCATCGTTGATCGAGAACTTTTTCGGTCGCGATGTGAATGATCTTTTTAACACGAGCGTGTTTTCGTTCAATAACGTTCCTGCCGTGAACGTCGTTGAAAAGAAGATGGTTTTCAGATTGAAGTAGCCGTACCTGGTTTGAAGAAAGAAGACTTTAAACGTAACCTGAACCATAACAATCTTACTATTTCAGGTTCGCAGGAGACTACAAAAGAAGAGTCAGGTAAAGCGGATGGGCGATATACGCGCCGTGAATTTAATTACTCATCTTTTCAACGGACGTTTACTCTGCCAACGTCAGTAGATGTTGATGCCATCCGGGCTTCTTATACCGATGGTTTACTTACCATTGAAGTTCCCAGGCGGGAGGAGGCTAAGATGAAACCACCTCGTCAGATTGAAATTGGTAACTAGGTTAAGAACTACCCGCTACAGCTTGATACAAAGCCCGCGAGGGATTTCCCCTCGGGCTCTTTGTTCGTATTTTTTGGTCCTAACAAAGCCCTGTTAAATTTTGTTAAGGATATAGACCCGCCGAATTTTTAGGAAGCTACTTTCCGTTATACCTGTACAAATACACAAAAAGCAAATTATATTTTTCCCATTTAATCATGAAAAGCAACTGGAAACTATTGGCGTTGATGGCTCTTCTTTCGAGCGTGGTCACGCTGGCCGCTTACAACTTCCTGGGCTTCAACAACCGGGACGTAGTTTTTAATGAATCGTCCTCAGCCCCGACGATTTTGGGACGATTGGCATCTCTGCCAAATGGCCCCACCGCTACACCAGGAGATTTCTCTACCGCAGCCGAAGCCGTAACACCGATGGTCGTTCATATTCGTACAACGATGACCCGTACCGTTCGTCAACAACAGGTACCCGATATTTTTCGGGAGTTCTTCGGCGACGAGTTTGGCGGACAGCGGCAGCAGCCCCGTCGCCAACAGGGGCAGGCGTCAGGTTCGGGCGTAATTATCAGTAAAGACGGCTACATTGTTACCAACAACCACGTTGTGCAGGATGCCGATGAGGTTGAGGTTATTATGACCGACAAACGTAGCTTCAAAGCAAAGGTAATTGGTACGGACCCCCTAACTGATCTGGCTGTTATTAAAGTAGATGCCAACAATCTGCCTGCCATTACGCTGGGCGATTCAGATGGACTGAAGTTAGGTGAATGGGTGCTGGCCGTTGGTTACCCGCTTGATCTGGAATCGACGGTTACGGCGGGTATCGTTAGTGCCAAAGGTCGTCGGATCGGTATCCTCGATCAGAACATCAGCAAAACGGATCCAAAACCTGATTCGCCGGTTGAAGCGTTTATCCAGACGGATGCCGCTATTAATCCGGGTAATTCAGGTGGTGCGCTGGTAAATCTGCGTGGCGAACTGGTCGGTATTAACTCGGCTATTGCCTCAGCAACGGGTTATTACAGTGGCTATGGTTTTGCTGTACCAGTATCACTGGTGAAGAAAGTATCGGCCGATTTACTCAAGTACGGAAATGTACAGCGTGGCTACATCGGTATTCTCCCCATCGAATTAAACAGCACAGTAGCGAAAGAGAAAAATGTGAAAGTAGGTCGTGGTATCTACGTTCAGGAAGCTGTTGAGAAAGGGGCTGCTGAAGCTGCTGGTTTGAAAAAGGGTGACGTTATTGTGAAAATGGACGGACAGCCACTGGATTCTGACGCTCAGATGCGGGAAATCATCGGTCGTCGTCGTCCAGGCGACATCGTAACCGTAACGGTTAACCGGGACGGCAGCGAGCGTGACTTTAAAGTAGAGCTGCGCAACCGGAACGGTGGGCGTGATGTGATCAAAAAAGCAGACGTAGCAGCTGCTAACACCAGTTCGCTTAGTTCGTTGGGTGCTCAGTTTGAAGAATTATCTGATCAGGACGCCAAACAAATCGGAATAGCCGGTGGTGTTCGGGTGAAGAAAATTACAAGTGGAAAACTGGCTGAAACGGATGTAGAAGAAGGATTTATCATTGTGAAAGCGAATGGTAAAAGCGTTAAAACAACGAAAGACCTTCAGGCTATCATGGCCTCTGTAAAAGAAGGTGAAGGCTTGATGCTGATTGGTATGTATCCCAACAGTTCGCGGATGTATTACTACGCAGTACCTGTATAACGGATAAAATCAGTCCGGTGCAAACAAAAAATGTCCGCCAGTAAATGGCGGACATTTTTTGTTTATGAAACGTTAATGCTGATTACTCAGATAGTTGTATAAGTCTATTCGAAGTAGTTCAATATCTGATGACCGCTTTTTGAAAGAAGCTGATCGCGCTGGAATAAGGCAATATCGGCAGTCATCATGTCTTTCACGAGGGCTGCCAAATCATACTTCGGCTTCCAGTTCAGTTGGGTCATTGCTTTGGTTGGATCACCCAGTAACAAGTCCACTTCCGTTGGGCGGAAATAACGTGGATCAATGCAAACGACTGCTTTCCCTACCTCTACCGGGAACTCAGGATTCGTTGAACTCGCAACGGTTCCTACCTCAGAAACCCCCTCGCCACTGAAGGTAAGTTCAACCCCAATTTCGGCAAACGACATCCGAACGAAATCACGTACACTGGTCGTAACGCCGGTAGCAATTACGTAATCTTCAGGCTTATCCTGTTGCAAAATCAGGTACATGGCCTCTACATAGTCTTTCGCATGACCCCAGTCTCGCAGGGAGTCAAGGTTTCCCAGGTAAACCTTGTCCTGTAGCCCCAGTGCAATACGGGATACGGCCCGGGTAATTTTGCGGGTTACGAAGGTTTCTCCCCGTAGTGGCGATTCGTGGTTGAACAGAATCCCATTGCAGGCATACATGTTGTATGCTTCCCGGTAGTTAACGGTAATCCAGTAGCCATACAACTTGGCTACCGCATACGGCGAACGTGGATAAAATGGTGTTGTCTCTGATTGGGCGTGGCCCTGCACACCGCCATATAGTTCCGATGTCGACGCCTGATAAATTCGGGTTTTTTCAGTAAGCCCGAGCAAACGAACTGCCTCCAGAATACGCAGCGTTCCGATACCATCCACCTGAGCCGTATATTCTGGTTCATCGAAACTCACCCGCACGTGCGACATGGCACCGAGATTATAAATTTCGTCGGGCTGAACTTCCTGAATGATGCGGATAATATTGGTCGAGTCCGATAAATCGCCGTAGTGGAGAATGAAATGTACGTTTTTCTCGTGCTGGTCTTCGTACATGTGGTCAATACGCTGCGTATTGAAGAGCGAACTCCGGCGTTTGATCCCATGAACTTCGTATCCTTTTTCCAACAGT
This sequence comes from Spirosoma spitsbergense DSM 19989, assembly GCF_000374085.1. GTDB lineage: Bacteria > Bacteroidota > Bacteroidia > Cytophagales > Spirosomataceae > Spirosoma > Spirosoma spitsbergense. The sequence continues at coordinate 17,165 of NZ_KB893592.1, read as the reverse complement.
AGTTCGGCCAGATAGGCCCCATCCTGTCCGGTGACTCCGGTAATTAGTGCTTTTTTCATTTATTTAAACAGGTCAATACCAATGCTTAAAATTATCTTAATTAAGCAAAGTTAACGTATACCAATGAAATTCATGAACTACTTTATTAATAGGCTTCGTCTTATATCTACCTTATCGGGCTGTAACTGCGCCGATATGATTAACCGGCGAATGGCCGAGTAGTAGCGTTCTGCATCTAAACGACGCATAAAGTCGCCTACTTTTAGTTTATAGGTTGGTTGATTATAACTTAAATAAGGGCTCAGTTCGGGGAAATTTTGTGTGATTAGTAACTTAGCATCTTCGACTTGTTGACGCTGCGTTCCTACATACACCTGAATACGATAACCCGGCGCATAACGAACAGAGCGGTTTTCGGTGGCCAGCGTGTCTAGCACCATGTCGAGCCTGCGGTTAATGTGCAGTGCTTCCACGGGTGCCGTTGGTTTACGGACATCCGGTTTGCGGGGTGTCGCTGCCGGAGCCGGCACGGGTACTGTTGAGCGATTGCCTGCGGGCGGGGTAGGGGGCACTGAGTTATAAACAGGCCGTACCGAAGATAGGTCTTCATTATAACTGTTATAATCGACAGTAGCTGAACCACGACCCGACGATACAGAACGACTGCCCGCACAACCACTAATAAGTAGTACCGTAAGTAGTAAAAATCCGTATAATCTGCCAGACATAAGCATCATTCGATAGCGTACAAAATTAGTCGTTTTAGCGTTATAATACGTTAATCTACTGATTCAACTTACCAGGCCGTTCCATATTTTGGTTAATTTTGGCTTTCATCGTCCATAAGATATGTTGACTATAGAAAGCCATGTATCACTCAAACCCTACAATACGTTTCACATTGATGCCAATGCACGGTATTGGGTTGAGATCACGTGCGAAGAAGATATCTATACCCTACTCCAGCTAACCGAGTTTGTGGATACGCCCAAACTGATTTTGGGCGGGGGGAGTAATGTCCTTTTGTGCCAGGATTTTGATGGCTTAGTCATCAACGTTAATATTCAGGGAATTGAGGTAATTCGTGCCGATGATGATCATACCTATATAACGGCCGGCGCTGGTGTGAACTGGCATAAACTAGTCCTGTTTTGCGTTGAGCACGGCCATGCTGGTATGGAGAATCTATCCCTGATTCCGGGAACGGTAGGTGCCGCGCCCATGCAGAATATTGGTGCTTATGGTGTCGAATTGGAACAGGTATTCGAATCACTGACGGCAGTGCACATACAAACGGGCGAAAAACGGACTTTCTCCCATGCTGACTGTGCATTTGGCTACCGGGAAAGTGTCTTCAAGCGGGAGCTGAAAAATCAGTACATTATTACCGCTGTAACATTCCGGCTCGATAAGCATCCCGTTTTTCATACACGCTACGGAGCCATTCGGGAAACACTGGCCGAAATGGGTGTATCGGATGATACGTTGTCCATTCAGACAATCAGCGAAGCCGTTATCCGCATCCGGCGCAGCAAACTTCCCGACCCTGCCGAAATTGGTAATGCAGGAAGTTTTTTTAAGAATCCTGAGGTTCCGAAACCGCAGTTCGACCGCCTGAAAGCTCAGTATCCAGCGTTGCCAGGTTACCCTGTTGGTAATGATTTAGTAAAAATACCGGCGGGATGGCTCATTGAACAGGCAGGCTGGAAAGGGTACCGAACCGGCGATACAGGTGTTCATGCGAAACAGGCGCTGGTATTGGTTAACTATGGCAATGCCACTGGAAACGACATTGTAACGCTCGCCAGGCAGGTGCAGCAATCCGTACAGGAAATGTTCGGCGTCCTGATTTCTCCGGAAGTAAATATTGTTTGAATGAAGGGGAAGTAGCGGACGTGCGAAAGCAATACATTCGTGTCCGCTACCTGCCACTTTCCGCTTTACTCAAAACAGAGCGAAGCTGCGCCAAGCAAACCAGCATCATTCCCAAGAGTAGCCCGTTTAATGCTCAGGCCATTTTTGTAATAATCATTGAGCCAGTAATCGAGGGTTTTGTGAACCGAAGGCATAATGTAGTCGAAGGAAGCCGATAATCCACCACCAATTAACACCTGCTTGATATCCAGTATTTTAATAAGGGCTGCCAACCCTTCGCCCAGCATTTCGCCCACCTCGCCCCATATTTGCAAAGCTAGCTCATCCCCCTCGGCAGCAGCCGCTACCAGGCCTGTTGTTGATATATGCCCATCATCAGGCAACATTGTTTCATTCTTAAAATTTTCCCGGCGTTCGTTGGCTAGTTGAAGTAGTTCAACCTTACCAATATTACGCTCCAGCACCCGGCCGTTGCGCGATGGGATATGACCGGGTTCCATGGCATTGCCATCGCCCCCCGTAAAAATCTTTTTATTGATAATGGCAGCTCCACCTATCCCCGTTCCGAGAGTAATGAAGATGTAGTTTTCCGTAATTTTCTCTTCGGCAAAGTAATACTCACCCAAAGCAGCCGCATTCGCATCGTTGGCCAGAAAAAATTGAGTACCCGGGAAACGTTTACTCAGTAAGTCGACCATTGGGATATCATTGATTTCTGGAATAGCCGTAATCTCTAGCGGAATCGTTCGTTCGCGATTGAGCATGCCAGGAAGCCCAATGCCAACCTGCTTTATATCTTTATGACTCAATAGCTGTAAGGACACTGCATCGCCAAAGCGCTCAATAAAGTGGCCCGACTCACGCCAACTAATCGTGTCGTGACTATAAAAGTTAGATATTTTGCCAGTATTGGCATCGACAATACCCATTTTGACGTTCGTGCCTCCAACGTCAATACCCAGATACTCAACGGAAGCCATTCGTAGTTATAGTCAGTTTAATAATGAAATTGTACCAGCGCTTAGGAATAATAAAGCCGGGCGCAAGATACAAAAGAGTCCGTAGTGAATTGTTATCAGTTGCCAACTGAGTATGAGTAAATGCACTTAAAGGTCGCCTAGCTGGGGGCGAATAAGGATTTCTTCCACTACGGCACTGCGGGAAAGCGAATAGGCACCCCACACACTATCGGCTACATCAACAGGTTTCAGAAACCGTTCTTCCGGCAAGTCAGTCCCTTCCCAGCTGGCTGTAAGCGTAGCACCCGGCAAAACGGCTGTCACTTTCACATCATGGGGTTTTAGCTCCTCGCGCAGTACACGACTCATGCCTAACAAAGCAAATTTGGAGATACAGTAAGAGCCGCCATTGGTGTAAGGAGTGATACTCGCCGTTGAACACATCATGAATATATGACCCTGCCGACGGGTAATCATGCCATTGAGCAGGCCGCGCGTCAAATGATAGGCACTACCCAAATTGGTATTCATCACTACATCGAACGTGCCTTCCGCTTCATTTTGAATCTGGCCAGGCAAAAAGACACCCGTATTATTGACGAGTACATCGACTGGTCGTTTTAGGGAATGAATATAGTTGAGCAGCACATCAACACCCGCACGGGTAGAGAGGTCGGCCGCCACGGGAAATAGTGTATCCTGCACGGGTACATCTTCAACGGAGCGGGCGCAGACAACAGCGTCAAACCCGGCGGTAACGAACCTATCTACTATGGCGCGCCCGATACCTTTAGTGCCGCCCGTTACAATAATTAGTGGATTCATTAAATTGATAGTCTGTAGTTGTACTAATTTAAACGGTCTGTCTTCTTCCTAAAGCGCAAGTTACATCAGAAACCATTCTATCTTTCCGGGGGTTCTTCCGAAGGACTGTCATCCGCTGTGCGTCGGAGATAGTCTGATCGTTTCGCTACTCAGTTTATGTCAAGATTAGGCAATTACTTTATTTTTTTGGGTACACTCTTCCGTAATCGGGAGAAGTTCGGGGTTTACTTGAAACTCATCCTGGACGAATGCACCTCCATTGGTGTCGGTTCTATTTTCATCGTCGCCCTGGTCAATACGTTTATCGGAGCCGTTACCTGCGTACAGACGGCGTACAACCTGACGAATCCCTTCGTGCCCAAAAATATCATTGCGCTCATCGTACGGGATAGCTCCATTCTGGAGTTGGCACCGACGTTGTCATGCATCGTTCTGGCGGGAAAAGTAGGTTCCAACATTGCCAGTGAACTAGGTACTATGCGCATTACCGAGCAGGTCGATGCGCTTGAAGTGATGGGAATTAATTCCAGTTCCTATCTTATCCTACCTAAAGTGATAGCGTCTGTTCTTATGTTTCCCTTACTGGTAATTATGGCTGGCTTTCTGGCCATTCTGGGCGGGTACATTGCAGGTACGCTGGCAGGGGTAATTACGCCGGAAGAATATGTATCGGGCCTGCGATTCGAGTACAAGCCGTTTGGCGTTGCGTTTGCGCTGATTAAAACGGTTGTGTTTGCTTTTCTGGTCTCAACGATTTCGGCTTATCAGGGCTACCGGGTTCGGGGTGGAGCGCTGGAAGTTGGTGCTGCTTCAACAGCAGCGGTAACCAATAGCTGTATTGCTATCGTAGCCGCTGACTTCGTTCTGACGCAAATGTTACTAACCTAATTGTGACTAAATGAATGAGTGGTTGAGTGAATAATACGTCAAAGCGGGTTGGTACTGACAATTATTTACTCAGTCGCTCATTCACTCAACTACTCATTGATAAATGATTACGATTAAAAACATATCAAAAGCCTTCGATGACCGTCAAATTCTGGTGGGTATAGAAGGCAAATTTCAACCCGGCGAAACGAGCCTGATTATTGGTGGTAGCGGTACGGGGAAAAGTGTTTTGCTGAAGTGTATGATTGGCCTGGTCAAACCGGACTCTGGCGAGGTAATGTACGACGGTCGAAATTTCCTGACCAGCTCTCTGAATGATCAGAAGGCTATCCGGCGCGAAATGGGGGTGCTGTTTCAGGGATCGGCTCTATTCGATTCAAAGTCGGTACTGGACAATGTTCGATTTCCACTCGATATGCTCACCGACCAGCCGGAAAACGAGAAAATGGACCGGGCAATTGAATGTCTGAAACGCGTTGGGTTGGAAAAGGCCAGGGATTCCATGCCCTCTGAAATCAGTGGTGGGATGAAAAAGCGCGTCGGAATAGCCCGGGCCATCGTATTGAATCCTAAATATTTATTCTGCGATGAGCCAAACTCCGGACTTGACCCGTTGACATCGGCCAAAATTGATGAGCTGATTGCCGAAATTACCGAGGAGTTTCAGATTACTACCGTTGTAATTACCCACGATATGAACTCGATGATGGAGATTGGCGAGAAGATCATGTTCCTCTACAAGGGTAAAAAACTCTGGGAGGGTGACAGTGCTTCGCTGACTCATTCCAGTGTAGATGAGTTGAATGAGTTTATCAATGCCAATAAACTCATCCGGGAAATGGAAAAGTAGACGACTAAAAACGCCAGCGTGCCTGAACTTTCACTTCCGTTTTGTGCGGGGCATCAATTAGGTCCAAACTGGAGCCAACGGTGGTTTGATTGGTCAGATCAGTTCTGGCCCAGCGTACCCATATATCCAACTGCTGGGTTAGTCTGTATTGTGCCAGTAAATAATGGCGAACACCGTGATTGAAATACGCCGGAAACGAGAAGGCATACAGCACGTCCCGCTCGTAGACGTACTGCCTGCTATCATAATCATCCGTGCCAAACAGCGCAATCCGCCCGCTCAAACTCAGTCGCCGGTAATCGAATGTGGCATCCTGCACCAGCGCTAATCCCTGAGAAGCTGATTGGCCGGCATACGTAAAACTGCCCCACTGCACCCGCGAACGCAGGGAAAGGCCGGGGGCTAATCTGTACTCGGCGTTCAAGGCGTAGCTGCGACGCGTGGTGCCAACCACATCTTTAACTTTGCCAAGGGTCAGGTTTTTCTGTTTGTGTTCTTCGTGATAGACTGCATAAAAGGCCGTTTGGCGGTTGGGGGTGTAACGGCCCTGTAACAAATAATCGAACCCGCCGGATGGTTTATCAACCAGGTATTTTAACCACGGAAACGTGTAGAAGTCAATAAACCCGCCGACCGTCACTTTCCGGTAAACGGTGTATTTCACGCCCAGATAAGCTCCCGACTCGTTGCTGTTCCGGGTTCCTTCACTGAAGGCGTTCCCGTAAAAACTATGAAAATTTCGGTCGTAATGGCGAAGAAGAAGAGCTACATCTACTTTTTTGGTCAGACTGGCTAAGGCACCCACTACCGCACCAATACCGCCCGAATTAGTAACGGAGCCACTACTACGGGCCACTTCGCCAAACAGATTCCAGTTGTGCCAGATGTAGCTGCCATGTAGACCCGCAACAAGATTTTGCTTTCCCGTGAAATCGTACTGATTGTAGGCTAAATTCCGCTTCTGAAAATAGTTGCTGAAGGTTGTTTGTAGTACCGTGAAGCCAAGCTGAAGCTGATTGCGGTTATGATAGAGGACATGAGCGCCCAGATTTGTTTCGAGTAAACTCCCTTGGTCATTAATTTCTGATTTTGTTCGGTGAAGACCGGAGGTTTGCAGTGAACTGAAGATAGTCCCATTACCCAAACTGTCCGCTACAATATTCGCATCGCGACGGTTTCTGGATGCCATGAGCGTAATGTCCAGCGTCTTGTGCAGGGCATACGTTGCTGTGGCACCCCTAAAATAACCGTATTCGGTCAGTGATGTGTAGGGCCGGGCACCCAGGGTAGGGCGACGAACGGTCTGTACCGTTTCGGCACTTTTGCCCAGTACGAACCCCGCCGACAGAACCAATCCCTGCCCGATTTGCAGTTGATAATCCCCGACCAGAATGTTCCGCCAGCGACCCCGGTTTTGAACCTGGGCGTGAAAGGAAATATAATCCGCTCCGTACCGGTTGGACGAAGGGTTCCAGTTTAGCTGCTCGCCGGGGTCTTTTTCCATCGTTAGCCCGATGCTGAAAGCGCGTGGACGGCTGTAGCGATAGCGGGCGTACCACTGCCCGGCGTCGCCGAGGTAGCGCGTTGGCAGGGTACCCTTTTTGTCGGGCGTGGCTTCCGTAAATCCCTTCTGGATTTCAGCTACCCGCTCATAGCGTACAATCAGGTAATTATCCGTCGGAGTTGGTAAAACACCAAACAAACCCGGCGTGCCGGCAACCGTTACAAAAGGGAGCAACCGCCGGATAGTGGGTAAATCAAAACCAGGTACTGCCTGTAATTCGTAGACAGATAGTAAATCACCCAATTCTGTACGGTAGCTCGCCAAATTGCTTAGCTGACGTTCGGTGAGAAGGTAGGTAGCTTCCAGTTCTTCCCGGCTTGCCGTGTTCAGGTCAAGCGGACTGGCGTAGAGCTGGGTCAGTGCATCATAAACGGCCTGATAATCAATGCCCTCCGTTTGTACGGGAAACAGGTCTTGCAAATACTTGCTAATATCGGCATCCCGACGCAACGCCGTATTCGTTTGTGACTGAGCCGCAAACGAGATAAAGAAGCCAGCTACAGTGAGCAGGTAAACCGTTCGCAAGACCTTTTCTGTTTAGATAAAATAGCCGCTTACCGGAAGCAGTTGACTATGCTGCTACTGGTAAGCGGCTATTGGACGGAATCACTTCCAAAAGGATACCACAACAACGATAAAAAAAGCGTCGAAAGTGGGAGTTAAGAAAACCGGCGTTTCAAGATTTCGACTAATTCACTGACTTCATCACTACTCATATCCCATAGATACTGAGAGGCATAGCGATAAGAAACCAGGTCGAGTGCCTGCCCATAGTTATCCAGGGTGTCAATTTCTTCAACAGCTTGATTATAAGCGCTTGAATTGCCGTTGAAAAGCTGATTGATAAACCGGAATTTTTGATTCAGTGAAATGCTCCGGGCAACACTCTCAATGGGTGCCTGGTGGAATTTTTCGGCAACTGTATTGGAGTCTCCGGTAGTAGTTTCCCGTAGCGTGTCATTCAGCGCGGGGGGGTTATCACCCACGGCAACAGGCCGTGATGTTTCCTCTACAACCGGCTGCGAGATGGCACCGGTCTTTAACTGCGACGGCTGGCTTGTAGGAGCGACTGGCTCCGGCCCGGAGTGACCGTCCAAAAATTTCGCGCCCGTAACGCTGGCGGTTTCTTCGACCGGAGCAGCAGGAGTCAAATCAGCTTTAGAGGCTACAGCATGAGTGGCGGCTGCGGTTGTCGATTCCACTACCAGTGGAGCGGGTGGAACAGCGGTTTCGACAGCAGCATCGAAAAAGGAACGTGCCGGAGGTGCTGGAATATTGTCGGGTACATGACTTCGCAACAGAGCCGACACATCCATCGGTAATTTCTCCGAAAACAGCGCAACGTACTTGTCGTAGTGTTCTAATTCATGGCCTTTCTGCGTAAGTGCTTCATCCAGATAAATAAGCGCCTGATTCACGTAAACGAACGGTTTCCCATTGGTACGTTGCGTAATATGAGTCGGGATAAACTGATTTATTTTTGTGTACCGCGTTATTTGGCGGAGTGCTTCGATCGTTACGGTAAAATCAGGCTGGCTACGAAGTACATCGTCAAAATAAGCACGTGGGTCAAATATTAAGGTAATGGTACGGCGGGTGGCATCAGCCAGCAGTGGTTCCAGATGTTCGCGCCGAACAGAAATGTATTGCGACACTACATTCATAAAGCTTTGTAACGATTCCTGTACTTCGGCGGCCGTAAAATCGAAATAAGGACTACGGAATTTAGCCGTATCTACCTGCCACTTATCTGATAGATGGTTGATAATTAGAAAATTAATCTGACTAATAGGGGTAAGCGCCATAAGCTGCTGCCCATTTATGGCTGTGTGCTGCTGATAAAAATCAGCCGCAATCCGACGGGCGTAGGACTTGCTGTATTCGGTGAGAGCGTTGGCGTTAAACTTGTTCGACATTAGGAAAAGCCTTTGTTTTGTAAAGATAAAGTTTTCGGTCGCAAACTCATTTTGGGTATTAAATAAAGTTCAAAAAAGTGAGGATGCCCACTAACCGGGCAATAAGCGGTACAGATAACCTATTAAATGGGTTTTAAAAAGACGCAACTACGTAATGTTTATCGAACCTACACGACGGCGCGAACCAACTCATCTCCGAACGGGCTGGATCGAAGTGATTTGCGGATCAATGTTCTCCGGCAAAACGGAAGAACTGATTCGCCGACTCACCCGTGCCCGGATTGCCAAACTCAATATCCAGATTTTTAAACCCGCTCTGGACACCCGCTACCACCACGAAAATATTGTTTCTCACTCCGACCTGACTATTCCATCGACACCTGTACAAACAGCGAGCCAGATTCTGCCACTGGCGGGCGATTGCGATGTGGTAGGTATTGATGAAGCCCAGTTTTTTGATACCGACATTGTCAATGTTTGTATCAATCTGGCCAATCAGGGCAAACGGGTTATTGTAGCAGGGCTGGATATGGATTTCGCCGGGAACCCCTTCGGATGCATACCCCAACTGATGAGCGTTGCCGAATATGTAACCAAAGTTCATGCCATATGCATCGTCTGTGGCGATTTGGCTCAGTACTCATACCGGCTTGTACCGTCTAAAGAACGGGTTTTGCTGGGTGAAACGGAAAGCTACGAAGCCCGCTGCCGACGCTGTTTTAACCTCGGTGAGAATGCAGGCCGGAAAGAATGGGTGTACGAGAATGTTACGGATGATGAATGATGAATCATAATCAACGCGACACCGTCAATCAATACAGGAATAATACACTATTCCTGCTTGTCGGCCTGTTAATCAGTATTCATTATACTGCATTTTCTCAAATTGGCATCTGGCAAACGCACGCCAGCTACCAGTCCGGCCAGTCGGTAGCTGTAGTGGGCACGAAGATTTATGCCGCTACTCAAAATGGGTTTTTCTACTACGACAAAAACACGGGCGAAACCACAACGCTTGGCAAAGCAGATGGGCTGAGTGATGTGGGTATCAACCGAATCCTGTATCTCGCCGACCAGAAGAAAATACTGATTGCTTACCAGAATGGCAATCTGGATTTTCTGGCGGTTACGGAAACGGGTGAACCAAACGGGGTGACCAACATAAACACTATTGTTTCGGCGTCGAACCTGCCCGATTTGCGGGGCATCAATCACCTGAACCGAATCGGTACCAATGTGTACCTCAGTACTTCATTTGGTATAGTGGTACTGGACATTATAAAGAACGAAGTACGGGATACTTACCTCGGTAGAAGGCGTGATGGTTTGCCACTATTTGTGCTTCAGACAACAATAACGGCGGATAGCCTGTATGCACTTACGGGGGCTCTACAGCCGTCCGATTACGTATCACAACTTCAGGCAATACGGTTTGCTCCCAACGTGAACATTGCTGACCCTGCTAACTGGAAACCGATAACTAAACCGGGTTCGCGTACGGCTACTTCGGTTGAATCAATCGGTACAAATCAGGGGCGGCTGTCGATAACGGTACCGGGTACCGGAGTTTATGAACAACAAAACGGCCAGTGGGTACTAACGAAACCACTCTCAAACACGCTGATCCGCCAATTCCCGGCTGCTAATGGATCAATCCTGGCCACCGATAAAGTCATCACCCTGCCGGGTAGTGGGTCGTACTCCGGGCCTTTACTGGCTAACCCCCGTGAGGTGGTGGCTGATGGCGGCATGGTGTGTGTTGCCGATGGTCAAAATGGGTTGTTGTTGGGTAATGCCGGGGTATTCCAGCGTATTGTTCCCGAAGGCCCTTCCCGTGATTCCTTCACCGGTTTGTATGCTTACCCGAAAACGCTTGTTCCGTTGTCATTCCGTCAATACGATAACACATCGGGCTTTTTTGAGTCATTTTCCGTACCCACCGGGCGGTGGAATCGGTATAGTCTAGCGACCGTAAGCTTCAATTCAGCAGCTTATCTGCCCACAGAGCAACGTCTTTATCTGGGTAGTTTTGAGAGCGGGTTGTGGAGTCAAAATGAAGGTCAAGCACCTGAGATAGTTACTGTACCAGCCACCATAAGGCCATTAATTATGGGTCTGGCTGCGGATAACGTTGGTAATTTGTGGCTAATTACTGGTCAAACGAACCTTCAGCAGGCTTCGCTGCATCGTCGGCAGGCTGATGGTCAGTTCAAATCATTTCCTGCAATTGGGCGGGTCGACATTTTACAGATTGTTCCTGATGATAATGGTTTTTTATGGCTAAGGCTCCCTCTAGGCAATGGCATGATTGTGTTTGACCCGTCAACCAATCGGGTGCGCTACCTGTCAACACAAACCGGGCAAGGCGGTTTACCCACAAATAGCGTTCGTACCTTAGCGAAAGACCGAAACGGGGCTATCTGGGTAGGGACAGATGCAGGCCCGACGGTATTCGATAATCCATATGGTGCGTTCGATGGTACGATTGATGCCCAGCCGCCCCGGTTGAACGGGCGCAGGTTGCTACCTAACGAGGTCATTACGGCTATGGCTGTAGATGGTGGAAACCGAAAATGGCTTGGTACCCGAAACGGTCTTTATCTCGTTGCGCCGGACGGGTCGCAATTGCTGGAAACGTTTACAGCGCAGAACAGTCCCTTACCCGTCAACACCGTTCAGGCACTGGCGATTGAGCCTGTCAGTGGGAAACTATTCATTCAAACCGGAACGGATACCCGTGCCTATGGATTGATTTCTTATCAGGGAACTGCCACCGAACCCGCCGAAGCACTGACCAACATCACAATTTTCCCCAATCCGGTTCGGCCTGATTTTAGCGGAACCGTTGGAATCAGGGGACTGACGGAAAACGCGACGGTCAAAATTCTTGATGCAGGTGGGCAATTAGTGTACGAAACCCGGTCGCAGGGAGGAACGGCTACCTGGAACCTGATTGACTATAAAGGACGACAGGCCCAAACCGGCATTTATCTGGTTGTTGTTATCACCGCCGATGGTACGGAAGGGTTGCAGGGAAAATTGGCCGTAGTGCGCTGAACGCTCATTCTGAACGTAACTTCTGTCGAATACTGAAAGCCCTGCAACACTCATTTGATGAATCAGGGCATTTTGCCTAATTTTGACCGGTTTTCTGCCCTATTATCCCGGCTTGCGAATTGGCCGGATATGTAACAAAACGCAAACAACGCATTCAGCATGAGAGAAATACAGTTCCGCGAAGCCCTGCGGGAGGCAATGACGGAAGAAATGCGCCGGGACCCACTCGTCTATCTAATGGGCGAAGAAGTTGCCGAATACAACGGTGCTTATAAGGTTAGCCAGGGAATGCTGGACGAATTTGGGCCGGAGCGGGTTATTGATACCCCCATTGCCGAACTGGGTTTTGCTGGTATTGGTGTTGGTTCGGCCATTAACGGACTGCGGCCAATCATTGAGTTTATGACGTTTAACTTTTCCCTTGTCGCTATCGACCAGGTGATTAATTCGGCGGCTAAAATTATGTCGATGTCGGGCGGGCAATACTCTTGTCCAATCGTATTCCGGGGGCCAACGGGTAATGCCGGGATGCTGTCCTCGCAGCACTCACAAAACTTCGAGAACTGGTTTGCCAATACATCGGGCCTAAAAGTGGTTGTACCCTCGAACCCATACGATGCTAAAGGCTTACTTAAGTCGTGTATCCGCGACAATGACCCCGTAATTTTCATGGAGTCGGAGTTGATGTACGGCGATAAAGGCCAGGTTCCGGAGGAGGAGTACCTGATTCCGATTGGCAAGGCAAACGTTGTTCGGGAAGGCAATGACGTAACGATTGTTTCGTTCGGTAAAATCATGAAAGTGGCCCTCGCTGCTGCCGATGAGTTAGCCAAAAATAATGTATCGGCCGAAGTAATCGACCTGCGCTCCGTTCGCCCGATTGACTACGCAACGATTATTAACTCGGTGAAGAAAACGAACCGGTGCGTAATTGTTGAGGAAGCCTGGCCATTGGCCGCTATTTCGTCGGAGCTGACATATAATATTCAGCGTAATGCGTTCGATTATCTGGATTCGCCGGTAGTTCGGGTCAACAGCATGGATTTGCCCCTGCCTTATGCTCCAACCTTAATTGAAGTTATTTTGCCTAACGTAAAGCGAACATTACAGGCGGTAGAAACCGTGATGTACAAGAAGTAATACCCTAAAAGCGGTTTTTGCAAAAAGAGTCAGCCAGCTATGTATTCAATACATAGCTGGCTGACTCTTTTTGGATGGATGAAGAAAAGCGCGAATGCCTGTTTGCTGCTTCCTTATTAATCCTGTTCGATTGTTTCACCGGCTAGCGTTGCCTGTAAAATTTCGACCAGACGGTCTATCTCCTCCATCGTATTGAACGCATGAATGCATAACCGTAATCGTTCCTGCCCGGCTGGAACCGTTGGACTTAAAATGGCCCGTACATCCAGCCCAACCTGTTGGGCCTGATGAGCCACCTGCCGGGCGAAATCGTTGCCGGGCAGTATTAAGCACTGAATCGGGGACTGACTATTTGTCCAGGTCGTGTTAGGTAACGAATGGTTGATACGCTGTTGAAAATAGGTAAGTTGTTTCTGAAGTCGAACCTGCGTATCGGCATGGCTCTTCCTGTGTTGATGAGCGCATTGAATGGCCAGCAGACTATGGGCTGGCAAGGCCGTCGTGTAAATAAAAGTCCGGGCGAAATTGATAAGATAATTTTGTAACACAGCAGGCCCAACAACAGCCGCCCCGTGAATGCCTAACGCTTTCCCAAACGTATGCACTCTGGCTAACACCCGATCCTGCAACCCCATGGCAACAACCAGGCCTTCGCCATTTGGCCCATAAAGCCCTGTTGCGTGGGCTTCATCCACTAAAAGAGCCGCGCCGTACTGTTCGCAGAGATCGACTAGTTCCTGCAGCGGGGCCATGTCGCCGTCCATGGAATAAACGGACTCAACCGCAACAAACACCTGCCCTTTTTTCAATGATTCACGGGCCGTTTTAAGTTTGGCTTCAACATCTTCTAAGTCATTATGCCGAAAACGGTGGCGGGTTGCATAACTAAGGCGTGCCCCGTCAATCATGCTGGCGTGAATCAATTCGTCCGTCAGCAATGTGTCGCCATCCTTCGGCAGGCAAGCCAGCAGACCAAGATTTGCATCGTATCCCGAATTGAAGATAAGGGCGGATTCGGTCTGGTAAAATCGGGCTAGTTCCTCTTCCAACTCCTGGGCCAACAATGTCTGACCCGCCAATAGTCGTGAACCCGTCGCTCCGTTATGGGGCTCTGCCTGTTCGGCGTGAGCCTGATGAATAAGTAGTTTAAGGGCAGATGAACGGGCAAATCCCAGATAATCATTTGAGCAGAAATCAACTTTTTGATTGGCCAATGTTAAATGGCGTAAAAGACCATTTTGCTGGTGAACTGCTAACCGTTCTGATAAGATTTGGCCAACCGGATGCTTCATTATAACCATAGAGACAAAGGTAAGAAGCTACTTGATTTAAAATTTAAGCGGCAAAGCGTTAACCATAACAACTTCTAAATCAGGAATATGAACACCCATTTTCAGTGTCTTTAATTTGTGTAATGTGTATAAGTGTATAGTTATCCACACTTTACTTGTGGATAACTATACCGGAGCAGTAGAAATTATTAAATTATCGGTTATTTTGTATGTTTTTTGTTTATGGTTTAATGAAAACGGTATCAAACCTAAATAGATAGAACAATTTTCCCAAACTGACTGCCTGCGTCCATCTTCTGCATGGCTTGTTCGGTATCGGAAAGGGGCACAACCCTGTCAATCACAGGAACAAGTTGATGGTCAGATACAAACGAGAGCATAGCGGTGAACTCACCCAGTGTCCCCATCGTACTCCCAAAAATAGATAGCTGCTTGAAAAATACCTTGGACGGTATAATATCTGTTATGTTACCCGTAGTACTGCCAAAGAAAGCAATCCGTCCACCGGGAGCAGCCACATCAATCAGTCTGGCAAATCCTGGCCCACCCGCACTGTCTATAATGACATCGAAGTAACCCCGGTTTCCACCCGTTGTGTTTCCCGTTCCTGTCTGAGCCAGAAGTGCCTTGTGCCAATCGGCCTGTCGATAATTGACTCCACCGGCGGCTCCCATTTCTGTTGCTTTTTCAATTTTATCATCCGAGCCGGAGGTTACCCATACCTCTGCTCCGGCAGCTACCGCAAATTGCAAAGTAAACAGAGCGGCCCCCCCGCCAATACCGGTAATGAGTACTTTTTCAGAAATAGCACTACTATCACTGCTTCTGTACAGCCCGGCCCGTGTCATCAGGGCTCGCCACGCCGTCAGGCCTGCTAGTGGCAGTGCGGCTGCCTGCTCTACGGAAAGATGGTTCGGCTTGTGGTGAATGGAGTCGGTAGGAATCCGCAAATACTCCGCAAATGTCCCATTCGTAGGCATACCCAGAATTTGAAAATCAGCGCCGTAAAATTTAGGATTAGGTCCCCAGTTCAACGCTGGATTGATAATAACGGATTGTCCTTTCCAGGATGAATCGACCCCTTCGCCTGTTTCTATTACCATACCAGCTCCGTCGGAGCCCGGAATTACCGGTAGCTTGATGCCGGGATACAAGCCTTTCTGAACGAAGACGTCGCGGTGATTCAGGGCGGCTGCCTGGAGTTTTATGAGTACTTCGCCCGGCCCGATAGTGGGTTCATCTGTATCAACATACTGAACGGGTTGGTGGGTTTCGGCGAGCAGAATAGCTTTCATGGCGTATCTTTGGAGTAAATTAATGAGCTAATGATTCGGTTTTTCAATGAGGACGTACCCTATAAGCTTGCTCAGAAGCAGCCAACGCGTCAGTGGCTTAAACGGCAGGCCGAAGGAGAAGGTTATGCAGTTGGTGAACTAAACTATATTTTCTGTTCCGACGACTATATCCTGCAAGTCAATAAGGACTATCTTGAGCACGACTACTATACCGACATTATTACCTTCGATCAGAGCGAAGAAGAAGGTATACTGGCCGGTGATATTTTTATCAGTGTAGACCGAGTGAACGATAACGCGGGTCAGCTGGGAGTATTGCCCGAACAGGAAATGCGTCGGGTCCTGGCGCATGGATTACTGCACCTTTGCGGCTACGGAGACAAAAGTGCTGAGGAGTCTACGCAGATGCGGGCAAAGGAAGAGGAATGGCTGACTGATTTTTCTACACCGCCACAGGCCTAACCCGCCGTCAGGCCCCCGTCTAGCTGGATAGCCTGCCCGGTAACGAACGCGTTCTCGTCGGAGCAAAGCCACAGAATGGCCTGAGCAATCTCCTCCGGTTGTCCAAACCGACCCATCGGAATCATCCGGCGCATCTTCTCTTCCATAGCTGGTGCCTGCTGAATCAACTCGTCGACCATGGCAGAATGCGTATAAACGGGACAAACTGCGTTGACACGAATGCGTTGCCGGGCATATTCCAGCGCTGCCGTTTTGGTCAGACCAATCACCGCATGTTTCGAAGCACTATACGGTGCGCCCATCGGCATGCCGCGCACCCCCGCAATGCTCGACACATTCACAATTCGCCCCCCCTCAGGTTGAGTCAGCATCTGTTGAATTTGGAACTGCATCCCATAAAATACGCCCCCAACATTGACGGCCATAATCTGGTCAAAGTCCGATTGAGTCTGTTCAGTAAAACGACCATACTTACCACCTATACCCGCATTGTTGATGCCGATATCCAACTTTCCATATACGTCAATTGCGTGCCGAATGGCTGCCTCAATCTGAGTAGGGACGGCCACATCACAGGCAACAAATAAGGCGTGGCCGCCCAGTTGGTGGATTTGTGAAACGACGTTCGGTCCACTGCTTTGGTTGACATCTGACACAACGACAGACGCGCCCGCTCTGGCGAAAACAAGTGCCGTTGCCCTACCAATGCCTGATCCGGCACCGGTAATAAAAACAACCTGGTTAGTAAAATCCGACATCGCTGAAAAAGTGGTATAAGTAATCTTACCGCATAAGTTGGTTCATGTTACTATACTGAAGTTACGCAAAGTGGTTAAGTGGACAAATTATCTTTGGTAATGCAAACGAACCTTGATTTATATACAGACTATCTGCTCAGTTCATTCGGCCAAACTTCAGCTACCAACATGGCCCGCCTGATGGATGACCAGCTTAGCCATGATGATGTTACTCGATTTTTAAGCCATCCTCATCAACTTGGCCAAACGCTCTGGAAAACGGTTAAGCCATTAGTTCGAAAGCA